>NZ_JCADBQ010000001.1:0-798625 GCF_059359355.1 Micromonospora sp. ZG13
GCGATGATCGCCTTCACGTTGGCGACCTGCTCGTCGGACAGGTCGATGCGCGACTGCGCGCCCTGCACACCGTGCGGCACCAGCCTGCCCATGTCCGGCTTGTCGGCCTGCACCGCGACGGCGGTGATCGGGGTCGCCGCCTGCACCGGCGCGCTCGACTCGGCGTGGTTCAGCGGACCGGCGGCCAGACCACCGGCAACAGCCAGACCAGCAATACCAAGAACGCTCTTACGCATGATCGTGTTCATCACAGATGCTCCATTCGGGGGTTGGCACCCACACACCGAAAAGGGGGATCGGCTTTCGCGCGGGTGCAAGCACCGTCCGGCGCCCAAGGAACTCGGGGGATCTCCACGGAACCGGAGGGATCTCCGGCGTCTCGCTGGAGGAAAGATCAGATCGGCCGTGTCGGCCGGATGCTCGAACCATGTGCGGGTCGGAAGAGGCCGGCTGTCTCGCGGGGCCGGGGGATGCCCTCACGTCGGCCGGACCATGTGTAACGACCGCCGGCCCGCCATCATTCCGGGACCCCGGCACGCCATCGCGTCGGGGCGACGTGGCCTTGCTCGGTCGTACGCAGGGTGTAACGACCCCCCCCGCCCACGATTCCGCCCCCACGATGCCCCCGATCACACGCCGAAACCGGACATCCGCGCCGTGATGCGACGCGAAGACGACCGGCCGGCGACACCGCACCGGACGCCCCGCCACGACATCCGACAGCCCACGCAGTCGGATGCGGCGACGACTCGCAGCAGATCTTGGTAGATACCGACCCCTGGAGGGGCACGTTCCTACCAAGATCTCCCGCGAACCGGAACCGGAGTCGGAGCCGCAGCGGAGCCGAGCCGCACCAGACGAACCGACAGCCGCGAACCGAACGCCACGCCACGGTGCCAGGGCACCCGGGAACCCCGACGCGCTGACATCATCTCCCGGTGCACGTGAATATCCCCCGCGTTCCGCTCGTCGCGACCCTGGTCGCCGTGGCCGCCGCCGCAGCCCTCCTCGCCGCCCCGGCGCCGGTGCGTGCGCCGGCCACCGCCGGCATCGTCCGGGCCACGGCGACGGGCCAGACGGAGACGGGCCAAGCCCCGCAGACCCCGACCGCCCCAGGACAGACCACGCCCCCGACCGGCCCACCGCCGACGCCCACGGCGTCGACCGGTCAGGAGCCGACGGCCGCAGCCCCGGCCGCGCCGAGCGGGACGGTCCCCGGCGCCACCCCGCCCGGGACCAGGCCGCCCGTCGTCGACCACGGGCCGCGTACGGGGAACAAGGTGGCGCTCACCTTCGACGCCGACATGACGGACGCGATGCGGTACCAGTTGCGCAGTGGCGCGGTGCGGTCGTACGCGAACCTGAAGATCATCGACCTGCTGGAGCGGGAGCGGGTGCCGGCGACGTTCTTCCTCACGGGCAAGTGGGTCGAGCAGTACCCGGACGTGACCCGCCGACTCGCCGGGAACCCGCGTTTCGAGCTGGCCAACCACACGTACGGCCATCTGGCCTTCACCCCGGACTGCTACGGCCTACCCCGCATCGCGGAGCGCGAGATGACCGCCGACGTGGCGCGGACGTTCGACGTAATGGCCGCGTACGGGGGGCGGCAGACCCGGTACTTCCGCTTCCCGGGGCTGTGCCACGACCGGAAGGCGCTGACCGCGCTGGCGCCGCTGGGGGTGACGGTGGTGGACGGCGACGTGGTCAGCGGTGACCCGTTCGCGAAGTCCTGGCGGCCGGTGGTGCGCGCGTCGCTGGAGGGGGTGCGACCCGGCTCGGTGATCGTGCTGCACGTGACGGAGGCGAACGCGCCGATGACGGACGAGGCGCTGCCGCACATCCTGGCCGGGCTGGCGGAGCGCGGCCTGGAGCCGGCCCCGCTGTCGGAGGTGCTCGGGGTGGGCTGAACCCGGCTCGGCAAAACCCGCAAAAGCCTAAAATCGGGGCAAGACACTAAGGAGGTCACCGTGACCGCAGCAGTGGAGATGCCCCGCGTCCAGGAGTGTGTCGTGGCGGCGTGCTCGTACAACCACACCAACGACTGCCACGCCTTCGCCATCACCATCGGCAGTCCGGACCACGCGCACTGCCACACCTTCGTCGAGATGCCGGCGGTCCGTGGCGGGGTGGACGGCGGCATGACCGCGCAGGTCGGTGCCTGCCAACGCGCGGACTGCCGACACAACGAGCAGTTGGAATGCCACGCGCCGTCGATCAAGGTCGGCCCCGACAACGACATGGCCGACTGCATGACGTACACCAGCCGCTGACCTCGCCCGGGGCGCGCCGGACCGGCGCGCCCCGTGGGCGGGACCGCACCACCCGGCGGAGAGGGCCCCTGGCGACGCGTGCCGCGCCGGCCTCGTGCACGCCCGGCACGTCGACCAGCGCCACCACGGGCTCTCCCGTCAGGGCAGGCCGTTGGCCTCCCGGACCACGGTGACCAGCTCGTCGATGATCCCGGTCAGGGCGAAGTCCTTGGGCGTGAAGACCCGGGCCACCCCGGCGGCCCGGAGCTGCTGCGCGTCGCCGGCGGGGATGATCCCGCCGACCACCACCGGCAGGTCCGGGCGGCCGGCGGCACGCAGACCGTCCAGCACCGCCGGCACCGCCGCCAGGTGCGAGCCGGAGAGCACCGAGAGGCCGACCAGGTCCACGTCCTCCTCCACGGCGGCGGCGACGATCTGCCCGGCGGTCAGCCGGATGCCCTGGTAGACCACCTCGAAGCCGGCGTCGCGGGCGCGTACCGCGATCTGCTCCGCGCCGTTGGAGTGCCCGTCGAGGCCGGGCTTGCCGACGAGCAGCCGCAGCCGGCCGCTGCCCAGCTCGCGGGCGGTGGCGGCAACCCGCGCGCGGACGGCGGCCAGGCCGGGGTCCCCGCCGGAGCCGGCGGCGCCGGTCAGGCCGGTGGGCGCCCGGTACTCGCCGAAGACCTGGCGCAGCGCGCCGGCCCACTCGCCGGTGGTCACCCCGGTCCGCACGCACTCCAACGTCGCCGGCATCAGGTTCGTCGTGGTCGCGGCGTCCGCGCGCAGCCGGGCCAGCGCCGCGTCGACGGCCGCGTCGTCCCGACCGGCCCGCCACCGGCGTACGGAGGCCGTGGCCGCCGCCTCGACGGCCGGGTCCACCTGCTCGACGGACTCGGCGCCGGCGGCGGTCAGCGGCGACGGCTCGGTCTCGGTGAACTTGTTGACGCCGACCACCACGTCGGCGCCGGACTCCATCCGGCGGCGCCGCTCGGCCAGCGAGGCGACCAGCGCGCTCTTGAGGTAGCCGGTCTCGACGGCGGCCACCACGCCGCCCATCTCCAGCACCTTCTCCAATTCGACCCGGGCGCCGGCGACGATCCCGTCGACCAACGCGGTCATCACGTGCGAGCCCTCGAACAGGTCCGGGTACTCCAGCAGGTCCGACTCGTACGCGAGCACCTGCTGCATCCGCAGCGACCACTGCTGGTCCCACGGCCGGGGCAGCCCGAGCGCCTCGTTCCAGGCGGGCAGCTGGACGGCGCGGGCCCGGGCGTCCCGGGAGAGGGTCACGCCGAGCATCTCCAGCACGATGCGCTGGATGTTGTTCTCCGGCTGCGCCTCGGTCAGGCCCAGCGAGTTGACCTGCACGCCGTAGCGGAACCGCCGCTGCTTCGGGTTCTGCACCCCGTAGCGCTCGCGGGTGATCTCGTCCCAGAGCACGCCGAAGGCGCGCATCTTGGCGATCTCCTCGACGAAGCGCACCCCGGCGTTGACGAAGAAGGAGATCCGCTGCACGACGTCGCCCATGCGCTCGGCGGGCACCTGCCCGGAGTCGCGGACCGCGTCGAGCACGGCGACGGCGGTGGAGAGCGCGAAGCCGACCTCCTGCACCGGCGTCGCGCCGGCCTCCTGGAGGTGGTACGAGCAGATGTTCACCGGGTTCCAGCGCGGCATCTCGCGCAGCGTGTACGCCACGACGTCGGCGGTCAGCCGCAGCGACGCGGCCGGCGGGAAGATGTGGGTGCCCCGGGAGAGGTACTCCTTGATGATGTCGTTCTGTGTGGTGCCGGCGCAGCGGGACAGCTCCGCGCCCTGCTCGGCGCCGACCGTGCCGTAGAGGGCGAGCAGCCACATCGCCGGCGCGTTGATGGTCATGGACGTGTTCATGTCGGCCAGCGGGATGCCGTCGAAGAGGGCCCGCATGTCGCCGAGGTGCGCCACCGGGACGCCCACCCGGCCCACCTCGCCGGCCGCGAGCTCGTGGTCGGGGTCGTAGCCGGTCTGCGTCGGCAGGTCGAAGGCGACCGACAGCCCGGTCTGCCCCTTCGCCAGGTTGCGGCGGAAGAGCGCGTTGGTCGCGGCGGCCGAGCTGTGCCCGGCGTAGGTGCGCATCACCCAGGGGCGGTCGCGCTCGGGCAGCCGGCCAGGGAGTGCCTTCTCGTCCATGGCGGGAGTCTAAGTTACCGTTCAGTCACCAGGGCTGTGGAAAACCACACAGCTCCATGGAGCGGAAACCCGGGTGCGAAGCGCCCGACATGGGCGCCACCACCACACCCCGGCCGGCCCGCCGCCGTGGCCAGGTCGCACACTTGAGGCATGCATGACGAGCTGGCGATCTCCGTGCGGGGGCTGCGCAAGGCGTACGGGGACAACGTCGCCGTCGCGGGCGTGGACCTCGACGTCCACCGCGGCGAGGTCTTCGCCCTCCTCGGCCCCAACGGCGCCGGCAAGACCACCACCGTCGAGATCCTGGAGGGCTACCGGCGGCGCGACGCCGGCGACGTCGACGTCCTCGGCAGCGACCCGGCCCGCCCGGCGCCGGACTGGCGCTCGCGGGTGGGCATCGTGCTCCAGGGCACCGGTGAGTTCGACGAGCTGACGGTCGCCGAGGTGGTGCGCCACTTCGCCGGCTTCTACGCCGACGGGGACGACCCCGACAAGGTCATCGAGCGGGTCGGGCTGGCCGGCAAGGCGAAGGCCCGTACGCACACCCTCTCGGGCGGGCAGAAGCGCCGGCTCGACGTGGCGCTCGGCATCGTCGGCCGCCCCGAGCTGCTCTTCCTCGACGAGCCGACCACCGGCTTCGACCCGGAGGCGCGCCGGGAGTTCTGGGAGCTGATCCGCGACCTGGCCGCCGCCGGCACCACCATCGTGCTCACCACCCACTACCTCGACGAGGCGGAGTCCCTCGCCGACCGGGTCGGCGTGATCGCGGGCGGTCGGGTGGTCGAGGTGGCCACGCCCGACCAACTGGGCAACCGGCGCGAGGCCCTGGCCACGGTCTCCTGGCGTACGCCGGAGGGGGCGCGGCAGACGGCGGAGAGCGCGACGCCGACGGCGCTCGTGGCGGAGCTGGCCGCGCGCTTCGGCGGCGAGGTCCCGGGCCTGACGGTGACCCGGCCGACCCTGGAGGACATCTACCTGCGCATGATCGGACACCGATGACCACCACGACGAAGCCGGCCGCGCCGGCCACCACGGCGCCGGCCCGGCGGCCCGGTCCGGTCGCCCTGAGCCTGCGGCAGAGCCGGCTGGAGATCACCCAGTTCCTGCGCAGTCGGGAGTCCGTCGTCTTCACGATGGGCTTCCCGGTCATCATGATCCTGATCTTCGCGGCGATCTTCGACGACGAGATCGCTCCCGGGGTCAGCTACACGCAGTACTTCATCACCGGCATGATCGCCACCGGCCTGATGACGGTGAGCTTCCAGAACCTGGGCATCTGGATCCCGATCGAGCGGGACCGGGGCGTGCTCAAGCGCTACCGGGGCACGCCGATGCCGAAGTGGGTCTGGTTCGCTGGCAAGGTGATCATGGTGGTGGCGATCGGCATCGCCGAGACGGTGCTGCTGCTCGCGGTCTCGGTGGCGCTGTTCGACCTGGAGCTGCCCGGCACCGCCGCGAAGTGGCTGACCTTCGGCTGGGTGTCGGTGCTCGGCGTCACCGCCTGCACCCTGTGCGGCATCGCCATCTCGTCGCTGGCCCGCACCGCCCGCAGCGGCTCGGCGGTCGTCACGCCGGTCGCGCTGGTGCTCCAGTTCATCTCCGGGGTGTTCTTCGTCTTCACCGAGCTGCCGACGTGGATGCAGCAGGTGGCGGCGCTCTTCCCGTTGAAGTGGATGTGCCAGGGTCTGCGCTCGGTCTTCCTGCCGGACGCGTTCGGCGCCCGCGAGCCGGGCGGCTCGTTCGAGCTGGACCGGGTCGCCCTGGTGCTCGTCGCCTGGTGCGTGATCGGCCTGGTGCTCTGCCTGACCACGTTCCGCTGGACGACCAAGCGCGACGGCTGAGCCGGACGGGGGCGGCTCACCGCCCCCGTCCGCCGCGCCGACTCAGTACGTGTAGAAGCCCTTGCCGCTCTTGCGGCCCAGGTCGCCGGCGGTGACCATGCGCTGGAGCAGCTCCGGCGGGAAGAACTTCTGGTCCGCGGTGTCGGTGTGGATGTTCTTCGTGGCGTGCATGAGCACGTCCACGCCGGTCAGGTCGGCGGTGGCCAGCGGGCCCATGGCGTGGCCGAAGCCGAGCCGGCAGGCGGTGTCCAGGTCCTCGGCCGAGACCACACCCGCCTCGACCAGCTTGACGGCCTCGACGAGCAGGGCCGAGATCAGCCGGGTGGTGACGAAGCCCGCGATGTCCCGGTTGACCACCACGACGGTCTTGCCGATCTCCTCGGCGAACGTCTTCGCCGTCGCCAGCGTCGCGTCGCTGGTCTTGTAGCCGCGCACCAGCTCGCAGAGCTTCATCATCGGCACCGGCGAGAAGAAGTGGGTGCCGACGACCGCCTCCGGACGACCGGTCACCGCGGCGATCTGCGTCACCGGGATGGCCGAGGTGTTGGTCGCGAGCACCGCGTCGGCCTTGCAGATCTTGTCCAGCGCGCGGAACACCTCGTGCTTGATCTCCAGCCGCTCGAAGACCGCCTCGACCACGATGTCCGCGTCGGCAGCCGCCTCCAGCTCGGTGGTCGGGGTGATCCGGGCCAGGGTCGCCTCGACGTCGGACGCCTCGATCTTCCCCTTCTCGGCGAACTTCTCCAGCGACTTCCGGATCCCGGCCATGCCGCGCCCGGTGGCCGCGTCGTCCAGGTCCCGCAGGGTCACCTGCCAGCCCGCCTGCGCCGCCACCTGGGCGATGCCCGAACCCATCAGCCCGGCACCGACGACCGCGAGTCGACCCGCCATCTCTATCTCCCTCGCCTGTTGGAGTGTCTGTCAGCACCCTAGTCGGCGAGCCTGAACGAGTGCTAAGGCGTGTGGCCGTGGCGACGGCCCGGGCGGGCTCCCCCGGCCCTCGCGGCCGGGGTGTCGGGCGGGGCGCGGCGGCTCAGATGGTCAGGTCCGGCTCCTCCGGGGCGGTGCCGCGCTCCACCTCGACGCCCAACGCGCGCAGGTCGGCGGCGAAGTCCGGATAGCCCCGGTCCACGTGGTGCACGTGGGAGACCTCGGTGACCCCCTCGGCGCAGAGCCCGGCGATGATCAGGCCGGCGCCGGCCCGGATGTCGGTGGCGCGGACGGGCGCGCCGGAGAGCACCTCCCGGCCCCGGACCACCGCGTGGTGACCGTCGGTCTTGATGTCCGCGCCCAGCCGCATCATCTCGTTGGCGAACATGAACCGCCCGTCGAAGATGTTCTCGGTGATCAGGGAGGCCCCGTCGCTGACCGCGGCCAACCCGATCGCCATCGGCAGCAGGTCGGTGGCGAAGCCCGGGTACGGCAGCGTGACGACGTCCACCGCCTTCGGGCGGTCGTCCATCCGGATCCGGAACGCGTCGCCCCGGGTCTCCACCAGGCCCCCGGCCGAGACCAGCTTGTCGAGCGCCACCTCCAGGAACGCCGGCTCCACCCCGGTGACGGTGACGTCCCCCCGGGTCATCGCCGCGCCGAACGCCCAGGTGCCCGCCACGATCCGGTCCCCCACCGTGGCGTGCCGCACCGGCCGCAGCCCCGGCACCCCCTCGATGTGCAGCGTGGAGGTGCCGGCGCCGGAGATCCGGGCGCCCATCTGGTTGAGCATGGTGCAGATGTCGACGATCTCCGGCTCCCGGGCCGCGTTCTCGATGAGGCTCGGCCCCCGGGCCAGCACCGCCGCCATGACCAGGTTCTCCGTCGCCCCCACGCTGGGGAAGTCGAGCACGACCTCCGCGCCGTGCAGCCCGTGCGGCGCCGACGCGATCACGAAGCCGTGCTCGCCGGAGATCTCGGCGCCCATCCGGGTCAGCCCGGAGACGTGCATGTCCAGGCCCCGCGAGCCGATGGCGTCCCCGCCCGGGTGGGCCACCCGCACGTACCCCCGGCGGGCCAGCAGGGGGCCCAGCACGCAGATCGAGGCGCGCAGCCGGCGTACGAGGTCGTAGTCCGCCTCGGCACCGGGCTGCTCCGGCACGTCGATGACGACCGACCGGGAGCGGGCCACCCCGTCGTACGCGACCATCGGGTCGACGGGGTCGTCGGCGTCGAAGTGCACGCCGCAGCCGAGCCGGCGGAGCACCTCGCCCATGATCGCGATGTCGGTGATCCGGGGCACGTTGGTGATCACGCTGCGGCCCGGGGCGAGCAGCGCGGCGGCCATCAGCTTCAGTGCCGAGTTCTTGGCGCCGACGACGTGCACCGTGCCGGCCAGGCGCGCGTCGCCGCGTACCCGGATGACGTCGAGATCGCTGACCGCCGGGTCACCGGCGTCGCCGGGCCCCACCCCGGCCGTCCGGACGGCGGTGCCGCCCGGGCGCTCCGGGATCGTCAGTTCCGGTATCCGTAGGCTGTGCGTCATGGCCGTCCACCTCACGCGCATCTACACCAAGGCCGGCGATGCCGGCATGACCAGGCTGAGCAACAACGAGCAGGTGCCGAAGACCGATCCGCGCATCTCCGCGTACGCGGACGTCGACGAGTGCAACGCCGCGATCGGCGTAGCGCTCGCCCTGGGGCAGCTCGACGACGAGCTGCGGGCCGTCCTGGCGTCGATCCAGAACGACATGTTCGACGTGGGCGCCGACCTGGCCACCCCGGTCGAACCCGACCCGAAGTACCCGCCGCTGCGGGTCACCGAGGCGTACGTCGAGCGTCTGGAGGGCTGGTGCGACGAGTACAACGCACGCCTGAGCAAGCTCGACTCCTTCATCCTCCCCGGCGGCACCGCAGGTGCGGCGCTGCTGCACGTGGCGCGGACGGTCGCCCGGCGCGCCGAGCGGGCGGCGTGGGCCCTGGTCGCGCACGACCCTGATCGGACCAGCTCGCTCCCGGCAAAGTATCTCAACCGGCTCTCCGACCTGCTCTTTATCCTGTCAAGAACGGCAAATCCGGACGGAGATGTGCTATGGGTGCCCGGCGGTAACCGCTGACCACCCGTCGCCCGTGCCCACCGGATGTCCCGGTGGGCACGCTGCACCACATCGAGGTCTGGGTACCCGATCCGGCCGTCACCGTGCGCGGCTGGGAATGGCTGCTCAGCGAGCTGGGCTGGGCGCCGTTCCAGGAGTGGCCGGCGGGCCGCTCCTGGCGGCTCGGCCCGACCTACCTGGTCGTGGAGGAGTCCCCCGCGCTCTCCGGGCGGCGGAACGACCGGCTCGCCCCGGGCCTCAACCACCTGGCCTTCCACGCTGGCCCGCCCGCGGAGGGATCAGGCCTGACCGCCCGGGGCGGGTGGGCTCCCCGGAACCCCCCAAGGACGAGGGGAAGTCAGGCCGCGGGCCAGTCCTGGGAGGCCAGACGCGGCGAGACCGCCCCCGGAGGGGCGGCCTCGAGCCAGGAGAGGAACCCGGTGACGGTGGACCGGGCCATCGCGATCTCCACCGGAGCGTGGTTGCTCGTACAGCGGAGGATGACCCAGTCGGCGGGCATCGAGAGGCGCTCCTGCCCCTCGGGGAGCCGCCGCCGCTCGACGGCCAGCTCCTTGCGGGAGAGCACCCGGGTGGGGCGGATGGCGAAGCTGAACAGCCGGTACCAGCGGAGTTCGTCGCCGACGAAGCGGCCGAAGCCGGGAGACCAGCCTCGGCCGTCGAGCATCGTGGAGGTCCGGACGCCGAGCCGGATGATGCCCCCGCTACGGGTGACGACGGCCCGCCGGGCGAAGAGGATCAGAAGTGCGCCGAGGATGACGGCGACGCCGATTCCGATCCCTTCGACGATCTCCATCGGCGTTTCGGCTCAGTGGCTCTGCGCGGCGGAGACCGGGGTGGCGCTCTCGGCCAGGACGGTGACGCCCTCACCGGTCACCGACAGGAAGCCGCCGGCCACCTCGTAGGAGACCTGCTCACCGCCGGGGAGCTTGATGCGCACCTGGCCGGGCTCGGCAAGCTGGCCGAGCAGGGGCGCGTGCCCCGCCAGCACACCCAGCTCGCCCTCGGTCGTGCGGGCGACGACCATCTCGGCCTCGCCGGACCAGACCTTCTCCTCGACGGCTACGAGCTCGACGTGAAGCTGCTTTGCCACGCTGTCTCCTTGCTGCGGCGGCGGATTGTCAAAAGTCTAGTCGTGCCGCCGACCCGCCCCCAACGCGGGTGGCGAGACCTGCGCCACGCCTACTTGGCCTTGTTCTGGAAGTCGGGGTGCTCGAGCAGGAACGCATCCAGCTGCCCCTTCTGGAGGGCGGCGAAGAAGTCGTCCACGGCGGGCTGGAACTTCTCGCCCTGGTACTTGCCGTTCTCGACGACCGAGCCGCCCGGCAGCTTGATCATCTGGATGGTCTCCGGGCGGATGTCCTTGAGCGCCAGGCCGAAGTCGACCACGCTGTTGCCCCGGCCGCTGAAGATCAGCGACTGCCCGGCCGCCCGTAGCACCCGGTCCAGCTTGACCGGGTTGGTCACCACGTCGGCACTGAGCGCCTGACCGGCCATGGCCTTGACGAACTGCTGCTGGTGGCGCTGCCGGCCGTAGTCGCCGTCGGGGACACCGTTCTTCGGGTAGCGCTGGCGGACGTAGTCGAGCGCCTGCCAGCCGTTGAGGTGCTGGTTGCCCTTCTTGTAGACCGCCTGCGGGCCGACGTAGCCCTCGCCGTTGGGGTTGCCCTTGCGGTGCTTGCCGTCCGGCTCGCGGTGCTCGGAGCGCACCTCGCGCTCGATGTACATGTCGACGCCGCCCATCGCGTCGACGATCTTCTTGAAGCCGTTGAAGTTGATGATCGCGCCAGCGTCGAAACGCTGGATGCCGGTGACGTTCTGGACGGTGGTGGCCAGCAGCTCGAAGCCGCGCGCGGCGTCCGGGTTGCCGCCGGGCACCCGGCTGCCGTACGACATCGCCGCGTTGAGCTTGTCGGTGCCGCCCCTGAACTCCGCCCGGCTGAACTCGGGGATCTCGACGAGGAGGTCGCGCGGCATCGAGAAGAGGTACGCGCGGTCCATCTCGGCCGGCACGTGCAGCACCATCACCGAGTCGGCCAGCGGCGGCATCTCGGGGTTGCGCGGGTCGATGCCCACCAGCAGGATGTTGAGCGGGCCCTTGATGTCGCTCTTGCGCTCCTTCGCCCCGGCCGCCTGGTCGCCGAAGAGGTCGGCCTTGCCCACGGCCCCCTCGTAGCGGGCCATCAACGCCTCGGCGCCGACCAGCACCGCGCCGCTGAGCAGCATCAGGACGGCACCGAAGACGGTGCACACCCGGGCCCAGCGCGGCACCCCCGACCATCTGGACGGTTTACCGCCGGCCTTGTCGGCCTTACCCACGATCATCTCCGTTCGTCACGCCCACGATCAGGAGACGGGCGCATGCAGCCGATTCGTTGCGATCGACGCCCACGCGGTGAGTGGGCGGATCGACGGTACCTCGCGTGCGACATGATCGCCGAGCACGCGGAACCGGGCAACGGTGATGATAGGGCCCGAAGATGAACGAAAGGCCACCCCGGCGTTGCCGGGGTGGCCTTTCTTCAGGACCGACAGGTCAGCCCTTCATCAGCTCCGCAGCCTTGCGCTCCAGGTCCTCCAGGCCACCGCACATGAAGAAGGCCTGCTCGGGGAAGTGGTCGTACTCGCCCTCGCTGATCTTCTTGAAGGCCTCGATGGTCTCCTGGATCGGGACCGTCGAGCCCGGCACGCCGGTGAACTGCTCCGCCGCGTAGGTGTTCTGCGACAGGAAGCGCTCGATGCGCCGCGCGCGCTGCACGGTGATCTTGTCTTCCTCGGAGAGCTCCTCGATACCGAGGATGGCGATGATGTCCTGCAGGTCCTTGTACTTCTGCAGGATCCGCTTCACCTCGGTCGCCACCGCGAAGTGCTCGGCGCCGACGAACTCCGGGGCGAGGATCCGGGACGAGGACGCCAGCGGGTCCACGGCCGGGTAGATGCCCTTGTCGGAGATCGACCGCTCCAGGTTGGTGGTCGCGTCGAGGTGGGCGAACGTGGTGGCCGGGGCGGGGTCGGTGTAGTCGTCCGCCGGCACGTAGATCGCCTGCATCGAGGTGATGGCCTGGCCCCGGACGGAGGTGATCCGCTCCTGGAGCTCGCCCATCTCGTCGGCCAGGGTCGGCTGGTAACCCACCGCGCTCGGCATGCGGCCGAGCAGGGTGGAGACCTCCGAACCGGCCTGGGTGAAGCGGAAGATGTTGTCGATGAAGAGCAGCACCTCCTGCTTCTTGACGTCGCGGAAGTACTCCGCCATGGTCAGCGCGGAGAGGGCGACCCGCAGCCGGGTGCCCGGCGGCTCGTCCATCTGGCCGTAGACCAGCGCGGTCTTGTCGATGACGCCGGACTCGGTCATCTCGGCGATGAGGTCGTTGCCCTCGCGGGTGCGCTCACCCACGCCGGCGAAGACCGAGGTACCACCGAAGTTCCGGGCGACACGGGTGATCATCTCCTGGATGAGCACCGTCTTGCCGACGCCGGCACCGCCGAACAGGCCGATCTTGCCACCCTTGACGTACGGGGCGAGCAGGTCGATGACCTTGATGCCGGTCTCCAGCATCTCGGTCTTCGGCTCCAGGTCCGCGAAGGCCGGGGCCTTGCGGTGGATGCCCCAGTGGTCGTCGGGCTGGAGCGTCTCGCCCTCGGTCAGGTTGAGGCACTCGCCGATCGCGTTGAACACGTGGCCCTTGACCGTGTCGCCCACCGGAACGGTGATCGGCGAACCGGTGTCGCGCACCTCGGTGCCGCGGACCAGGCCGTCGGTCGGCTGCATCGAGATGGCACGGACCATGTTGTCACCCAGGTGCTGGGCGACCTCCAGGGTCAGCGTCTTCTCGCCGCCCGAGAGCGTCACGTCCACGTGCAGGGCGTTGAACAGGGCCGGCATGGCGTCGCGCGGGAACTCGGCGTCGACGACCGGGCCGATGACCCGGACCACGCGACCCGTGGCCGTCTTGGTCTCTACTGGGGCAGTCATCACACTTCACTTCCCGACGCGGCCAGCGCGTTCGCGCCGCCGACGATCTCGCTGATCTCCTGGGTGATCCCGGCCTGGCGGGCCGAGTTCATCTCACGCGTGTACTTCTCGATCATCTCTTCGGCGTTGTCGGTGGCGCTCTTCATCGCCCGCCGACGGGCCGCCGACTCGCTGGCCGCCGACTCCAGCAACGCCGCGTAGATCCGCGTGTTGATGTACTTCGGCAGCAGCGCGTCGAGCAGCGCCTCCGCGTCCGGCTCGAACTCGTAGGCCGGCAGCGCACCCTCGGCGCGCGGCCGGTCCTCCACCTGCATGGGGCCGATGACCTTGGCGACCGGGGTCTGGGTCATCAGGGAGTGGAACTCGGTGTAGACGATGTGCAGTTCGTCGATGCCGAGCACCCCGTCCGCCCCGGCGCCGCCGTCGACGTCGTCCGCACCGGCGGTGAACGCCTTGATCAGCGTCTCGCCCACCGTGCGGGCGTCGGCGAAGGTCGGCTGCTCCGAGAACCCGGTCCAGTTCGCCTCGATCGGCCGGTCGCGGAACCGGAAGAACCCGACGCCCTTGCGCCCGATGACGTAGAGCACCGGCTCCTTGCCGTCGGCCCGCAGCCGGGCGATCAGCGACTCGGCCATCTTGATGGCGTTGGAGCTGTAACCACCGGCGAGGCCACGGTCGGAGGTGACCAACAGGACGCCCGCCCGCCGCACCTTCGGACGCGGGGTGAGCAGCGGGTGGTCGATCTGCGCGTTGGACGCCAGCGCCGTGAGCACACCGGTGACGGCCTGGGCGTACGGCAGGGACGCCTCCACCCGGGCCTGGGCCTTGGCGATCCGGCTCGTCGCCACGAGCTCCATCGCCTTGGTGATCTTCTTCATCCCCTTCGCCGAGCGGATCCGTTGACGAAGAACGCGTACCTGGGCCGCCATGGATCAGCCCTTACTGGTTCTCGGCCGGGCGGTCGCCCGCGCCGTCCCGGTAGCGGGTCACCGTCTCGCGGTTCTCGTCGCCCTCCAGCGGCGAGGCCGGGGCCTCGTTGATCCGCCGCTCGTCCTCCTTGCCGAGGAAGACCTGCTTGAAGTCGGCGATGGCGGCGTCGAGCGAGCCGATGATGTCGTCGTTCCACTGGTGGTCGGCGATGGCGGCCAGCACGCCCTCGTGCTTGTGGCGCAGGTACTGGAGGAACTCCGACTCGAAGCGGCGGATCTCCCCGACCGGGATGTCGTCGAGCTTGCCCTCGGTGCCGGCCCAGACCGAGACGACCTGCTCCTGCACCGGGAACGGCGAGTAGTTCGCCTGCTTGAGCAGCTCGACCAGGCGGGCGCCGCGGTCCAGCTGGGCGCGGGAGGTCTTGTCCAGGTCGGAGGCGAAGGCGGCGAACGCCTCCAGCTCGCGGAACTGGGCCAGGTTGAGCCGCAGCGAACCGGCGACCTTCTTCATCGGCTTCACCTGCGCGGCCCCACCGACCCGGGAGACCGAGGTGCCGACGTTGATGGCCGGCCGGACGCCCTGGTTGAACAGGTCGGTCTCCAGGAAGATCTGGCCGTCGGTGATCGAGATGACGTTGGTCGGGATGAAGGCCGAGATGTCGTTGGCCTTCGTCTCGATGATCGGCAGGCCGGTCATCGAGCCGCCGCCCAGCTCGTCGGAGAGCTTCGCGCAGCGCTCCAGCAGGCGGGAGTGCAGGTAGAAGACGTCACCCGGGTACGCCTCGCGGCCCGGCGGGCGACGCAGCAGCAGGGACACGGCGCGGTACGCCTCGGCCTGCTTGCTCAGGTCGTCGAAGACGATGAGGACGTGCTTGCCGCCGTACATCCAGTGCTGTCCGATGGACGAGCCGGTGTAGGGGGCGAGGTACTTGAAGCCGGCCGGGTCGGAGGCCGGGGAGGCGACGATGGTGGTGTACTCCATCGCGCCCGCCTCCTCCAGGACGCCCTTGATCGAGGCGATCGTGGAGGCCTTCTGGCCGATGGCGACGTAGATGCAGCGGACCTGCTTCTTCGGGTCGCCGGAGCGCCAGTTGTCCCGCTGGTTGAGGATGGTGTCCAGCGCGACCGTGGTCTTGCCGGTCTTCCGGTCGCCGATGATCAGCTGACGCTGACCGCGGCCGATCGGGGTCATGGCGTCGACGGCCTTGAGACCGGTCTGCAGCGGCTCGTCGACGGACTGCCGGGACATCACGTTCGGGGCCTGGAGCTCCAGCTCGCGGAAGCCCTCGTTGGCGATGTCGCCGAGCCCGTCGATCGGCTGGCCGAGCGCGTTGACCACGCGGCCGAGGAAGGCGTCGCCGACCGGCACGGAGAGCACCCGGCCGGTGCGCTTGACGCGCTGGCCCTCTTCGAGCTTGGCGGAGTCACCGAGAACGACGACACCGATCTCCCGGACGTCGAGGTTCAGCGCCACACCCAGGGTGCCGTCCTCGAACTCCAGGAGCTCGTTGGTCATGGTCGAGGGAAGACCCTCGACGTGGGCGATGCCGTCGCCGGTGTCGGCGACGGTGCCGACCTCCTCGCGGGAGAGTTCGGACGAGTAGGAGGAGACGTAGCGCTCCAGGGCGCCGCGGATCTCCTCCGTCGAGATGGTCAGCTCGGCCATCCTCTGCTTCCTTAAGTATCAGGGGCCCGGGATACCTAGTACCGACCGGTCCGAATGGCGTCTATGTCACAGGCACTGGGCGGCGCTGCCGCCTCAGCGCTTCGCGAGCGCGTTGCGGCTCTCGTTGAGGCGGCGCAGGACGGTGCCGTCGTACAGGTCGGAGCCGACCCGCACACTGACGCCACCGAGAACCGAGGGGTCCACCGTCTGCTTGACGGAAACCTCTCGACCGTATATCGCGGAGAGGCTGGCACCCAACCGGCGCTCCTCCTCCTCACTCAACGGGGCCGCGGCGGTCACGTACGCCACCTGCCGGTCCCGCCGCTCGGCGGCCAGCTCGACCAGCCGGCTGAGCGCACCGGAGAGGTTGCGTCCGCCGAACCCGGCGAGCGCGACCCCGACGAGGTAGCCGGTGATCGGCCGCGCCTTGCCGGCGAGCAGCTGGTCGACCAGCGTGGCCCGCCGGACGGCCGGGACGGTCGAGTCGGAGAGCGTGCTGGACAGCTCCGGCGAACCGGCGACGACCTGCCCGAAGCGGAACAGCTCGTCCTCGACCTCGCCCAGTTCGCCCGCGGAGTCGGCGCCGGCCAGGAGAGCGTCGACGCCCAGCCGCTCGGCGGCGTCGAGCAGCTCCGAGGGCGCCGACCAACGGCCGGCGACCAGCGAGGCGATCAGGTCCAGCGCCTCGGCGTCGACCTTGCCGCGCAGCAGCTCGCCGAGCAACCCGGCACGGTCGGCACCGCTGCGGGCCGGGTCGGAGAGCGCCCGGCGCAGCCGCGGCTCGCGCCGCAGCAGGTCGGCGACGGAGAGGATGGCGTCGGCGGTGGTGACCACCGCCGACGGCTCCGCACCGCGGACGTACGCGTCGAGGCGCTCGGCCGCGACCTTGTACGACTCCCGGCTGGCGGCCTGCATCAGCGGGCCCCCGCGCTCTCGAGGTTGCTCAGGAACCGGTCGACGGTGCCCTTGCGACGCGCCTCGTCGGCGAGGGACTCCCCGACGATCTTGCTGGCCAGGTCGACCGCGATCGTGCCGACCTCCGTGCGCAGCTCGCGCACGATGGTGGCGCGCTCGGCGGCGAGCTGCTCCTTGCCGGCGGCGATGATCCGGTCGGACTCCTCCCGCGCCTTGGCGAGGATGTCCTGGCGGATGCCCTCGGCGTCGGCCCGGGCGTCGTCCCGGATCCGGGCTGCCTCGGTGCGCACCTCGGCGAGCTGGGCCCGGTACTGCTCGAGCACCTGGTTGGCCTCGGCCTGAGCGGCCTCGGCCCGCTTGAGCCCGCCCTCGATGGCGTCGACCCGCGCCTGGTACATCGCCTCCATGCGGGGCATGACGAACTTCAGCAGGACGAAGCAGAGCAGGGCGAAGGCGATGGTCCCGACGACCATCTCCTGCCAGATGGGCAGGATCGGGTTGTGCTCCACACCTTCTGCGGCGATGAACATGTCAGACCTCCGGGTCGGGAGAAAGCTCTCGTCAGCCGCCGACGGCGAAGGCGAGCACCAGGCCGAAGAGCGCGAGCGCCTCGACCAGGGCGAAGCCCAGGATCAGCCAGGTGCGGTTGTAGCCGGCGGACTCCGGCTGGCGCGCGCTCGACTGGATGTAGGCCGCGAAGACCAGGGCGACACCGATACCGGGGCCGATGGCGGCGAGGCCGTAGCCGATGGTGTTGACGCTACCGCCGATCTCGGCAAGAACAGTCATTGCGGGTATTCCTCCTGTTCGACGCGTGAGGTCTCACGCGTACGCGGGTCGGTACCAGAAGCTTGGTCGGGCCGGGTGGCCCGCCGAGCCCGATCAGTGCTCGTCGGCGAGCGAACTTCCGATGTAGTTCGCGCTCAGCGTGACGAAGACGTAGGCCTGCAGCACGGCGACCAGCACCTCGAAGAAGGCCATCACGATCGCCATCAGGAAGGAGAAGATCGAGGTCACCTGGATGAACAGGCTGCTCGAGTTGAGCATCACGAAGCCGCCGATGGTGAAGACCAGCAGCAGCAGGTGGCCGGCGAACAGGTTGGCGAAGAGCCGCAGCGCCAGCGTGACGGGCCGGACGATGAACGTCTGCATGAACTCGATCGGGATCAGCAGGATGTGCATGGGCCACGGCACGTTCGGGATGATCAGGCTCATCTTGAGGTACTTGCCGAGGCCGTGCTTGCGGGCGCCGATGTAGAGGTACATCACGTAGGAGATCGCCGCGAGCACGATGGGGAACGCGATGTGCGAGTTCGGCGAGATCTGCAGACCGGGCACGATGGCGAAGAGGTTGGTCAGCACGATGAAGCTGAACAGCACCGTGAAGTAGGGCGCGAAGCGGATGCCCGCGTTGCCCATCTGCTCACGGGCGATGTTGTCCCGGACCAGGCCGTAGACCGACTCCGCGTACCACTGGGCCTTGCCGGGGACCAGCTTGGGCTTCCGGTAGGCGAGCATGAAGAAGACGATCAGCAGCGCGACCGCGAGCCAGACCATGATCCCGAACTTGGTGACCCAGGGGCCAGCCACGTCCGGCGGGTAGAAATCTCCGACGCTGGGGGGCCAGGGAAGCCCCTCGGCGGCGACGAGCTGTCCACTCACCGTGTCATCCTCCGCACTCGACAGACCCGGGCGTGCTGGCACTCAAGCACTGAGCCTCTTCATGATCAGGTAAATCGCTCCGGCCGCGCCGAAGATCATGCCGAGGGCGACCCCGACGCCGGTTCGCAGATCGAGAAGTCGCTCCGCCAACCACCCGAGGAAGCCCCACACCACGATGCCGGCGAGTAGGTAGCCCAGAACGGCCCCTGCCGCGCCTTCCGACGAAGGGTCGTCGGACCTGCGGGGGTGTGGGTCTTCGGCCATGACGTGGCGAACAATATCAGCAGGCACGCGCGGGAGTGTGCGGCACCCCCCACACTGCGGACAGCGTGCGGGCCGTGGTGCGGGCGCGAAAGTCGTTGGTCAGGTTACTCCCGTGCGGCCCGCCGTGGCAGCCCGAAATGCCGGACACAGATCCGACAGAACGCTCACTCACCGCTTCGCTCGAATGTGGGCAGCGGCGAGCGCAGGGCCCAGGTCAGGTGGGCGCCCGTCCAGACCACCACGGCCGCGATGATCGCCACCCCCATGTCCGGCAGGCCGGGCCAGCCGGTGGCCGCCACGGCGGCCATCGCCACCCCGAGCACCACGATCTTCGTGGCGTAGGTGACCAGCCCCACCGACATGATCATCCGCGGATTGACGGCGTCGGCCCAGGCCACCGAGACGCCGGAGACCAGGTAGCTGACGACGACCAGCGCGATCCCGGCGGCCACGCCGGCCGCGCCGGTGCCGCCGCGCAGCACCGCCGCGGTCGGCACCGCGACCAGCGCGAGCACCGCGCAGGCCAGCAGCGGCAGGCGAAGGTGCGGCAGCCGGGCCCGGATGGCGCCGGGCTCGCCCGCGCGCGGCTCGCTCATCGGGGGTACGCCGGGAAGGCGGCGACCAGCCCGGCGACCTCGCCGGCGATCCCGGCGAGGGTGTCGATCCCGCCCGGGGCGGCGGGATCGGTGCGTACGGCGCGGGCGATCAGCGAGGCGACCTGGCGCATCTCCGGCTCGCGCATGCCCTGGGTGGTGACGCTCGGGGTGCCCACGCGGATGCCCGAGGCGACCATCGGCTTCTGCGGGTCGTACGGGATCGCGTTCTTGTTGAGGGTGATGGTGGCGGCGTCGCAGCGCGCCTCGGCGTCGGCGCCGGTGACCCCGACCTCGCGCAGGTCCACCAGGGTGAGGTGGGTGTCGGTGCCCCCGGAGACCGGACGCATCCCCTCGTCGGCCAGCCCGGCGGCCAGCGCCCGGGCGTTGGCCACCACCCGCTCGGCGTAGGCCCGGAACTCGGGCTGGGCGGCCTCGCGCAGCGCGACCGCCTTCGCGGCCACCGCGTGCATCAGCGGGCCGCCCTGGGTGAACGGGAAGACCGCCTTGTCGATGCGCTGGGCCAGCGACTCCCGGCAGAGGATCATGCCGCCGCGCGGCCCGCGCAGCACCTTGTGCGTGGTGGCGCAGACGACGTCGGCGTGCGGCACCGGCGACGGTACGGCCTGCCCGGCGACCAGCCCGATGAAGTGCGCGGCGTCGACCATCAGGTACGCCCCGACCTCGTCGGCGATCTCGCGGAACCGCGCGAAGTCGATCAGGCGCGGGTACGCCGTCGCGCCACAAATGATCATTTTGGGACGGTGGGCCCGGGCGAGGTCCCGCACCTCGTCGTAGTCGATCAGCTCGGTGTCCGGCCGGACGGTGTAGCCGACGGTGTGGAACCACTTGCCGGAGAAGTTCACCCGGCTGCCGTGGGTCAGGTGGCCGCCGTGCGGCAGGTCCATGGCGAGCACCGTGTCCCCCGGCTGGACCAGCGCCGCGTACGCGGCCAGGTTGGCGCTCGCCCCGGAGTGCGGCTGGAGGTTGGCGTGCTCGGCGCCGAAGAGCTCCTTCGCCCGCGCGATCCCGATCTCCTCGGCCCGGTCGACCTCGGCGCAGCCGCCGTAGTAGCGCCGGCCCGGGTAGCCCTCGGCGTACTTGTTGGTCAGGGTGGAGCCGAGCGCGGCCAGCACGGCCGGCGAGGTGAGGTTCTCGCTGGCGATCAGTTGCAGGCCGCCCCGGAGCCGGTCCAGCTCGCCGAGCACCACCCCGGCGATCTCCGGGTCGGTCGTGCGGAGCTGGTCGAAGTCCGGCCCCCAGAAGGTGCTCGTCTCAGTAGCCACAGCGCCAGAGTCTATTGGGCCGCACACTGGAGACCGTGAGATGCCTGGTCACGGGAGCGACGGGTTACATCGGCGGGCGGCTGGCGCCCCGGCTGCTGGCCGAGGGGCACGCGGTGCGTTGCCTGGCCCGCAAGGCGGGACGGCTGCGGGACGTGCCGTGGGCGGCGCAGACGGAGATCGCCGAGGGCGACCTGCGCAGGCCGGAGACGCTGCCCGCCGCGTTCGCGGGCGTGGACGTCGCGTACTACCTGGTGCACTCGCTCGGCCAGGCCGGCTTCGAGGCCGCCGACCGCGAGGCCGCCACCGGGTTCGCCGAGGCAGCGCGCGCCGCGGGCGTACGCCGGATCGTCTACCTGGGCGGGCCGGAGCCGGCGGCGGCCCGGGAGGTCCCGTCGGCGCACCTGCGCTCGCGGGCCGAGGTGGGGCGGATCCTGCTCGACAGCGGGGTGCCGACGGCGGTGCTGCGGGCCGCGGTGATCATCGGCTCGGGGTCGGCCTCGTTCGAGATGCTGCGCTACCTGACCGAACGGCTGCCGGCCATGGTCACCCCGCGCTGGGTCCGCAACCGGATCCAGCCGATCGCCGTCCGCGACGTGCTGCGCTACCTGGCCGGCTGCACCGACCTGCCGCCGGAGGTCAACCGCGCCTTCGACATCGGCGGACCGGACATCCTCACCTTCCAGGACATGATGCAGCGGTACGCGCGGGTGGCCGGGCTGCGCCGGCGCGTCATCGTGCCGGTGCGACCGCTGACGCCGTCGCTCTCCTCGCACTGGGTCGGGCTCATCACCCCGGTGCCGAACGCCATCGCCCGGCCGTTGGTGGAGAGCCTGGTCCACGAGGCCGTCGCCCACGAGCACGACATCGCGCGGTACGTGCCGGACCCGCCCGAGGGGCTGACCAGCTTCGACCAGGCGGTCGCGCTGGCCCTGTCGAAGGTGCGCGACGGCGAGGTGGAGACCCGGTGGTCGACAGCGAGCGGGCCCGACGCGCCGGCCGAGCCGCTGCCCAGCGACCCGGAGTGGTCCGGCGGCACCGCCTACACCGACGTCCGCGAACGGGCGGTACACGCCCCGCCGGAGGACCTGTGGCGGGTCATCGAGGGCGTCGGCGGCGAGCACGGCTGGTACTCGTTCCCGCTGGCCTGGACGGTCCGGGGCTGGCTGGACCGGCTGATCGGCGGCGTGGGGCTGCGCCGTGGCCGGCGCGACCCGCACCGCCTCCAGGTCGGCGAGGCGCTGGACTTCTGGCGGGTGGAGGAGATCGTTCCCGGCGAGCTGCTGCGGCTGCGCGCCGAGATGCGGCTGCCGGGCCGGGCCTGGCTGGAGATGCGCGTGCTCCCCGGCGACGACGGCGGCAGCAGCCGCTACCAGCAGCGGGCCGTGTTCCTGCCGCGCGGGCTGCCCGGGCACGCCTACTGGGGATCCGTCGCGCCCTTCCACGCGGTGGTCTTCGGCGGGATGGCCCGCAACATCGCGCGCCAGGCGGAGCAGGAGGCCCACCCGCCCGCCGCCTTCCTGCGCCGCTGAGGCGGCCCCGCGCCGGATCTGTGGGCCGCCCGCCGGGGCGCCCGCCCGCGCAGCCGCACCCGCCGGGGCGGGCACGGCTGCGCGGGCGGGCGGGCGGGCTCAGTTGCCGGCGCGGGCGCCGGTGAGCTGGAAGGCGGTCGCCTCACTGGGCGGCACGAAGTCGCGCACCGGCTCGTCGCGCAGCGCGAAGGAGAGCACCTCCCCCACCGCCTCGACCAGCTGCCTCTGCACCCGCTGGCCGACCGCGTCGCCCGGGTCGTCGGGGTTGGCGGCGATCGAGGCGACCGCGAGCTGCGGGGTGAAGGCGACCACGGTCTCCGTCGCGTACCCGTCCGAGCTGCCCGTCTTGCCCGCCACCGGCCGGCCGAGCTGCCGGTGCAGCCCCTCGGCGGTGCCGCGGTCGCACTCCCGGTACATCGACTGGTCGCCGACCGGGCAGCGGGCCGCGTCGGCCGCCGCCCGGGCCACGTCCACGTCGACCGCCCGGCGGCAGTCCGGCTGCGCGGCGGCCACCGGCCGGCCGGCGGCGTCGGCGATCGAGACGACCGGCAGCGGCGCGCACCACGAGCCCTCGGCCGCCACCGCCGCGTACGCGCCGGCTAGGTCGAGCGGGGTGGTGGCGGAGACGCCGAGGGTGAACGGTCCCCACTCGCGCGCCCCGTGGCGGGCCAGCCGCGCGTCGTCCTCGGAGCGGAAGACGATGCCGAGCCGCTCGGCCATCTCCACCACCCGGTCCGCGCCGACCCGCTCGGTCAGCCAGGCGAAGTAGGTGTTGACCGACTCGCCGAAGGCGGTCCACATGGTGTGTCGGCCGTCCATCGAGGCGCTGGCGTTGCGCGGGCACCAGTACCCGTCGCAGCTCGCCGTCGCCTCGGTCACCGAGTAGTCCGTCACGATCCGCGCCGGCGCGTCGAACTCCGTGCTCAGCGGCAGCCCGGCCTCCAGCGCGGCCAGCATCGTGAAGAGCTTGAACGTGGACCCGGCCTGGTAGCCCTCGATCGCCCCGCCCCCGGCGACCAGCTGGTTGACCGTGTTCGGGTGGTTCTTCTGCCCGGCCGGGTTGGCGGCCACGCCGTAGTTCCGGTTCACCGCCATCGCGAGCACCCGGCCCGTGCCGGGCTGGACCACCGCCGTCGGCGCCGCCCGGCGGTCGTCCACCGGATAGACCCGGCGGACCTGCTCGGTGGTGGCCCGCTGCACCGCCGGGTCGAGCGAGGAGACGATGGAGAAGCCGCCCCGGCGCAGCGTGAGCTGCCGCTCGTCGACCGTCGCGCCGAACGCCGGCTGCGCGTTCCACCAGCGGGTGAACCAGTCGCAGAAGAAGCCCCAGTCGTTGTGCTCGGCCGGCACCGCCGTGCAGTCGTTCGGCGTCTGGCTGGGCCGCAGCTTCAACTGCTCGGCCTCGGCCAGGGCCGCCGCCTCGGCCGGCACCTGCCCGGACTCCACCAGCCGGTCGAGCACGTACGCCCGGCGGGCGAGTGCCGCGTCCGCGTCGCCGTTGATCGGGTCGTCGGTGTGCGGGGAGCGGACCAGGCCCGCCAGCAGCGCCGCCTCGGCCAGGGTCAGCTCCGCCGGCGGCTTGGAGAAGTAGCGCCGGCTCGCGGCGGCCACCCCGTACGCGCCCGCGCCGAAGTAGGCGATGTTGAGGTAGCGGGTGAGGATCTCGTCCTTGGACAGCTCCCGTTCCAGGGCCAACGCGTACCGCATCTCCTGGATCTTGCGGGCGGTGGTCAGCTCGCTGGCGGCGGCGCGCTGCCGCTCGCTGAGCCGGGGGTCGTTGCTGAGCACGTTGCGGACGTACTGCATGGTCAGCGTGGACGCACCCTGCCTCGTCGTGCCGTCGCGCTGGTTGACCGCGAAGGCCCGCACCACGCCGCGCAGGTCGACGCCGCGGTGCTCGTGGAACCGGGTGTCCTCGGCGGCGATGATCGCCTGCCGCATCACCGGCGCCACCTCGGCCAGCGGCACGTCCACCCGGTCCTCCTGGTAGAAGGAGGTGATCAGGGTGGTGCCGTCGTTGGCGTAGAGGTTGGAGCGCTGGGGCGTGGGCGGCGTGCGCAGCGTGTTCGGTAGCTCCGAGTACGGCGCGGCGAGCGCCGAGAACCCGATCCCGAAGACCAGCGCGGCCGGGAGGGCCGCCACCGCGAGCGCCAGCCCGGCCAGCACGCCGGCGATCAGCACGGTGAACAGTTTGTCGAGGCGTGCCCGGGTCATCAGCTCTCCCCGCAGGAGCCGGTCAGGACCCACCCAGAATGACCCGAATGACCCTCTTGACCGCGCCTTTCCCCCAAACCCGCAGGAAACTCACGCGCGGGGGTACCTCGGGCGGGTTACGGCAGGAGCGCGGCCGCGAGGGGGTGGACGGTCTCCTCGATCTCGTCGGCGACCCGGCTGAAGCACTGGTCGCCGCGACCCCACGGATCGTCGAGATCGTCGGTGGGCAGCGCCGTGGCGCCCAGGCGGGCGGCGTGCGCGGCCGCCACCAGGGCCACGCCCCGCGCGTACACCCCGTCGGGGGTCGCCTCGGCCGCCGGCAGCCCGGCGGCGTCCACCCCCGCGAGCAGCCGGCCGAACTCGCCCAGCACGAACGTGCGGGACGCGGCGTCGGGACGCAACGCCACCACGTAGTCCTGCTGGTCGGCGGTGGCCGTGAGGACGAGGTCGGCGGCGTCGATGTGGTCCGACCGCAGCTTGCGCGCGGCGAAGCCGGCGACGCTGCCGCCCCGGGCGGTCACCTGGCGCGACGCCGGCGGGTTCATCTCCTCGCCGGCGTGCCAGCCGCCGGTGCCGGCGCTGTGGCTGTGCAGCAGCTCGTCGGCGCGCTCCGGATCGACCTCGCGGCGGGCCAGCCGTTCCCGCACGGCGAGGGCCAGCAGGCGCTCGGCCATCGGCGACCGGCAGATGTTGCCCATGCACACGTGCAGCACGGTGAACGGAGGCACTCAGACCCCCTGGCCGGCGAGGATGTCGGGCACCACGTCGCGGAGCTTCTCGATCGGGACGGCGCCCTGCCGCAGCACCTGCGGCACCTCGCCGGTGAGGTCGACGATCGTGCTCGGCACCGGGTCCGGACAGGGCCCGGCCTCCAGGTAGGCCCGCACCGAGTAGGCGAGCTGGTCACGGGCCTCCTCGGCGGTGAGGGCCGCCGGCTGGCCGGTCTTGTTGGCCGAGGCGACCGCCATCGGGCCGGTCTCGCGCAGCACCTCCAGCGCCACCGGGTGCAGCGGCATCCGCACCGCCACCGTCCCCGAGGAGTCGCCGAGATCCCAGCGCAGGCTGGGCGAGTGCGTCACGATGATGGTCAACGCCCCCGGCCAGAACGCCTCGACGAGATCCCGGGCCGCCTGGGGCAGCGAATAGACCAGGCCGTCGAGGGTGTGCCGGGAGCCGATCAGCACGGGCGGCGGCACCTGACGGCCGCCCTTGGCGTCCAGCAGGGCCTTGACCGCGTACGGGGTGAACGCGTCCGCGCCGATCCCGTAGACCGTGTCGGTCGGCAGGACGACCAGCTCGCCGTTCTTGACCGCCTCGATGGCAGCGGCGATGCCGCGGTCCCGGTCGGCGGGCGACCGGCAGTCGTAGAGCATCACGAGGAGTCAGTCTGCCACGTCGCCCCGGCGGCGGCGTGCTGGCCGTCCGCCCGGCGGGACGCGGTCGCGAAGCGGGGCCGCCCGGTCAGGTCCGGGTGGCCGGCGACCGCCTCGAACCGGCCGTCCGCCGCGAGCAGGTCGGGCACCGCCGTGCCGTGCGTGTCGTCGTGCTCCACGCCGAGCACCCCGCCCGGGCGCAGCAGCGCCGCCGCCCGGGCGATCACCGGACGGATCACCGCGAGGCCGTCCGCGCCGCCGAAGACCGCGCTCGCCGGGTCGTGCCGGCCCACCTCCGGGGGTACGGCGACGTCCGACGGCACGTACGGCGGGTTGCACAGCAGCACGTCGACCCGGCCCACCAGGTCGGCGAGCAGGTCGGCGGCGGTGACGTCCGCCGCCACCACCTCGATCGGCCGGTCCCCGGCGGCCGCCCGGGCCGCCGCGTTGCGCCGCAGCCAGGGCAGCGCCGCCGTCGACCGTTCCACCGCCACCACCCGGGCCGCCGGCAGCTCCTGGGCGACCGAGAGGGCGATCGCCCCCGAGCCGCTGCACAGGTCCACCACCAGCCCGGCGCCGAGGCGTCGGCCCTGCGCGATCCCCCAGCCGGCGAGCAGCTCGGTCTCCGGCCGGGGCACGAAGACGCCCGGCCCGACGGCCAGCTCCAGGTGCCGGAAGCCGGCGCTGCCCGTGAGGTGCTGCAACGGCTCCCGCCCGGCCCGCCGCGCGACCAGCTCGTCGAACCGGTCGAGCTGGTCGGCGGTGAGGTCGTCGGCCAGCGCCAGGCGCCCCCGGGGCACCCCGAGCACGTACGCCGCCAACTGCTCCGCCTCGGCCCTCGCCGAGGCGATCCCGGCGTCGGCGAGGGCGCGGCACGCCCGGGCCAACGCCACGGAAGGGCGCTGCCGTCTCGTCCCTTCGGACGGGTGTTGCGGCACGGTGGTCACGAGATAATCATGGGGCGTCGCGCTGGACATCACGAGCGGATGCGTCCGGACGCACACCGACAGGAGGTCGCGGTGGGTTGGCTCGACCGGGTCACCGACCAGGTTGACGCCCTGACGCGGGCGCGGACCCTCCAGGAGTCCAGCCGCTCCGCCGAGGCGTACGCGATCCTCGACCGGGTCATCACCACCACCACCGACCCGTACGCGCGGGCCGACGCCCTGGTGCAGCGCCTCTCCGCGGTGATCAACCTGGGGCGCACGGCGGAGTACACCCGGGCCGTCGAGGAGGCCTCCACCGCCGTCCGCGACCTCGCCGAGCCCTACCTGCTCGGGCACCTCAACGCGCTGGCCGCCCTCGCCGCGCACCACCAGGGCGCGCCGGACCGCTGCGTCACCCACCTCGTGAAGGCGGCGCGGGCGCTGGGCGCCGTGGCGGACCCCGACCGGGACACCGCGTGGGGCTGGCACGACCTGGCGATGGCCTACTCGTACCTCAGCTTCCACGGCTACGCCCTCGGCGCCATCGAACGGGCCCGGCAGCTCGGCGGCGCCGCCGAGATCCCCGAGGAGACCTTCGCCGCCCCCGGCATCCGGCTGCGCAACGCCGTGGCGCTGGACCACAACGGCGACAGCGACGGCTGCCTGCGGGTGCTGCGCGACGTCGCGGCCGACCTCGACCGGTTCCTGCGCAGCGGTCGGGCCGGGAAGCTGCGCCCGAGCAGCCTGGCCGCGTACGGCTACGCCGCCGCCCGGCGGGCGGCCCTCGGCGACCGGTTGGACGCCGACACGGACGCCGCCCCGTCCCGGCTGCTCGGCCACGGCGGCGACAGCGCCCGCGCCCGTGACATGCGCCAGCTCGGCCAGGTCTGCCTGGCCGTCGCCGAGGGGCGGCCGATCGAGGCCGTCACCCGGCTGGACACCGTCCAGGTCTCCATCGAGACGCTGGGCGCGGCCGAGCCGGCCCGCCTGCGCAGCATCGCCCTCGCCCGCGCCGGCGACCACGCCGGGGCGCACCGGGCCGACCGGCTGGCGTTCCGGCTGGCCGCCCAGCGCAACGACCGGCTCCGGGACGTCTACATCGACGGCATCGCCGCCCGCATCGACCACGAGGAGATGCGCCGCGAGGCGGCCCGCTTCGAGGGCGAGGCGTTGACCGACCCGCTGACCGGGCTGCCCAACCGGCGGCGGCTGGAGCGCTACATCGCCACCGTGGTCTCCCACGGCGACCGGGTGGTGATCGGCGTCTGCGACCTGGACGGCTTCAAGGCCGTCAACACCCGGCACGGGCACCACTCGGGCGACCTGGTGCTCCAGCGCATCGCCGGGGTGATCAACCGGGTGATGCGCCGGGGCGACTTCGTGGCCCGCTACGGCGGGGACGAGTTCGTGGTGGTGCTGCCCGGCGCCGGGATGGCCGAGGCGGCCGAGGTGGGCCGCCGCATCGACGCCGCGGTACGCACGGAGGACTGGGAGTCGCTGGTGCCCGGCACC
The DNA here is from genome assembly GCF_059359355.1 of Micromonospora sp. ZG13. Classification (NCBI taxonomy): domain Bacteria; kingdom Bacillati; phylum Actinomycetota; class Actinomycetes; order Micromonosporales; family Micromonosporaceae; genus Micromonospora; species Micromonospora sp. ZG13. The sequence goes on from NZ_JCADBQ010000001.1 coordinate 28,146, forward strand.
CCGGTCGGCGTCAGCGTCGGCTTCGCCGAGGTGGGCGCCACCGGCCCGGGCCTGCGCGACGCCCTCGGCACCGCGTTCGAGGCCGCCGACCGCGCGATGCTGGCGGCGAAGACCCGCCCCCGCGCCTCCTGACCGCGAGCCGGCGGCGGGGTCAGCGGCGGGTCAGCTCGGTGTCGCCGGCCAGGCGGGCGGCGCGGTCGGCCTCGGCGAGGGCGTCGAGCACCCCGTCCAGGTCGCCCGCGAGCGCCAGGTCCAGGTTGTACGCGGTGTAGCCGATCCGGTGGTCGGTGATCCGGTTCTGCGGGAAGTTGTAGGTGCGGATGCGCTCGGAGCGGTCCACGGTGCGCACCTGCGCCTTGCGGGCGTCCGAGGCGGCCGCGTCGGCCTGCTCCTGGGCCGCCGCCAGCAGCCGGGCGCGCAGGATCCGCATCGCCTGCTCCCGGTTCTGCAACTGGGACTTCTCGTTCTGGCAGGAGACCACGATGCCGGTCGGGACGTGCGTGATCCGCACCGCCGAGTCGGTCGTGTTCACCGACTGCCCGCCCGGGCCGGACGAGCGAAACACGTCGATACGCAGGTCGTTCGGGTCGATGGTGACGTCGACGTCCTCGGCCTCCGGCAGCACCAGCACGCCGGCGGCGCTCGTGTGGATGCGGCCCTGCGACTCGGTGACGGGTACGCGCTGCACCCGGTGCACGCCGCCCTCCCACTTGAGCCGGGACCAGACGCCGTGGCCGCCCTCGGGCACGCCCTTGGTCTTGATCGCCAGCGAGACGTCCTTCACCCCGCCCAGGTCCGAGTCCTGGGCGTCGATCACCTCGGTGAGCCAGCCGCGCCGCTCGGCGTAGCGGGTGTACATCCGCAGCAGGTCGCCGGCGAACAGGGCGGACTCCTCGCCACCCTCGCCCGCCTTGATCTCGACGATCACGTCCTTGGCGTCGTGCGGGTCGCGTGGGATCAGCAGCTCCGCCAGCCGCTCCTCCAGCCCCGGCAGGCTCGCCGCGATCGACTCCGCCTCGGCGGCGAAGGACGCGTCCTCGGCGACCAGCTCGCGGGCGGCGGCGAGGTCGGCGCGGGCCTGCTCCAGCTCACCGGCCGCCTTGTGCAGCGGCACCAGCTCGGCGTACCGGCGGCCGACCCGGCGGGCGGTGCCCTGGTCGGCGTGGATGGCCGGGTCCGCCAGCCGCTTCTCCAGCTCGGCGTACTCGTCGAGGAGGGCGGCCAGACGCTCGCTGCTCATGCGGGGGAGGCTCCTTCGACGACGAGGGCGGGACCAGGGGGAATACGGACGACGCCCGCGTCCGGCACGAGACCGGACGCGGGCGCCGAACGAGGAGCTACTTGGCCTTCTTGGCCTGAACCTTGGCGTACTTCTGCTGGAACTTCGCCACCCGGCCCGCGGTGTCCAGGACGCGCTGCTTGCCGGTGTAGAACGGGTGGCAGGCGCTGCAGGTCTCGACGTGGATCGAGCCGCCCTTGGCGGTGCTGCGGGTGGTGAACGTGTTGCCGCAGGAGCAGCTGACCTCGGTGGTCACGTACTCCGGGTGGATGTTGGACTTCATCTCGCCTCGGTCCTCTCGTGGGTGGTCGCCGGGTCGCCGTCGGTGTCCGTCGCGGCGTGCGACGGGCTCGGGCGTGAACCGGAACCGGTGGCCGATTGACCAGTGTGCCATGGGCGGACGCCGGCCCGGCAATCGGGCCGCACGGCTGGTCCGGCATCGACAACGCACGCCGCACCTCCCGCATTCCCGCAGCGTGGCCGGGCATTCACCCCGGCACGGCCGCCGTCCGGGCGTGCCCCGCCCGGGGCACGGCGCGGGAGGCGACGGGACCACCGACGACGTACGACACGGAGGAGCCGATGGCCCGCCTGATCGCCACCCGGGGACTGCCCGCCTCCGGCAAGACCACGTTCGCCCGGACGCTCCAGCCGTCCGTGGTCCGCGTCAACCGGGACGACCTGCGCCGGATGCTGCACGGCGAGCGGCTGTTCACCCAGCGGGCGGAGTGGCAGGTCACCGTCGTGCAGCGGGCGCAGGTGGAGGCGCTGCTGCGGATGCGCGCCGACGTCTGCGTCGACGACACCAACCTGCGCTCGCGGACCCTGCGCGACTGGGCCGACCTGGCCGCCCGGCACGGCGCCGAGTTCGAGGTGCACGACTTCACCGACGTGCCGCTGGCGGAGTGCCTGCGCCGCGACGCGGCCCGCCCCGAGGCCGACCGGGTCGGCGAGGCGTGGATCCGCCGGCTGCACGAGCGCTACCTGGAGGGTCGTACGCTGCCGCTGCCCGTGCCGCAGGCCCGGACGGGACGGCCCGCCACGGTGCACGCCCCGTCGACCGAGCCGCCGGAGATCGTGCTGGTCGACATCGACGGCACGGTCGCGCTGAACGTCTCGCGCAGCCCGTACGACATGACCCGGGTCGGCGAGGACGAGCCGAACGCGGCGGTGATCGCGGCGGTGCGGGCGATGCACGCCGCCGGGTACGCGGTGGTGTTCTGCTCGGGCCGGGACGCCACCGCCCGCGCCGCCACCGAGGAGTGGCTGGCCCGGCACGTCCGCGTCCCCTATCTCGGGCTGCACCTGCGCGCCGTCGGCGACCGCCGGAAGGACTCCGTGGTCAAGCGGGAGATCTACGAGCGCGAGATCGCCGGCCGCTACCGGGTGGTCGGCGTCTTCGACGACCGCCAGCAGGTGGTGCGGATGTGGCGCGCCCTCGGCCTCACCGTCTTCCAGGTGGCCGAGGGCGACTTCTGAGCCCTCTCGCGGCCCGGCTCACACGCGGTCCCGGCCGTCGCCCGACCGGCCGGCCCGCGCACTCCGGGAGTGCGGAGGGCCCCTCCGGACGGCAGCCGCCGGAAGGGCCCTCCACACCTGTCAGGCGGCCGGGGCCTGGGCGGCGGCCGTCAGGGTGATCGTGGCCTCGGCGTGCGCGCCGTTGACCGCGACGGCCAGCTTGACCTGGGCGCCGGGGCGCAGGGCCGTGAGCTTGCCGGTGGCCGGGTCGAAGCGGGCCACGTGCCAGGGCCGCAGCCCGAGGATCGAGCCGACGTGCACGTTCGGCGAGGCGGACCAGTCCGCGCTCACCGGCGCCGCCACCGGCACCGTACGCCCGCCGGGCTGGGTCACCGTGGCGGTGACCGTCGCCGGTGCGCCGACCGCGACGCCGGCCGGGGCGGTCAGCGCGAGCGCGTCGACGTGCGCGTGGGTCTCGGCGGCGACCCAGCGCGGGCCCTCGACGAGCGGGTTGCGCCGCGCCCGGTCGGCCTCGGCCGGGCTCACCGGGTCCACCCCGAACTCGGTCCACCCGGTGAAGCCGCCCTGGTCGGCCGGGGTGGAGGGGTTCTTGCCCGCGTTGCCGTTGATCAGGTACGGCACCCCGTCGACCCGGTCGGCGTGGAAGGTGCCGACGTGCCCGCCGACGAACGCGGTCCCCTTGCCGGTGCGGTGCTGGAAGTCGGCCAGCCACTGCTCCAGCAGCGCCGCCTCCTTCCGGTCGCCGAGCTGGCTGGCCTTGGCCGGGCTCGGGTCGCGCGGCGGGTGGTGGTGCAGCACGACCACCGAACCGACGGCCGGGTCGCCGGCCGCCGAGTCGAGCGCCTCGCGCAGCATCCGCACCTGGTCGAAACCGCCGCCGCGCAGCGAGCCGGTCGACGAGTTCAGCGTGACGAACCGGGTGCCCTTGTGGTCGAAGGTGCGCTCGGTGTCGCCGAAGGCGGCCCGGAAGTTGGCGATCGGAGCGCCCATGATCTCGTGGTTGCCGGGCACGTAGTAGTACGGCACCTCGCCGCCGAGCTCCTCGTCCAGCAGCCGCTTGGCCAGCGCGAAGTCCGCCGGGTAGGCGGTGTCCACGAAGTCGCCGTTGATGACCAGGAAGTCCGGCTTCGCGGCCTTGACCTCGCGCAGCGTACGGCGGGCCTGGGCGACCAGGTCGCTGTCCGGGTTCGCCGCGACGAACTGCGCGTCGGACAGGACGGCGAAGCGCCAGGGCGCACCGTCCACAGTGCCGTCACGCAGCACCACCCGGTCGGTACGCGGCTTCTCGGCCGGCACGTCGACCGTCGGCGGCACCTTCGCCACCAGGTCGTCGATGATGACCTCGCTGCGGTACTGCGCGGCGGCGTTGGTCTCCGCCACGTAGAACCGGCGGACCCGCACCGGGTACTGCACCCCGGCGGGGACGGCGAACTCGACGTACTTCCAGCCCGTCCAGGTGATCAGCGGGCCGCGCAGCACGTGCTGGGTGTCCTGCGCGTCGTGCAGGTGCAGGCTGGGCCACTCCCCCGTGCCGTTGCCGTGGATCCACATGCCGAACGCCTGCGGCTGGCCCGGCACCGTGATCCAGGCCGGCGGGTCCGCGTACGCGGCCCGGGTGCCGGTGGACTGGCTGAAGTCGTACGTCATCTTCAGGCCCGTGCCGGTGCGGCCCGGCGCGGGCGCGACGGCGCCGCTGGCCCGGGCCTGGCTGAACTTCCAGGCCGCCGCGTCGTCGAAGCCGGCCACCGGCACGTCGGCGAGCCCGACGGTGACCGGCAGGACGGTGCTGCTGCGGCCGACGTGGACGGTGACCAGCGCCGAGCCGGTGTCCCGCAGAGCGGTGACGGCGAGGTTGCCGTCGGCGGTCGGGGCGATCCTCAGCAGGTCCTTGTCGTAGTCGAGCTTCAGGTCGGCCGGCTCGATCGGGGCGGTGTTGCCCTCGGCGTCGTAGCCGACGACGCCGAACAGCGCGCTGCCCTCGGCACCGGTCAGGCCGACCCGCTCCACGGTGGAGTCGATGCGGGCCAGCGGCCCGAGCACGGTCAGGTCGAGGGCGCCACGGGCCGCGCCCCGCGAGGCGGTGACCGTGGTCTTCCCGGGCAACCCGGCCCGGAACCGGCCCTTGCTGTCGACGATGCCGTGCACCGCCGGGTTGGCCCGCCACATCGGCGCGCCGGCCGCCGGGCCGTACGTCTCGTCGTGCCCGGCGGCGGTGAGCCGCCGGGTCAGGCCGGGGAAGACGCGGTCGGGTCGGCCGCCGCGCACCGGCGCGACGCCCGGGGCGGTCGTCGGGTCGCTGGCGGTCTCCAGCCAGTACCCGGTGAGCCGGCCGCTGCCCTTGGGCGCGTAGATGGCCAGGCCGTTGGGCACGGCACGCTCGCTGCCGTCGGACGGGCTGTTCTCCACCTGCACGGCCGCCGCGCCCGGCTCCCGGGCGAGCAGCGTGGACGAGCCGCCGCCGTCGAGGTTGAGCGCGTGGTGCGCGCCGAGTTCGGCCATCATGCGGCCCATCTCGGTCTGGGTGACGCCGCGGCTGTCGACCTGCCGGCCGTCCACGGTCAACATGATCATGCGTCGGCCGTCGGCGGAGAAGCCGACGGAGGTACGCGGGGCCAGCGACGTGTCGGCGATGCTCTGCACCACCCCGTCGCGGACCAGCACGTTGCCGCCCCCGACCGCCGCGCGCAGGTTGCTGCCGTCGGCCGGCTTGGGCCGGTAGGCGACCGTGACCGCGTCGCCGGGGCGCAGCCCCGCGAGGGCGTCCGCACCCGCGTCGCGGCCGAGCAGCACGGTGGTGCCCGCCGGGATCGCCCCGCTGCCGGCCGTGCCGGCCACGGTGACGACGCGGCCGTCGACCACGGTGACCTCCGTCACGCGGGCGGCGCCGGAAACGGCACGTTCCCGGGTGTACGACCCCCAGAGCGCCGTGAACACACCGATGCCGTTCGCCTGGATCATGTTGTTGAACTGGGTCAACGTCACCGGACCGGTGGGCAGCGTCGCGGTGCCGTCGAAGTTCACCTCGATGACCCGGCCGAGCCCCTCGGTCGTGATCGCGACGGCGTTGCGGTGCCCGCTGACCGCCGACTGGACGAGTTGCCCGTTCCGGATCCCGACGCCCTGGGCGGCGCCGGAGTTGTTGATGTCGAAGAAGTCGCCGTTGACCGCGGCGACCGCCCGGGCCGCGTCGACGGCGCCCCTCAGCGGCTCGGCCCGGCTGACCGCGCCGGAGTTGACGTAGTCCACGGTGAGGCCGCCGGTCAGGTCGGCCGTCAGCGCGTCCGCGCGCAGCCAGCCGTCGGCGTCGTACCGGTCGAAGGAGGTCAGGGCGAGGCCCGGGGCGACCGGGCGGGTGGTCTTCGCGGTCTCCAGCCCGCCGGCCGGCTCCACACCGGTCGGTGCGGCGGCGGCCGACGTGCTCGCGGCGGGATCGCCCGCGAGCGTCACGGAGTCCGCGGAGTACGAGGAGGCACGCGGTGCGTCCTCGGCCGCGGTGACGGAGGGATCGGTGGCCGGAGCGGGCGCACCGGCGTTCGCCGGCACGGTGCCGGCCAGGGTGAGCAGCGGCGTCAGCAGCAGGACGCCTGCGAGCCGGGCGGATCGTCTGCGGGTACGCATGGGCGACAGTCAACCGGACGGTGAATAGAAGTTTCAATACCTGCCAGCCAAAGCGAAGGAAAACTCCGCCCGTCGGGTTGCCACCGCCCCGACGCCCGCCCGCGCCTCGGCTGAGTTGCGGCGCCCCGACCGGCGCGGGCCCCCTCGGCCCCGGCGCGGCCCCCGACTCGGCGCGGCACCCCGACTGGGCGCGAGCCCCAGCGCGCCCGCGGCCGCACCGTGGCACGGCGGAGGCTGCGCCCCGCGCCACGGCACCGCACTGCGGCGCCGGGGGGGGCCGCAGGAGGGGGCGCGCGGCCTGCACCGTGTCGCACAGCGGCGCCCGCCCTCTCCACCTCCGGTCACGGAGCGTAAGTCCTCCATGCCCTCTCCCACCTCCAACTCCGTCCCCTTTGCTCTGCATCCACATAGGCACCGGGCACGCACGGTAGGCGGTGCGCATATGGATGCAGAGCAAAGGGAGTAGGGAGAGCAGGGCGGCAGCTTCGGCCCTTTCGGCGAATCGCCTGGTCAGCAGGCGTCAGCAGCGACAGCCCAATCATCGGGACTCGCCACGCGACCACAAGCGATCACGCAGAGTAATGCCAGCTCCGTCGCAGGCATTGGTTACCGACAGCAACTCGGGCGGTCGGCATGTCGATGACCCGTGGCGGGCTCTCTCGGCGGCTCCGCCGCCCGAGGTGAGGAGGCCAGGCTTGGGCTTGGAACGCGAGAAGGGCACGGCCAGATGGCCGTGCCCTTCTCGCTCGTCTCACCCGGGCAGGGTCACTCCCCCGGCGTCGACTTCGCGATCTGCATCAGGAACTCGATGTTGGTGCGGGTCTGCTTGAGCTTGTCGAGCAGCAGGTCCAGCGCCGCCTGCGAGTCCAGCGAGTGCAGGACCTTCCGGAGCTTGTGGATGATGGCCAGTTCCTCCGGCGCGAGCAGGATCTCCTCCTTACGCGTGCCGGACGGGTGGATGTCGATGGCCGGGAAGATGCGCTTGTCGGCGATCTTCCGGTCCAGCTTCAGCTCCGCGTTGCCGGTGCCCTTGAACTCCTCGAAGATGACCGTGTCCGCCATGGAACCGGTCTCCACCAGCGCGGTGGCGAGGATGGTCAGCGAGCCGCCGTTCTCGATGTTGCGGGCCGCACCGAGGAAGCGCTTCGGCGGGTAGAGCGCCGTGGAGTCGATACCACCCGACATGATCCGGCCGCTGGCCGGTGCCGCCAGATTGTACGACCGACCGAGGCGGGTCACCGAGTCGAGCAGCACGACCACGTCGTGGCCCAGCTCGACCAGGCGCTTCGCCCGCTCGATCGCCAACTCGGCCACCGTGGTGTGGTCCTGCGGCGGACGGTCGAACGTCGCCGCGATGACCTCACCCTTCACCGAACGCTGCATGTCGGTGACCTCTTCGGGCCGCTCGTCCACCAGCACCACCATCAGGTGGCACTCCGGGTTGTTGTGCGTGATCGCGTTCGCGATGGCCTGGAGCACCATCGTCTTACCCGCCTTCGGCGGCGACACGATCAGCGCACGCTGGCCCTTGCCGAGCGGCATGACCAGGTCGATGACCCGGGTGGTGAGGATGTGCGGCTCGGTCTCCAACCGCAGTCGCTCCTGCGGGTAGAGCGGGGTGAGCTTGTAGAACTCCGGCCGGCGCTTGGCCTCGTCGGGCTCCATCCCGTTGATGGTGTCCAGCCGCACCAGCGGGTTGTACTTGTCCCGCCGCTGCTCGCCGTCGCGCGAGGCGCGCACCGCACCGGTGATGGCGTCACCGCGCCGCAGGCCGTACTTCTTGATCTGCGACATGGAGACGTAGACGTCGTTCGGGCCCGCCAGGTAGCCGGTGGTCCGCACGAAGGCGTAGTTGTCGAGCACGTCGATGATGCCGGCCACCGGGACGAGCACGTCGTCCTCGCCGACCTGCGGCTCGCGCCCGCCGTCACGCCCGCCGTCGCCGCCCTCGGCACGCTCGCCGCGGCCACGGCGACGGTCCCGGAACCGGCTGCGCCGGCCACGCCGGCCGCCGCCCTCGTCGTCGTCGCCGTCGTTGTCGCGCTCGACCCGCTGGCCCCGGTCGCCGCGCTCGTTACGGTCGCGGTCGCCCCGCTCGGCACGCTCGCCACGGTCGTTGCGGTCCCCGCGCTCGCCACGGTCGCTCCGCTCGTTGCGGTCCCCGCGCTCGGCACGGTCACCGCGCTCGGCACGGTCACCGCGCTCGGCACGCTCAGCGCCCCGCTCGGCACGGTCGCCGCGCTCGTTGCGGTCACCGCGCTCGGCACGGTCACCGCGCTCAGCACGGTCGCCCCGCTCGGCACCGCGCTCGGCACCGCGCTCGGCACGGTCACCGCGCTCGGCACGGTCACCGCGCTCGGCACGCTCGGCGCCCCGCTCGCTGCGGTCGCCACGCTCGGCACGGTCGCCACGCTCAGCACGGTCACGGCCACGGCCCTCGGCACGCTCGCCGACCTCGGCCTCGTCCGTACGCGTCTCGGCCGGACGGGCCTCCGCGGGCCGCTCCGTCGTGGGACGCGTCTCCGTCGGACGGGCCTCCGCGGCCCGCGCCTCGGAGGTGGCGGCCCGGCTGCGCCGGGTCCGGCCACGCGGCTCGGCCTCGACCGCCGCCGGCTCGGCCGGAGCCTGCTCCGCGGCGCGCCGCTCGGCCGCCGGCCGCTCGGTGCTCTCGCGGACCTCGGCGGGGGCCTCTTCCCGGGTGGGAGCGGCAGCGGCCGCGACCTCGGCCCGCGGTCGAGGGGTCCCGGCGGCGCCGCCGCCCTGCCGCTCGGAGATCGCGCTGATCAGCTCGCCCTTGCGCATACGGGCCGTGCCCGAGATGCCGAGCGACGCGGCCAGGCTCTGCAGCTCCGGCAGCAGCATCGCCGACAGGCCGGTGCCGCTACGCCGACGACGGGCGGGGGCGGCGGCGGTGGTGGCATCGCCAGCGACGTTGGAAACATCCGACGTCACGTCGGTGGTGTCGCTCAATGGATTCCTTCCCTCGATAGGCCGGGACTGCCCGGAGTCGAAAAGCAAGGTGGCCGGGCGGCCTCGGTGCACCCGCCTCGCAAGGACGCGTCGCGGGAGTCTGTAACACAGCAGCCGGTCGGTTTCCCGACTCACCAAACGTCGGTGAGCAGGTCTCGCCGTCTGCGGCGACCTGTGAAGACTGCGGTGCGGCGTGGGCCTAGGCAGGGGTGACGGGCTGACCGCCGAAAGCTTCGGGGGTGCGCCGACCCGCAGGGAGATCGCATGCTTCGCGGCTGTGCTAAGTCTAGAGCGTAATCAACTCTTCCGACCTGCGGCAACAGGGTCCCGCTCTGCGTGTCCCAGTCTACCCCGGGCAACCTGTGCTCCGCGCCCGTCTGGATCCAACCGCCAGACCTGCCAACCTGTTCCCGCCTCGAAGCCCTCGGGCGGGTCGCTCAGGGCCAGCACGGTCGGGCCCGCACCGCTGACCACAGCGGCCACACCGGCCTCACGCAGCGCTTTCACCAGGGCGGCGGTGCCCGGCATGCCCGGCGCGCGGTAGTCCTGGTGCAGCCGGTCGACCGTGGCCGGCAGCAGCAGAGCGGGGTCGGCGGTCAGCGCGTGCACCAGCAGCGCGGCCCGGCCGGCGTTGAGCGCCGCGTCGACGTGGGGCACGGTGGCCGGCAGCGCGGCCCGCGCTGCCGCCGTCAGGCCGCGCTCCGCCGGCACGAAGACCATCGGTCGTACGCCGTCGGCGACCGGCAGCGACACCGCGCGGGCGCCGGACGGCTCCGTCCAGGCCAGGGTGAAGCCGCCGAGCAGACACGGCGCCACGTTGTCCGGATGGCCCTCGATCTCCGCGGCAAGGCGCAGGGCGGCGGCGTCGTCGAGGCGTGCCTCCCCGTCGTGGACCAGCGCACGGGCCAGCAGTACGCCGGCGACGATCGCCGCGGACGAGGAGCCCAGCCCGCGGGCCTGCGGGATGCGGTTGACGCACTCCACCGCCAGCCCGGACGGCTGCCCGCCGAGCACGTCGAAGGCCGTACGCATGGCGCGGACGACCAGGTGCCGGTCGTCGGTCGGCAGCTCCCCGGCGCCCTGCCCGGCCACCGCCACCGTGACGCCCTGCGCCGTCACCTCGGCGGCCACGTCGTCGTGCAGCGCCAGGGCGAGCCCCAACGCGTCGAACCCCGGCCCCAGGTTGGCGCTGGTGGCGGGGACCCGGACCCGGACCGGGCCGGAGGTGAAGTTCGTCGGCACGGGCTCATGGTAGGGCTGCGCACCGACGACGCGAATCTCCGCCCGCCGGCTGGGACGGGCCGGACGGCCGACTGCTCCGGTGGCCGGTGGCCGGTGGCGGCACTGTGGTTCCGTTAGCCTGGCCCGACCGACGGCGGCTGGAGGCAGGGATGCGCGAATTCGGGTACCTGGCGACGATGGCCGCCTTCGAGACGCCCACGGTGCTGGTGTTGCTGGTGGGCCTCGTACTGGCCGCGACCGCCGGGCAGCGGTTGCCCCGCAAACCCCGGATGCTGGCGCTGTCCGGGCTCACCGTGCTGCTGGTCAGTGCGCTGCTCGGCGCGGCCTGGACGCTGTTGCTGCCCCGGGTGTTCGGCTCCGACTGGGGGCGCTCGAACTTCCAGCTGCTGAACCTGGCCCACGGCGGGGTGCAGGCTCTGGCGTACCCCCTCGGGACGGGTCTGCTGGTCGCGGCGGTGCTGGCCGGGCGGCGGGCGCGCGGCGCGGAGGCCGGTCCGTTCGGCGACGGTCAGCGGACGCCGGCCGGCCAGCCGGTGCCGGCCGCTCAGCCGGTGCCGCAGGCGGGCGCGGGGTGGGACGCGGCGGGCGGCGCCGACGTGCCGGCGCAGTGGGACGGCCGGTCCCGGCCCGACGCGCCGACGGACACCGCGCCGGACCGACCCTGACCGGCGGGCCGGTCAGCGGGCGGGGGTCGGGGCCGGCTGCCCGGCCGGGTCCGTGAGCGAGAGCCGGCGGGTGGCGATCCGCCAGCCGATCGCGTAGACCACCGTGACCAGACCGCAGGTGGCCAGCACCGCCCGCTCGTCCACGGTGTCCACCACGGCGGCGACCGCGAGCTGGCTGACCGAGACGGCGAGGGTCGCGAGCATCATGTCGGTGGCGAAGACGCGGCCCCGCAGCCGGTCCGGCACCTCGCCCTGGAGGGCGAAGTTCGACATCACCCAGTTGCTGCCGCCCGCGAAGTGGGCGACGAAGACCAGGGCCAGCACCAGCGGGAACCAGCGGGCGACCGAGGTGCCGAGGTAGGCCAGGCCGTAGAGGGACATGGACAACGCGAGCCCGGGCAGCAGCCAGGCCCGGTTGGTCAGCACCCGGCGCATCAGGATCGGCCCGACGAGCGCGCCCGCCCCGCGGACCGCGAAGAGCAGCCCGGTGCCGACAGGGCCTACGCCGTACACCGCCGCGAGCAGCGGAAACACCGTCAGCACGCCGTTGCCGAGGCCGACCGCCGACTTCACGGTGACCAGCGCCAGGACCCTCGGCCGGTGCCCGATGTAGCCCAGCGCCTCCCGGATCGCGGGCCAGGTCCGCTGCACCGGCAGCGCCGCGTCGCGGGGCGCCTGCAACGGCCGGCGGATCAGCGTGGCCAGGCCCGCGGCGACCACCAGGCCCACGGCCGCCACCCAGAAGCAGGCGTACGGGCCGACGGCGGCGCTGAGCACGCCACCGAGGGACGCGCCGACGACGGTCATCGTGCCCCAGGCCGACCCCGCGACGGCGTTGCCGGCGGCCAGCTCGTCGGGGTCGAGCACGTTGGGCAGGGCCGCCTGGGCCGCCGGCGAGTAGAAGGCCTTGGCGACCGCCACCACCCCGATCCCGGCCATCGCCAGCCAGGCCGTTCCGGCGCTGCGTACCCCGAGCAGCAGCAGCACGCCGAGCAGTGCCGCGACGTTCGAAATGATCATGATCTTGCGTCGGTCGAAGCGGTCCGCGATCGTGCCCGTGTACGGCAGCAGCAGCGCCACGATCCCGGTGTCGACGGCGAGCACCAGCGCGCCCCACACGCCGCTGCCCGTCAGGTCCGGCAGCAGCACCAGCAGCGGCACCATGACGAACCAGTCGGCGCCGAAGACCACCAGCTCGGCGAGGAACAGATTGCGGAAGTTGCGGTTGTGGGTGAGGACCGAGACGGTGGACGGCACGTCCGGGACCCTACCCGGCGGCGACCGGCGGGCCGGGCGTACGGCGGGTACCTGACCGAACGCGAACACCCCCGGCGGGTGGGACCCGCCGGGGGTGTTCGCGGACCGCCGTTACTCGGCCGGCGGCAGCGGGGACTTGCGGCTCTTCGGCAGCCGCAGCACCTCGAACTGGTCGGTGCCGTCCACCAGCGCGCCCGACGGCGTCGGCCGGGGCGCCGGGGCGTCTGCGGCCTCGGCGTCGGCGGTGGACGCCGGGCCCGCGGCGGGCACCGGGACCGGCTCGGCGGCGGGCGCCCCGCCGTCGTCGCCGGCCGGGTCCGCCGGGGTGGCCGGCGCCGCACCAACGGAGCGGCGGGCCCGCCGGGACCGGAACGACTCCTTGGTGTTCTCCGCCATCGCGTAGAGCGTCGGCACCAGGATCAGGGTGAGCAGCGTCGAGCTGAGCAGACCACCGATCACCACGATGGCCAGCGGCTTGGAGATGAAGCCGCCCTCCCCGGTGAGGCCGAACGCCATCGGCAGCAGCGCGAAGATGGTGGCGACGGCGGTCATCAGGATCGGCCGCAGCCGGCGCCGGCCGCCCTCGACCACCGCCTCCTGGACGCCCATGCCCTGGGCCCGGTACTGGTTGACCAGGTCCAGCAGCACGATCGCGTTCGTCACCACGATGCCGACCAGCATGAGCACGCCGATCAGCGCCGGCACGCCCAGCGGGGTGCCGGTGGCGAGCAGCAGGCCGATCGCACCGGTCGCCGCGAACGGGATGGAGATCAGCAGGATCAGCGCCTGGACCAGGCTGCGGAACGTCGCCACCATGATCAGGAAGACGATCGCGATGGCCGCGAGCACCGCCAGGCCCAGGTCCGCGAAAGCTTCCTCCTGGTCGGCGCTGACTCCGCCGATCTCGAAGCTCGCCCCCGGCACCTTGATGCCGTCCAGCTTCTTCTGCAACTCCTGCGTGATGGCCCCGAGGTTCGAGCCGGTGGCCGTACCGGTGACGGAGACGCTGCGCTCGCCGTCGATCCGGCTCACCTGCTGCGGGCCCTCGGTCTGGGTGACCTCGGCGATGTCGTCGAGCTTCACCGGCCCGACCGGCATCGCGCGCAGCTCCGCCACCGTGGTCGGCGGCTTGCCCGCGAACCGCAGCACCACGTCCCGCTGCCCCTCGTCGAGCGTGACCTGCCCCAGGGGCGAGCCCCGGAACGCCTGCGCCACCACCTGGCCGACGGCGGCCTCGGTGAGCCCGACCCGGCCGGCGGCGACCCGGTCGACGGTGACGTCGACGCGCGGCACCCGCGTGGCGAGGCTCGTGGAGACGTCCTCGACGCCCGCCAGCCCGGCCATCGCCGTACGGACCTCCTCGGCGGCCCGGGCCAGCGCCTCCTGGTCGGCGCCCTGCACGACCACCTCGATCTGGTTGGCCGCCGCCCCGCCCTGACCGGCGCCGAAGCTGACCTCACCGATGCCCGGGCCCAGCGCGTCGAACTCCCGGCGCAGCTTCTCCCGCATCTGCTGGGCGTCGGTGCCGTCGCCGAGAGCCAGCGACCAGTTGGCGACGTTGTTGCCGCCGCCGCCGAACGGGTTGTCCCCGCCGCCCGCCGTGACCTGGTACGTCTCGACGTCCTCGGTACGCTCCAGCACCGCCTCGATCTGGCGGGCCGCCGCGTCGGTGCCGGCCAGCCCGGTGCCCGCCGGCAGCTCCTGGGTGATGCTCAGCGTGTCCTGGCCGGAGTCGTCGATGAAGTTGGTCTCCAGCTGCCGGGACAGGCCGAAGGTGCCGAAGAGCACGAGCATGCCGAGCCCGAGCGTGATCCACCGGGTGGCCCGCTTGCGGGTGGCGAACCCGATCACCGGCAGGTACGCCCGCTGCAACGGGCTGCGCAGCTCCTTCTCCTCCGCCGCCCGGCGCAGCGCGGCGTCGTCCGCCGTGCCGGCCGGCGGCTTCAGGAACCAGTACGCGAGCACCGGGATGACGGTCAGCGAGACCAGCAGCGAGGCGAGCAGAGCCACCGTGACGGTGATCGCGAACGGCGCGAAGAGCTGCCCGACGAAGCCGCCCACCAGCGCGATCGGCGCGAAGACGGCCACCGTGGTGAGGGTGGACGCGGTCACCGCCCCGGCCACCTCGCGGACGGCGGCGAGGATCGCCTCCCGCTTCGGCTCGCCGTACTCCAGGTGTCTCTTGATGTTCTCCAGCACGACGATCGAGTCGTCGACCACCCGGCCGACCGCGATGGTGAGCGCGCCGAGGGTGAGCAGGTTGAGCGAGTAGTCGCCGATCCAGAGGGCGATCAGCGCGACCACCACCGAGAGCGGGATGGAGACCGCGGTGACCACCGTGGAGCGGACCGACAGCAGGAAGACCAGGATGACCACGACGGCCATGACCAGGCCCAGCAGGCCCTCGGTGGTCAGGGTCTCGATCGACTTCTCGACGAACGGCGCCTGGTCGAAGACGACGGTCAGTTCGGCGCCGGAGGCACCCCGCAGGTCGGCGAGGCGGTCACGGATCTCGTGGGAGATCTCCACCGCGTTGCCGTCCGGCGCCGCGGTGATCGCGATGCCCAGGCTGTCCTTGCCGTTCGTGCGGGTGATCGCGGTGGCCGGGGCGAGCTGCTGCTCGACGGTGGCCACGTCGCCGAGGCGGACCGGGGCCGTCCGGCCCGTCGCCGGCGCGACGACGACGCCACGCAGGTCGTCCAGCGTCGCCAGCCGGGTGCCGACCTGCACGGGGAGGGCGCGGGTGCCGTCGGTCACCGCGCCGGCCGGCACCGTCACGCCGTTGGTCTTCAGCGCCGCGCCGAGGGCGGTCGGCTGGAGCTTCGCGGCCGCCATCTTGGCCGGGTCCGGGGTGACCACCACGACGTCGTCGCGGGCACCGGTCAGCTCGACCGTCCGTACCCCCTCGATCGCCTCCAGCTCCGGCACGACCGTGCCCCGCAGCTTCTCCGCCAGGACGCGCTGGTCGTCACCGCCGGAGGCGGCGAGCACCACCGCGGGCAGGTCGTCGGTGCTGCCGGCGATGACCTGCGGGTCGACCCCCTCCGGCAGCTGCGCGTCGATCCGGTTGAGCGCGGTCTGCATCTTGTTGACGACGTCGTCCAGGTCGGTGCCGAACTCGTACTGGACCTGGACGGTCGCCGATCCCTCGCGGGAGGTCGAGGTGACCTGGTCCAGCCCGGGGATGCCCTGGAGGCTGTTCTCGATCGGCTCGGTGACCTGCGACTCGACCACCTCGGGCCCGGCGCCGGGATAGACCGCGACGATGAACGCGGCCGGGAACTCCAGCGACGGCAGGAGCTGCTGCTTCAGTGACGGTACGGCGAACGCCCCGAACAGCGTGGTCACCACCGCGATGAGGGCGATCAGCCCCCGGTTGGCGAGGCTGAATCTGGCGAGCAGCGACATCGGCGTGACTCACTCCTGGAAAAGGCGATTGGCGGGGGTACGGATTCTCCCCCACCCCGCGCGGGCGGCCCCGCTCGCCCCTGCCTCCGTCCGATGCACAGGACTCGCTTCCGCCGCGCGGCGTCCCTCCCCGGCACCGTCGGCCCGGCCGACCTCGGGGCTCAGGCCAGGTCGAGACAGCGGGCGGCGGCCAGGGGGTCGTTGGCGATGGTGGTCGGCACCGGAGCGGTGGAGATGGCCCACTCCGGGTCCTTCAGGCCGTGGCCGGTGACCGTGCAGACCACCGTCGAGCCGGCCGGGACCCGACCGGCGGCGGCCTGCTGGAGCAGGCCGGCCACGCTGGCCGCGCTGCCCAGCTCGACGAAGACCCCGACCTCGCGGGCCAGCAGCCGGTACGCGGCCAGGATCTCCCGGTCGGTGACGGCGGCGATCACGCCCCCCGAGGCGTCGCGGGCGTCGACCGCCCTGGTCCAGCTCGCCGGGTTGCCGATCCGGATGGCGGTGGCGATCGTGGACGGCTCGCGGACCACCTGCCCGCTGACGATCGGGGCGGCGCCGGCCGCCTGGAAGCCGTACATCTTCGGGGTGCGGGTGGCGTTGCCGTCCCGCAGCTCCTCGCAGTAGCCCATCCAGTAGGCGGAGACGTTGCCCGCGTTGCCGACCGGCAGGCAGTGGATGTCGGGCGCCTCGCCCAGCGCGTCGACGATCTCGAACGCGGCCGTCTTCTGGCCGTGCAGCCGGTCGATGTTGACCGAGTTGACCAGGGCCACCGGGTAGTCTTGGGCGAGCTTGGCGGCCAGCGACAGGCAGTCGTCGAAGTTGCCAGTGACCTGGAGCAGCTTCGCCCCGTGCACGAGCGCCTGGGCCAGCTTGCCCAGCGCGATCTTGCCCTGCGGCACGAGCACCGCGCAGGTCAGCCCGGCGCGGGCCGCGTACGCTGCGGCGGAGGCGCTGGTGTTGCCGGTGGAGGCGCAGATGATCGCCTTGTTGCCGGCCTCCACGGCCTTCGAGACCGCGAGCGTCATGCCCCGGTCCTTGAACGAGCCGGTCGGGTTGGCGCCCTCCACCTTCAGGTGCACGTCGCAACCGAGCCGGGCGGAGAGCACCGGCGCGGGCAGCAGCGGGGTGTTCCCCTCGTGCAGGGTCACGACCGGGGTGGCGTCGGAGACCGGCAGCCGGTCCCGGTACGCGTCGATCAGACCCCGCCACATGTCGTTCTCCCTCGCCTCGTACCGCCCCGCCGCGCGGGGTGCCCCTTGAGCCTGGACCAGCATCGCCCGGTCGCCGCCGCCGCACCCGCAGTTAACCACCAGGCGAGACGCGTGGGCGCCCGCCCCGCCGCGGCGCCGGGCGGCACCGTCACCGGCCGCCCCGGCCGTGACCCGGAGCCATCGGACGGGTCAGCCCGCGAGCCGGAGGCACCGGCCGGTCAGCCCGCGAGCCCGCCCACCGGCCGGTCGGTCAGAGCCCGCCCTCGACCCGCAGCACGCTCGCCACCGACCGGACGATGTCCAGCCCGCGCAGCTCCCCCACGGTGGCGGCGAGCGCCGCGTCCGGGGCCACGTGGGTGACGATGACCAGGTCGGCGTCCTCGCCCCGGCCGGCCGCGCCGCCGCCCGCCGGGCCCTGCCGCACGGTGGCGATCGAGACGTCGTGCCGGGCGAACACCCCGGCCACCGCCGCCAGCACACCCGGCCGGTCGGCCACGTCGAGGCTGATGTGGTAGCGGGTCAGCGCCTCCCCCATCGGCCGTACGGGCAGGTCGGCGTACGCGCTCTCGCTGGGCGAGCGCACCCCGGCGAGCCGGTTGCGGGAGACCGCCACCACGTCGCCCAGCACCGCGCTGGCCGTCGGCGCGCCGCCCGCGCCCCGGCCGTAGAACATCAGCGGCCCGGCCGCCTCGGCCTCCACGAAGACGGCGTTGAACGCGTCGCCGACGCTGGCCAGCGGGTGGCCCAGCGGGATCATCGCCGGGTGCACCCGCACGCTGACCGTCTCCCGGCCGGCGGCGTCGGCGCCCCGGGCGGCGATGCAGAGCAGCTTGATCGTGCACCCCATCGCCTTGGCGCTGGCCACGTCGGCCGCCGTGACCTCGGTGATGCCCTCCCGGTGCACGTCGGCCGCGCCGACCCGGGTGTGGAACGCCAGCGAGGCGAGGATGGCCGCCTTCGCCGCCGCGTCGAATCCCTCCACGTCGGCGGTCGGGTCGGCCTCGGCGTAGCCCAGCTCGGTGGCCTCCTCCAGCGCCTCCGCGAAGCCGGCGCCGGTGGCGTCCATGGCGGAGAGGATGAAGTTGGTGGTGCCGTTGACGATGCCGGTGACCCGGTTGATCCGGTCGCCGTGCAGCGACTCGCGTAGCGGACGCAGCAGCGGGATCGCCCCCGCCACGGACGCCTCGTAGTAGAGGTCGCCGCCGCCCTCGGCCGCCGCGTCGTGCAGGGCGGCGCCGTCCTCGGCGAGCAGCGCCTTGTTGGCCGTGACCACGCTCTTGCCGGCCCGCAGCGCCTCGACCAGCCAGCCCCGCGCCGGCTCGATGCCGCCGACCACCTCGACGACCACGTCCACGTCGTCGCGCTTGATCAGGCCGAGCGCGTCGGTGGTGAACAGGGTCGGATCGACCGGCAGATCGCCCCGGTCGCGGCCGAGACGGCGTACGGCGATGCCGGCGATCTCCAGCGGGGCGCCGATCCGGGCGGCGAGGTCGGCCGCCTGCTCGTGCAGCAGCCGGACCACCTCGCTACCGACCGTGCCGCAGCCGAGCAGTGCCAGGCGCACAGGTGACGTCATCCCACATCCAATGCCAGCAGGTCCTCTTCGGTCTCCCGCCGGACGATCAGGCGCGCCTGGCCGTCCCGCACCGCGACCACCGGCGGGCGGGGCACGTGGTTGTAGTTGCTGGCCATGCTCCGGCAGTAGGCGCCGGTGCCCGGCACCGCGACAAGATCTCCGGGCTGCACGTCGGCGGGCAGGAATTCATCCTTCACCACGATGTCCCCGGACTCACAGTGCTTTCCCACCACGCGGGCGAGCAGCGGCTCGGCGGCCGACGCCCGGGACGCCAGCGTCGCGGAGTAGGACGCGTCGTAGAGCGCGGTACGGATGTTGTCGCTCATCCCGCCGTCGACGCTCACGTACGTCCGGATCCCGTCCACGTCCTTGACCGTGCCGACCTCGTAGAGGGTGAACACGGCGGGCCCCACGATCGCCCGGCCCGGCTCGATCGACAGGTGCGGTACCGCCAGCCGCTCCGCGGCGCACTCCGACTCGACGATGCGACGCAGCCGCTTCGCCAGGTCCTGCGGGGCGGCCGGGTCGTCCTGGGTCGTGTACGCGATGCCGAAGCCACCGCCGAGGTCCAGCTCGGGCAGCTCCACCCCGCGTGCGTCGCGGATCTGCGCCTGGAGGCCCAGCACCCGGCGGGCGGAGACCTCGAAGCCGCTGGCGTCGAAGATCTGCGAGCCGATGTGCGAGTGCAGGCCGCGCAGCTCCAGCACGCCGTCGTCGAGCACCCGGAAGGCCGCCTCGGCCGCCGCCCCGCCCGCGAGGGAGAAGCCGAACTTCTGGTCCTCGTGGGCGGTGGCGATGAACTCGTGGGTGTGCGCCTCGACACCGACCGTGACCCGGATCATCACCCGGGGGCGGGCGCCCCGCTCCCGGGCCAGCGCGGTGAGCCGGTCGATCTCGTCGAACGAGTCGAGGATGATGCGGCCCACCCCGGCGTCGAGCG
Source organism: Micromonospora sp. ZG13 (assembly GCF_059359355.1). NCBI lineage: Bacteria > Bacillati > Actinomycetota > Actinomycetes > Micromonosporales > Micromonosporaceae > Micromonospora > Micromonospora sp. ZG13. The sequence continues at coordinate 47,791 of NZ_JCADBQ010000001.1, forward strand.
CCCGGGTCAGCTCGCGTACCGACTTGTTGTTGCCGTGGAAGCCGATCCGCTCGGGCGGCATCCCGGCCGACAGCGCGGTGGCCAGCTCGCCCCCCGTGCAGACGTCGAGGTGCAGGCCCTCCTCGGCGATCATCCGGACCACCGCGCGGCAGAGGAAGGCCTTGCCTGCGTAGTAGACGTCGACGCCGTCGAAGCCGGTGCGGAAGTCGCGGCAGCGCGAGCGCAGGTCGTCCTCGTCGAGGACGTACACCGGGGTGCCGAACTCGGCCGCGATGTCGCGCACGCCGAGCCCGGCCACCGCGAGCACGCCGTCGCCGCCGCGCGCGACGTTGCGCGGCCACAGCTGCGGCACGAGGGCGTTGACGTCGACCGGGGCACGCAGCCACGCCGGCCCCCGGCTGCCGATGTCACCGTGCAGCGCACCGGCCTCGTGAGCACGCATCAGTGATCTACATCCTCTCCGGGGCCGAGACGCCCAGCAGGCGCAGGCCGTTGGCGATGACGGTGCGGGTGGCGTCGTTCAGCCAGAGCCGGGCCCGGTGCAGGTCGGTGGTCTCCTCGTCGCCGCGCGGCAGGATCCGGCAGTCGTCGTAGAACCGGTGGTAGGCACCGGCCAGCTCCTCCAGGTAGCGGGCGACCCGGTGCGGGCCCCGCAGCTCGGCCGCCGCCGCCACCACGGCGGGGAACTCGGCGAGCGCCTTGAGCAGCTCGTTCTCCTTCTCGTGGCCGAGCAGCTCGGGGCGGAACGCCTCGGCGTCACCCCGGGTCAGGCCCACCTCGGCGGCGTTGCGGCCCACGCTGGCCGTGCGGGCGGCCACGTACTGCACGTAGTAGACCGGGTTGTCGCGGGTGGCCCTGGTCCACAGCTCCACGTCGATGTCGATCGGGGAGTCGCTGGAGTAGCGGGCCAGCGCGTAGCGGGCGGCGTCCACGCCGATGGCGTCGACCAGGTCCTCCAGGGTCACGACCGTGCCGGCCCGCTTGCTCATCCGGACCGGCGCGCCGTCGCGGACGAGGTTGACCATCTGGCCGATCAGGATCTCCAGGTTGCGCTCCGGGTCGTCGCCGAAGCACGCCGACATCGCCTTCATCCGGCCGATGTAGCCGTGGTGGTCGGCGCCCAGCATGATCACGACCCGCTCGAAGCCGCGCTCCCGCTTGTCGAGGTAGTAGGCGCAGTCCGCGGCGAAGTAGGTCCACTCGCCGTTGGACTTGCGCAGCACCCGGTCCTTGTCGTCGCCGAAGTCGGTGGTGCGCAGCCAGGTCGCGCCGTCGGACTCGAACACCCGGCCCTGCTCGCGCAGCCGCTGGAGGGCCAGGTCCAGCTCGCCCCGGTCGTGCAGGTCCTTCTCGTTGAAGTAGGTGTCGAACTCGACGCCGAAGCCGCGCAGCGAGGACTTGATCTCGGCGAACATGAGCTGCACGCCCTCGACCCGGAAGACCTCCTGGGCGGCGGCGTCGTCCAGCTCCAGCACGTCGGGCCGGATGCCGCGCACGGCGTCGGCGATCTCGTTGATGTACGCCCCCGCGTAGCCGTCCTCCGGGGCCGGCTCACCCTTGGCGGCGGCGAGCAGGGAACGGGCGAACCGGTCGATCTGGGAGCCCGCGTCGTTGAAGTAGTATTCCGTGCCCACCTCGGCGCCGGTGGCGCGCAGGAGCCGGCTCAGCGCGTCGCCGACCGCCGCCCAGCGGACGCCGCCGATGTGCACCGGGCCGGTCGGGTTCGCCGAGACGAACTCCAGGTTCATCCGCTGGCCGGCGAGCCGGTCGCTGCGGCCGTACGCCTCGCCCGCCTCGACGATCGCGCGGGCCAGCTGGCCGGCGGCGGCCGCGTCGAGCCGGATGTTGAGGAAGCCCGGGCCGGCGATCTCCACCGACTTGACCCCCGGGGCGCGGCCCAGCTGGCCGGCCAGGGCCGTCGCCAGCTCGCGCGGCGGGACGCCCACCTTCTTGCTGAGCTGGAGAGCCAGCGTGGAGGCGTAGTCGCCGTGCTCGGGGTTGCGGGGTCGCTCGACCACCGTCCGCTCCGGCAGGGCGGAGCGGTCGAGGCCACGCTCGGTGAAGACGGCGTGGGCTGCGGAGAGGACGACCTCGGCGAGTTCTGCGGGAGTCACCGATCCATGTTATCGGGGGTAGACTCGGCACCCGCGGCGGCGACCCAGTGTGTGAGACCGGCCCGCCGGATCCCCTGACCGACCGACCTGACGAGGCACGATGAGCATCAGCACACCGGGTGGCGGCCCCGAGCGGCGCCCGAACGTGGTCAGCACCGGCAAGAAGCCGGCGGCGGGCCGGCCGGCAGCAGGCGCCAAGGCCGGGTCCGGCGCCGCCAAGACCGGGTCCACCGGCGCGAAGACCGGGTCCGGCAAGCCGACGGGCACCCGCCCCGGCGCCGGGGGCAAGGGCCGCAAGCCCATCGCCCCGGTGAAGGTGAGCCAGGGCCGCTCGTGGGGGCCGATCGCGCTCTTCGTCGCCGTGGGTGTGTTGGCCGTGGCGATCATCGGCTACGGCGCCTGGGCGACGTTCCAGGGCGCCAAGCCCTGGGAGGACCGGGCGGACGCGATCGACGGCATCGTCAACTACCGCGAGAAGGACAAGGACCTCGTGGCGGGCGGCAACCACAAGACGGGCCCCATCACCTACACGGTGCTGCCGCCGGTGGCCGGCCCGCACAACGCGGCCTGGCAGAACTGCATGGGTGACGTCTACCCGGCCCAGATCGCCAACGAGCACGCGGTGCACAGCCTGGAGCACGGCACGGTCTGGATCACCTACCGCCCCGACCTGCCCGCCGACCAGGTGACGAAGCTCGCCGACAAGGTGCGGGGCAAGGAGAAGCTGATGCTCAGCCCGTTCGAGGGGCTGGACAAGCCGATCTCGCTCCAGGCGTGGGGCTACCAGCTCAAGGTCGACAACGCCGACGACGGCCGGATCGACGAGTTCATCAAGACGCTGAAGGTCAACGCCTCGGTGGAGGGCCCGACCGCGCTGTGCAGCCAGGGCATCACCGCCACCGGCACCACCCCGCGTGACGACGCCCAGCAGATGCCGCAGGGCTGAGGAGAGCGATGAGCATCCCGACCATGACCGAGACCAGTGAGCCGGCCAGCCCGGCTCCGGAGCAGCGGCGCCCACCGGCCCGCTGGGGCACGGCCGCGCTGGCCCTGGCCGTCGTGGTCGGGCTGCTCCTCGGGTACGCCGGCGGCCTGCTGACGCCCCGGCTGACCCGGCCGGGCGACGCCTCGGCGGAGGCGGGCTTCGCGCGGGACATGATGACCCACCACGCGCAGGCGGTGGAGATGGGTCTGGTCGCCTTCGACAAGGGCAGCGACCCGGAGGTCCGCAGCATCGGTGGCGACATCGCCACCGCCCAGCAGGGCGAGATCGGCACCATGCACACCTGGCTGCGCTCGTGGGGGCTCGACCCGGCGGGCAGCGAGCCGTCGATGTCCTGGATGTCCGACGGCGCCGGCCTGGTCAAGAACGGTCTGATGCCGGGCATGGCGACCCCCGAGGAGATGGCGAAGCTGCACGCGGCGCAGGGCCGGGAGCTGGACGTCCTCTTCCTGCAACTGATGATCAAGCATCACCTGGGTGGCATCCACATGATCGACGGCATCCTCGAGGTCAGCGACGAGCCCGACGTCGTCAAAACGGCGCAGACCATGAAGAACACCCAGCGCAACGACCTCACCAATCTCCAGAACGCGCTCCAGCGGCTGGGCGGCTGACCCGCCCGCGCCGTACCGCCCTTCGTCGAGAGGTCCGTGGCGCCGCCGGTTCACCCGGCGGCCACGGACCTCTCGCCGTCTCGCCGCCGGTCGGCTCGGTGCGCACCCGGTGTCCGGTTTATTAGGCTTAGCGACCGGACGAGCGGTCCGACCGATTGCGACACTAAGAGAGTTTTCTCCACACATATCGTGACCAGTTGCGATTCGGGCTCGTTGCGCAGGACGTGGGGGTTGCACTGAGAGACGCACGGCGTTCGGTCACCAGCTGGTGCCGGCGCCACACCATCGGCGGTGACGGGGCGGTGGCAGCCGTCCGTCGCGGACAGCGGCAGGGCGAGCCGGGAACGCTCAGTCGCGAACAGGAGCTCGAACTCATCGACGTCCTGCGGGGCGTCTACCCCGACGAGCTGGGCCTGGACGAGGAGCTGTGGACGCGGCAGAGCCTGCACGCCCTCATCCAGCGCCGCTTCGAGGCTCCCATGGACGCCGGGGCGGTCGGGGCGTACCTGCGGGCCTGGGGGTTGGGCCCGCGCGAACCCCGCGAGCGCGCCTGCGGCCTCTGCGTCGGCGCGGTCGAGCGCTGGGTACGCAGCGAGTACCCGGCCATCACCCGGGCGGCCCAGGAGCACCTCGCCGAGGTCTACTGGATCGGCCGCGTACGCCTGCGCGGGACGATGCCGGCGGCGGACGTCATCTCCGCCGTCTCGTCCCGGGGCCGCGTACGCTTCATGATCACCACACCGTCGGTCGACCCGCCGCTCCCCCGCGACTTCGTGCTGCGGCTCAGCGGCGAGGAGCAGCGGACGGTGCACCTCATCGTCGACGGCTCCTGGCCCCGCAACGAGTGGCCCCGCCGCCTGCCCCGCCGCATCGCGCTGCACCCGCTGCCGAGCTGCGGCCGCGCCGTCGCCGCCTGAAACCGGCGTGACCGGCCGGCGGCGTCGGCGGGTGGAACGTCAGGGGTGTATCCGGCGCCGGGAGACAACCGTCAGGTTCCACTCGCGCCGGCCGAGGGCTTCCGTCGGGCGCGTCCGGCGGCCTTCGGCGCAGGCGCAACGGGCATGGGCGACACGAGGGCGGGCAACGGATACCGATTCGGCGTTCCGGGGAGACGTTTGCTAGTCTTCTCCAGTCGCTGAGCCCCCGTAGCTCAGGGGATAGAGCACCGCCCTCCGGAGGCGGGGGCGCAGGTTCGAATCCTGCCGGGGGCACCACACCATCGATCGACACTCCGCTCACAGCCTTCTGCCGAGCTGCGAACGACATGGCCACACAGAACGCCCGACGACCTCGGTCGCCGGGCGTTCTGCTTTCGAGGGGCTCACCGGTGGCCGGGGTCCACGCGACGCCGTCGTGGCTCGCCGCGCCGGTGCTGATCGGGCGGACGCCCAGGCCGGTGGTCTAGCGAGCCTGGCCGGTGGTCGGGTCCGCCCGGGAGGCCGTACGGCCGCTGTCGCGCGCCCAGCGCAGCAGCGCGGTGAACGCCAGCACCGCCGTCACCGCCCCGCCCACCAGCCGCACCCGGTGCCCGGCGACGAACTCGGCCGCGACCTGACGCAGGTACTCCGGGGAGTGCGTGCCGACCGGGTCCACGAACATGATCTCGTTGCGCGGCCAGAAGAAGAACACGGAGAACAGGAACTCGCAGGCCACGAAGACCACCGCCGCGCCGGCCACCCACCAGCGCAGCCGGCGGTCGCGCCAGGTGAGCACCGCCGCCGCGAGGCAGGTGAGCACGACGGACGCGCCGAGCGGTGGGAAGTAGTCGCTCGGGCCGCCCGCCACCAGGAACTCGCGGGCCCGGTCCAGAGACGCCGGCGCGTCGCCGAAGATGTTCGGGTAGAGCATCACGGTCTCGGCGGCCACGCCGCCGAACGACATCATCGCCGTCCACACCAGAGCGACGAGCACCGCCCAGGTCAGCCTGTCGCGGGTCATGGGTCCTCCTGCCGGTCCGTCGACGCCGGTCCCGACGCCGTCCGCTGGGTCGTCGTCGACGCTAGGTCGGCCGCCGCCGCCCGTCTGCCGCCCGCAGGCGCGAACGCGGGGTCGCCTCAGGACGTACGGGAACCCGGCTCGGTCGCCCGTCCACGCAGTCGGGGGCCGCCTCCCGACGTAGCCAGGCCGGCACACCGACGCGGCGGACAGACCGACGCGGCCGGCAGCGAACGACAGGCCGGCACGACCAGCGGCGGGCGGGCACGACAGGCGTCAGCCGGCAGCCGACAGGCGGGCACGACGGGCGCGAACCGACGGGCGGGCACGGCGGGCAGCGGGCGACGGCCCCGGGGAGGACGGTGCGCGTACGTCAGTCGGCGGCGCGACGGGCGCGGGCCCGGCGCTTGCCCTCGTGCATGGCCTGCACGCGGGCGACCGGGATGGTGTGCCCCTCCGCGACCAGGTCCGCCGGGAGTCGCTGCGGCGCGGGCAGCCGCTCGGCCCAGGGATCGCGCTCGGCGACGAGCGCCGGGGCGGTACGGATCGTGAAGTCCGCCGGGACCACGTCGCCCAGGTCGGCCCAGTCGACGGGGAAGGAGACCGGCACGCCCGGCCGCAGCCGGGGACTGTAGGCGGCCACCACCGTCGCGCCGCCGGCCCGGGTCGAGTCGACGAACACCCTGCCGCCCCGGTCCTCGCGGATGAAGGCGGTGGTGGCCAGCGCGGGGTCCAGCCGTTCGGCGCGGGCCGCCACCGCCCGGGTGGCGGCGGCCATGTCCTCCACCGTGGCGCCCCGCGCCACCGGCACGAAGACGTGTACGCCCTTGGCGCCGCTGGTCTTGACCGCTCCGGCGAGCCCCGCGTCGGCGAGCGCCTGCCGGACCAGCCGTGCGGCGGCGACCGCCAGCGCGAAGGAGTCCCCCTCCGGCGGGTCGAGGTCCAGCACCAGGTGGGTGGGGCGGTGCAGGTCGTCGACCGTGGCGAGGGTGGGGTGGTACTCCACCGCACGCTGGTTGGCGAACCAGAGCAGGGTGCGCCGGTCGTCGCAGAGCGCGTACGAGATCTCGCGGTGCGACGCCTCCGCCCAGACCGGCGTGCGGGCCACCCAGTCCGGCGTGTACTTCGGCAGGTTCTTCTGCATGAACGGCGGCTGCCCCGGCCGGACCCGGATCACCGACAGCGGTCGGCCCCGCAACCGGGGCAGGATCCGCTCACGCACCGCGTCGAGGTAGTCGACCAGGTCCCGCTTGGTCGCGTCGGCGCCGTCGAACAGCGGCTGGTCGAGGTTGGTCAGCGACACCCCGTCGCGGGTCGCGTCAGCGCCACTCATCCGACCACCTTCGCGGCCCGTGGGCCGGCGGTCAACCGGACGCGGCGGTGCGAACCACGACGAACGGATCGTCACCCGCCCGGCCGGCGTCGAGCACCGTGGGCCCGCCCGCGGGGTGGGGCCTCCTTGGTGCACGGTTTGTTACCGGGGCAATCCTCTGTGACCATGAGGCGGAGCGTAAGGAGGCACCTCCATGTCCCAGGGGAACAGCGACGCGACCGTCGGCCGGGCGGCGCAGGCGTGCGGGGCGGCCGGCGAGCCCGTCACGCCCGGTCAGGCCAAGGCGTGCACCGTCCGCGAGGTGCTGGACCGGGTGGGCGGCAAGTGGAGCATCGGCATCCTGGTCGCCGCCTCCCCGGGCCCGGTGCGCTTCACCGAGCTGGAGCGCTGCGTGGAGGGCATCAGCCGACGGATGCTCACGCTGACCCTGCGCAACCTGGAACGCGACGGACTGCTGCACCGTAGGGTCTACCCGACGGTCCCACCGAAGGTGGAGTACACGGCCACGCCGATCGCGCTGGAGCTCTACGAGTCGCTGGTCGCGCTGACCAGGTGGGCGGAGCGGCACCGGAGCGCGGTCGCCGACGCCCGGGCCGCGTACGACCGGGCGCACGGCGCGGCCGACCAGGGCGACGGAACCCCCGCCTGAGGCGGCCACGGACCGGCCGAGCCACCCGTGGACCGGTAAACCCCGGCCGCCTGTGGGGAACACCACGCCCCCGATCTGACCGATCGGTCAGGGTCTGACCGATCGGTCAGGCATGCTGGTCAGGGAGGTGGGCCGGCATGGCGCGGATGGTTCCGGAGACGCACGACGAGATCCTCGTGGCGGCGGCCCGACGCTTCGCCGCGACCGGCTACCGGGGCACCTCGTTGCAGGACATCGCCCGCGAGGTGGGCTGCTCCAAGGCGGCGGTGCTCTACCACTTCGCCAACAAGGAGGCCATCCTCACCGAGCTGATGGCCCCGGCGATCGGCGTCCTCCAGGCGCTCGACGAGCGGATCCGCGCCCAACGCGGCGCGGCCGCCCAGCGGGTCGCCGCCGAGGGCTTCGTCGACCTCGCGGTCCGCTTCCGGCGCGAGATCGCCCTGCTCCGGGGCGAGTTCCCGGAGCTGCTCCAGCAACCCGCCTTCGCGCACATCCAGCGGATCTCCGAGCGGCTGGTCGACGCGCTCGCCGGGCACCCGCAACGCCCGTCCGCCCGGATCACGGCGCTGGTGCTGCTCGCCGGCATCTCCGAGACCTGCGGGGAGTTCGCCGACGTCGGCGACGAGGAGTTGCGCGACGCCCTGCTGGCACTCGCCCGACGGGCCCTGGAGCCCGTCGACTGATCCCGTTTCCCACCATCCACGACCGAGGACAAGGAACTCATGGCCACCCTGCTCTACCGGCTCGGCCGGGGCTCGATGCGCCGGCGGCGACTCGTCGCGGCGATCTGGCTCGTCGTACTCGTCGGTCTCGGCCTCGCCGCCGCGACCCTGCGCGGCCCGATAGCCGACAACTTCACCATGCCCGGCACGGAGTCGCAGCGCGCCCTCGACCTGCTCGCCGAGCAGTTCCCGGCGGCCAGCGGCGCGACCGGCACGATCGCGGTCAAGGCGCCGGCCGACGGCGCGCTCGCCAGCCCGCAGGGGCAGGCCGTGGTGAAGGAACTCACCCAGGAGGCCGCGACGCTGCCCGGCGTCGTCGGCGCCGTCGACCCGTTCCAGGTGGGGGCGGTCTCCCCCGACGGCCGGTACGCGCTGGTCCAGGTCCAGTTCGCCACCGGCGCCGACGAGGTGACCGACGCCCAGCGCGACGCGTACGAGAAGGTCGGCGAGCGGGTCGAGGCCCAGGGCTGGGAGGTCGCGCCCGGCGGCGAGGTGCTCAGCAGCGTGCCGGAGGTCGGCTCGACCGAGGCGATCGGTGTGGCGGTCGCCGCGATCGTCCTGGTGGTCACGTTCGGTTCGCTGGTGGCGGCCGGGATGACGATGCTCAACGCGCTGATCGGCGTGGGCGTCGGCATGGCGGGCCTCTTCGCGATCAGCAGCGTGGTCGACCTGAGCAGCACCGCCCCGATCCTCGCCCTGATGCTCGGCCTCGCGGTCGGCATCGACTACTCGCTCTTCATCACCTCCCGTTACCGGCAGAACCTGATGGAGGGGCTGCCGCCGGACGAGGCGGTGGGCCGTGCCGTGGGCACCGCCGGCTCGGCCGTGGTCTTCGCGGGCGCCACCGTGGTCATCGCGCTGGCCGGGCTGGCCGTGGTGAACATCCCGTTCCTGACGGTGATGGGTCTGGCAGCCGCCGGTACGGTCACCGTCGCGGTGCTGGTCGCGATCACCCTCCAGCCGGCCCTGCTCGGCTTCGCCGGGCGCCGGGTGCTGCCCCGCAAGCTGCGCACCACCGTGCCGGCCGGGGACGCGGCGTCCGGGGAGCGGGCGGCCGACGCCGCCGAGGCGGGCACCACGCCGGCCGAGGACCGGTCGGGCTTCGGGTTCCGCTGGGCGCGTCTCGTCACCCGGTTCCGGGTGCCGGTCATCCTGGTCGGGCTGATCGGGCTGGGGCTGCTCGCGCTGCCCGCGCCCGACATGCGCCTGGCGCTGCCCGACGCGGGCACCGCGCCGGTCGGCTCGCCGGCGCGGGCGTCGAACGACCTGATCACCGAGGGCTTCGGGCCGGGCTTCACCGGCCGGCTCGCGGTGGTGGTCGCCGGGGACACCCCGCAGGCGACCTCGGCCGCCATCCCGCAGGTCACCGCGCTCGTCCAGGGCACCGAGAACGTCCTCGCGGTGGCCCCGCCGCAGCTCAGCCCGGACGGCCGCACCGCGCTGCTCGGGGTGGTGCCGAAGACCGGCCCGACCGACGAGGCCACCGAGACCCTGGTCAACGACGTACGCGCGAAGGTGGGCGAGGTCCGCGACGTCGAGGTGCTGCTCACCGGCGCGACCGCGATCGGCATCGACGTCTCCGAGAAGCTCTCCGACGCCCTGCCGGTGTACCTGCTGCTGGTGGTGGGGCTCTCGGTGCTGCTGCTGATGCTGGTCTTCCGTTCGCTGCTGGTGCCGGTCAAGGCGGCGCTGGGCTTCCTGCTGACCGTCGCCGCCACCTTCGGCATCACCGTGGCGGTGTTCCAGCAGGGCCACCTCGCCGACCTGGTCGGCCTGGACACGCCGGGCCCGCTGGTCAGCTTCCTGCCGATCCTGCTCATCGGCATCCTGTTCGGCCTGGCGATGGACTACGAGGTCTTCCTGGTCTCCCGGATGCGGGAGGACTTCGTGCACGGCGACACCGCGCAGCAGGCGACCATCAACGGGATGGGGCACGGTGCCCGGGTGGTGACGGCCGCCGCGCTGATCATGATCTCGGTCTTCGGTGGCTTCGTCTTCCTCGACGACCCGGTCATCAAGTCGATGGGCTTCGCGCTCGCGATCGGCGTCGCCATCGACGCGTTCGTGGTCCGGATGACCATCGTGCCGGCCGTGATGTCGCTGCTCGGCAAGCGGGCCTGGTGGCTCCCCCGCTGGCTGGACAGGATCCTGCCCAACGTCGACATCGAGGGCGAGGGCCTGCGCGCCCACCTGGACGACAGGTCCCCGGCCCGCGCCTGACCCCGCCCGCCCGGGTCGATCATGCAGTTGTGGTGCCCCGCACAACCGGCGAAGCCGGCTGGAACGGGCACCACAACCGCATGACCACCGGCGGTGAGCCGGGGCGGGCGGGTCAGACGCCCGCCGGGTAGGTCTCCATCTCGCCCGGGGTCGTCAGGGCCGGGAGGGGGTGCAGGGTGGTCGTCTCGTCGCACCAGATGAAGGCGTCGTAGCGCTCCCCCAGGCGGGTCGGCACGTAGTTGCCCCACGACTCGAAGGACGGGTCGTAGACCACCCCGATCGCCCGGTGGTCGGCGGTCCCGGTGACCCAGCCGGGCTGGTCGTCGCCGCCGAAGACCAGCACGGCCCGCTCGGGCATCAGCTCGTGCAGCCGGTGCTCGACCGAGCCGGGGCGGGCCGGCGGCACCACCATCGTCTCGGCCGGCGACCCCCAGCGGGGTGCGGCGAGCACCGTGCCCCGGTAGCCGCCGAAGCCGACCAGGACCACCTCGTCCGCGCCGTGCCGCTCGCGGGCCAGCTGGCCGACGTTGACCATCCCGTCGCCGGCCATGTCGGTGGCCCGGGCGTCGCCCACGTGCGTGTTGTGCGCCCAGACGACGCCCCGCGCGCCCGGTCCGTAGCGCTCCAGCAGCCGGTCCAGGGTGTCCGCCATGTGCGTGTCCCGGATGTTCCACGACTCCGGCCCGCCGCGCACCATCGCCCGGTAGTAGCGCTCCGCCCCCGCCACCACCTCCGCGTTCTGCCAGGCCGAGAAGCTGTCCGGGCCGTCCCCGGCGGCCTGTGCGCGGGTACGCGCCAGCAGCCGTACGACCTCCTCCTCGCAGCGGGCCGAGACGAACCGGCTCGCCATGCCGTACTCCTCGACCCGCTTGCCGTACGGCTCGAAGCAGCGGTACGCGTCCTGGGCCGCCTCCAGCGAACCCGGGTCCTCCTCGCCGAGATAGTCGAAGATCGCCTGCATGGACTCCCAGAGGCTGTAGACGTCCAGGCCGTGGAAGCCGGCCCGGGCGTCCTCGGGCCGCTCCACGTTCCACGCCCGCAGCCAGGAGCAGAAGCGCGACACCTCGGCGTTCGCCCACATCCAGGTCGGCCAGCGCTCGAAGCGCTCCAGCGCGACGCGCGGGTCGGCTGCCCCGCCCGGGGCGGCGGTCACCGAGCGGTGCACCCGGTCGCAGTCGGGCCAGTCCCCCTCCACCGCCACGAAGGAGAACCCGCACTCGGCGATCAGCCGGCGGGTGAGCTGTTCGCGCAGCCGGTAGTAGTCGTAGTTGCCGTGCGTCGCCTCGCCGATCATCACGATCCGGGCGTCCCGGACGCGCTCCAGCAACGGGTCGAAGTCGCTCGGCGCGCCGAGCCGCTGAACCAGCATGCGGGCGGCTACCCGGCGCGCCGCCCGGGCAAACCGCCGATCGTCGATCGGCGGGCGTGTGCCGGCGGGCTGAGCGGGTAGCCCGCCGGCATGACCGTCACCGGCGTGCAGTTGCAGGAGTACCTGGCCGGGCTCGACTACCCGGTCTCCCGGGAGGACCTCATCCGCTGGGGCCAGGAGAACGGGGTCAGCACGGAGATGCTCCAGACGCTGCGGGCCCTGCCGGCGGAGGAGTTCGGCTCCCCCGCCGAGCTGAGCGAGGCCCTGAACACCCTGGCCTGATCCCCTCAGCGGGCGTGCAGCAGGCGGAACAGCACCAGCCACTGCTCGGGCCAGACGTGCCCGACCGGCGTGGCCGGGTCGAGCCGGGTCGCCCGCAGCGCCGCCGCCAGCCGCGCCCGCGGGTGGTGCCGGGCGAGCGAGGCCGCGAGTGAGCCGCCGACCCCGTCGAAGCCGATCTCCACCATCCGGCGGTACGCGGGCAGCGCCGACGCGGCCAGCAGCGGCTCCGGCCGCCGCTCGACGCGCAGGATGCCGGCGTCCACCCTCGGCACCGGGCGGAACGCGGTGCGGGGCACCCGCCCGGCGAGCCGCCAGCCGAACTCCGGCCAGGTCAGCACGGTCAGCCTGGTCCACCGGCCGTAGTCGCCGCTGCGCCGGCGGGCGTACTCCAACTGGGTGAGCAGGGTGGCCGCGCGCAGGCCGGGCGCGGCCAGGCACCAGCGCACCACGGCCGAGGTCAGCGACCAGGGGATGTTGCCGACCACGTCGAACTCCTCCGGCGGGGGCGCTGCGGTGAGGAAGTCGGCCTGCCGGTGCGTCACGTTCGGCAGGGCGGCGCAGACCCGGGCCAGCTCGGCGCCGGCGGCCGGGTCCACCTCGTACGCCGTCAGGTGCCGGCAGCGGGCGGCGAGCGGCCGGGTGAGCTGGCCCCGGCCGGCGCCCACCTCCAGCAGGAGCCGGTCGGGCCCGGGCCGGGCGGCGTGCACCACGCGGGCGATCGCGGCCGGGTCGGCGAGGAAGTTCTGGGACAGTACGCGACGGGACCGGTCGCGTTCGGTTGCTCGGGTACGGCGGGGCGCCACGGGTCGTCGTCCTGTCTGTCGCCGTGCGGCGACGGAGCGGACAGGCAGCCGCGAGCGCGGGCCTGTCCGAGGATTCGGGGACTCGGACGGCCCTGGGCGGGACGCGGAACGCGGAATCGGCGGCGCACCACAGGCGCCACGCCGGCGTGCACGACCGGGGCGGCATCAGCCCCGGGTCGGCACCTGGACGAGTGGCGGGGGCGGCGTCGCGCCCGGGGTCACCCGGGCGGTGGCGCCGCGCGTGCGGTGCGAGGTCAGCCGCGGGTCGCGCCGGCCAGGGCCGGACGCCGGACGCGCGGGCGGGCCACCAGCAGGGGCCCGAATGCGGCCGGCGTACCGACCGCCTCGATCAGAGCGTGCGCGGACATGCGGCGACCCTAACCGCGCCCGTCCACAGGAGGCGACCGCTTTTCCGCCTCGGCGGACCCTGGCGCCTCCGACTCAGGCCGGCAGGTCGACGGTGCGGCCCTCGGCGCGGGCGGTCTCGGCGGCGGCCAGCACGGCGACGACCTCGCGACCGAAGCGCACGTCGCAGCGGTGGTCCCGGGTGCCCGACCCGATCTCCTCCAGCAGTTGGTCGATCGCCACCCCGAGGGCGGTCGCCGGACTGCCGTCGCCGGCCGGAACGGTCTCGACGCCGTTCTCGCCATAGAAGACGTACTCCCTGCTCACCGCCTCCTGCGGGGCGTCCAGGGTCAGCGACACCGTGCTGGTCGCGCCCCCGTCGTGGGTGAGGAGCAGGTGGACGAGCCCGCGCGGCCCGTCCATCGCGGCGACGCGGGTGACCCGCCCGAGCACCGGCAGGATGAGCGACAGCGCGTGCGGGCCGATGTCCCACAGCGCGCCGTGCTCCCGACGCCAGGACGAGGCAGCGTACGGGCTGTCGGGGCGGAAGATGGATCCGAACCGGACCGCCCTGGCGGTGTGCCACCCGCCGACGGCGGCCGTCGAGGCGAGGAAGGCGGCGACGTCGGGCTGGTAGCGGCCCGTGAAGAAGACCACCGAGGCGACGCCCGCCGACTGCGCGGCGTCCACCACCCGGTCGGCGTCGGTCACGCTCAACGCGAGCGGCTTGTCCAGCAGCAGGTGCCGGCCGGCGGTGGCCGCGCGGACCGCGATGTCGGCCTGGACGTCCGGCGGGAGGGCGACGGCGACCGCGTCGCAGGCGTCGACGAGCGCGTCGACGTCGTCGAACGCCGGCACCCCGTAGCGCTCGGCCAGGGCGGCGGCCTTGCCCGGGTCGCGGCCCCACACGCCGGCGAACGTGACCCCCGGGTGCGCGTCCAGCGCCGCGCCGTGCGTCTCGGCCGCCCAGTGACCGGTGCCGAACAACCCGAACCGCACCACGAGAACCTCCACGTCGTCGTCACACCACGGTACCCGCGGCCGAGAGTCGCGCCGGGCCTGTGCCGGAAGTCGGGGGCGTGCCCGGCCGCCGCGTCCGGGACCGGTGCCAGGGTCGTGGCGGCTGAGTCCCGCCGGTCGTGGACCGACGGGGCTCAGCCGCCCGCTCAGGCCCCCAGGGCGGCGGTCAACCGCTTCGCGGCGACCTGCGCCGCGTCGGTGCGTACGACGCCGGCGAACTCGCGGGCCCGGGCGGCCACCTCCGGCCGCAGCGCGGCGCCGAGAGCCTCGGTCAGCGACTCGACGGTCGGCACCGAGCCGGGGTGTGCGGTGCCGATGCCGAGCGCGGACACCCGGTGCGCGAAGTAGTGCTGGTCGTACACCTGCGGGATGACGACCTGCGGCGTCCCGGCCCGCGCGGCCGTGGTCGTGGTGCCCGCGCCGCCATGATGGACCACCACGGCCACCTCCCTGAACAGCGCCTGCTGGTTCACCTCACCGACCACCAGGCAGTCGGGTGCCCGGTCGCTCAGCGAGAGCGGTGCCCAGCCCCGGGAGACGACCAGCCGGCAGCCGACCGCGCGCACGGCCTGCACGGCCGTCTCCAGCAGGCCCGGGGGTGCGGCGACGCTGCCGAATCCGACGTAGACGCACGGCCCACCGGCGTCCAGGAAGGTCGTCAACTCGGCGGGCAGGGCCCGCTCGTCCGGCAGGAGCCAGGCGCCCGGCTGGTAGACGGCCGGATCGGCGGCGTCCGGCCAGGGTGCCAGGGTCGGGTCGGTGGCCAGCCACGGCTGATCGGTGTGGATGTGGTCGCTCACGTCGTCGACCGTGCCCAGCCCCACCGCCGACCGCAGCGCGTTGAGAGGCGCGGCGAAGGTGTCGTTGACGTGCCGCAGGTTGGCCGCCCACAGGTCGCGGTTGTCGGCCGACGCGGGCGCCGGCGCCTCCCCGAGCACCGGCAGCGGTAGCGGAGGGTGGTGCGGTGAGGGAAGGGCCGCCGGGCAGAGCGCCGCGAAGACGTACGGGATGCCGCGCTTCTCCGCCACGGTGCGGGCGGCGATCTGGAGGCCGGTCGACGCGACGAGGACGTCACAGTCCCGGGCGGCGGCCGACAGCACCTCGTACTGGATGCCGATGGAGGATTCGGCCAGCTTGCGTACCTGTGCGGGCGAGGGTTTGGGCACGGCGGCCCGCGACCTGGGCGCCGCCGACCTGCGCCAGGGCGGGCCGACGGGTACGAAGGGAATCCTGAAGGTCGCCACCCAGCGGGCGAAGTCCGGCGGGGCGCAGAGGCGGACCTGAACGCCGAGGGCCTTCAACCGCGATGCGAGCGCCACCAGTGGTTGGACGTCGCCACGCGACCCGAGAGTCGACAGCAGTACGCGCATGATACTCGCCTTTCCGTCTCTTACGGCGGCTCCGGGCGCGGTGGGACAGGCCTGACGGCTTTGTCGGGCCTGTCCGCACCGTCGATCTGCTATCCCCGCGTCGTGGAGCGCCCCGGCGCCAGTGCCGGGGGTCGCGCCTTGGCGGCGGTCTGAGCGGGTACCCGGCGCGTGGCGCCGGCCGCGGGCTGGAGGGCCCGCAGGGTCAGTACGTGGCCGAGCCCCTCGACCGCGCGCAGTTCGGCCGTGCACGCCGCGGCCTGTGCCTGGCGCAGGTAGTCGAGCGTCTGCGGGTCGGCGGCGCACATCCCCGGCGTCGAGTCGGCGGTGGCGACCAGGTGGACCTCGCCGGCCAGCGCCAGCGAGGCGGAGATGAACTGGCAGAGTTCCGGCCACAGCAGGTACCGCCAGAAGTCCACGCTGATCACCGCGTCCAGGCTGCCCGGCGGCATGGGCGGGGCGACGCCGAGCAGGTGGAAGTTCGTCCGCCCGATGGGCGCGGCGTAGTCGAAGGTCAGCGCCGAGGCGGGCAACCCCGACTCGGCGCGGCCGGTGCCGATCCAGAGCGTGCGGTGCCCCCGCAGCTGGCCGGCGAGGCGCGCGGCGGCGGGCCCGATGGCGCAGGCCGACCGCTCGACGCACTCGTCGATGAGCGCCCGGTAGTGCAGGATCCGCCGGATCGCCTCGTACCCCATGACGGCGGTGAGGAACTCCCACTCGAGGCAGGGATAGAGCCGGGCGGCCTGCTGGAAGTTGGCCTTCATCTCCATCCAGTTGCGGGTGATGTTCTTGTGGTGCGGCAGGTGGACGACCCGGGCATCGTCGTCGTAGCCGAAGTTGACGCCGTCGGGCAGGCTGCGGTCGACGCGGTAGAACAGCTCGACGTCCTCCACGCCGTAGCTCAGGCCGAACGCCTCCCGGTAGCCACCGACCTGCGCGAAGTGCGCGCTGGACAGCGAGATGTTGTGCGTGTAGGCGATGACCCAGCCGGCCCGGAGCCACTCGCCGCCGTCGTCCGGGAGCCCCGTCCCGAACCGCAGGTCGCCGCCGTGCGGGAAGGCGCGCGCGATCGCGTGCGACTCCCCGGCCAGCACGGCGGGCAGGTCCGCGAGGCCGATCTCGTCCCGCCGGCCGATCAGCACCGCCGCGTTGCCGGGCGTGCTGTGCCAGGCCAGGTGCCGCTCCAGCAGGTCGGGCACCGCCCACGAGTCGGCGTCGAGGAAGACCAGCAGGGGCGCGGAGGCACGGCGCGCCCCCTCGTTGCGGGCGACGGAGCGGCCCTTGCGCTGGGCGAGTTCCAGCACGCGCAGGCGGAGACCGGCACCCTCGGCGAGAGCCTCGGCGTACCCGTCGGACGAGCCGCCGTCCCGGACCACGATCACCTCGAAGCGTTCCGGCGGCAACGTCTGGCGGGTCAGCGCCCTGAGGGTCAGCGCGAGGCACTGCGGGTCCTGGTACGTCGGCATCACCACGCTCAGCGCCGGGGGGATGGTGGGCAACGACATGGCGATCCTCTCCGTCAGACGAACTTGCCGTCGGAGGTCGGCGACGTCGTCAGAGGATAACGCTCCGCAACGGTGCCCTCACGCATAAATAGGGGTCGATAGGGGGTGCACTGTCCCTTCACGACAGTCGTCGCCTCGGCCGGACCCATACCCACGCCCACTCGAGCCCACACCGGGCGGATGCCGGACATCCGGGGACCGGATCCGTCGGCCCCGGGTCGCCCCGGCATCGACGACGCGGGGTCGCCGAGGCGGGGCGGCGGGTGACGGGGTGTACTACGCGGGTTAGTAGGCTGTGCCGGTGACCGAACCGCACTCCGGATGGCCCCGGTGACCAGCGCAGCGACGGCGGGTTCGCCGGTGGACGGGCTCCTCGCGACAGCCTCGATCGTGTTGTCGCTCCTCGTCGCCGCCTGGGCGCTGGTCGCCACGCTGCGGCACCGCGCGCCGGACCGGATGCAGCTCGCCGGCCTGGCCGCGCTGGAGGTGGCGCTGCTCGCGCTGGCGGTGGTGGCGCTGGTCGCCCTCGGCGGCGGCGAACGGCCGGACGAGCCGGGGGCCTTCTTCGGGTACCTGGCGACGCTGGTGTGCCTGCCGCCGCTGGCCTGGGTGCTGGCCCGGATGGAGCCGACGCGCTGGGGCTCGGCGATCGTCTGCGCGGTCTGCCTCGTCACGCCGGTGGTCGTCGTACGACTCCAGCAGACGTGGGAGGTGCTCGGTGGCTGACGTACGCGCCCCGGAACGGAAGCGGACCAACGCCGGCCCCGGACGGCTGCTGATCGCGGTCTACCTGCTCTTCGCGATCGCCGCGACGAGCCGCGCCGGCCTCCAGATCGCCACGAAGTTCGACGAGGCGCCCGTGGCGTACCTGCTCTCGGCCCTCGCCGCGGCCATCTACATCGTCGCGGCCGTGGGGCTGGCCCGCGCCGGCGCCGCCGGCCGGCGCGTCGCCCTGGCGTGCTGCGCCGTGGAGCTGGCCGGGGTGCTCGGCGTCGGTACCCTCAGCCTCGTCGACCCGGAACTCTTCCCCGACGAGACGGTCTGGTCGCAGTTCGGCAGCGGGTACGGCTACATCCCGCTGGTCCTGCCGGTGCTCGGCCTGCTCTGGCTCTGGCGCACCCGCCCCGCCGCGGCCTGATCCCCGGCGGGCGGGCGCCCGCCCGCCGGGGCGTACGCGGGGTCAGTCCTTGGGGCCGCCGGCCACGTAGACGACCTGGCCGGAGACGAAGGAGGCGCCCTCGCTGGCGAGGAACGAGATGGTGTGCGCGATGTCCTCGGGGCGGCCGACCCGGCGTACCGCGATCTCCGACTCGGCGTGCTTCTGGAGCGCCTCGAAGTCGACCTTCATCCGGGCGGCGGTGGCGGCGGTCATGTCGGTGACGATGAAGCCGGGCGCGACCGCGTTGACGGTCACCCCGAACGGGCCCAGCTCGATGGCGAGGGTCTTGGTGAAGCCCTGGAGGCCGGCCTTCGCCGCCGAGTAGTTCGCCTGCCCCCGGTTGCCGAGCGCCGAGGTGCTGGAGAGGTTGACGATCCGGCCCCACTTCGCCTCGACCATGTGCTTCTGGGCGGCCTGGCTGAACAGGAACGCGCCGCGCAGGTGCACGCCCATGACCGTGTCCCAGTCGGCGTCGGTCATCTTGAACAGCAGGTTGTCGCGGAGCACGCCGGCGTTGTTGACCAGCACCGTCGGGGCGCCCAGTTCGGCGGCGACCCGCTGCACGGCCGCCTCCACCTGGGCCCGGTCGGACACGTCCGCGCCGACGCCGAGCGCCCGGCCGCCGGCGGCGACGATGGCGTCCACGGTCTCCTTGGTCGCGGACTCCTCGATGTCGACCACGGCGACCGCGAGGCCGTCGGCCGCCAGCCGCCGGGCGGTGGCCGCCCCGATCCCCCGCGCCGCCCCCGTGACGATGGCGACCCGCTGCTCCTCCGACATGCCTACCTCCCGGTAACTTGCGTTCGATCGAAGGAGCTTAACCCAGGCGTACGCGGTGCCGGCCCGACGCGGGACGCCGGCTCCCGCGACCCGTCGCGCCCGACGAGGTCACGAGCATCGTCCGGCTACGCTCGCCGCCGTGGAGGCAGTGGAGATCGAAGCACCCGTCGTCGGCGTCACCGTCTATCCGGACCGGGCCCGGGTCACCCGCCGGGGCAGCACCAGGTTGGGTGCCGGCGAGCACCGGGTACGCGTCGCGCCGCTGCCGCTGGGCGTACGGCGGGACTCGCTGCGCGTCGGCGGCCGGGGCGCGGCCACCGTACTCGGCGTGGACGTCACGACCTGGCGGCAGGCACGCAGCGTCGACGGGCAGGTCCGCGCGCTGGAGCAGCGCAGCCGGGAGCTGGCCGACGAGCTGGCCGAGGTCGACGACG
Source organism: Micromonospora sp. ZG13 (assembly GCF_059359355.1). Taxonomy (NCBI): domain Bacteria; kingdom Bacillati; phylum Actinomycetota; class Actinomycetes; order Micromonosporales; family Micromonosporaceae; genus Micromonospora; species Micromonospora sp. ZG13. The sequence goes on from NZ_JCADBQ010000001.1 coordinate 67,445, forward strand.
CGTACGAGATCGAGACGCAGCGGGGGCAGTTCCTCAGCCGGCTGGCCGACCGGGCCGGCGCCACGTACGCCCGCGCGCTGGCCGCCGGCGACGCCGCCCCGACCGACGTGGCCGCCTTCGCCGACTCGGTGGCGGGCCAGCTCGCCGACTCCCAGCGCCGCCGGCGCGGGCTGGACCGGCGGCGTACCGACCTGACCGAGGAGCGGGCCGTCGTCGAGCGGGAACTGGAGGCCGCGAGCGGCAAGCGGGCACCGGACCGGCTGGCCGCCGAGGTGACGGTGTCGGTGGACGCCGACGACGCCGAGCTGGACCTGGAACTGACCTACCTGGTCGACGGGGCCCGCTGGCAGCCCTCCTACGACGTGCGGCTCGTCGACGACACCGTGACCGTCACCTGGTTCGGCCTGGTCAGCCAGGACACCGGCGAGGACTGGCCGGAGTGCGCACTCGAACTCTCGACGGCCCGCCCGGCGACGGCGACCCGCGTACCCGAGCTGACGCCCTGGTACCTCGAACGGGTCCGGCCGGTACCGCCGCCGATGCCGATGACGGCGGCGGGCTTCGGCGCGATGCCGGCGCCCGCGGCCCCCGGCGCGGCACCCGCCGGCGCGGTGGCCCGGTCCGGCCCGCCGCGCCCCAAGGTGCGCGAGAGCGCGGCCACGGTCGAGCAGGGCGTCACCGCGGCCACCTACCGGCCGGCCCGCCCCGTCGCGGTGCCGGCGGACGGCAGCGCCCACCGGGCCACCATCGCCGTGCTGGAGCTGCCGGCCCGGTTGGACCACGTGACCGCGCCGGTCCGCGCGACCGAGGCGCACCTGCGGGCGACCGTACGCAACACCTCGCCGCACACGCTGCTCCCCGGCCCGGCGGCGGTCTTCCACGGTGCCGACTTCGTCGCGGCCACCCGACTGCCGACGTGGGCGCCCGGCGAGGAGACCGAACTGGCCCTCGGGGTGGACGACCGGGTCCGCGTGGAGCGCAAGCTCAGCCGACGCTCCGACACCCGCGCCACCCTCGGCTCGACCCGGCGGCGGGACGTGGAGTACCGGATCTGCGTCGCCAACCACACGCCCCGTCCGGCGACCGTGGAGGTGCGCGACCAGCTTCCGGTGTCGCGCGACGAGGCGGTGGTCGTGCGGGAGGCCACCCTCGTCCCGCCCCCGGCCGAGCGCACGGAGCTGGGCGAGCTGACCTGGCGGCTGCGGCTCGGGCCGGGAGAGAGCGGCGAGATCACCCTGGGCTTCCGGGTCGAGCTCGCCAAGGGGGTGGAACTCGCCGGCTGGCGGGAGTGACCGGTCAGAGGCCGCGGCCCCGGCAGAGGCGGATCCACCGGTAGCCGTGGCCGGCCACCTTGAGCCGGTCCAGCTTGCCGACGTCGCCGTAGTTGCGGTCGGCGAGGACGTCGATGGGCAGGTCCGCCTCCGGCTCCAGCGTGCTGAGGTCCACCTCGGCGTCGTCGGTGCCGAGGTTGTGCACGAAGACCATCGTGCCGGTGCGCCCGTCGGCGCGGTGCGCCAGCACTCCCGGGGGCACCGCCACGTCGATGTGGGTGGTCGAGCCCGAGCCCACCTCGGGGGCCTCGCGGAGCGTACGGATCATCCGCTCGAACCAGGCGAGCAACGACTTCGGGTCGCTGCGCTGGGCGGTCACGTTCACCTTCTCGTACGAGAACTCGCCCTTGTCGATGACCGGGCGGACCAGCTTCTCCGGGTCGGCGGTGGAGAAGCCGGCGTTCGGCTGGTACGACCACTGCATCGGGGTGCGGATCGCCTCCCGACCGGGCAGCGACAGGTCCTCCCCCATGCCGATCTCCTCGCCGTAGCGCAGCACCGGCGTGCCGCGCAGCGAGAACTGCAACGAGTACGCCAGCTCGATGTGACGACGGTCGTTGCCGAGCATCGGGGCGAGCCGGCGGCGGATGCCCCGGTCGTAGATGCGCATGTCCTCGTCGGGGCCGAACTCCGCGTACACCTGGTTGCGCTGCTCGGCGGTGAGCCGGGAAAGGTCGATCTCGTCGTGGTTGCGCAGGAAGGTCGCCCACTGGCCGCCCTCGGGCAGCTTCGGGGTGTCCCGCAGCGCCTCAATGATCGGTTCCGGGTCCTGCCGGGCCAGGGCCAGCATCAGCCGCCCGTTGAGCATGAAGTCGAAGAGCATGTGCAGCCGGTTGCCCGAGCCGCCGCTGTCGGCGAAGAAGGTCGGCAACTGGTCGGGCTCGACGTTGGCCTCGGCGAGCAGGACGGCGTCGCCCCGGCGCCACTGCACGTGCTGGCGCAGCTCGGTGAGGAACTCGTAGTCCTTCGGCGAGTCCGGGTTGCCCGCCTCGGTCAGCTCGATGATGAACGGCACGGCGTCCATCCGGAAGCCGGAGACGCCGAGCTGGAGCCAGAACGACATGATCTTCTTGACCTCGGCACGGACCGCCGGGTTGGTCATGTTCAGGTCCGGCTGGAACTTGTAGAACCGGTGGTAGTACCAGGCCTTGGCCGTGCGGTCGTAGGTCCAGGTCTCGTGCTGCTCGCCGGGGAAGACCATGCCCTGGTGCCGGTCGGCCGGCTCGTGGTCGGCCCAGACGTACCAGTCCCGGTACGGCGAGTCGGGCGACGAGCGGGCGGACTGGAACCACGGGTGCTCGTTCGAGGTGTGGTTCACGACCAGGTCGATGATCACCCGGATGCCGCGGTTCTGCGCCTGGTGCAGCAGCTCCGCGAAGTCGCCGAGGGTGCCGAAGCGCGGGTCGACGTTGTAGAAGTCGGTCGCGTCGTAGCCGTCGTCGCGGTTGGGTGACGGGTGGATGGGGTGCAGCCAGAGGCAGGTCACGCCCAGCCGGGCGAGATAGTCCAGCCGGCCGATGAGCCCCCGGATGTCGCCGACCCCGTCGCCGTCCGAGTCCGCGTACGTGTCGATGTCGAGGCAGTAGACGACCGCCTCCGAGTACCACCTGTCAGCCATGCCGAGGTTATGTCTCCGATCCCGCGTGCCGCCAAACACCGGCTTCCCGGGTGTCCGGACGACGCCGTGAACATGGACGAGCCTGTCTGTCGTCCCGGCCGTCGCGCCCGAGGGGCGGCGCCCGGGCGAGCACCGGCGGTACGGTCACCGGCATGGGAGACGGGCAGCGGCCGATCGACTGGGCCGAGGGTGAGTGGTGGAACGAGCCGGTGCTGGTCGAGGGCGGGCCGGCGGGCGACCTGCTGGTGCAGCCGGCCGGGGGCAGCGACCTGTGGCGGCACACCTCGTACGGCTTCGTCCACGACGACGCCCCGGCGCTGCTCGCGCCGCTGCCCACGGGCGAGGCCGTGGAGGTGAGCTTCGTCCTCGACTACGGCGAGCAGTTCGACCAGGCCGGCGTGCTGGTCCGGGTCGACGAACGGAACTGGGTCAAGGCCGGGGTGGAGGTCAGCGACGGCCAGCCGCAGGTCGGTGCCGTGGTGACCCGCGAGGTCTCCGACTGGTCGGTCGCCCCGGTGCCGATCTGGGCCGGGCGGGAGGTGACCGTACGGGTCAGCCGCGACCGGGACGCGCTGACCGTACGGGCCCGGGCCGACGACGAGCGGTGGCGGCTGGTGCGGCTCGCCCCGCTGGCGCCGCAGGCCGTGGCGGTGGCAGGGCCGTACTGCTGCTCCCCCACCCGGGCCGGCCTGCGGGTCCGGTTCACCGGATGGCGGCGGGGGCCGGCCGACGCGGAACTGCACCCGCAGGGGTGACCGGTGGTGGCCCGACTCACGGGCAGGTGTGACGGCCGGGCCGCAGGGTAGATGACTCCGATCGGACCCAGCCGAGAGGATCGCGATGGCACTCGCCGAGAACGTCGACCCGACCGAACTCGGCGGCCTGACCGGTTGGGTGGCGGGGGTCATCGACGCCGCCGGTGCCATCGGGGTGGCCCTGCTGGTCGCCCTGGAAAGCATCATCCCGCCGATTCCGAGCGAGATCGTCCTGGCGATGGCCGGCTACCTGGCCAGCGAGGGACGCTTCAACGTCGTGCTGGTGGGGCTCGCCGCCACCGCCGGCTCCCTGGGCGGGGCGCTCGTCCTCTACTGGCTGGGCGCGGCGGCCGGCGAGGACCGGCTCAAGCGCTGGCTCGACCGGCTGCCCCTGGTCGACCTCGACGACCTGGAGAAGGCCGACCGCTGGTTCGAGCGGCACGGCCGGTGGGCGGTGCTCTTCGGCCGGATGATGCCGGTGGTACGCAGCCTGATCTCCATCCCCGCCGGGGCCAACCGGATGCCGCTGCCGGAGTTCATCGCGTTCACCACGCTGGGCAGCGGCATCTGGAACGCGCTCTTCGTCGGCCTGGGCTACGCGCTCGGCTCGCGCTGGCAGCAGATCGAGCAGTACAGCAAGTGGTTCGACTACGGCATCATCGCCGTCTTCGTCGTGATGATCGCCTGGTGGGCGATCAAGAAGACCCGTCGTCGCCGTGACCGCCAGCACGACCACGCCGACGCCGCCCGCTGATCCACCCCCGCCCTCCCGCCCCCACCGGCGTCGATCACGCATTTGCGGCGCCCGATGTGACCGCTTGCGCGGCTTCCACGACTGCGAGATCGACGCTCGGGTGGGGGTGGGAGGGAGGGCGGGAGAGGGGTCAGGTCACGGGAGGGTCTTCAGGTGGGGGGCCACCGTGCGGGCGAAGGTGTTGCCGTTGGTCACGTCCCAGTTGACCGACCAGGTCATCGCGCCGCGGATACCCGGGTAGGTGCGCGGCGGGCGGAAGCTACCGCAGTTGGTGCCCCGGGCCAGGCAGTCCAGCGCGGCGTTCACCACGGAAGGCGCGACGATGCCGCCGCCGGCTGCGCCGGGGCCGGCCGGCAGGCCGAGGCCGACCTGGTCCGGGCGGAGCCCGGCCTCCAACTGGATGCAGGCCAGCGCCACGATGAAGTTCACCGTCCCCTGGGCGTACGCGGCGTTGCGGTCGCAGCCGAGCATCGCTCCCGAGTTGTAGAACTGGGTGTTCACGACGGTGAGGATGTCCTTGATGTCGAGCGCCAGCTTGAAGTAGCTGCTGTCCGGGGACTGCATGTCGATGGTCTGCGGGGCCATCGCGATGATCAGTCCCGCGCCCACCTTGGCACGCAGCGAGCGCAGCGCCTGGGCCATGTAGGTCGGGTTCAGCCCGTTCTCCAGGTCGATGTCGACGCCGTCGAAGCCGTACCGCTGGATCAGCGCGTGGACGCTGTTGCTGAACGCGACCGCGGAGGCGGCGTCGTTGACCGCCACCCGGCCCGTCTCGCCGCCGACCGAGATGATCACCTTCTTGCCCCGGGCCTGGAGGGCGCGTACGTCGGCGGAGAAGTCGGCGTCGGTGTAGCCGCCGAGGGCGGCGGACAGGCCGGGGTCGACGGCGAAGGCGACCGCGCCAGGGGTGGCGGTGGCGTCGGCGAAGGCGACCGCGACGACGTCGTACTCGGCGGGCACGTCACGCAGACGCAGCTCGACGGCCGGGTTGTCGAAGTTGTGCCAGTACCCGGTGAGGATGTGCTTCGGCAGGCCGGTGTTCGGCGGCGGGCTCGTCGGGGGCGGGGTGGTCGGGGGCGGCGTGGTCGGGGGCGGGGTCGTCGGCGGTGCGGTGGTCGGGGGCGCGGTGGTGGGGCTGGTGCCGCCGCCGCACGCCGTGCCGTTGAGCTGGCAGTTGGTGGGCGCGCCCGGCCCGGAGCCGAGGAAGCCGAACGAGACCGAGGCCCCCGGGGCGATGCGGCCGTTCCAGGACCGGTTGGTGAAGGTGTGCCGCTGGCCCGACGAGGTCAGCAGCGCGTCCCAGTAGCTGCCGACGGTGGTCCCGGCCGGCAGGTCGAAGGCGACGGTCCAGCCGTCGACCGTGGCCCCGCCCCCGTTCGTGATCGTGTACTTCCCTTCCCAGCCCGAGCCCCAGTCGGACGTCTTGACGAAGCTGGCGGTCACTCCGGCGGCGAAGGCGGGCATCGCCACCCACACCGCACCCAGCGCCGCCACCACCGCTGTGACCAGCGAGAACACCAGAGATCTGGATCGTTTCACGACACCCTCCACGCCCGGACGCCATCCATCGGCATCGACATTGACGCTCATTATTAGGAGTGTTAACTGTTTCTGTCCAGAGCTGGTGCGGGCCCGGCGCAACGGAGCCCCCGGCGACCGCCGGGGGCTCCGCGGGAGGGATCAGCGGCGGAAGGTGAACCAGTTGACGTTGACGAAGTCGGCGGGCTGTCCACTGGTGAAGGTCAGGTAGACGGTCCGCCGGCCGGTCGGGCCGGCGACGTTACCGGGAACCGAGCGCCAACTCTGCCAGCCACCCGTGTTCCCGATCGCGAAGCTGCCGATCGGCGGGCTGGTCGGGCTGTCCAGCCGTACCTCCACCAGCCCGCTGACCCCGCTCGCCGCGCCGGAGGCGACGCGGGCGACGAAGTCGCGTGGCGGGGTGGCGCCGAACTCGACGTTGTCGAACCGCACCCAGTCGCCGCTGCGCAGCGCGCCGATGTTCTGCCCGCCCTCGGCGCACGCCTCGACGAGCGCGCCGTTCTGCGCGTTGAACGACTCCGCCTGGATCGTCGCGTACGCGTCCCGCGTCCCGCCGGGCGGCGGGGTCGTCGGCGGCGGGGTGGTGGGCGGGGCGGTGCCGCCGCCCCGGCTGTAGACGGCCACGTAGTCGACCAGCATCGGCCGGCCGGGGACGGTGGCGGCGGTCGGCGTCGCGCCACCGGCCACCCCGTTCGGGAAGGCTCCGCCCATCGCCACGTTGAGCAGCAGGAAGTAGCCGGCATGGTTGGTCATCTGCGACCAGTACGGCTCGCCGACCCGGGACTGGCTCACGCTGTGGTAGAGCTGCCCGTCGACGTACCAGCGCAACTGCTGCGGGCTGGCCGAGGCGTCCCACTCGAAGCGGTAGGTGTGGAACGCCGACTGGCAGGTGCTGCCGGGGCAGGCCCGGGACGCCCCGATGCCGTTGAACTCGTCGCACGGCCCGCCCGGGGCCACCCCGCAGTGCAGCACGCCCCAGACCGAGTTGAGGCCGTTGACGTTCTCCATCACGTCGAACTCGCCGATGCCGGGCCAGTTCTGGTAGTTGCCCCGGTACGGCGAGCCGAGCGCCCAGAACGCCGGCCAGTAGCCCGACGCCTGCGCCCCGGTGACGTTGGGCATCTGGATGCGGCCCTCGATGGCCAGGACTCCGCCGGACGGGGGCTTGAAGTTGCTGCGTACGGTCTCGATCCGGGCCGAGGTCCAGCGGCCCGAGGCGTCGCGCAGCGGGGTGATCCGCAGGTTGCCGCCGCCGTCGTGGCTGACGTTGGCCGTGCTGTTGGTGTAGGTCTGGATCTCCCCGGTACCCCAGTTCGGCGGTCCGCCGGGATAGCTGGTGCCGGTGTCGATGATCCAGTTGGCGGCGGACGGCAGCGTGCCGGCCGCACCGGTGAAGTCGTCGCTCCACACCACGCTCCAGCCGGGTGCGGGCGCCGGCACCGCCGCGTTGGCGGTCACGGTCACGCCCGTCAGGGCGGTCGTGGCGGCGGCGAACAGGGCGAGCGCCAGGGTCAGCCGGCGTCGCGGGAGCAGGGCGGCGGGCGCCGCCGGGGCAGGGGTCATGGACGTGCCTCTCTGCGGGGACGGTCGAGAGAGCGCTCTCTCCCGAGTTGTACGTGCCGACGCCCCGGATGTCAACGCCCATCGATGCAATGGCGTCGAGGGGCCGGCGCCGGACGCGGGCGGCGCAGCACCGCCTGCTCCGCCGCCGACCAGGCGGTGGTGGTCACCAGATAGATCACCGCGGCGAGCGGCAGCACCAGCGCCACCAGCACGGTCGTGTACGGCAGCAGCGGCAGCACCCGGCCGAGCACGGCCGCGCCGGGCCCCTCGGTCGGCGTACCGGCCACCGTTCCCGTCGCCGCCGCCGCACGCCGCATCCGCCGCGACGTCCACCAGGCGAGCGCGAGCAGGGCCGCCAGCAGGGCGCCGAACAGCGGCAGCGTGCCCCCGCCCAGCCCGTCGCCCAGGTGGTGGCCCAGCGGCACGCCGGCCAGCCGCTCCTCCAGCAGCCCCGTGCCGCCGTCGGCGGTGGTGAAGAGCCGGTACATCACCAGCAGGACCGGGGCCTGGAGCAGCAGCGGCAGGCAGCCGGAGACCGGGCTGGCGCCGTTGGCCCGGTAGAGCGCGAACAACTCGCCCTGCAACCGGGCGGGGTCGTCCGCGTACCGCCGCTGAAGCGCGTGGACCTCGGGGGCGAGCGCCGCGCGGCGCCGCTCCCCGCGCACCTGCGCGAGGGTGAGCGGCGAGATCAGCAACCGGACGACGACGGTGAGGACGACGATGGCGGCGGCCGTGGCCGCGTCGCCGGCCAGCGGTTCGAGCAGGGTGGTGAACCAGGTGAGCGCGCGGCCGGCGGCGCCGACGGCGTCGTGCAGAGGTGCGAAGGCGAGCATGGGTGACCCCTCGGTCCGATTCCGGAGTGCCGGCCCGGCGGTGGGAGTCGCCGGGACGGGCGGGTGAACGGCGGAATCGGCCGCGCGGCGGTGCTACGCGGCCGAGGGGTGCGGCCCGGGCGCGCGGGGCCGGGGACGCCCGGCGGCGTCCGGGTCGACCTGTCGGGGCACCCGGCGACGACGGGCCCGGGCGCGCAGGGCGGCGGCCCGGCCGGCCCGGGGCGCGTCGGCGACGCCGGCCGCGTGCGCCGCGAACGCGACGGCGAGCAGCGCCACCGCGACGAACGCGGCCCCCGCGAGCAGCCCGGCCGGGCGGTCGGCGAGCAGCGTCAGATGGACGAGGACGTACGCCCACATCCCCAACGCGATCCCCAGCGGCCCCGGCACGACGATCAGCCTAGGACCCGTTGTCACGCCGCCCGGCCGGTTCGGCTGGTGCCGGCGATCGGCGGGCGACACGCCGGGCCGCGTTTCCCCGCCTCCACACGGTGGGTAACCACTGACCGACCGGCGCGGACGGGCCGCTACCGGGGTGAACGGACGGTGGTGACGATGACCGGCCAGGTGGCGGAGGCTCCGAGCGGTACGGCCGAGGGGACCGACCTGCTCACGGTGGGTGTCGAGGAGGAGTTCCTGCTCGTCGACCCGCACACCGGGGCGGCGGTGCCCGCCGTCGACCTCGTCATGGAGCAGGTGCCGCCCGAGCTGCGCGGCCAGGTGGAGCGGGAGTTCCAGACCAGCCAGATCGAGATCGGCAGCCCGCCCGGCCTGGAACTCTCGTCGATCCGGCACTCCCTCGGCGTGCTGCGGGCCGCGCTCGCCGAGGCGGCCGAGCGGGCCGGCGTACGGCTGCTCGCCATCGGCACCGGGCCCGTCGACGGTCCCGTGCCGCCGGTGGTCGACAAGCCCCGCTTCGACCGGATGATCGAGCGGTTCCGCCTGCTGGTCCCCGGCCCCGGCAACAACGGCATGCACGTGCACGTCGGGGTGCCCGACCCGGACACCGGGGTACAGGTGCTCAACCACGTCCGGCCCTGGCTGCCCGTGCTGCACGCGGTGACCACCAACTCCCCCTTCGCCCGGGGCGAGGACACCGGGTACGCGAGCTGGCGGTCGGTGGAGTGGGAACACTGGCCGTCGGTGGCGCCCACCCCGTTCCTGGAGTCGCACGAGCACTACGAGCGGCTGATCGGGCAGCTCATCGCCAGCGGGATGATGCTCGACGAGGGGATGCTCTACTGGTACGCCCGCCTGTCGGCCAAGTACCCGACGGTGGAGATCCGGATCGGCGACGTCTGCCCGTCCGTGGACGACGCGGTGCTCGTCGCCGCCCTGGTCCGGGCCATGGTGGCGACCGCACTGGACGACATGGCCGCCGGGCGGCCCGCCCTGCGGACCGACCACCACCTGCTGGTCGCCGCGCACTGGCGGGCGGCGCACGACGGGCTGGAGGGTGACGGCGTCGACCTGACCGACGGCGAGCTGCGGCCGGCCTGGGAGCTGTTCGACCAGTTCGTCGAGCGGCTGCGCCCGGCGCTGGAGCGCCACGGCGACCTCGACGAGGTGACCGACCTCGTCGCGGGGCTGCGCCGGCACGGCACCGGGGCGGCCCGGCAGCGGGCGGTCTTCGCGCGTACGGGCAAGCTCGTGGACGTGGTCTCCGACGTCGCGCGGCAGACCCGCGGCGCGGACCGCTCGTGACAGGATGGTGCCCGTGGCGCAACGGCTGATCGTCATCGGTGGGGACGCCGCGGGAATGGCGGCGGCGTCCCAGGCGCGGCGCCGCCGCGACCGCGGCGACCTGGAGATCGTCGCCTTCGAGCGGGGGCACTTCACGTCGTACTCGGCGTGCGGCATCCCGTACTGGATCAGCGGGCTGGTGCCCGAGCGGGACCAGTTGATCGCCCGCGATCCGGAGACGTTCCGGGAGAAGTTCGACATCGACGTCCGGCTCCGGCACGAGGTGACCGCCATCGACCTCGACCGACGCGAGGTCGTCGCGCGGGACCTCGAAGGCGGCGGCGAGGTCCGGGAGCGCTTCGACACCCTGATGTACGCCACCGGGGCGCTGCCGAAGAAGCCCGGCTGGGCGGACACCGACGCCGGCGGGGTCTTCGGGATGCAGACCCTCGACGACGGCGCCGCGCTGCGCGCCTGGCTGGACGCCGAGCCCCGGCCGCGCCGGGCGGTGGTGATCGGCGGGGGCTACATCGGCGTGGAGATGGCCGAGGCGCTGATCCAGCGCGGGCTGGCCGTCACCCTGGTCGAGCAGGCCGAGCAGCCGATGGCCACCGTGGACCCGGACATGGCCGAACTGGTCACCGACGCGATGCGGGGCATCGGCGTCACCATCCGTACCGGCCTCGGGGTGACCGGCCTGGAGGAGACCGGGGGCCGGGTGTCCGCGGTGGTCACCGCCGAGGGGCCCATCCCCGCCGACGTGGTCGTCCTGGGTCTGGGCGTACGCCCCAACACCGCGCTCGCGGAGGCCGCCGGCCTGCCGTTGGGCGACACCGGTGGGATCCGGGTGGACCGCCGCATGCGGGTGCAGGGGGTGCCCGACGTCTGGGCCGCCGGCGACTGCGTGGAGACCGTGCACCGGGTCACCGGGCTGCCGGTGCACGTGCCGCTGGGCACCCACGCCAACAAGCAGGGCCGGGTCGCCGGCATCAACATCGGCGGCGGGTACGCCACCTTCGCGGGGGTGATCGGCACGGCCGTCACCAAGGTCTGCGAGCTGGAGGTCGGGCGCACCGGGCTGCGCGAGAAGGACGCCGCGGCGGCGGGGTTCGAGTTCGTCTCGGTGATCGCCGAGTCGACCAACCGCGCCGGCTACTACCCGGGCGCCCGGTCCATGACGGTGAAGCTGATCGCGGAGAAGCCCAGCGGGCGGCTGCTCGGGGCGCAGATCGTCGGCTGGTCCGAGGCGGCCAAGCGGATCGACACCCTCGCGGTGGCGCTGTGGAACGGCATGACGGTGGACGACATGACGGCGCTCGACCTCGGCTACGCACCACCGTACGCCCCGGTCTGGGATCCGGTGCTGATCGCCGCCCGCAAGGCCGTCGACGCCCTGGCCGCCGTCGGCCGCTGAGGCGGGAGCGCCCCCGAAACCCGCGCAGGGCTTTGTCGGGGGTGGCGGTTAGCGTGTGCCCGCGCTCGCCGCGCCGGCCACGTCGGGCCGGTCGCTGACCCCTCGGAGGCACCCCATGTCGCAGGAGACGACCTACCTCGAACTGTCCGAAGTGGACGGTGCGCACAAGTTCTACGAGGTCGTCGTCGACGACGCCGCGCTGACCGTCCGCTACGGCCGGATCGGCGACCAGGGCCAGGTCAAGACCACCGCCTACGCCGACAACGCCAAGGCCCGCGCGGCGGCTGCGAAGAAGATCGGCGAGAAGGTCCGCAAGGGCTACGCCCCGGCCGTGCCGGGGGTACGGCAGAAGCGCGCCGTCTCGCGGCGGCAGATCGTCAGCACCCGCTCCACTGCCCGCACCGCCCCGGTGCTGTGGCGCTACGACTCCGGCGCCCCCGCCTTCGGCATCTTCGTCGACGGGCAGAGCTGCATGGTCGGCAACGAGCGGGGCGTCATCACCACGCTCGGCCACGACGCCCGGGTGCTGAACCAGGTCCGCCTCCCCGAGGGGGTGAAGTGCATCGTCGCCGACGACGCCTGGATCTACGCGGGCTGCGACGACGGCAACGTCTACGACCTGTCCGGCAAGGTGCCCCGGGTGGCCTACGAGATCGCGCCGGAGATCGACATCTACTGGCTGGACATCCACGACGGGGTGCTGGGCGTCTCCGACGCGGGCGGCGGCGTCGTGGCCGTCGACCACGAGGACGAGTTCCTCTGGCGCCGGCAGGGCCGTGGCCGGTCGGCGTGGATGGTGCGCTGCGACGCCGACGCGCTCTACCACGGCCACTCGCAGGGCGTGACCGGCTACGACTGGCGTACGGGCCGGGAGTTGTGGCACACCCCGACCGGCTCGGTGCTCTTCGGCTGGCAGGAGCCCGGCGCGGTGTTCGCGGGCACCGGCACCCGGGAGGTGGTGCGCCTGGCGAAGGACGGTCGTGCCGAGCGCAGCTACCGCTGCGACGCCCCGGTCTTCTCCTGCGCCACGGCCGAGGGCGGCCGGTACGTCTTCGCCGGCGACAGCCAGTCCTCGATCTACTGCTTCGACGCGGCGGGCAACCGGCTGTGGAAGCTCGGCACCGGCTGCGGCTCGGCCTACTCGATGCAGTACCACGAGGATCGGCTCTACGTGGTCACCACCGGCGGCTACCTGGCCTGCATCGACGCCAGCGAGCCGGCCATCCGGGCGGCGGAGGCCGGCAGCGTGCCGGAGGTGGTCGACGTCAAGGCCCCGCCCCGGATGCCCGAGCCGGCGGCCTGGACGACGGTCGAGGTGACCAGCGACGTCGACGGCGGCGTCATCGTGCAGTGCGTCGAGGACCGGGGCCGGCTGCGGGTGCACGTCGTCTCCCCCGGCTACCACCGGGACTGGTCCGTGCAGTTCCCCAAGGGCATCCGCGAGCCCGGCGCGCGCTACCTGGTCACCCAGGTCCGCGAGTCCGGCCGGGGCGGCTTCTACCGCGCCCACGGCGACATCCGCCGCCTCCGCTGATTCCCACCCTCCCCCTCGGTCCAGCCCGATGATCAGAGGTTCACGCCCGGTTCGATCTGCCTGGCGGGTCAGAACCTCTTGATCACCGGACGGTGGGCCAGCGGGTGGGCGGGGCCGGGATTGGTGATGCGGGGTGGGCGGCTCGGGGTTCAGGATGGGCGGGTGGAATCGGAACTCCTGATCCCGGACGGGCTGGGCTGGGTGCGGAACGTGCCGGCCGGGCGGGAGTGGCTGGCGGCGCTGCCGGAGCGGGTGGCCGCCTGCGCCGAGCGCTGGTCGCTGCGGCTCGGGCCCCCCTTCCCGTACGCCTTCGCGTCGCTGGCCCTGCCGGCGGAACTGCCCGACGGGACGCCGGCGGTGCTGAAGCTCCAGTACCCGGACCCCGACAGCGTCCACGAGGCGACGGCACTGGAGTGCTGGGCCGGGGCGGGGGCGGCCCGGCTGCTCGGGCACGACCCGCGGCGGCGGGCGCTGCTGGTCGAGCGGTGCGTGCCCGGCACGCCGCTGCACGCCCTGCCCGCCGACGCGGCGCTGGACGTGGCGGTCGGGCTGCTGCCCCGGCTGTGGCGACCGGCCGGCCCGCCGTTCACCCCCCTCGCCGAGGAGGCCGCCGGCTGGCTGGAACGGCTGCCGGCGAAGTGGGAGCGGGCGGGCCGGCCGTACGAGCGGCGGCTGGTCGACGCGGCGCTGGGGCTGCTGACGGACCTGGTCGGCAGCCAGGGCACGCAGGTGCTGGTCAACCAGGACCTGCACGCCGGCAACGTGCTGCGGGCGACCCGGGAGCCGTGGCTGCTCATCGACCCGAAGCCGCTGACCGGCGAGCGGGAGTTCGGCGTGGTGCCGCTGGTGCGCGGCGGGGAGCTGGGGCACTCGCCGGACGCCGTACGGCACCGGCTGGACCGGCTCAGCGCGGAGCTGGGGCTCGACCGGGAGCGGGTACGCGGCTGGACGATCGGGCAGACGCTGGCCTGGAGCATCGGCGAGGGACAGGTGTTCCCCCGCCAGGTGGAGGTGGTCCGCTGGCTGCTCGGCGCGGGCTGAGAGCCGCCCGCCCGCACGGATGGGGCAGCTCGACAGCAGCGCGGTGGTCACGGCCCGGCGGGCCACCGGTCATCCGGGCTGGCAGGTGGGGCACCAGTAGAGGTTGCGGCCGGCCAACCCGCCCCGGCTCACCGGCGTGCCGCAGACGTGGCAGGGCTCGCCGGGGCGGCGGTAGACGTACACCTCGCCGCCGTGCCGGTCGACCCGGGCGGGGCGGCCCATCGCCTCGGGCAGGTGCGCGTCGCGGACCGTGTCGATCCGGCCCCGACCGACGGCGAGCCGCATCAGCGCCACCAGGTCGGCCCAGAGCGCGTCCCAGCCGGCGCGGGTCAGCCGCCGGCCGGGCAGCGTCGGCGGCAGACCGGCCCGGAACAGCGCCTCGGTGACGAAGATCAGCCCGGTGCCGGCCACCACCGACTGGTCCAGCAGCAGCGCCGCGAGCGGCGTCGGGCTGCGGGAGATCCGGGCGTACGCCCGGTCGGGGTCGGCGTCGGCGCGCAGCGGGTCGGGGCCGAGCCGGCCGCGCAGCGCCGCCACCTCGGGCGGGGTGAGCAGCTCGCAGGCGGTGGGGCCGCGCAGGTCCAGCCAGTGCCGGTCGCTGGTCAGTCGCAGCCGCACCTGACCGACCGGCTCCGGCGGCTCCCCGGCGCCGTCGGCGAACCTGCCGTAGAGCCCGAGGTGCACGTGCAGGGTCAGCTCGCCCGCGTGGTGGTGCAGCAGGTGCTTGCCGTACGCCTCGGTGGTCTCCAGGACGGTGCCGGAGAGGCGGGCCGCGCCCTCGGCGAAGCGGCCCTGCGGGCTGGCGGCGTGCAGCTTGTCCCCGCCGAACAGCTCGGCGTGCCGCGCCGCCAGGCGGTGGATGGTGTGTCCCTCTGGCACGGGTGCCAAGGATAGCCAGCGCGGGGACCGGGCCGGCTCGCAGAATGTCAGCCCCAGTTCACCTGCGCGTGGCGGGACGGTCGGGCCGCCTCGGCATAGTCCCAGCCGTGGACGGTGTCGAGATCCCAGCCGACCGCCCGACGTTGTCCGTCGTCGTTCCGGTGCACGGCGTCGAGGCGTACCTCGCGACCTGTCTCGACTCGATCCTCACCCAGCCGGGCGCCGAGGACGTGGAGGTCGTCGCGGTCGACGACGCGTCGCCGGACGGCAGCGGGCGGCTGCTCGACCGGTACGCCGCGCGCGACCCCCGGGTGCGGGTGGTCCGCCTGGCCGAGAACGCCGGCCTGGGCGGCGCCCGCAACGCCGGCGCGGCCCACGCCACCGGCGACTACCTCTGGTTCGTCGACGGCGACGACTGGCTGCCGCCCGGCGCGGTCGCGGCGGTGCGGGAGCGGCTCGCGGACACCCGCCCGGACGTGCTGATCGTCGACCACGCCGAGGTGTTCCCGGACGGCCGGGTGGTGGCCCGGCCCTCCGGGGCGGCCCTCGGGGGGCGGTACCTGCCGCTGCGGCTCGCCGACCGGCCCGAGCTGCTCATGCTCGCCCAGTCCGCGTGCACCAAGCTCGTCCGCCGCGCGTTCCTGGCCGAGTCGGGGCTCTCCTTCCGGCCCGGCTGGTACGAGGACTGCGCCTACAGCCATCCCCTGCTGATCGCCGCCGGCAGCATCGACGTGCTGGAGCGGGACTGCTACCACTACCGGCAGCGCCCCCGGGACCGGATCACCGCCACCCTGAGCACACGGCACTTCGAGGTCTTCGACCAGTACGCCTCCGTGTTCGGCTGGCTGGCGACCGCCGGCGGCGACGCCCCGGACCGGTTCGGGCCCGACCTGTTCCGCGTCATGCTCGACCACTACCTGGTCATCGTCGGCAACGACTTCCGGCTGCCGCCGGAGACCCGCCGCGCGTTCTTCCGCCGGATGGCGGCGGACTACCGGCGGTGGCTGCCTCCCGCCGGCTACCCCCGGCCGGGCGGGATCGCCGGGCTCAAGCACCGGATGGTGCGCCACGACGCGTATCTCGTCTGGGCGGTCCTGCGGGCCGCGCACCGGGCGGCGGGCCGGCTGCGGACGCGTGCCGGGACGCAACGGTGACGAACGTGAAGTACCTGATCACCGGCGGCGCCGGCTTCATCGGCAGCACCGTCGGTTCCGCGCTGCTGGACCGGGGCATCACGCCGGTGATCCTCGACGACCTGTCGACCGGCCGGGCCTCCTTCGCGGCCGGCCGCCCCTTCTACCGGGGGGACGTCGCCGACGGGGACCTGGTCGACCGGATCTTCGCCGAGCACCCCGAGATCCGGGCCACCGTGCACTGCGCCGGGGTGATCGTGGTGCCCGAGTCGACCCGCGATCCGCTGCGCTACTACCGGGAGAACCTCGCGAAATCCGTCGAGCTGGTCCGCCACCTGGTCCGCAACGGGTGCCGTCGGGTGCTGTTCAGCTCCACCGCCGCCGTCTACCGGCCGGGTGCGGACTTCGCGGTCGACGAATCCTCCCCCGTCGACCCGATCAGCCCGTACGCCCGCACGAAGGCGATGGTCGAGGCGGTGCTCGCCGACTGCGCGCGGGCCGGTGAGCTGCGGGCGGTGGCGCTGCGCTACTTCAACCCGATCGGCGCCGATCCCCTGCTGCGCACCGGGCTGCAACTGCGCCACCCGACGCACGCCCTGGGTCGCATGATCGAGGCGGCCAGCACCGGCACGGAGTTCCGCGTCACCGGCACGGACTGGCCGACCCGCGACGGCAGCGCCGTCCGGGACTACGTCCACGTGTGGGATCTCGCCCAGGCCCACGTGGCGGCGCTGGCCCGCTTCGACGAGGTGGCGGCCGCCGGCCCGCACGGGTACACCGCGCTCAACATCGGCACCGGGGTCGGCACCACGGTGCGGGAACTGCTGGCCGCGTTCGCCGCGGTGACCGGGCGGCCCCTGCCGTACCGGGAGGCTCCCCGCCGGCCCGGCGACGTGCCGGGGGTCTACAACCGCAGCCGCCGCTACCAGGACCTGCTGGGTTGGTCGCCGCGCTTCGGCGTCGAGGACGGCATCCGGCACGCCCTGGAGTGGCGGGCGCTCGACGACCGCCGGCACCTGGCCGTGGCCCCACTCGCCCTGCGGTAGCCCCGGCCGACCCCGGAGCCGGCACATCGGAGGCCGGATCCGGGCCGCTGGGAGGGACCGGGGCCGCCGCCACCCGACCGGCGCGCGGGGCGTCAGGCGGGGCGGCGGGCGGTCAGCCGGGCGAGCACCCGCCGGGGGGTCAGTGGCACCACGGAGATCATCAACCGGCCGCTGCCGTCGGTCACCGGCGACACCGCGTACCAGCGTCGTCCCCGCCGCCGGACCACCGGTCGGGGGAACCGGACCCGGCGGGGCGCGCGCAGCGGCGCGCTCCCGGGCCGGCCGTCGGGCGCGGGCAGCGTCAGGTGTACGGCACGGCGCTGCCCGGTCACCGCGCTGGCGCGCAGCACCTCGGTCACACTGAGCCGGGCCCGCAGCGTGGTGCCGCTGGCGGCCGTGGCGGGACGTACGTCGCCGACCAGCTCGCCGGCGGTGAGTCGCGGCGGCCCCGGGCAGAGCCGGCCCAGGTCGGGCAGGGGCGTACGCAGGTCCAGGACGAGAGCCGGTCCGGCGTCGGCGTCGTGGTCCCAGCCGATGCCGGTGACCTCGAAGCGGGCCAGCCAGTCCACGGCGTCGGTGACGTCGAAGACGTCGTCGGGCAGCCGGCCGTGCGACGCCCGGAAGCCCGGGTACGCCGCGTACCGCCGGGCGCCCTCGACGACCGTCGGCGGCACGCCGCGCTCCGCGTCCTGCCGGATCACGTCGACCAGGTCGTCGGGCGTGCCGTGCTCGGCGACCCCGATCCGCAGCCGGGTCTCCACCGGCAGCCGGTCCCGTACGGCGGCGGTGAGGTGCCGCCCGGCCAGTTCCCGTACGCCGGCGTGCAGCAGCCGTCGGGTCGGCGCGTCCAGCCGCAGGAAGTCGTCGTCGAGCAGGGCCGCCACCTCGAAGCGGAAGTAGCGCCGCAACACCGCGTCCCGCTCGTCGCCCGGCGGGATCAGGCCGACGGCGAACTCCACGAGCCGCCGCGCGCAGTCGAGCCGCTCCTCCGCCCGGCTCAGGTAGGTGATGTTGCGGGCGTTCAGCCGCCGCACCGCGTAGTAGTAGTCGTAGTCGGCGAGGACCGTGACCCGGGCCGCCCGGTGGCACGCCTCCAGGGTGAACGGCTGGTCGCTGCCGATCGGCATGTCCTCCGGGTAACGCAGCCGGTGCCGCTCGACGAGTTCCCGCCGGAACAGCTTGGTGTTGGCCAGCGACAGCGGCAGGGCCGAGTCGGCCAGCCCGACGTCCACCGCCGTGCGGGCGAAGACCTCCTGGTGGACGTGGCGGCTGTTCACCCCCACCACCCGGCCGAGGACGACGTCGGAGCCGTACCGGTCGGCGGCGGCCACCAGCCGCTCCAGCGCCTCGGGGCCGAGGCGGTCGTCCGCGCCGACGAAGAAGACGTACCGGCCGGTGGCCAGGTCGAGGGCCCGGTTGCAGGGCGCCGCCGGGCCGCCGGAGTTGGGCTGGTGCACGACGGTCACGGTGCCCGGATACCGGCGGGCGTAGCGGTCGAGCTGCCGGCCGCTGCCGTCGGTCGAGCCGTCGTCCACCGCCACGATCCGCATCCGGTCCGGACCGATGCTCTGCCCGAGCAGCGAATCCAGGCACCCGGTGAGGTACGGCATCGTGTCGTACACGGGCAGGATCACCGTCACGTCGGGCGGCGGGGAGCCGTCCCGGTGCCCCGGGTCGACGGCCACCGGGTCAGCCGACACGGCCGTACGCGTCCGCCCCGCCGGCGACGGCCGCCGGCACCAGCCGGGCGTAGACCCGGTCGAGTTCCACGGCCTGCCGCTCCCACGTCCACCCGGCCAGCAGGGCCGGGTCGTCGTACGCCGACCGGTACCGGTCGGGGTCGGCGAGGACGGCACGGACGGCGCGGGCGAGGTCCCCGGCGTCCTCGGCCCGGAACACCTCGCCCTGCCCGGTCGCCCGGACGGTGCCCGCCATGGTGCGCACGTCGCTGACCACGATGGGCAGCCGGGCGTGCGAGTACTCGAAGAACTTGGTGATCAGCGCGATCTCGTGGTTGGGCCAGTGCTGGATCGGGATCACCCCGAGGTCGGCCCCGGCGAGCAGCGGCACCACCTCGTCGTGCGGCACGTACCCCCGCACGTGCAGGCGCCCACCGGCGCCGAGGTCGGCCGCCCGTGCCGTCAGCGACCGGACGTACTCGCCGTCGGGATGGTTGACCACCAGCGCGACGTGCACGCCGGGCAGCAGCGGCAGCGCCTCGACCAGGACGTCCAGGCCGCGTTGCGGCGCCGCGGCGCCGCTGTAGACCAGCAGCGGGTCGCCCGGCCCGAGGCCGAACCCCGCGCGGAGGGTCTGCGTGGCCCGTACCGGCTGGTCGGTCTCGCGGCGGTCGGGCGCGTTCAGCACCACGGTGGGCAGTTCGGGCAGGTCGTGCTCGCGTTGCAGCAGGCGGGCCAGCTCCGGCGAGACGGTCACCACCGCGTCGGCGTGACGGGCGTACTCCCGTTCGTGCGCCAACTGGGCGGGCAGCCACCGCACGTTGTCGCTCCAGGGCTTGATGCCGGGCAGGAACTCGTGGGCGTCCCACACCAGGACGGCCCGGCGGCCGGCGGCCCGGGCCCGCAGCAGCCCCCGCGCCCCCACGCCGAGCATCCGGAAGTCGTTGGCGTGGATCAGGTCGGGTGCCAGCTCGTCGAGCACCGGGCCGTAGGCGTGCTCGTAGCTCCACAGTGCCGGCTGCAACCGGCGCCAGGCGCGGTCGCCGTACATCCGCAGGCACAGCCGGGTGTACGCCCGCTCGACGGGCGTCCGCAGGCCGAGGCGCCCGAGCAGCGCCGCCGCGTTCCGGCGCGGTGTGCGGGGCACCGGCGCGCCGGGACGGCCCATCGGCAGCAGCCGCACCAGGGCGTCGCCGATGTGCCACCGGTGCGGCTCGCCGTCGGGCGAGCGGCCCAGCAGGGTCACGTCCCAGCCGGCTTCGGCGGCCGACCGGGCCGACTTCTGCACCCGGGAGTCGCCCTGGATCGCGTTGTCGACCAGCATGACCACCCGGCCCCTGGCTCCGGCTCGAATCTCCATCGTCACCCTTCCGCGGCCGACGTGGCCGGCCGGCCGCGGAGATCCTATGGCCGGTCGAACGCCTTCCCCGGGCCGAACGGCAAGTCGACGACCGATGTTCACCCGGCGGCAAACAAGCCCCGGCCAGGCCGTCGACGGGTGTACCGATCAGAGCGGGCGGGTACCGCTGAGCGTGTTACCACGCGGCGGACCGCACCACTTCCGTCCGGCCGCGCTTGCCTCAGGAGGTGTGTTGCGGTGAAGATTCCTTCCCTGTCGCGTCGGACCGAGCCGACGCCGACGGACGACGACATCGGCGGCCGGGACCGGAGCGAGGAGGGCCCGCGGGTCGACGGGAGCGCGCGGGACCGGACGGAGGCCACCGGCCGGGACCGGACCGACGACCCCGGCCGGGTCGCCGACCCGGTGGTGGCGGAGCGGAACAGCGAGCAGACGACCTACCGCAGCGGCACGGCGCCGGGCGCCCACGGGCGCGACGGTGACGCCGAGCGGCGGGCGGCCGAGCGGGCGGCGGTCGCCCGGGCCGCCACGGCCCGACCCGCCGACGACGGTCCCCGGCACGCCCCCCGGACCACCGACCCCGACCCGACCCTCGAACGGACCCTCGACGGCCGGACGACCGACCTGGACCGCAGCGCGACGGCGCTGGCCGCCCGGACGGACCGGGACCGCACCGGGGAGCGCCCGCTCGACGCGGACCGCACCGGGGAGCGGCCCGTCGACCGCGACGGTGACGGCGTCGCCGACCGCGAGCCGGAGCGACCGGTGGTCGCCGGTCCGAAGCCCCGGGCCAGCCTGCTCGCCACGCTGGGGTTGATCGTCGGCGTGGCGGGGGCGCTCTTCGTGCTCACCGGCGCCCTCGCCGGATACGGCATCGCGCTCGGCGCCGTCGGCGCGGTCCTCGCGGTGTTCGGCCTGATGGCCACCCGCCGCCGGCACATCGCCGGCAAGACCGACGCGCTGCTCGGCATCGGGCTGGGCCTCGGCGCGGTGGTGCTCGGCATTGTGGCGATGACCGGCCAGTTCGACTGGCCGACCGCCGACGGCGACTGGGTGCAGCGGTTCCGCGAGTGGCTCGACTCACAGTTTGTGGATCGCTTCTAGCGGGCACTGTCCGGCTCGCCGGCGATGCGCCGGCGACGCCCGACCAGCCTGGTGGTTCACCAGCCGGGCAACCCTTTTCGGGGGCGGCGGTTCGCCGCCCCCGAAGTGTTTTCCCCCGCTCGGGGCGACGGCGGCCGTCGGTCAGACGACGGTGGCCGGTCGTCGCCTCGGCGGCCGGGGACGGTCAGCGTTCCGAGGTGCCGGAGGCAACGCCCTCCCGCGCGTCGAGCAGGTCGTCCCAGTGGTGGCGGGTCCACTCGCAGGCCACGTCCATAGGTCCGAGCAGACTGCGCCCGAGCGGGGTCAGCCCGTACTCGACCCGCCGCACCGGACCGGCGTGGACGGTCCGGCCGACCAGGCCGTCCTCCTCCAAGGTCCGCAGCGACCGGGTGAGCACTTTCGCGGTGACGCCGCGCAGCGGGACACGGAGCTCCGAGAAGCGGCGGGGCCCGGCCTCCAGGCAACGAATGATCATGCCCGCCCACTTGTCGCGGAACCGGATCGGGGACAGGTCCGACGGGCAGACCGGGTCGAACATCTCCGGATCGAGCGGCGTGACCATGCCCGCCACAGTAGTTGGTATCCGATTGGTAACCACCGTGCCGACTAGCGTCCCGACGTGGTTCCGGCGACCGGCCGCAGCCACGAGCGTGAGGGGTACGACGATGGGCAGGATCATTGTCTTCGGAGCCGGTGGGCGAGCCGGTCGGGCAGCGGTGCGGGAGGCGCAGGCCCGGGGTCACCAGGTCACCGCGGTCGTACGGGACCCGGACCGGCACCGCGATCTGGCCGCGACCGAAACCGTGCGGGTCGCGGCCGGCGACGTCACCGACGCCGGCCGCGTCGGGGCACTGGCCGTCGGGCACGACGCCGCCATCCATGCCGCCGCCGACCTGACCGCGCCGCCGGACGTCTTCTTCCCCACCGCCGCCCGGGCGCTGACCGCCGGGATGGCGGCGAGCGGGACCCGCCGGCTGCTGGTCGTCGGGCTGGCCTCGGTGCTGCCGACGGCGGGTGGCGAACTGCTCATGGACACGGCGGGTTACCCCCAGGAGTACCGCTCCTTCTACCGGGGGCACGCGGCCGGGGTGGAGACGCTGCGCCACGCCGGGCCGGCACTCGACTGGCTGGTGCTCAGCCCGGCCGGTGACTTCGACCACGGCGGCACCGGCATCGGCCGCTACCGGCGGGCGACGGCCGACGCGGCGAGCCGCATCACGTACGCCGACTTCGCCATCGCGCTGCTGGACGAGACCGAGACGCCCCGGCACCGGCAGGTCCACCTCGGGGTGGAGCAGGGTTGATGCAGCGCATCGCCGCCGTACGGGCGTCGATACGCAACGGATCGCCCGTAACCGGCTCCAATACGCAACGATCAACCGTTCGACGCAAGTATCTCCGGTGGATTCCGCCACCCCCGGCCGCATAGCGTTGAGCAACGGCGCCAGCCCGTGGGCCGAAGGTGGCCGGGCGCGCCCGACACTGGGAGCAGGACAATGACGATGGACGCCACCAGCCAGCGCTTCCTGATGTGCCGGCCGACGTACTTCGCCGTCGACTACGCCATCAACCCGTGGATGGACCCGACCGCGCCGGTCGACGCCGACCTCGCCGTGCGGCAGTGGGAGCAGCTGCGGCAGACGTACCGGGACCTGGGCCACACCGTCGAGGAGATCGCTCCGGTGCCCGGCCTGCCCGACATGGTCTTCGCCGCCAACGGCGGCACCGTGATCGACGGCAAGGCGATGGCCGTGCAGTTCCGCGACCCGCAGCGCGCCGACGAAGCCCCCGCCTACCGCGCCTGGTTCGAGGCCGCCGGCTTCGAGATGTACGACCCGAAGCACGTCAACGAGGGCGAGGGCGACATCCTGCTGGCCGGCGACGTCCTGCTGGCCGGCACCGGCTTCCGCACCGCGCACGCCTCGCACGCGCAGCTCCAGGAGGTCTTCGGCTACCCGGTGGTGACCATGCAGCTGGTCGACCCCCGCTTCTACCACCTGGACACCGCGCTCACCGTGCTCGACGAGCGGACGGTGGCGTACCTGCCGGAGGCGTTCTCGCCCGGCAGCCAGGCGGTGCTGCGCCGGCTCTTCCCCGACGCGGTGCACGCCACCCTGGCCGACGCCGAGGTCTTCGGGTTGAACGCGGTCAGCGACGGTCGGCACGTGGTGCTGCCGGCGCAGGCCACCGGCCTGGCCGCGAAGCTGCGCGACCGGGGCTACGAGACGATCGGTGTCGACCTCTCCGAGCTGCGCAAGGCCGGCGGCGGACCGAAGTGCTGCACGTTGCGACTCCGTCAGGGAAAGGCGAGCCAGTGATCGACGACATGCTGCGGACGCCGGAGGCGATCCGCGACGCGGAGCGGTGGACCGCGCACAACTACCACCCGCTGCCGGTGGTCATCTCCTCCGCCGAGGGCTCCTGGCTGACCGACGTGGACGGCCGCCGCTACCTCGACTGCCTGGCCGGCTACTCGGCGCTGAACTTCGGTCACCGGCACCCGACGCTGATCGCCGCCGCGCACGCCCAGCTCGACCGGCTGACCCTCACCAGCCGGGCGTTCGTCCACGACCAGTTCGCCGACTTCTGTCGGGAGCTGGCCGAGCTGTGCGGCAAGGACCTGGTGCTGCCGATGAACACCGGCGCCGAGGCCGTGGAGACCGGCATCAAGGTCGCCCGCAAGTGGGGCTACCAGGTCAAGGGCGTCGCCCCGGGAATGGCCAACATCGTGGTGGCCGAGGGGAACTTCCACGGCCGGACGACCACCATCGTCAGCTTCTCCACGGACGAGGACGCCCGGGCCGACTTCGGGCCGTACACCCCGGGCTTCACGGTCGTCCCCTACGGCGACCTGGCCGCGCTGAGCGCCGCCATCGACGAGAACACCGTCGCCGTGCTGCTCGAGCCCATCCAGGGCGAGCAGGGCGTCGTGGTGCCGCCGGAGGGCTACCTGCCGGGCGTACGCCGGGTCTGCACCGAGCGGAACGTGCTCTTCATCGCCGACGAGATCCAGTCCGGCCTCGGCCGGACCGGGGACACCTTCGCCTGCGACCACGAGGGCGTCACGCCCGACATGTACCTGCTGGGCAAGGCGCTCGGCGGCGGCATCGTGCCGGTCTCCGCGGTGGCCGCGAACACCGACGTGCTCGGCGTACTCCGGCCGGGCCAGCACGGCTCCACGTTCGGCGGCAACCCGCTGGCCTGCGCCGTCGCGACCGAGGTCGTCCGGCTGCTGGCGACCGGCGAGTTCCAGCGCCGCTCGACCGAGCTGGGCGCCCGGCTGCACGCCGGTCTGCGGTCGCTGGTCGGCCGGGGCCTGCTCGCGGTGCGGGGCCGGGGCCTGTGGGCCGGCCTCGACATCGACCCGGCGCTGATGAGCGGCCGGGAGGCGTGCGAGCGGCTCGCCGAGCGCGGGGTGCTCGCCAAGGACACCCACGGCTCCACCATCCGGCTCGCCCCGCCGCTGGTGATCACCGAGGAGGAGATCGACCACGCGGTCGCCCAGCTCGCCGCCGTGCTGGCCGGCTGAGCCCCGTACGACAAGGGCGGGCGTCGGGACCACGGTCCCGGCGCCCGCCGTCGTCTCCCCCGCGGATCAGCGGGGCAGGCGCATCGCCATCGTGGGTGCCTCGGCCATGACCGACGTCGGCGTGTAGGGGGCGCCGGTGGGAAGCTCGTCGGGCCGGCCGATCTGCACCCCGGGGTAGAGCTCCACCATGTCGCCCTCGGCCAGCACCCGGGACTGCTGCGGCGCCAACGGGACGCGGTCGGCCTCCGCCATCGACCCGCCCGGACGGATGCCCGAACCGTTTGTGCTGACGTCGGTCACGATCACCTCGCCGACCCGCAGTTCGAACCGGACGTGGCTGCGGCTGATCCAGCGCCGCGCCTCGTCGTTGAGCCACTGCCCGAGAACGATCCCGCCGGCCTGGTCGGGCGCCCGGCCCACGACGGCCGGCTGGTCCTCGGTGAGCACGAAGCGGCGGCGGATCAGCCCACCCACCCGCACGGCGAGTACGGCGCTGCGCGGTCGCGGACCGGCGTCGCCGAGCCGGGTGCCGTGCCGGGGGCAGGTGGGCACGCCACCGCGCAGCGTGGGCGGCGGCTGCCCGGCGGGGCTGCGCTCCACCACCCGCGCCAGGTCGGCGAAGGCCCCGCCGCCCCCGCCACCGCCGAAGAGCGCGCAGCCGGGCTCGGCGCAGCGCCACTGCCGGGAGAGCAGCTTCGCGCCGGCCGGCGACCGGTCACCGGCGACCGGCGTGTGCCCGCCGCCGACGTGGGCGACGAAGGCCGGCCCGCCGGCGCCGGGCACCGGGGCGAGCACCCGGCCGGCCTGCTCGACGAGCCACGGGTAGCGCCCGCGCAGGCCGTCGGCCCGTGCCCGGGTCAGCACCGGCAGCCCGAGCAGGTCCGCCACCTCCAGCATCCGGTCGCCCGGGTTGTCGAGCACCTCGACCAGCCCGTCGTCGGCCCACCGGCGGACCACCATGCGCTCGTTGGAGGTGAGGTCGGCGTCCGAGAGCAGGGCCCGGTGGACCACCGCGTAGACCGGGACGTTGTCCTCCTCCATCTCACGGGCGAGGGCGTCGATCACCATGCCGAGGCGGAGCAGGCTGGCCGGCCGGCCGCCGTCGAGGTCCTGGTAGCGGATCACCTCCGCCAGGTCGACGACCGCCCGCGCCAGCGACGGGTCGGTGCTGACCCGGCCCTCGATGGCGTCCAGCACCTTGCTGATCTCGAATCTCATCCGGCGCTCCCCACGATGTCGTCGATCCGCCGAGCCAGTTCCAGGTCACGCCGGGTGACCCCGCCCACCGAGTGCGTGACGCAGCGGAAGGTCAGGGTGCGCCAGCGGATGTCGATGTCGGGGTGGTGGTCCATCTCCTCCGCCGCCACGGCGACCCGGTCGACCACCGCGATGGCCTCCGGGAAGTCGGCCAGCTCCACGGTGCGGGTGATCCCCCCGGGGTCTCCCGACCAGCCCGCCAGGCCACCCAGCTCGTCTCGCACCGCCTCGGCGGTGAGCACGTCTGCCATGGGGAGACCCTACCGGGGCCGGCCGCGACGACGCCGACCAGCGGCGCGAGGTGTGGCCGACCCGGCAGCGCGGCGCTCCGGTGGCCGCCGTGGCATAGATGGGCGGCTGTGCGACCGCGGGGTTAGGCTGACCGGCGGCCCGGTCGGGGTCGCGACGGCGTGGCCCCGGCCCACCCTGCGTGAGGAGATTCCACGATGAACACTCGACGGCTGGCGACCACGGGGGTCGCGCTCGTCGCCGCGCTCGCCCTCGGTCTGACCGGGTGCGGCACGGGGACGGACGCGGACGCTCCGGCCGGCGACGGCGGCGCCACCACCGGCGCGGCGCCGGCCAGCAGCGCCCCCGCCGACGCCCGCGCCGAACTGGGCGCCGCCGCGCAGAAGCTCAACCAGCAGAGCGTCAAGATGAAGCTCACCTCGCCGGTCATCAACGGCAGCGGCGTGATGGACCCGGCCACCAAGACCGGCGACATGACGCTGAAGATGGGCGCGGAGGGCACCTTCCGGATCCTGATGCTCGGCAACGACGTCTACCTGAAGGTCACCGGCATGCAGGGGATGCCGAAGAAGTGGATGCACATGGACGCCACCAAACTCGGCAAGAGCGGCCAGCTCAACCTGATGCCCGACGGCGACCCGGGCGGCGCGAAGCAGATGGTCCAGAGCGTGGTGGACGTCGAGAAGACCGCCCCGGGCAGCTACTCCGGCATCCTCGACTACACCCGCACCAAGCCCGACGACAAGGCCATCCAGGCCCTCGGTGACAAGGCCAAGGCCGTACCGTTCACCGCCAGGGTCGACGACCAGGGCCGGCTCGTCGAGTTCGCCATCGACACCCAGGTGCTGCACGAGTCGCTGGGCACCATGATCACCACGTACTCGGACTTCGGCGCCCCGGTCTCGGTGAAGAAGCCCGCCGCGAGCGACACGCAGGAGGCGCCGCAGGAGCTGATCGAGTCCATGGGCTCCTGAGCCGACCGCAACCGAACGGGGGCGGCGCCGGTCGGCGCCGCCCCCGTTCGCGCGTCGTCAACCGCGCGTCGTCAACCGCACCTCGTCAGCCGCGCAGCGGCCGGCCCACCTCGTTCAGGTGCGCGAGCGCCTGACGGTACGACTCGACGAGCCCCGTCTCGGCGTACGGGATGCCCCGCTCGGCGCAGTAGGCGCGGACGATCGGCCGGGCCCGGCGCAGGTTGGCCCGGGGCATGTTGGGGAACAGGTGGTGCTCGATCTGGTAGTTGAGCCCGCC
The DNA here is from genome assembly GCF_059359355.1 of Micromonospora sp. ZG13. NCBI lineage: Bacteria > Bacillati > Actinomycetota > Actinomycetes > Micromonosporales > Micromonosporaceae > Micromonospora > Micromonospora sp. ZG13. The sequence goes on from NZ_JCADBQ010000001.1 coordinate 94,994, forward strand.
CAGTGCGACGTCCACGAGCCGGCCGCCCCGCACGTTGCGGGCGGTGAGCACCTGCTTGCGCAGGAAGTCGAGGTCGTCGTCGGCGGTGGGCATCGGCATGCCCTTGTGGTTCGGGGCGAACGAGCAGCCCATGTAGAGCCCCCACAGCCCCTGGTGGACGGCGACGAAGAGCAGCGCCTTCAGCGGCGACATCACCAGCAGCAGCGCACCGAGGTAGCCCACGGCGTGCAGGACCAGCAGCAGCGCCTCCACCCGGCGGTGCCGCATCGGGGTGCGGAACCGGCCGTCGGAGTCGCGCCCCACGATCGCCTGCACGCTCGCCACGTGCAGGGCGAGCCCCTCCAGCAGCAGCAACGGGAAGAACAGCCACGCCTGCCGGCGGGCCAGCCGGCGGCCGAAGCCGCGGGTCGCGGCGGCCTGCTCGTACGTCCAGACCAGCGCGCCGGCCCCGACGTCGGGATCCTCGTCCTCGTGGTTGGGGTTGGCGTGGTGCCGATTGTGCTTGTCGACCCACCAGCCGTAGCTGAGCCCGACCGCCAGGTTGCCGGTGAGCAGGCCGATGGCCTCGCTCGGCCCCCGCCGCCGGAACATCTGCCGGTGGCCGGCGTCGTGGCCGAGGAACGCGACCTGGGTGGTGGCGACGGCCAGGAAGACGGCCACCAGCAGCTGCGCCCACGAGTCGCCGACCAGACCGACCGCCGCCCAGCCCGCCGCGAAGACGCCCAGCGTGAGGGCGATGCGGGTCACGTACCGCCCCGGACGCCGCTCCAGCAGCCCTGCCCCGCTGATCCGCCGGGACAACTGCGCGTAGTCACTGCCCCGCCGTACCGGCGGTTCCGCCACCGCTCCGAGCACCATCGCGGCTCCCGTCCTCGATCCCGGCTCGCGCCGGTCGGCGCGCCCTACCCCCAGTCTCCGGCGAACGGTTGCGCTGAGTAACCCTGCCCACCCCCGGGTTGGAGGTAGGGCTCGCCCTACCCCCGACCCCTGAGCGTGCCGGTCAGCCCATCCGGCCGAGGGCGGCCCGGAGCCGGGCCAGGTCGCGGCGGCGCCGCTCGTAGGTGGTGGCGAGCCCGATCAGCGTGAGCCCGCCGACGGCCAGGAAGATCCACCGGGGCAGCAGGTCCCAGCCACGGACCAGCTCGTGCAGCGCGAGCAGCGCCAGGGTCACGCCGCCCAGCAGCACCGGCGCCTGCCAGCGGCGGGTCGCCCCGGCCAGCACCGCGCCGAGCGCGGCGACGCCCAGCAGCAGCCGCCGCCACGGCTGGGGGTCCGGGGCCACCAGCACCGACACCAGGCTCGGCAGCAGCGCGGCCGCCAGCCCCGGGCCCAGCGCCAGCCAACTCGTCAGCCCGGGCCGGGTACGCAGCGCCACCACGCCCGCCGCGAGGGCCAGCGCCGCCGCCGGCACCGTGTAGGCCTCCAGCAGCGCCACGTCCCCGGCGGCCAGCAGCAGCCAGCCGCCGAGCAGCTCGCTGCCGCCGGCGATGCCCGCGAAGACCCACCGTCGGCCCGACGACTCGCCCCGGCGCAGCACCCGCAGCGCGACGGCGGCGCCCCACAGCACGCACACCGCCGCGGCGTGGCGCAGCGAGCCCACCGCGAGCAGCAGCGCGACCAGCGCCACCGCCTGGGCCGCCGCGTCCAGCGCCACCGCCTGGGCCGCCGCGTCCAGCGCCACCGCCACGGAACGCCCCCGGTGGGCCGGTACGGCAGCTGCGGCGGCCAGCGTGAGCACCGCGACGGCGAGCACGCTGAAGGCGGCCGTCCGTACGGGCAGCCCGCCGGCCAGCGGCGCGACGACCGCCAGGCCCGTCGCGGCGGCCACCGCGACCAGGGCCCCGGACAGCCGGGCGTCGTCGCGGCGGGCGGCGACGCCGACCACCGTCGCCGCGACCACGAGCACGCCGAGGCCGGCGATCGTGCCCGCCCGGGTGGCCAGCAGCCCGAGCAGCCCGGACGCCGCCAGCACCAGCCCCACCGGCACCCCGACCGGGGCGAGCAGCGGGCGCGGCGCGGCCAGCGCGGCGGCCAGGACCAGGGCTACCCCGCCGAGCAGCGTGACGACCGGCAGCACCGGCCAGGGCACGCCGGCGGCCATCTGCAGCACGGGCAGCGCCGCCGCGGCGAACGGCACCGCGACCAGCCCGGCCCGCCACCAGGCGGCGCCCGCCGACGGGACCGCCTCCTGGGCGGCACCGGGCCGGACGAGCGGGGCGGCGGCACCGGGTCGGACGAACCGGCCGGCGAGCACCCCGGCCACCGCCAGGGCGGTCAGCGCCAGACCCACCGGGAGCGCGTCCGTATCGGCCCGGACCGTGGGCGCACCGGACCAGGGCGGCACGTCGCCGTACGGGGCGACGAGCGCCGTCAACGTCACGGGGACCGCGGTGACGACCGAGACCACGAGCAGCCCGACGCCGGCCACCCGCAGGGCGACGTCGGCGCGCGCCGCACCGCCCAGCGTCGCCAGCAGCACCGCCACGGCGGCGTAGAGCGTCACCGGTTCGTCGGCCGGTACGACCACCGCCGCCAACCCGACCGCCGGGAGGGCCACGGCGACCCCGACGCAGGCGTACGCCCCCAGGTCGGGCCAGTGCCGGCGGACCGCGAACAGCCCGGCGGGCAGCAGCGCGACGGCGGCCAGCGCCGCCCGCGCCTGCCACCAGGCCGGCGCACCGGCGGCGAGCAGGGCGACGACCGCGCCGGCCGGCACCGCGAGCGGCACGACGGCCAGCGCCGTGCCGGCCATCCGGCGCTGCGCGGGCGTGCCGCGCCGGCCGGCCGCCGCCACGGCTGTCCCCGCGACCAGCACCACCGCGAGCGCCGCCCCCGCCCCCACGGGCGCGGCGAACCCCACGACCAGTGCGTGCCCGAGCAGGACGGTCCCGGCGCCCCCCGCCGCCAGGACCGTCCAGGACCGGACGCCCGGACGGCCCACCGCGACGGCGAGCAGGCCCACCGCCGCCACCAGGTCCAGGGCCACCACGGCGGGCCAGGGCGACGGCCAGCCGGCGGGCACCGCCAGCACGACGGCCGCCCCGCCGATCGCGGCCAGCGCCGGCCGGGCGGGCCTCGGCAGCAGCAGCGCCAGGGCGGCCACGGCCAGCGCGATCACCACCGGAAGCTGCCATCCCCGGCCGAGGTCGGGCCCGGCGTCGGCCCCCTGCCACGGCGGCAGCGACCGGCCCGCGGTGGCGCTGGCGAGCGCGACGGCCAGCAGCACGGCGAGCTGGGCCGTCACGCCGGCCACCAGCAGCGCGCCGGCGCGGGGGCCGGTCCGCCACCCGGCGGGCAGCAGCCGCACCGCGCCGGCCAGGGCCACCACGACCAGCGCCGTGAGCAGCGGCGACAGGCCAAGCTCCGCGAGCGGGCGGACCACCGCGCCGGCCAGCACCGGCACCAGCAGCGCGGCGGCCACGGAGCGGAACACCGCCCCGCCGGTGAGTAGCGCGGTGCCGAGCAGCGTCAGCGCCACCAGCAGCAGGGGCGCCCCGGCCAGCAGCGGGACGCCGGCGGCCCTGCCGACGGTCAACGGCACGAGCGCGCAGCAGGCGGCCACGAGCAGCGCGCCGGCGTGCCCCACCCAGGCGAGGACGCGCCCGGCGAGGACCGCCGGCCGCTCGCCCGCCGGACGGGCCGGCACGCCGGCGGCAGCCGGAGTGCCGCCCACCGCACCGGCCGCCGTCGCGGCGCCGGTCGCCGGGCCACCCGCGCTCGTGGCACCGCCCGCCGGGCCGATCGGCACGGCGGCGGTCGCCGGGCCGCCCCGGCGGCGCAGCGCAACCAGCACCGCCAGGTCGAGCAGCGCCACCCCCAGGAAGACCATCGACCAGCCGGCGGCGTCCGGCCGGGCGTCGGCGGCGAGCAGGGGCAGCACCGGCTGCGCGGTCAGCAGGGCCGCGAACCACGGCACGGTCAGCCCGCTCAGCCGGGCGTACCCGGCCGCGACCGCCGCGCTGGCCCCCCCGACCAGCGCGGCGTACCGGGTGCCGGGCCAGTCCGCCACGCCGACCAGGTCCACCGACCAGGCGGCGTACCCGTCGAGGAGCACCAGCAGCAGGCCGACGGCCGCGAAGGTCTCCGCGGTGCCGCGCAGCCCGCGCCGTACCGCCACCAGGGGCACGGCCAGGGCGAGCGCGGTGAACGCGAACAGGATCAGGGCCCGGCCGGCGACCCCGACCGCCGCCCAGGCGACCGCCGTGAAGACCACCGCGGCGGTGCCCAGCAGCAGCCCACCGAGGACGAAGAGCAGGCTCTGCACCGTACGGGTGGAGGTCTCCGCCCCGCCGACGCCGACGGGCACCGGGGCGACCGGCCCCCGGCCGGGCCAGGCCGGCACCGGGGTGGTGCCCGGCGGGGTCACCCCCGGCGCGGGGCGTACCGGCGCGGGAGCTGCGGCGGGCGCGGGGCGTACCGGCGCGGGAGCCGCCGGGCGCGGCACGGGGAACTCCGCGCGGATCGCGGCGGCCAGTGCCGCCCGGCGCTGCCGGGTCGCGCCCAGCCGGTCGACGAGCCCCTGGTACGCCGCGCGGGCCCGCTCGACCTCGCCGCCGAGCGCGACGATCTCCCGGTCGAGCCGGACCACCTCGGCGGCGGCCGGGTACGGCGGCCGGCCGCAACCGGAGCAGCCCGAGCCGAGATCGGCCGACGCGCCGCAGGCGGGGCAGGGATAGCCGGTGTTCTGCACCCGGTCATCATGGTGGCCGGGAGATCACCTGAGAAGAGTGCGGATACTCAGGGCCGGGTGTGCTCGTGCACCCAGGTGGCGTAGCCGGGGTCGCCGCTGTCCACCCGGGTGACCAGGATCTCCGGCACCTCGTACGGGTGGCTGGCCCGGATCTGCTCCACCAACGCGGCGGCCCGGTCGGGCGCGGTCTTGAACTGCACCGACCACTCGGTGCTGGTCTCCACCCCCTCACGCCACCAGTAGGTGCTGTCCACCTGGCCGCCCACCTGTGCGCAGGCCGCCAGCCGACCCGCGACCGCCGCCGCCGCCATCACGTCGGCGACCGAGCGGGCGTCCACCACCGTCGTCACCACGCAGATCTGGTCCACCAGCGCACCCTACGCGGCACCGTCCCGATTGGCCGCGATCCACTCGTCGATCCGGGCCCACCAGTCGAAGAGCCAGTCGATCCGCTCCTGCCGACCGACCGGCACCTCCTCCGGCGGCACCGACCAGAAGCGCATGGTGATCCGCTTGTCCATGGGCAGTTCACGCCACACGTCGCCGACGGTGAGCATCCGGTCCAGGCCGGTGTGCGCCACGAAGATCACCCCGGCGTCGGGGGCCGCCTCCAGGGCCGCGAGCAGCCCGCCCGGCTGTGGGGCGAGCACGTGGCGCAGCCGTTCCGCGCGCCGCGCCATCCGCTCCAGGCCGAGGCCGCGCAGGCGGTCGATGGCCCGCAGCCGGCGGCCGGGGGTGAAGTTGCCGCCCTCCGGGAAGATCACGAAGGCGTCGTCGTCGTCCAGGCCCTGCGCCAGGTGCCCGATCTGCTCGGTCACCGATCCCCGGCCCTCCGGACCCGGCGCGAGGAAGCGGTTGGGCAGCCGGTTGAGCAGCACGTCGACCGCCGGATCCCACTGGAGGCTGTCCTTCAGCACGATCCGCGGCTCGCGGTTGAACCAGTTGACCAGGGCGTGGATCAGGATGAACGAGTCGCCGGGGCCGGCGTGCCGGCAGAGCACCAGCTCGGGCCGGCCGGGCAGCGCCGTGTCGGGGTCGGTGCCCACCACGTCGATGTTCAGGTGCAGTGCCCAGCGGGCCTGCCAGAAGAGCACCCGCAGGAACCAGCCGGCGAGCACGTAGTGGGCCCGCTGGAAGCCCGGCGACCGGACCTGCCAGCCGAAGCCGGAGGCCACCCAGAGCAGGAAGAGCGCGAGCAGCGCCGCCGCGTCCCAGACCAGGTAGACGCAGCCGAGCCAGAGCAGGCGCAGCGGGCGGAGCCGGCCCGGGACCAGCGGCGAGACGGCCGCCGCGAGCAGCGCCCAGACCGGCAGGGTCGTCACCACCAGGAAGGCGAGCAGCACCACGCCGGGGGCCAGGAACAGTCGGCGTGCCCACCGCGGCGGCAGGGGCATCAGTGCTCCAACTGCGTCGCCAGGTAGCGCCGGGAGGCCGTGTAGGCGCGGCTGATCCGCCGCCCCACGGCCGCCATGTCCCGGTAGGCCCACGGCGTGTCGTCGCGCGGCTCCAACCCCCCGGTGGGCAGCACGTGCACCTCCACCCCGTCGGGCAGGGCCGCCATCTCCCGGGCGAACCGGTGCCGCCGGGCGATCTCGAACGCGACCTGGGCGATCTCCCAGGGCCGCCGGGGCGGGCTCAGCTCCCGTTCGATCCGGCCCACCTGGAGTACGAAGATCCGCGTGGCGCCCACCGCGACCGCCTCGCCGATCGGGATGGAGTTCACGATGCCGCCGTCGATGTAGTGCTGGTCGTCGATGCGGGCGGGCGGCAGCAGCCCCGGCACCGAGGCGGAGGCGAGCACGGCCGGCACCAGCGGCCCGCTGTCGAACCAGTGCTCGGCGGCCCGCTCGATGTTGGCCGCGCAGCAGCGGAAGGGCACCTGGAGGTCGGCGAAGGTGGTCTCCGCGCCCAGCTCGGCCTCCAGCAGCTTGCGCAGCGGGCGGGGCGAGTGCAGGTGGGTACGGGCGGCGAACCGGCGCAGTTGGCGGGCCACCGAGTCGCCGTACACCTCGCTCGCCTCCGGCGAGGCCCAGAGCCGGACCAGCCGGTCGGTGACCACCTCGGACGGTTCGGCGGCGACCAGCGCGCCGTTGACCGCCCCGATCGAGGTGCCGAGCACCACGTCGGGTCGGATGCCGGCCCGGAACAGCGCCCGCAGCATGCCCACCTCGACCGCGCCGAGGACTCCCCCGCCCCCGAGCACGAACGCCACCGGTCCCCGCGACATGGCTTCATCCTGGCACGGGCGGAAAAGGGGCTGTCCGGTGCCGCCCGGCGGGATGGCCCGGGCGGCGCCGGCGGTCGGGTCCGGGGGGCCGCCCGGGAAGGGCCGCCCCCACGAGTAGCCGACCGTTGACAGGCCCGACACATTCGCGCAACCTGATAGCGCTCCCACAGCGAGGCAGGTGCTATCCGTGAAGCCAGCACTGCACCCCGGCCGGTTGCTGGCCCGCCGGTACCGGCTCCTCGACCAGATCGGTGCCGGCGGCATGTCGGTGATCTGGCGGGCGCACGACGAGGTGCTCGACCGGGTCGTGGCGCTGAAGGTGCTCGCCCCGTCGCTCGCCGCCGACGCCCGCTTCCGCGACATGGTGCGCGAGGAGGCCCGCGCCGCCGCCCAGCTCGTCCACCCGCACGTCACCTCGGTGCACGACTACGGCGAGACGGTCGCGCCCGACGGGTCGATCACCTCGTTCGTGGTGATGGAGCTGCTCGCCGGCGAGGAGCTGGAGGTCCGGCTCACCGAGGGGCCGCTGCCGTGGGCCGAGGCGGTAGAGGTCGGCGCCCAGGTGGCGGACGCCCTCGCCGCCGCCCACCGGCTCGGCATCGTGCACCGGGACATCACCCCGGCCAACGTGATGATGACCCGGGCGGGGGTCAAGGTGCTCGACTTCGGCATCGCCACCCGCATCGGCGCGCCGGACGACGACGAGGACGGGGGCACCTTCGGCACGCCCGCGTACGTGGCGCCGGAACGACTCGACGGGGCACCCGCGCAGCCGGCCACCGACGTGTACTCCCTCGGCGTGCTGCTCTACGAGGCGCTGACGGGTCGGGTGCCGTACCCGGCGGACACCTGGGAGCAGCTCAGCGAGGCGCTCGCCGGTGACGGCCCGCCCCCGCTCGCGGACATGCCGGGCCTGCCGCCGGAGGTGGCCCGTACCTGCCTGCGCTGCCTGGAGCGCGACCCGCTGGATCGCCCCACCGCCCGCCAGGTCGCCACCGTCCTGCGCGACCAGCTGCTCCCCGCCGACCCGCAGGCCGCCACGATGCTCGCGCCGACGGTCACCCTCCCGACGCTGCCGCCACCGGCGGGACCGGCCGGGACGGCGGAAGAGCGCGGGGCGGCGGATCCGGGCGGGACGGAGCCGGACGGCGGGGCCGAGTCGCGCAGCGCCCGCCTCGCCCGGGAGCGCCGGCGACGCCGCCTGCCGCGGCCGGTGCTGATCGTGCCGGTCGTACTGCTCGTGGGGGTGGCCCTGGCCGTGCCCGCGATCCGCCAGGAGGAGACGACCCCGCCCCGGTCGCTGCCCACCACGGGCCCGTCCGATCCGCCGGCCTCCCCCACGCCGACGGCCGACGCCGCACCGCCCCCGGCGGCCTCCCCGCAGCCGACGTCCGCCGCGCCGGTCGCACCCCGGCCGACCCCGACGCCCCCCGGGCGCGACGACCTCATCGAGGCGGCCAACCGGGTCGACGGGCTGATCGGCGCGGGGCTCGACGACGGCGGGATCCGGCCCGACGTCGGCCTCGACTTCCGCAACGAGCTGCGCAACCTGACCGACGCGGTCCGCGCCCGCTCGGGCGACCTCGGCGAGCGGATCGCCCGGCTGCGCGAGAAGGTCGCGGTCCGCCACGGCGAGGGTGCCGTCACCGACGCGTACGCCCGACGCCTCGACAGCGCCATCACCGCGCTCGGGGCCGCCCGCGTCTGACGGCGGCCGTCAGCGGGCCGGGGCCCGGACCGGCTCCCGGGCCGCCCGGTCGGGGGCCGTACGCGCGATGAAGCGGTGGTACACCTCCTCGTAGCCGGTGGCCATCCGCTCCGTGGAGAAGCTCTCTGCCACGTGCGCGACGCAGGCCGCCGGGTCGAGCTCCGTCGCCGCGCGCAACGCGCCGGGCAGCTCGTCCACGCGCTCGCAGATCAGGCCCGTCCGGCCGGGCCGGACGAGTTCCGGCACCGCCCCCCGGTCCAGCGCCACCACCGGCGTGCCGGTCGCCATCGCCTCCACCATCACCATGCCGAACGGTTCGTCCCACTGGATCGGCATGATCAGGCAGCGGGCCTCGACCAGCAGGCGTAGGGCCTCGGCCCGGTCGGCGTCGAGCACCACCCGGACGTCCTCGCCGAGCAGGGGCCGGACCACCTGGTCGTAGTAGCGACGCTCGGCCGGCTCGTTGCACTTGCCCGCCAGCACCAGCGGCAGGCCGGCCTCCCGGCACGCCCGGATGGCGAGGTCCGGGCCCTTGTCGGGGCTGAACCGGGCCAGCCAGAGCACCGGCCCCCGCCCGGGGGCGCTCTTGTGCGGCACGCCCCGGACGTCCATCGCGTTGTGCACCGTACCGACCCAGCCCAGCGCCGGGTTCAGGCGGCGCTGGGCGTGCGAGATGGCCACCAGCCCGACCCCCCGGTCGGTCTCGCTGAGCACGTCGCCGTACTCGCCCACCGGGTTGCCGTGCACCGTGGCCACCGTCGGCACGGCCCGGTGGCCGGCGATCAGCGGGCCGATCGTCGTGTGGTCGTGTACGACGTCGAAGTCCCCCGCGTGCACGCGGTGGTTGACCCGGGCCAGGTGGGCCAGCTCGGGCAGCGCCTCGCCGAGCCGGTCGAACTGGAGTTCGGGCACCGTGGAGACGAACGCGGCCGCCGTCCCGTGTTCCTGGCCGGCCCCGAAGACGGTGACGGCGTGACCCCGGCCGACCAGCGTCTCCACCAGGCCGGTCACCACCTGTTCCAGGCCGCCGTAGCCGGGCGGCGGCACCGACAGCCACGGCGGCACCACCATCGCGATCCGCAACGGCCGCGCTGCCGATCGGTCGGGCGACGGACGGTCGACGGCCACGGACACCTCCCAGTCGGTCACTGCTGTGGAGCACCGGCCGCCCCACCGCGACCGTCTCCCGGCTGCGCGGGCGGAATCGGCGACGCTGCGCGGACGGAATCGGCGACGGTTTCCCGAGGGCGGCACCACTAAACGGGACGCCGTGGGCGGGTCACCCGCCCACGAGAAGACGGTCCCGCACCGCCCGCACCCCCTCGGCCGACCACGCCACCCGCTCCGCCTCGTCCCGCTCCCACCAGGAGCGGACGACCCCGGTGAGCACGACCGTGTCCCCGTCCAGTTCGACGGTCACCCGCTCCGTGCCGATGCCCCGCCCCAGCGCCCGCTGGAGGTCGCGCCGGGTCCGACCGGTGTCGGGACGGGTGACGGGCCGCACCTCGACCAGGTTGGTCACCCCGCGTACGCCCCGCAGCCGGCGCAGCTCCCGCTCGGCGGTACGCCGCTGCCAGCCGAACTCGACCTCGCCGCGGAGCATCACCCAGCCGTTGGCGACGGTGACGTCCAGCCGCTCCGCCGGGACGAAGCTGTCCCACTCCAGCGCCCGGCCCGCCGCGATCGCGATCTCGGCGTCCGTACGCCCCGGCTCGCCGGGCAGGCGCACCTCGACGTCGTCGGCGACCGCCCGCACCCCCCGTACGCGCTGCGCGCAGCGTTGCGCCGCCCACTTGCGCGCGTACGCGTCGACCTGCCCGGTCAGGGTGACCACGCCGTCGTCGACGCTCACCCCGATCTCGTTGGGCTGCACCTGGGCGTCCCAGGCCAGCTCGTCGAGCACGTCCCGCTGGATCCGCTCGTCCGTCCGGTCGGCCGCTGCCGTGGTCATCGCACCCCTCCGTACGCCTCGCCGGGTCCTGCCTCTGCGACGGTGCCGGCGCGACGGGTGACGGCGGTTCACCCGCACCGGGTGAACCGCCGTCGAGAGTGAGCGGCGGGTGACGGAGCCAACCCCCTTGGCCCCGCCACCCGCCGCCGGAGGGAGGAGGAATGTCTTCGGTTACCGGTTACGACGTCTCGGCGAGCGTCACGGTTGCCCTGGCCTCGGTGCCGTTGCGCTTGTAGGTCACCTCGACCCGGTCACCGACCTTGCCGGCCTGCACGGCGCCGACCAGGTCGTCCGAGTCGTTGACCGCCTTGTCGCCGAACCGGGTGATCACGTCGCCGCGCTGCAACCCGGCCTTCTCGGCGGCGCTGCCCGGGGTGACCGCCGCGACCAGGGCGCCCCCGCCCTCGGCGGCGGTCACGCTGACCCCGAGCGACGGGTGGCTGACCTTCTCGCCGCGCTGGAGCTTGCCGGCCACGTCCTTGGCCTTGTTGCTGGGGATCGCGAAGCCGACGCCGATGTTGCCGCTGCTGCCCTGCCCGGCGGTGGCGATCGCGGTGTTGATGCCGATCACCTCGCCCCGCGTGTTGACCAGGGCGCCACCGGAGTTGCCCGGGTTGATCGGCGCGTCGGTCTGGAGCAGGCCGGCGATCGAGGAGGCGCCCTGGTTGGGCTCCTGCCGCTGCTCGCCGCTGCCCGCCTGGATGGTGCGGTCCCGGGCGCTGAGGATGCCGGCGGTGACCGAGCCCTGCAGGCCCAGCGGGCTGCCGAGGGCGAGCACCTGGTCGCCGACCTGCATCGCGTCGCTGTCGCCGAACGTGGCGGCCTTCAGGCCGCTGACGCCGTCGGCCTTCACCACCGCCAGGTCGGTCTTCGGGTCGGTGCCCCGGATCTGGGCCTGGGCGGTCTTGCCGTCGGCGAAGGTCACCACGACCTTGCCGTCCGTGGCGGAGGCGATCACGTGGTTGTTGGTGAGCACGAAGCCGTCGGCGGTGAGGATCACGCCGGAGCCCTCGCCGTTGCCGGTCGCGATCGACACGACGCTGGGCTGCACGGCGGCGGCGATGCGGGGCAGGTCGGCGCTGTTGATGACCGGCGCGGCGGAGTACGTGCGGGTGATGCCCGAGTCGCCGTCGACGGCCAGCGCGAGCGCCCCACCGGCGACGCCCGAGCCGAGCATCAGCGCGAAGACCGCCACCCCGGCGCCAGCGAACTTGGCGATCCGGCCGGGCCGGGGGCCCGCCGTCTGCGGGGCCGCCCAGGGCGGCACCGGCTGGCCGGAGGGGTGCGGCTGGTGGCCGTACGGCTGTCCCGGCTGGCCCCCGCCGCTCCAGCCGGACTGCTGGCCGTACCAGGGCGCGCCGGGCTGGCCGGCGGCCTGCGGATGGCCGGGCTGACCCGCGAGGTGCGGGTGACCGGGCTGGCCGGCGGCGTACGGGTGGGCGGACTGACCCGGCTGGTGCTGGCCGGGCAGCGGGTACTGCGGGGCCGGCGCGTAGGGGCCCGGCGGGGCGGGCCGGACGGGCGGGCCGGCGGCGTCGGGGGCACGGGCCGGCTCGGCGGCGGGCGGGGCGCCGTCGCCGGCGGTCGCGCCCGGCTCCGCGGTACGCGGTGCGTCGGCACCGGCCGGGACGGATCCACCGGCGGCAGGGGCGGTCGGGCCGGCGGGATGCGTGGTGAGGCCGACTGTGGGGGCGTCACCGGACGTGGTGGCGAAGCCGACGGTCGGGGCGGAGTCGGACTGCGCGCGCTCGGCGCGCGGCAGCTCGGCGGTGGGGTGCGACGGCTCGGCGTCGGGGTGGGCCGGCCGGCGCTGCGGGTCGGACTCGTGCTCGGTCATGCGTCCACCTTGACGCGCACCACTGCGATCCGCCTGGAACCGACCTGAATGTTGGCTGAAAGTCACTCGCCATCGCCCTCGGCGTCCGGCACCAGCGGGAGTCGGACCCGGAAGGTCGATCCCCCACCGGGGGTCTCGGCCACCTCGACCGTGCCGTGGTGGGCGCGCACCAGCGCTGCGACGATGGCCAGGCCCAGCCCGGTGCCGGTGTTGCCGCCGGCCCGCCGGGTACGCGCCGCGTCCACCCGGTAGAAACGCTCGAAGACCCGCTCCGCCTGCTCAGGGGTGAGCCCGGGACCGGTGTCGACCACCTCCACCACGGCCAGGTTGCCCGGCTCGGCCCGCAGCCGCAGGGTCACCGCGGCCTCCGGCGGGGTGTGCGTCAGGGCGTTGGTCATCAGGTTGCCGATGACCTGGCGCAGCCTGGCGTCGTCGCCGTAGACCACCAGCGGGCCCGAGCCCGGCGCGACCTTCAGTTCGATCCGGCGCTCCGGCGCCATCACCCGGGCGGCCTCGACCGCCTCGCTGGCCAGCACCGGCAGCTCCACCGGGGCGAGGGCGAGCGGTCGCTCCCGGTCCAGCCGGGCCAACAGCAGCAGGTCCTCCACCAGCAGCCCCATCCGGGCCGCCTCCTGCTCGATGCGCCGCAACAGGTCGGCGGTCTGCTCCGGCGCGCTGGCCGCGCCCTGGCGGTAGAGCTCGGCGAAGCCCCGGATGGTGGTCAGCGGGGTCCGCAGCTCGTGCGAGGCGTCCGCCACGAACTGCCGCATCCGTTCCTCGGAGCGCCGGGCCCGCGCCTCGGAGGCCAGCGCCGCGCCGGCCGCGTCCCGGGCCACCGCCTCGGCGGACCGGGCGGCGGTCTCCGAGGCGGCCCGCGCGGTGAAGGCGACCTCGATCTGCGTGAGCATCGCGTTGAGGGCCCGCGACAGCCGGCCCAGCTCGGAGGTGGGGAAGGGTTGCCCCTCCTCGGGGTCGGGCACCCGCCGGGTGAGATCGCCGCCGGCGATGGCGGCGGCCGTACGCTCTATCTCCACCAGCGGCTTCAGACTGGTCCGGACGATCGCCGCGCCGATGGAGGCGAGCAGGATCAGCACCGCCCCGCCGACCAGCAGGTCTATCCAGACCAGCTGCTTCACGGCGCGATCCACCTGGGTGAGTGGCTGACCCACGGCCAGCACCGAGCCGTCCTGCTGTCCCGTGTAGACCACCCGCCAGCGGGTGCGGCCGTCGTGGGACATGACGGTGCGGGGTTCGCCCTCCAGCGCGGCGAATCCGCTCCGGTCGCTGGGGAAGTCGGGCAGTTGCTCGGGGTCGAGGCTGATGTCGTCGTAGGCCGTCCGGTACACCCGGTTCTCGTCGGCGAGCGACACGACGTAGCTGCTGGGCAGCATCGCCTCGAGCCGACCGCTGCGCAGCCCGGGGAGCAACTGCCCGAGCCCCTGGCTGGCCGACTTGATCTGGCCGTCCACCTGGCCGACGAGGTAGTCGCGGAGGAAGAAGGCGGTCAGCGAGCTGATCACCAGCAACGCGGCGGCGACCAGGGCCAGCACCGCGGCGACCAGCTTGACCCGCAGGGGGACGCTGCGCAGCCGCGCCTTGCCCTGGTCGAGCGGTTTCACGCCGCCGGCTTGCGCAGGACGTAGCCGACGCCCCGCAGGGTGTGGATCAGCCGGGGCTGGGTGTTGTCCACCTTGCGGCGCAGGTACGAGATGTAGGACTCGACGATGTTGTCGTCGCCCCGGAAGTCGTAGTTCCACACGTGGTCGAGGATCTGCGCCTTCGACAGCACCCGGTTGGCGTTCAGCATCAGGTAGCGCAGCAGCTTGAACTCGGTCGGCGAGAGCTGCACCCGCTGCCCGGCCCGGTGCACCTCGTGGGTCTCCTCGTCCAACTCCAGGTCGGCGAAGGTGAGCCGGGAGGGTGCCTGCTCCCCGCTGCTGGTGCGCCGCAGCACCGCCCGGATCCGGGCGGTCAGCTCCTCCAGGCTGAACGGCTTGGTCACGTAGTCGTCGCCGCCCAGGGTGAGGCCGCGGATCTTGTCGTCGGTGGCGTCGCGGGCGGTGAGGAAGACCACCGGCGTACGGGTGCCGCCCTCGCGCAGCATGCGGATGACCTCGAAGCCGTCCAGGTCGGGCAGCATCACGTCGAGCACCACCAGGTCGGGCCGGTGGTCCTTGGCGGCGTTGAGCGCGGCGCTGCCGCTCGTCGCGGTGGCCACGTCGAAGCCCGCGAAGCGCAGGCTCGCGGAGAGCAGTTCGAGGATGTTGGGGTCGTCCTCGACGACGAGCAGTCGCGCCTCGGTCTGGGTAGCGGCCATGCCGCCCATCATCCGCGCTCTCGCTGCGTCCGCGCTGGGCACTCGCTGGAAAGAACCTGTGAGGCGGTAGTCGCTCAGCGCAGCAGCCGGCGCAGCCCGTCCAGCGCGCCGTCGAGCAACCGGACGGCCGTACGCAGCTGCACGTCGCTCGGCCGGCGGGCCCGCACCAGGGCGGCCGCCTCGGCGGCGAAGGCGGCCAGCCGCTGGTCGAACTCGTCCAGCGGCGTCGGGGCGGGCTCGGACGCCGAGGACGGGCCGGCGGGGGGCACCGGTGCGGGGCCGGGCGAGGGGGCGGGCGTCGGTCCCGGGCCGGGGGACCCCCAGCGCGTACGGCCGGGCCGCCGGGCCTCACGCAGCTCCCGCTTCAGGTCGCGCACGGAGCCGCGTACCTCGCCGCGGAGCTCCCCGGCCAGCGCGGACAGCTCCTCCACCGAGGCGGCGATGTCCGACTCCAGGGCGGTCAGCTCGCCGGCCCGCTGCCGCAGCTCGGCCCGGCCCGCCTCGGTGATCTCGTAGACCTTGCGGCCTCCGACGGCGGTGTGGGTGACCAGCCCGCCGGACTCCAGCCGCTGCAACCGGGGGTAGATCGTGCCGGCGCTGGGCGCGTAGAGGCCGAGGAAGCGGTCCTCCAGCAGGCGGATCAGCTCGTAGCCGTGCCTGGGGCCGTCGTCGAGGAGCTTGAGCAGGTAGAGCCGGAGCCGCCCGTGACCGAACACGGTGGTCACGGCAGCTCCTCCTCGTCCATGGCAGGACATTAACGCGATACATCGCGACACCACAACCGGCGCTCCGGTCGGGACGCGGCGCCCCGGCTCAGCGGGCGGCGCGCAGGTCCCGGGCGAGATGCGCACGCCGGAATCCCACCGTGGCCAGACGCCGCAGGTCGGCGCGGTTGTCGTGCATGAGCTGGACGTGGAAGTAGTTGACGTACTCGAGGGCCGCGAAGATGCCGAAGGCCAGCCCCGGGTACGACTGCGCGCCGGGCGTCCGCACGGCGGCCACGGCGCAGGCGGCGAGCACGGCCGCCAGGAGGACCGGTAGGGCGGCCCGCGCGGTGGCGAAGTGGCGCAGGCCGGGCAGGCGCGACCGCCCGAGGCGCAGTTGCCGGAGCTTGAGTGCCCAGTACGCCGCGCCCACCACGAGCAGGGCCGCGACGGACCCGAAGCCGGCGAGGTTCGCCGCCGTCAGCGGCACGTCCACCACCCGGAACCACAGCCACGCCTGAAGGGGGACGTTCAGCAGTTCCCATCCGGCCAGTGAGCGGAGCCGACGCCGGGCCGCCTCGCGCGTCGGGCCGGCCGACGGATGGGTCCTGGGCACGTCCCTCACGATGACACAGCGCCGGCCGCACACCCGACGGGCACCGCCGCCGGGGAGGACGTACCCGACGGGCACCGGCACCCGGGCGCAGGTCAGGCGGCCAGGCCGAGCCCCCGCCTGCGGGTGGCGGGCGGGGTGACCGCCGCGAGGTGCACGACCGACTCGGCCGCCCGGGCGAGCAGCCGCCGGTCCGCGCCCGGGTCGGGGTGCAGGGCGGCGGAGACCGTCACCCGCACCTCCAGGTCCCGGGCGGCGAGCACCCGGCGTACCGAGCGGAGCAGGTCGTCGTCGCCGACGAAGGCGGCGGCCGTGGTCGGCGCGCCGGTCGCGGCGCACTGGTAGCCGATCCGCAGCGGCACCACCGGCGCCCCGGCGTCGATGGCCGCCTGGAACAGCGCCGGACGGAACCCCCGCCCGGGCCGGCAGCCGGCCGCGTCGGCGGTGCCGCACCACGTCGTACCCTCCGGGAAGACCGCGACCGCGCGACCGGCGCGCAGGTCGGCGGTGACCCGGGCCACCGTCGCGGGCAGGTCGCGAGGGCGGGAACGGTCCACCAGGACGGTGCCGGCCGCCGCTGCGAGCAACCCCACCAGCGGCCAGGACCGGACCTCCCGCTTGGCCACCATCCGGGCCGGCGCGACGGCCAGCAACGCCAGCACGTCCAGCCAGGAGGCGTGGTTGGCGACCAGCAGCGCCCGCCGCCGGGGCGGCCGGCCGCGCGCCACCAGGCGTACGCCGAACGCCCGCAGCGTCCACCGGGCCCAGCCGCGCACGCCCGCCGCCCGGGCGGCGGCCGGCAGCACCGGCAGCAGCACCGCCAGGCCCGTTCCCGCCGCCAGCATGCCGAGCACCGCGAGCAGTCTGGCGAGCCGTCGGGCCGGCGACACGGCCGGCACCTCGCCGGCGGCCGGCAGGCACGCCGGCCCGCAACCCGACACGGGCAGCCAGAGGCGTCCGATCGCGCTCACCGCTCCGCCCCGCCGAGGAAGTGCCGCAGGTAGCGGGGGTTCATCCGGTCCAGGGAGAACAGCACGTAGAAGTCGGCCACCCCGAAGTCCGGGTCGTACGCCGGCTCGCCGCCGACCCAGGCACCGAGGCGCAGGTAGCCGCGCAGCAGTGGCGGCACGGCCCGCGCCGCCGGGCCGCCGTCCGCCGCCGGGCCGCTCGCCGCGCCCGGCTCGGCGAACCAGGGGCGCCTCGGGCGTACGCGCAGTCGCGGCGGGGCCAGGTGCCGCGCGGAGACCTCGTCCCACACCCGCGCGACGGTCCCTCCCCCGTCGGCCACCGGCACCGACGCGCAGCCGCCGAGCCAGCGGGACCCGCGCAGGTGCAGGTAGCGGACGATGCCGGCCCACATCAGGTTGATCACCGCGCCGGAGCGGTGGTCGGGGTGCACGCAGGAGCGGCCCGCCTCGACCAAGTCGTCGCGGAGCGGGTCGAGCGCCCTCAGGTCGAACTCGGTCTCCGCGTACCGCCGATCGGTGCGCCCCGGCGGGAGTAGCCGGTACGTGCCGACCACCTCGCCGGTGCTCTCCCGCCGGACGATCAGGTGGTCGCAGTACGCGTCGAAGTCGTCGACGTCGAGCCCGGCGGCGCCCGGGCGCAGGATCGCGCCGAGTTCGGTGGCGAACACCTCGTGACGCAGGCGTTGCGCGGCCGCGACCTCGCTCGGGTCGTCGGCGATCAGCAGGGTGTATCCGCTGGTCGTCAGGGGTGCGCCAGCGGCGTGCAGAACGGCCATGGGACCTGTGTAGGCGGCCCGGGTTGCCGGCCGGCGGGGTGAGCGGTGTCGATGAGGTGAACGGCCCGTGCCGGAGTCGGACGGACGGCGTGCGAGGCTGCCGGGGGCGTACCGGCGACGGGGCCGGGCGTCGCCGCCGGAGGTGTCTGATGATCATCGAGTCGCGTTTCAACGGGCCGCCCGGCTCGGGCAACGGCGGCTGGAGCGCCGGGGTCTTCGCCGGGGCCGCCGGCCAGGGGCCGGTCGAGGTCACGCTGCGTCGCCCGCCCCCGCTGGAGATCCCGCTCACTCTCGCCGACGGCGAGGTCCGCGACCCGCAGGGCCTCCTCGTCGCCCAGGTCCGCCCCACGGAGGACCCCCGGGCGGTGGTGCCGCCGGTGGAGCTGGCGGCCGCGCGGGCCGCCTCGGCGGCGTACCCCGGGCTGGTGGACCACCCCTTCCCGGGCTGCTACGTCTGCGGCCCGGACCGCCCCGACGGGCTGCGGATCTTTCCGGGGCGGCTGCCGGACGGCCGCACCGCCGCGCCGTTCCGGGTGCCCGCCGCGGTCACCACGCCCACCGTCTGGGCCGCGCTGGACTGCCCCGGCGGCTGGGCGGTGATCGCCCCCGGCCGGCCGTACGTCCTCGGCCGGATCGCGGCGGTGGTCGCGGCGCTGCCGGAGCCGGGCGACGAGTGCGTGGTGACCGGCGTCATGGTGGGCGGGGAGGGCCGCAAGGCGCTCGTGCACACCAGCCTGTACGCCCCCGACGGCACCCTCCTGGCCTGGGCCCGGGCAACCTGGATCGCCGTGGCGGACGACGCCGGATAATCGTCCCTGGGGATGAGGGCCTCCTGCCTGAGGCGGAGGTCGATCTAGGAAGCACGCCTGATTGACCTGGTTGCGCCCGCCCGCCACGCTGTGTCACGGCGTACCCCGACGCCACCGCACGAAGGAGAGCAATGACTGACGGGCAGAGAAGCCCCACCGGTGACGGTCAGATCGTGGTGTCCGGCCTGACGAAGCAGTACAAGAACGTACGGGCCGTCAACGACCTGTCGTTCACCGTCGAACCGGGGCGGGTGACCGGCTTCCTCGGCCCCAACGGCGCCGGCAAGACCACCACGCTGCGGATGCTGCTGAACCTGGTCACGCCGACCAGCGGGACGGCCACCATCGGCGGGCGTCGGTACGCCGACCTGACCGACCCGCTGCGGCACGTCGGTGCCGTGCTGGAGGCGTCCAGCGCGCACAAGGGCCGCACCGGCATCAACCACCTGCGGGTGATCGCGGCGGCGGCCGGGCTGCCGAAGCAGCGGGCCGACGAGGTGCTGGCGCAGGTCGGGCTCACCCCGGCGGCGAAGCGCAAGTTCAAGGGCTACTCGCTCGGCATGAAGCAGCGGCTCGGCATCGCCGCCGCCATGCTGGGCGACCCCCGCGTGCTGGTCCTCGACGAGCCCGCCAACGGGCTCGACCCGGAGGGCATCCGGTGGATGCGCGGGTTCCTCAAGAACCTCGCGCACGAGGGCCGTACGGTGCTGGTCTCCAGCCACCTGCTGTCGGAGATGCAGCTGCTCGCCGACGACGTGGTGATCATCGCGGCCGGGCAGCTCGTCCGGCAGGGCACGGTCGAGCAGGTGATCGGCTCGATGGCGCAGGGCATCCGGGTGCGGGTACGCACCCCGCAGGCCGACGCGCTGATCGCCGCCCTCAAGGAGGGGCCGGCCACCGTCGACCGCGACGAGCACGGCGTCCTGCTGGTGGGCGGGGTGGACGCCCCGACCGTGGGCCGGGTCGCCCTGACGGCGGGCGTCGAACTGCACGAACTGACCACGGAACGGCCCGACCTGGAACGGGTCTTCCTGGAGCTGACGGCCGGAAAGGCGGGCATCCGATGAACCTCGTCCGGTCCGAGCTTCTCAAGATCCGTACCACCAGCACGTGGTGGTGGCTGGCCATCGCCGCGTTCCTGTCGATCGCGCTGGCCTTCGCCTTCAACGCCTGGGTCGCCAACGAGACGTTGAACGGCAACGCCGAGGAGCTGGGCGTCACCGGCGACCAGGCCTCCGCGGCGGCGCAGGCCGCGAACCTCTACACCTCCGGGCAGTACCTGGGCCTGATGTTCGTGATGCTGATCGGCATCCTGATGGTCACCAACGAGTTCTTCCACCAGACGGCGACCACCACGTTCCTGGCCACGCCGCGGCGCACGTCGGTGATCCTCAGCAAGCTGGTCGCGGCCAGCCTGCTGGGCATCGGCTTCTGGCTGGTGACCACGCTGATCGACCTGGCCGCCGGGGCGGTGTTCCTGTCGGCCAACGGCCACGGCACCCTGCTCGGCGAGTGGGCCGTGCAGCGGGCGCTGCTGCTCAACCTGCTGGCGTACGCGATCTGGACGGTCCTGGGCATCGGCATCGGCACGCTGATCACCAACCAGCTCGGCGCGGTGATCACCGCCGCGGTGCTCTACCTCGTCGGCACGCAGGTGGTGGGGCTGCTGTTCATGCTGCTGTCGAACCTGCTGAACAGCGAGGCCGTGGTCAAGTGGCAGGTGATCTGGCCCGCCATCGCCTCGACCGTGATGGTCAGCGAGGGCCAGACGGACTTCACCCCCGCGTGGTGGGTCGGCGCGCTCGTGCTGATCGGCTACGCGGTGGTGAGCGGGGTCGCCGGTGTCCTGATCACCCGGCGGCGCGACATCTCCTGACGGATCCGCCGCGACGACGGGGCGGGGGTGGTGCCCGGCACCACCCCCGCCCCGGTCGCACCGGGCTCCGCCCACATTCCGGGCCTTATCAGGAGCCGACGGAACACGCAGCGTTTGGTGAACTTCTGGCATCTTCTGTGAAACCGGCCACGCGTCGGAGGCGGAAATGCCTGTGGCATCCGTACGGCGTAGCCTGGGAGCCGTCTCGTGCGCGCTCGAAGGCAGGGCGACACCGGACACCGCGTGCCACACAAACCCGCGTGAAAGAGGCGATTACCGGCCGTGTCGACCCAGCAGACTTCGCAGGAGAACCCACTGGCGGGTTTCGGTCCGAACGAGTGGATCGTCGAGGAGATGTACCAGCGCTACCTCGCCGACCCCACCAGCGTCGATTCGGCCTGGCACGACTTCTTCGCGGACTACCGCCCGGCGCCCGGCGCCGGGAAGCCGCGCGGAGCTGAGCAGGCCCCGAAGCCGGCCGCCGCGCCGGAGCCCGCCGGCCAGCAGGAGGCGGCCACCACGGTCGCCCAGCCGGCCGAGAAGAAGCCGGCGGAGAAGAAGCCGGAACCGAAGCCGGAACCCAAGGCCGAGCCCAAGGCGGAGAAGCCCGCCGCCAAGGCCGCCCCGGCCAAGCCGGCGGCCACGAAGGCGGCCCCCGCCAAGCCGGCGGCGGCCAAGCCGACCGCCACCGGCACGCAGACCACCCCGCTGCGCGGCGTGGCGGCGAAGATCGTCCAGAACATGGACGCCTCGCTGGCCGTGCCGACCGCCACCAGCGTGCGCGCCGTCCCGGCGAAGCTGCTGGTCGACAACCGCATCGTGATCAACAACCACCTCACCCGTGGGCGCGGTGGCAAGGTCAGCTTCACCCACCTCATCGGCTACGCGATGGTCCGCGCCCTGGTCGCCCACCCGGAGATGAACAACTCCTTCGCCGAGGTCGACGGCAAGCCGGTCATGGTCCGGCCGGAGCACGTCAACCTGGGCATCGCGATCGACCTGGTGAAGCCGGACGGCAGCCGCAACCTGGTGGTCCCCTCCATCAAGGCCTGCGAGCAGATGGACTTCCGGCAGTTCTGGCAGGCGTACGAGGACGTGGTCCGGCGCGCCCGCCGCAACGAGCTGACCATGGAGGACCACTCCGGCACCACGATCTCGCTGACCAACCCCGGCGGCATCGGCACCGTGCACTCGATGCCGCGGCTCATGCCGGCGCAGAGCGCCATCATCGGCGTCGGCGCGATGGAGTACCCGGCCCCCTACCAGGGCATGTCCGAGGCCACCCTGGCCGAGCTGGCCGTCAGCAAGGTCATCACCCTGACCAGCACGTACGACCACCGGATCATCCAGGGCGCGCAGTCCGGCGAGTTCCTGAAGGTGATGCACGAGCTGCTGCTCGGCGAGCACAACTTCTACGACCAGATCTTCACCTCGCTGCGCATCCCGTACGAGCCGGTGCGCTGGATGCGCGACGTCGCGGTCAACAACGAGGGCCAGATCAACAAGACCGCCCGGGTGCACGAGCTGATCCACGCGTACCGCGTGCGCGGTCACCTGATGGCCGACACCGACCCGCTCGAGTTCAAGATCCGCAAGCACCCCGACCTGGACGTGCTCCAGCACGGGCTGACGCTCTGGGACCTCGACCGCGAGTTCCCCGTCAACGGCTTCGCCGGCAAGCAGCGGATGAAGCTGCGCGACATCCTCGGCGTGCTGCGCGACTCGTACTGCCGCCGGGTCGGCATCGAGTACATGCACATCCAGGACCCGGAGGAGCGGCGCTGGATCCAGGAGCGGATCGAGCGCAAGTACGAGAAGCCGTCGGCCGACGAGCAGAAGCACGTGCTCAACCGGCTCAACGCCGCCGAGGCGTTCGAGACCTTCCTCCAGACCAAGTACGTCGGACAGAAGCGCTTCTCGCTGGAGGGCGGCGAGTCGCTGATCCCGCTGCTCGGCGAGGTGCTGGAGGCCTCCGCCGAAGGCGGGCTGGACGAGGTCGTCATCGGCATGGCCCACCGGGGTCGGCTCAACGTGCTGGCCAACATCGTCGGCAAGCCGTACGAGAAGATCTTCTCGGAGTTCGAGGGGCACCTGGACCCGCGCTCCACGCAGGGCTCCGGCGACGTGAAGTACCACCTGGGCCAGAACGGCAAGTTCACCACGCCCGACGGCGACCACGCGGTCAAGGTCTCGGTGGTGGCGAACCCGTCGCACCTGGAGGCCGTCGACCCGGTGCTGGAGGGCATCGTCCGGGCCAAGCAGGACCGGATAGACCTCAAGCTGGAGGGCTACACCGTGCTGCCGCTGGCGGTGCACGGTGACGCCGCCTTCGCCGGTCAGGGCGTGGTCGCCGAGACCCTCAACCTGTCGCAGCTGCGCGGCTACCGCACCGGCGGCACGGTCCACGTGGTGGTAAACAACCAGGTCGGCTTCACCACCGCCCCGGAGTACAGCCGCTCCAGCCTCTACAGCACCGACGTCGCCCGGATGATCCAGGCGCCGATCTTCCACGTCAACGGCGACGACCCCGAGGCCGTGGTCCGGGTCGCCCGGCTGGCCTTCGAGTACCGGCAGGAGTTCAACAAGGACGTCGTCATCGACATGGTCTGCTACCGCCGGCGCGGGCACAACGAGGGCGACGACCCGTCGATGTCCAACCCGCAGATGTACAAGATCATCGACTCGAAGCGGTCCGTCCGCAAGCTCTACACCGAGGAGCTGATCGGGCGCGGCGACATCACCGTGGAGGACGCGGAGGAGCTGCTGCGCGACTACCAGTCGCAGCTGGAGCGGGTCTTCAAGGCCACCCGGGACGCCGCCACCACGCCGCGGCAGCTCAGCCGCCCCAAGCGGGAGGACGAGCCGGAGCCGCAGGTGGAGACCGCCACCGACGCCGCCGTCGTCAAGGCCGTCGGCGAGGCGCACGTCAACCTGCCGGAGGGCTTCACCCCGCACAAGCGGATCCAGCAGCTGCTCGACCGGCGGGCCAAGATGTCCGTCGAGGGCAACATCGACTGGGGCTTCGGCGAGATCATCGCCTTCGGCGCGCTGCTGCACGACGGGGTCACCGTCCGGCTCGCCGGGCAGGACTCCCGCCGGGGCACCTTCGTGCAGCGGCACGCCTCGGTGGTCGACGCGCAGACCGGCAACGACTACCTGCCGTTGCAGTCGCTGACCGGCGACGGCGAGCGGTCCCGGTTCTTCGTGCACGACTCCCTGCTCAGCGAGTACGCGGCGATGGGCTTCGAGTACGGCTACTCGGTGGAGAACATCAACGCGCTGGTGTGCTGGGAGGCGCAGTTCGGCGACTTCGTCAACGGCGCCCAGTCGGTCATCGACGAGTTCATCTCCTCCGGCGAGGTGAAGTGGGGCCAGCGCTCCGCCGTCACCCTGCTGCTGCCGCACGGCCACGAGGGCCAGGGCCCGGACCACACCTCCGGCCGCCCCGAACGGTTCCTCCAGATGTGCGCCGAGGACAACATGCGGGTGTCGATCCCGACCACCCCGGCGAACTACTTCCACCTGCTGCGCCGCCAGGCGCTGTCGCCGAAGCGCAAGCCGCTGGTGGTGTTCACGCCGAAGTCGCTGCTGCGGCACAAGCTCTGCGTCTCCCCGGTGGAGGACTTCACCACCGGCACCTTCCAGCCGGTGCTGCCCGACTCGGGCGCCCCGGCACCGGAGCAGGTGAAGCGGGTGCTGCTCTGCTCGGGCAAGGTCTACTACGACCTGTTCCAGGCCCGTAACGAGCGGGGCGTCACCGACACCGCGATCATCCGGATCGAGCAGCTCTACCCGATGCCGGTCGAGGAGATCCGGGCCGCCCTGGCGGCGTACCCGAACGCCGAGGACTTCGCCTGGGTGCAGGAGGAGCCGGCCAACCAGGGCGCCTGGTCGTTCGTCGCGCTCAACCTGCTGGAGCACCTGGCGGACGTACGGCTGCGCCGGATCTCCCGCCCGGCGGCAGCCGCCCCGGCCGTGGGCTCCGCGAAGATGCACGAGGTCGAGCAGACCGCGCTGATCGAGGCGGCCCTGCCCCGCCCGTGACCTGACGCACCGCCGAGCGCACCGGGGCAGAGCCGTCGACACGACGGCTCTGCCCCGCTCGCCGTCCCGCCTCCCGCCGCCGGCAGGCCCCGGCGGCACCACGGCCCGCACAGCAAGCGACGAAGAGGAACCGACAGCATGTACTTCACCGACCGCGGTATCGAGGAACTGGTCGAGCGCCGGGGCGAAGAGCAGGTCAGCATGGAGTGGCTCGGCGAGCGCCTGCGCGACTTCGTCGACCTGAACCCGGAGTTCGAGACCCCGATCGAGCGCTTCGCCACCTGGCTGGCCCGCCTCGACGACCCCGACGACGAGTAGCCCCTGCCTGGACTGCGCCGGGCGCCGCGACAACTTCATGATCGACGAAAGGGGGCGAAGGACCCGAGCCGGGAATCCGAAGATCTTCTAGGGTGGGTGGGTGGCGCGGAGTGTGTACCTGACCAGCGTGGGATCCGGCGGCGGGAAGTCGACCGTCGCTCTCGGGCTCGCGGAACTGTTGTCCCGGCAGGTCGAGCGGATCGGCGCGTTCCGGCCGCTCGTACGCGGGCAGGGCCCCGATCCGATCCTCGCCCTGCTCAGTGACCGCTACCGGATCGAGCTGCCGCTGACCGAGCTGAGCGGCACCAGCTACGCCGAGGCGACGGCCCTCGTCGCCGACGGGCGCCGCGAGGAGCTCATCAGCGGCATCGTCGAGCGCTACCGGGAGGTCGAACGGCGCTGCCCCGCCGTGGTCGTGGTGGGCAGCGACTTCGCCGACGGCGGCGACGGCGCCGGCCCCCGCGAGCTGGCCTTCAACGCCCGGCTGGCCACCGAGTTCGGCAGCGTGGTGGTGCCCGTCATCGACGGCTTCGAGCAGGAGCCGGCGGCGATCGCGGCCGCCGCGCGCGGGGCGTACCACGATCTGGAGGACCTCGGGGCGACGGTGCTGGCGGTGATCGCCAACCGGGTCCCCGGCCCGATGACGCTGCCCGAGCTGCCCGTCCCCACGTACGCCATCCCGGAGGTGCCGACCGTGTCGGCGCCGACGGTGGCCGAGGTGGCGGCGGCGCTCGGCGCCACCCTGCTCGCCGGCGACGACGACGCGCTCAGCCGCGACGTGCTCGACTACGTGGTCGGGGCGGCGCACGTGCCGACCCTGCTGGATCACCTGACCGAGGGCGCCCTGGTCATCACCCCCGGCGACCGGGCCGACCTGCTCGTGGCGGCGAGCGCCGCGCACGTGGCCGGGCAGGTCTCCGTCTCGGGGCTGGTGCTGACCCTCGGCGAGCGGCCGGACCCGCGCGCGATGCGGCTGGTCGAGGGGCTCAACACGGGGCTCGCGGTGCTCTCCGTGCCCAGCGACAGCTACGACACGGTCGCCGCGTCCAGCCGGATCGAGGGGCGGCCCAGCGCCGCCAACCCGCGCAAGGTCGAGGCCGCGCTCGGCGCGTTCGAGCGCTGCGTGGACACCGACGACCTCGCCCGCCGGCTGCGGGTCAGCCGCTCCGAGCGGGTCACCCCGCTGATGTTCGAGTACGACCTGATCGACCGCGCCCGGACCCGGCGCCGGCACCTCGTGCTGCCCGAGGGGGCGGAGGAGCGGATCCTGCGGGCGACGGAGATCCTGCTGCGCCGGGGCGTCGCCGACATCACCCTGCTCGGCCGCCCCGACGACATCGCCCGGCGCACCCGCGAGCTGGGCATCGACATCACCGGCGCGCAGGTGGTCGACCCCGTCGCCAGCGAGTGGCGCGACGAGTTCGCCGCCACGTACGCCAAGCTGCGCGCGCACCGGGGCATGACCCTCGACCTGGCCCACGACGTCGTCGCCCAGCCCAACTACTTCGGCACGCTGATGGTGCAGACGGGGCACGCCGACGGGATGGTCTCCGGCGCGACCCACACCACCGCCGCCACCATCCGCCCCGCGTTCGAGATCATCCGTAACGTGCCGGGCGTCTCGGTGGCCTCCAGCGTCTTCTTCATGCTGCTCGCCGACCGGGTGCTGGTCTACGGCGACTGCGCGGTCAACCCCGACCCGGACGCCGCCCAGCTCGCCGACATCGCCATCTCCTCGGCGGACACCGCCGCCCGGTTCGGCATCGAACCACGGGTCGCGATGCTGTCCTACTCCACCGGCAGCTCCGGGGCGGGCGCCGACGTCGAGAAGGTCGCGGCGGCCACCAAGCTCGTCCGGGAACGCCGGCCCGACCTGCTCGTCGAGGGGCCCATCCAGTACGACGCCGCCATCGACCCGGCGGTCGCGGCGACGAAGCTGCCCGGCAGCGAGGTCGCCGGCCGGGCCACGGTCTTCATCTTCCCGGACCTGAACACGGGCAACAACACGTACAAGGCGGTGCAACGCTCCGCCGGGGCGGTGGCCGTCGGACCGGTCATGCAGGGCCTGCGACGGCCGGTGAACGACCTGTCCAGAGGCGCCACCGTGCCGGACATCGTGAACACCGTGGCGATCACCGCCATCCAGGCCGCAGCCACCGAGGAGTCGTCATGACCGTTTCCGTCGACGGTGCCCCCGCTCCACAGGAGACCGGCCGGGTCCTCGTGCTCAACTGCGGATCGTCGTCGGTGAAGTACCGGCTCTTCGACGGCGACCGGGTGGTCGACAAGGGCACCGTGGAGCGGGTCGGCGAGGCCGGTGGCGGCCCGGCCGACCACGAGACGGCCGTCCGGGCCATCCTCGACGGGCTGGACCTGAGCGGGCTCGCCGCCGTCGGGCACCGGGTGGTGCACGGCGGGAAGCGGTTCGGCGAGCCGGTGCTCGTCGACGACGCGGTGCTGACCGCGATCCGCGACCTGATCCCGCTCGCGCCGCTGCACAACCCCGCCAACCTGACCGGCATCGAGGTCACCCGGGCGGCGCTGCCGCAGGTGCCGCAGGTCGCCGTCTTCGACACCGCGTTCCACCACACCCTGCCCGAGGCCGCCGCGACCTACGCGATCGAGCGGGACACCGCCGAGCGGTACGGCATCCGGCGCTACGGCTTCCACGGCACCTCGCACGCGTACGTGTCGCGACGCACCGCCGAACTGCTCGGCCGCCCGTACGCCGAGGTGAACACGATCACCCTGCACCTCGGCAACGGCGCGAGCGCCTGCGCGGTGGCCGGCGGCCGAAGCGTGGCCACCTCGATGGGCATGTCCCCCCTGGAGGGCCTGGTCATGGGCACCCGCAGCGGCGACCTCGACCCGACCGTGATCTTCCACCTGCGCCGGGAGGGCGGGCTCTCCGTCGACGAGATCGACGACCTGCTCAACCACCGCAGCGGCCTGCTCGGGCTGACCGGCGCCAACGACATGCGCGAGGTGCTCACGCGCCGGGCGGACGGCGACCCGGCGGCGACGCTCGCCTTCGACGTCTACTGCCGGCGGATCACCGGCTACGTCGGCGCGTACTACGCCCTGCTCGGCCGGGTGGACGCGGTCACCTTCACCGCCGGCGTCGGCGAGCACGCCGCGCCGGTACGCGCCGCCGCCCTGGCCGGCCTGGAGCGGCTCGGCATCGCGGTGGACCCGGAACGCAACGCCGGCAGCGGCGACCGGGTCGTCTCGCCGGAGGGCGCCGAGGTGACCGTCTGCGTCGTCGGCACGGACGAGGAGCGCGAGATCGCCCTCCAGACCCGCGCGGTGGTCGCCGCGGCCGGCTGACCACCGGTCGTGGTGACGACGGCGCCAGTTGGGGCCCGGAGCGCCGCTGGGCCTCAGACCGACCCTGGCAGGGCGCCGGGCGGCTCAGCGGCGGCCCCTGGCGCGACGCCGGGCGGATCGGGTGCGCCGGACCCGGTCGCGTCCCGGCCCTCGGGGCGGTGGTGCGGGTGTGGGCCGGTCGAACATCCCCGTCGGGACGAGGGCCGCGAAGACGAACGCCCCGCCCGCCGTGGCGACCAGCAGCCCGAACGGAATGCCGCCCCAGGAGTTCAGGAAGAAGACCGAGTCGTCGGTGTTGCCGTTGGCGGCGACGAACTCACCGGGGCGCTCCGGGTCGACCCAGAGCGTCATCACCTCGGGCGGATCGCGCAGGCAGCCACCGGCCGAGCCGCAGAGGATGCGCTCGCTGTGCCGGACGCCCTCGTAGTCGTACCAGACCTGGACGGTGTCGGTGCCGCCGCCGCGTCCGACGGTGTCGCGCCGGTCGGTCACGGTCGCCCGTACCGGGACGCCGTCCGCCCGTAGCCGCTCCGCCTTGGTGTGCAGGTGCCACTTGTACGCACCGGTGGCCACCGCGTACGCCAGCCCCGCGAGTAGCAACACCAGGCCGAGGGCGGCGCTGCCCCGACGGATGCCGCGAAGACCGGAGCGGAGCCGCCGCCACCGCCCCGGGGCGCGCGCCGGACGCCGCGTGCCGGACGGCGTCGCGGAGGTGCCCGGCCCCGGGCCACCTGGTGGCTCCAACGCCGGTCAGCTCAGCGCGAGCCAGGCGAGCAGGGCGACCAGCACGACCGCGACCGCCGCCGCGCCGACGAGCAGCGGCGTCCGGGACGAGCCGGCCGGCGCCTCGGGCTCGGCGGTGTGGGCGTAGGCGCGGAACGCCTCGGTGTTGCCGCTCGGGTCGGTGCGGTTCTCAGACATGGCGGTGACCCTAGCCAAGCCGGTTCCGGGCCGCCGTCCCCGGCACGCGTACCGGGGTCAGGTCGAGCCGGCCGGTGGAGACGATCCGCCCGGGTGGCGGGGGCGTCCGGTCCGGACGGCGGGACCGCTGCGGGCCGCCGGGCACCTACCGTGAAGCCGTGGGGATCAAGCGGCTGGTCGCCGTACTGATGACGACGCTGCTGGCCGGTTGCGCCCCGGCGGCCACCGCCGCGCCGGGCGCACCGCCGCAGCCGCGCCCGGCGCCCGTGGCGGCCTACGCCGTCGGCGTACGCACCTTCACCGTCGATCCGGCCTCGGCGCGTCCCCTGCCGGTGACCGTCTGGTACCCGGCAGATCGCGGCGCGGTGGCCGCCGGCCGCTTCCCCGTGGTGGTCTACAGCCACGGGCTGCACAGCCTGCCCGAGCTGCACGCCGGGCTGACCACGCGCTGGGCCGCCGCCGGGTTCGTGGTGGCCGCCCCGGCCTACCCGCACACCCGGCGCGGCGCGGTCCGGTTCAGCCGCGCCGACGTACGCCATCAGCCGGCCGACGGTTGGCGGCTGATCCGGCACCTGGTGCGGCTCGACGCCCGGGCCGGGGACCCGCTCGCCGGACACCTCGACGTCGCCCGGATCGCCGCCGCCGGCCACTCGGCGGGAGGCTTCACCACCGCCGGCATGTTCACCTCCGGGCGCTCGGGGCGGCTACGCGCCGGCATCGTGATCGCCGGCGGCGGGATGGCCGGCAGCTTCGCCGGGCCGGCGGCCCCGCTGCTCTTCGTGCACGGTACGGCGGACCGGATCGTGCCGGTGACCGTCGGCCGCGCCGCGTACCACCGCACCACCGGCCCGTCCACCTTCCTGAGCCTGCTCGGGCAGGGCCACGGCGAATACCTGAGCCCGGGCCTGCCGGGCTTCGACCAGGTTGTCGCCACCACCACCGACTTCCTCCGCTGGACGCTCTACGGTGACGAGGCAGCCGGCCGCCGCCTTCCCGCCGACGCCCGCTCCCCCGGCGTGACGGCGTACGAGACCCGCCTCGCCCGCTGATCCCGCCCGTGCCGGCGCGGGAGCCGGACATGCCGGCTGCCGGCAGCGCCCCGCTCCCGCCCGCGCCACCGGCCACCGGCAGGATGAGCAGACAAAGGCGCGTGCGCGGGAGGAACCGTCCCGGCTACGGTGCCGCCGTGGACGATCTCGCGAGGCGGCAACTGGACGGCATCGCGGAACTGGCCGGGCTCGCGGCGGCGGCCGGCATCGAGGTGTGGCTACGCGGCGGCTGGGCCATGGACTTCCACCTGGGCGAGGTCACCAGGGCGCACGTCGACGTCGACTGGTACTGCTGGCGCGCGGACGCCGACCGGCTGGCCGGCCTGCTGCGCGGGCGCGGCTGGCGGCCCGACCCCCGGATGCCCGTCGACGTGCAGCTCGACCTCGTCCGCGCAGATGTCGAGATGAGCGTCGCCTACCTGGCCCAGGACGCCACGGGGCGGGTGGTGGTGGGTGCCGGCCCGTGGGCGGGCACCGCCCTGCCGGACGGGATGCTGACCGGTCCGCCCGGCCGCATCGGCCCGCTGGCCGTCCCGATGATCTCGGTGGCCGCGCAGATCGAGTTCAAGGAGATGTTCCCCGTCCGGATGCCGGACCGGCCCCGGCGAGGCAAGGACGCCGCCGACCTGACCCGCCTCCGCGCCACCGACCGCCACCCATGACCGGCTAGCGCTACCGGTGATCAGGACGTCATGTACCGAAAACGGGCCGGGATACGTCCGTGCCGTCCTGATCACCGGGGCGTCACGGGGTGGAGGCGGGTACTCCGGGTGCTTCGGGCTGCAAGCGGGCGCTACGGAGTGCAGGGCCGGGGTGGCGGGCGTTGTGGTGTGGCGAGGGTCGGGTGGCGATCGTCGGGGGGCGGGGGTGGAGGCCGAGGCACAATCGTTTCCATGCCGCGTCGTGTCACCCCCGCCCTGCTCGCCTCCGCACTGTTCACCGCCGGTCTGGTCGGCTGCTCCGACGACGCCGGGCCGGCTCCGCGGGAGGCGGCTCCGCAGGTGACGGCCCCGGCGCCGCCCTCGCAGGCGGTCGCCGCCACCCCGCAGGTGCCCGTCGGCACCGCGCCCGGGAAGGCCTTCGCCGTCGGCGTACGCCAGTTGAAGCTGAACCGCGACGGAAAGCGGCCGCTGCCGGTGACCGTCTGGTATCCGGCGGCCGGGAAGCCCGGCGGGCAGCCGGAGGGGTCGGCGGACGCCGCCACGGGAAAGTTCCCCGTGGTGATGTTCAGCCACGGGTTGAGCGCCCGGCCGGCCGACTACAAGACGCTGCTGACCCGGTGGGCGGCGGCCGGGTTCGTGGTGGCCGCGCCGACGTTCCCGCACACCGCCCGGGGCGGCGACGGCAACGTGCTCGACGTGCTCAACCAGCCGGCCGACGTGTCGTACGTGCTGACCCAGGTGCTCGCCCTCGACGGCAGGTCCGGCGACCCGCTGCGTGGCCGGCTCGCCACGGACCGGGTGGCGGCGGCCGGGCACTCGGCCGGCGGGGTGACCACGATCGGCCTCTTCACGACCGGCCGGGACGAGCGGCTGGACGCCGGGGTGGTCTTCGCCGGCACGGCGCTCGGCGTGGGCACCGCCTTCGCGGGCGCCGCCGCCCCGCAGCTCTTCGTGCACGGTGAGGCCGACGAGGTGGTCGAGTACGCCGCCGGCAAGGCCGTCTACGACAAGGTGCCCTGGCCGAAGGCGATGCTGAGCCTGCCGAAGGGCGACCACGGCCGGGCGCTGCTCAGCGACGGGGCCGCGCTGCGGGTGGTCGCCGACACCACGGTCGAGTTCCTGCGCTGGTCGCTCTACGGCGACCAGGCCGCCAAGGGCCGCATCCCGACCGACGCCGCCCGCGACGACGTCGCCACCCTGGACAACCACCTCTGAGCCACCGGTGGCCTGCCCCGCTCGGGCCGGCCACCGGTGCGTGCGTCAGGCGGTGTGGTCGACGACGACCTTGCCGAAGACGTCGCCGGAGTGCAGGCGCGCGAAGGCGTCGGCGACCTCGCTGAACGGGACGACGGTGTCCACCACCGGACGTACGCCGCGCTCGGCGCAGAATGCGAGCAGGGCGGCCAGCTCGTCCGGGGTGCCCATCGAGGTGCCCAGGATCTCCAGCTGCATCGCGAAGACACGGCGCAGGTTGACCTTGGGCTCGTGCCCGCTGGTGGCGCCGGAGACCACGATCCGGGCCATCGGCGCGGCGGACTTCAGGGAGTGGTCGAAGGTCGCCGCCCCGACCGTCTCGATGACGACGTCGACCCGCTCCGGCAGCCGGGCGCCGGGCTCGACGGCGGTGGCGCCCAGCTCGGCGATCCGTGCCCGCTTGGCGGCGTCGCGGCTGGTCGCGTACACCCGCTTGCCCATCGCGACGGCCAGCGCGACGGCCGCGGTGGCCACGCCCCCGCCGGCGCCCTGCACGAGCACGGCGTCGGCCTCGTCGACCCGGCCCCTGGTGGTCAGCATCCGCCACGCGGTCAGCCAGGCCGTCGGCAGGCAGGCCGCGTCCGCCGCCGCCAGGCCCGCCGGCAGGGCCAGCAGGTTCGACCGGGGTACGGCGACCCGCTCGGCCAGCGTGCCGGGGAAGTGCTCGGAGAGGATGGAGACGCCGCGCGGGTCCCCCGGGGTCGGGATCACCGGATAGACGACGACCTCGTTGCCGTCCGGGTCCACCCCGACGGCGTCGCAGCCGAGGATCATCGGCAGCTGCTCCGCGCGCAGCCCGACCCCCCGCAGGGACCAGAGGTCGTGGTGGTTGAGGGAGCTGGCCCGCACCTGCACGGTCACCCAGTCGTCGGCCGGGTGGGTCGGCTCGGGCTGCTCGCCGATGGTGAGCGCGGCGAGCGGGTTGGCGTCGTCGAAGCGGGAGGCGAAGGCGGCACGCATGATCGGCACGGTAACAAGCCGAGCCGCCGACAAGAAGGGCACCGACGCGCGGAGGGGCCCTTTCCCGTCGTCGGGCGACGGGAAAGGGCCCCTCCCACGGTCAGCGGGTGACGCCGTCGCGGCGGGCGGCCTCGGCCACCGCCTCGGCCACCGCGGGGGCGACCCGGGGGTCGAGCGGGGACGGCACGATCGCCTCGGCGGTGAGCGACTCGGCCACCACGCCGGCGATGGCGTCGGCGGCGGCGACCTTCATGCCCTCGGTGATCCGGGTGGCGCGGGCGTCCAGCGCGCCCCGGAACACGCCCGGGAAGGCCAGCACGTTGTTGATCTGGTTGGGGTAGTCGCTGCGGCCGGTGGCGACGACCGCGACGTGCCGGGCGGCCACCTCGGGGTGCACCTCGGGCGTCGGGTTGGCCAGCGCGAAGACGATGCCCCCGGGGGCCATGCCGGCGATCGCCGCCTCCGGGATCTGCCCGCCCGAGACGCCGATGAGCACGTCGGCGCCGCGCAGCGCCTCGGTGACGTCACCCTCGCGACCGCCAGCGTTCGTGCTCGCGGCCAGCTCGGCCTTGCTGCCGGTCAACTCGGACCGGTGCCGACCGATGATGCCCTTGGAGTCGCAGACCACCACCTGGTCGGGGTTCACGCCGCCGGCGACGAGCATCTTGGTCACCGCGACCCCGGCCGCGCCGGCGCCGCTGACCGTCACCCGCAGGTCGCCGAGCTTGCGGTCGAGCAGCGCCGCGGCGTTGCGCAGGGCGGCGAGCACGACGATCGCGGTGCCGTGCTGGTCGTCGTGGAAGACCGGGATGTCCAGCGCCTCGTCGAGGCGGCGCTCCACCTCGAAGCAGCGCGGGGCGCTGATGTCCTCCAGGTTGATCCCGCCGAACGACGGGGCCAGCGCGCGCACCACGGCCACGATCTCGTCCACGTCCTGGGTGTCCAGGCAGACCGGTACCGCGTCGACCCCGGCGAACTGCTTGAACAGCACCGCCTTGCCCTCCATCACCGGCAGCGACGCGCGCGGGCCGATGTTGCCCAGCCCGAGTACGGCCGAGCCGTCGGTGACGACCGCGACGGTGTGCGACGCCCACGTGTAGTCGTCGGCGAGCGTCGGGTCGGCGGCGATCGCCTCGCAGACCCGGGCCACACCCGGGGTGTACGCGAGGGAGAGGTCCTCCCGGCTGGTCAGCGGGACGGTCGAGGCGACGGCCATCTTGCCACCCCGGTGCAGCCGGAAGACGGGATCAGCGGGGTCCACGGGGGACGATGACATGGTGACTCCATGATCTGTCGAGCAGACGGAGCGGCCGGCGCGGACGCGAGGTGAGGCGCCGAGCGGCGGCACGCGGTGCGGGGGTCACCCGGGCACGCCCCGAGCATAGTGTCGCCACCGTCACACCGATGTGAGCGGGGTCATATCCGACGGGGGCGCACCCGGGCGGGGCGGGGCCAGTAGCGGGCCACCACGCGACCCCGCACGTCGGCCACCCCGTACGCCCGGGAATCGTCGGCGATCAGGTCGTTGTCGCCGCGCAACCACCAGCCGCCGTCCTGGGCGCGTACCGCGCGCTTGACCACGAGCAGGTCGGGGCGGCTGCGGAAGACGGCGACCACGACGTCGCCGGGGCGCACCGCCCGGCCACCGGGGCGGACCAGCACCGCGTCGCCGTGCCGCAGCGTGGGCGACATGGACGGACCGGTCACCAGGACGGCGGTCAGCGGCCACCGCAACCGGGGACCCACCGTCGGGTAATCGGTCCCCATCGGTTTCCCCTCCACCCGGCCTCCCCGGAGCGCGTCCAGGAGTAATGTCGTCTTGGATCATCGCAAACTTCCCATGGAGGATCCTGATGCGACTTCCGCGCATCCTTACGCCCCGCGTGACCGCCAGCGCCCACTGCGACCTGCCCTGCGGCGTCTACGACCCGGCCCAGGCCCGGATCGAGGCCGAGTCGGTGAAGGCGATCTGCGAGAAGTACCAGGCCAACACCGACCCCGAGTTCCGCACCCGCGCCATCCTGATCAAGGAGCAGCGCGCCGACCTGGTGAAGCACCACCTGTGGGTGCTCTGGACCGACTACTTCAAGCCGGCCCACTTCGAGAAGTACCCGCACCTGCACCAGCTGTTCAACGAGGCCACCAAGCTCGCCGGCGCCGCCGGCGCGAAGGGCGGCACCGACCCGTCCAAGGCCGACGAGCTGCTCCAGAAGATCGACGAGATCTCCAAGATCTTCTGGGAGACCAAGCAGGCGTGACCCTCACCGGTCCGCCGACGATCCGGCCGGCACGTCCCCAGGGCGTGCCGGCCGTCGTCGTCATGGCGCACGGATCGACCAGGCACGAACCGACCCCGACCGGCTCGGCGGGGGCGCGCTGACGGGTCCCCCCGGGCGGGAACGTGGCGGTCCCCACACGTCCGGGCGACCGAGCGGGTAGAGTCCCCGACCGGGGGGATGAGTGGTGACTCAACTGACCGGGCAGCCGACGACCGACGACGACGTCGTGCACCTCACCGTGCCCGCGGACGGGGGCTACCTCGGGGTGCTACGTACCGCCACCGCGGGGCTCGCGGCGCGGCTCCAGTTCGCCCTCGACGAGATCGAGGACCTGCGGATCGCCGTCGACGAGGCGTGCGCGATGCTGCTCGCCATCGCCACCCGCGACGCGGAGCTCGACTGCCGCTTCGCGGTCACCGACGACGCGCTCACCGTGGAGGTGACCGTGCCGACCGTGCGTGGCGCCACGCTCCCCGCCGAGTCGTCGTTCGCCTGGAAGGTGCTCACCGCGCTGACCACGTCCGCGGCCGCGACGGCCGCCGACGGCCGGGCCACCATCTCGCTGCTCACCCGGCGCGCCTCCGGCTACTGACACCTCGACCCGGCGCCAGCCGGGCGTCACCCGAAGCCGAGGGCCCGGGTGGTGGGGGTGCTGACCAGCAGTGCGGTCACGCCGAGGCCGAGCGCGATCAGCGGTACGCCGAGCCACCCCATGCCGCCCTGGATCATGAACCACCCGATCGGCAGCAGCATCAACTGGAGCACGATCGCCGGGGCCCGGGCTCCCGCCCGCCGGCGGGTCAGCGCGCCGCCCAGCGCCCAGAGGGCCGCCGCCGCGCCGATGGCGAACGCGGTCACCAGCAACGCCGACGTGAGGTCGGTGGTGGTGGCGGTGAGGTCGGCCCAGAGCAGCCATGCGGCGACCAGTCCCACGGCGACCGCCTCGGCCCGCAGCAACCGGACCGCCCAGCGGAGGGTGACGGGGATCGGGTCGGAGTCGATGGTCACGCGCGCCACGATACCCGTGGTGGCGCGCGGTACAGTGCCGCCCATGCGGGCCGTCCTGGTGGTCAATCCGAAGGCCACCACCACCAGCGAGCGCAGCCGGGACGTCCTGGTCCGGGCACTGCGCAGCGAAGTCGACCTCTCCGTGCGCTACACCCGACGGCGGGGCCACGCGACCGACCTGGCGCGCGAGGCGGCCGAGGAGGGCGTCGACGTCGTCGTCACGCTCGGTGGCGACGGGACGGTCAACGAGGTCGTCAACGGGTTGATGACGGCGCAGCCGCCGACCCTGCCGAACGGGGCCACGCCGGCCGAGCGGCTGCCCGCCCTGGCGACCGTGCCGGGGGGCTCCACGAACGTCTTCGCGCGGGCGCTGGGCCTGCCCCGGGACTGGCCGGACGGGACCAGCATGATCCTGGAGGGCCTGCGGCTGGGCCGGTACCGGACGATCGGGCTCGGCCGGGCCGACGACCGCTACTTCACCTTCTGCGCGGGCTTCGGCGTCGACGCGGCCGTCATCCACCGCGTGGAGCAGGCCCGCCGGCGGGGCCGGGTCTCGACGCCCGCCCTCTACTTCCGGTCCACCGTGGCCCAGTACTTCCTCAACTCCGACCGCCGTCATCCGGCGATCAGTCTGGAGCGCCCGGGCGAGCCGGCGGAGGGCGAGCTGGCGACGGTCATCATCCAGAACACCGCGCCGTGGACCTATCTGGGCGACCGCGAGGTGAATCCGAACCCGGAGGCGTCGTTCGATCTGGGCCTGGACGTGCTGGCGTTGCGTCAGCTGCGGGTGGCCAGTACGACACGGACGGTGACGCAGTTCTTCTCCCGGACGCCGGATCCGCACGGTCGCCAGGTGCTGCGGTTGCACGATGTCGCCGAGTTCACCCTGGTCTCGGCCCGTCCGCAGGCGTTCCAGCTCGACGGCGACTACCTTGGCGAGCGGGAGAAAGTCAGATTCACATCCATTCCCGCCGCACTGAGAGTAATCTGCTAGGTCTCGGGTACTGCCCTGGGTCGACGCGGTCGCGCCACCGGTCGATGCGACGGCCGCCACACCGAGGGGCAGGTGCCGGAAATGTCAGCAATGTCACGCGGACTGTACTATATTGATCCTCGACAGTGGTACGCCGGGTAACCAGGAAGGCGCTGGAATCCGGACAAAGGGGTTGTGGGCTTGCTCACCGCCCGGAGTTTTTCCGAGCGTCACCCTTGACATCCCCGATGTTCGTGAAAGTATTCACAAGCGAACTTGAGTTACCGGGACATTGCCTGGATACGCTCGTCAGGTTGAGCTGTTCCAGCAGGTCCGCGGGGCCGACACAGCCTGCTCACGCATTGCCGAATAGGCAGACGCGAACCGTCACCATCGGCGCTGCGGATGCAAATAGGAAAAGCAACAGAAGCAATATCTGCCACCCACCCAGAATGAGGAGTGTTGCCGCCATGGACTGGCGTCACCATGCTGTCTGCCGCGACGAGGACCCGGAGCTGTTCTTCCCGATCGGGACGTCCGGACCGGCTCTCCTGCAGGTCGAGCAGGCCAAGGCCGTCTGCCGGCGCTGCTCCGTGACCGACCAGTGCCTGCAGTGGGCGCTGGAGTCCGGTCAGGACGCCGGCGTCTGGGGCGGGATGAGCGAGGAGGAACGGCGGGCTGTCAAGCGCCGCGGTGGCCTCCGGGTGCTGCGCGCTCACTCCGCCTGATCCCCACGCACCAGCGATACGCCCCGGTCGGGTACGCCCGCCGGGGCGTATCGCTGTCCGCATGTCCTGCCGGTACCCGCCGGGGACAGTCGACGATCATGAGCGGGGCGTGAGTCCCGCCACCCTGCCGAGGGCGTCCACCCGCCGCAGGACCAGGTCGGCCAACTCCGGCGCGTCGGTCAGCGGGGCGGACACGGCCACGGCCCCCGCGCCCCGCGCCGACGCGGCGACGGCGTCGTGGAACAGGCCCGGAGCCAGGAAGTACGCCGACACGGCCACCCGCCGGGCACCCCGGTCCCGCAGCCGGGCCACCGCCGCGGCGACCTCCGGCGGGGCCGCCGAGGCGTACGACACACGGGTCGGCACCCCGAGTCCGGCGGCGAGGGCGGCGGCCACCCGACCCACCGACCCGCGCGCCCGGGCGTCCCTGGTGCCGGCCGCCGCCAGCACCAGCGCGTCGAACCGCCCGGGTTCCGCCTCAGCCAGCCGTCGGCGCAGCCCCGCCAGCAGACCGGCGTCCACCTCCCCGTCGGCGGGACCGAGCACGTCGGTCACCCGTACCGCGATCGGCGGTCCCGCCTCCCGGGCGGCCGCGACGGCCGCCGGGACGTCCACCCGCCGGTGGTACGCCGCGGTGAGCAGCAGCGGCACCAGCACGGCCCGGGGGTGCCCGGCGGCGGCCAGGTCCCGCAGCACCGTCGCCGGCCCCGGCTCGGTGTGGTCCAGCCAGCTCGCCAGCACCGGCGTGCCCGGACGGACGGCCGACACGGCCCGGGCCAGCGCCCGGGTCGCCTCGGCGGCCCTCGGGTCCCGGCTGCCGTGGGCGACCAGCACCACCGGGTCGGCCGCCCCCGCCCGCAAGGCCGGCCCGGGCGCCCCCGGCAGCAGGCGCGGACCCGACGGCACGCACAACCCGGGCGTGCCCGGCGGCACGGGAGGGACCGGGGTGGGCCCGGTCAGACGTGCAGTCCGCACTCGGTCTTCTCGAACATGGCCCAACGGCCGGCCCGGGGGTCCTCCCCCGCCTTCGTGCGGCGGGTGCAGGGCCAGCAGCCGATCGAGCCGTAGCCCTGCCGGAACAGCTCGTTGACGGGCACGTTCCACCGGGCGACGTAGGCGTCCACGTCGGCCTGCCGCCACGCCGCGATCGGGTTGACCTTGACCTTGCCCCGGCGGGCGTCGAAGGTCACCACCGGCGTGTTCGCCCTGGTCGGCGACTCGTCCCGGCGGAGCCCGGCGGCCCAGGCGTCGTAGCCGGCGAGCGCCCGCTCCAGCGGCTCCACCTTGCGCAGCTGGCAGCAGTCGTCCGGCGCCTTGTTGAACAGGCGCGGGCCGTACTGGCCGTCCTGCTGGCCCACGGTCAGCCTCGGCCGGATCGAGCGCACGTTCACCGGCAGCGTCCGGGCCACCTCGTCGCGGACCCGGAGCGTCTCCGGGAAGTGCAGGCCGGTGTCGAGGAAGACCACGTCCACGCCCGGGGCGACCCGGGAGACCAGGTGCGCCAGCACCGCGTCGGCCATGGAACTGGTGACGCAGAACCGGTCGCCGAACGTCTCGGCCGCCCAGCGGGCGATCTCCAGCGCGGGGGCACCCTCCAGCTCCCGGCCGGCCTCCTCGGCCAGCGCCCGCAGCTCGTCCGGGCCACGCCGGGCCGGGTCGGTCGGGCCGGGTCGGGCCTTGTCGGGCGGCGCGGGAGCACCGGGGCCCACCAGGTTCAGGCCCGTCGCGGAGACGAGGCCGGGCCGCTCGCCCGGACGCGCGCTCACCGGGCCACCGCCCTGCCGAGCAGGCCGGTGAACTTCACCGTGAACACCCGGGCACACGCGTGGCACTCCCAGGCGCCGTGGCCGGCCTCGCTCGGCCGCAGGTCCTCCTCGCCGCAGTACGGGCAGTACAGCGGCGCGGAACGGGTCTCGCTCATCGCGTCACCTCGCTTCGCTCGGCGCCGCGACGAGGCTCCACGGCACCGCTGATTCGCTCGCCACGCTCGCTCATCGGAGTTCCTCCTCGTCGACCCTGATCACCCAGTTGGCGAACGTCTCGCCCGCCTCCCGGCCCGCCAGGTAACGCCGGGCCAGCCGCTCCACGTACGCCGGAAGCTCCTCGGCGGTGGTCTTCAGACCGCGCAGCTTGCGGCCGAACCCGGCCGTCTGCCCCTCGGCCATGCCGAGCCCGCCGCCGAGGTGGACCTGGAAGCCCTCCACCTGCCGGCCGTCCGGCCCGACCACGAGCTGGCCCTTGAGGCCGATGTCGGCGACCTGCGTGCGGGCGCAGGCGTTGGGGCAGCCGTTGAGGTGGATGGAGATGTCGGCGTCGAAGTCGCGCAGCCGCTCCTCCAGCCGGGCCACCAGCTCCTCGCCGCGCGCCTTGGTCTCGACGATGGCCAGCTTGCAGTACTCGATGCCCGTGCAGGCCATGGTGCCGCGCCGCCAGGCCGACGGCCGCGCCTCCAGACCGATGCCGCGCAGCTCGCGCACCAGCGAGTCGGTCCGCTCCGGCGCCACGTCCAGCACCAGCAGCTTCTGGTACGGGGTGAGCCGCACCCGCCCGCTGCCGTGCGCCTCGACGACGTCGGCCAGGCGGGCGAGCTGCCCGCCGGAGACCCGGCCCACCACCGGGGCGGCGCCCACCCAGTGGCGGCCGTCGCGCTGCGGGTGCACCCCGATGTGGTCCACCGGCCGGTCGGGCAGCTGCGGGGCCGGGCCGTCGAGCAGGGCGCGGCCCAGGTACTCCTTCTCCAGCACCTCGCGGAACTTCTCCACGCCCCAGTCGGCGACCAGGAACTTCAGCCGGGCGCGGTTGCGCAGCCGGCGGTAGCCGTAGTCGCGGAAGATGCCGACCACGCCCGCCCAGACGTCCGGCACCTCGTCCAGCGGCACCCAGACGCCGAGCCGCTGCGCCAGCATCGGGTTCGTGGACAGGCCGCCGCCGACCCAGACGTCGAAGCCCGGCCCGTGGTCCGGGTGGTCCACCCCGAGGAAGGAGATGTCGTTCGCCTCGTACGGGGTGTCGACCAGCCAGGAGATGGAGGTCTTGAACTTGCGCGGCAGGTTGGAGTACGCCTTGTCGCCCACGTACCGGCGGACGATCTCGTCGACGGCCGGCGTCGGGTCGACCAGCTCGTCGCGGGCCACCCCGGCGACCGGGCTGCCCAGCACCACCCGGGGGCAGTCGCCGCACGCCTCGGTGGTCTGGAGGCCGACGGACTCCAGCCGGCGCCAGATCTCCGGCATGTCCTCGACCCGGATCCAGTGGTACTGGATGTTCTGCCGGTCGGTGATGTCGGCCGTGTCCCGGGCGAACTCGCGGGAGA
Source organism: Micromonospora sp. ZG13 (assembly GCF_059359355.1). Classification (NCBI taxonomy): domain Bacteria; kingdom Bacillati; phylum Actinomycetota; class Actinomycetes; order Micromonosporales; family Micromonosporaceae; genus Micromonospora; species Micromonospora sp. ZG13. Next base: position 136,306 of record NZ_JCADBQ010000001.1, read on the forward strand.
TGTCCGCGACCACCCGCAGCTGCGCCAGGTTGAGCTCGCCCCCGTCGACCCGCACGCGGAGCATGAAGAACTCGTCCTCCAGCTCGTGCGGTTCCAGCACGGCGGTACGGCCACCGTCGATGCCCGCCTTGCGCTGGGTGTAGAGGCCCCACCAGCGGAACCGGCCGCGCAGGTCCTGCGGGTCGATCGAGGCGAACCCGTGGTGGGCGTAGATGTTCTCGATCCGCGCCCGTACGTTCAGCGGGTCGTCGTCCTTCTTGATCCGCTCGTTGGGGTTGAGCGGCTCGCGGTGACCGAGCGCCCACTGCCCCTCCCCCCGGGGCCGGCGGGGGGTCCGGGCCGGTCGGGGAGACGTCGGGTCCCCGGCCCGGGCCGGAATGCTGCTGACCGCCATGGCGGCGTCCTCCGTTGTCTGCGGTGCCTCTGGGACACGCAAGGCGCGCGGCCGACCCGTCGGAACGGGCTGGCGACAACGGTGTCGGGACAGCCGGCGCGAGGCGCGCCCGAGACAGATTGGTCGGGCGTCGTCAGTGGGCCGGACAGATCGCGCTGCGCACGCGGCCGTAGTCGACGTGGCGGCGGGCCACGAGACGGCGGACGACAGCGGCGGTCATGAAAGTCATGCTGCCACACCCGGTGGGGGCCAGCCAACGAACGCGTGCGGGATCCCACATCACGGGCCAGCGCGGAAACGCCGCCCGCCGCAGGCGGGCGCCGCGCGGGACGCTGCCACCGGGCACGGGCGCCCGATCGCCGGATCGGCGCACGGGAGGTCCGGATTGTGTGACGCTGCGGTACGTGACCGGTTCCGCTGACCCGCCCGGCGAGCGCGTCCCGCCGGTGCGCGAGGTGGTGGGCGGGCCGGATCGTGCGCTCCGGCTGGTCTGGATCGCGCCGAGCCTGGTCACGCTGGCCGTCGTACTGACCGGGATCGACCACGCGCAGCCGTGGCGCGACGAGTTGGCCACCTGGAGCGCGGCGACCCGGTCGCCCGCCGACCTCGTCCGGCTCGCCGGCACCATCGACGCCGCCACCAGCCCCTACTACCTGTTCATGCACGCCTGGGTCGCCGTCTTCGGCGACTCGGTGACCGCGCTGCGGCTGCCCGCCGCACTGGCCATGGCCGCCACGGCCGGGCTGACGGCGGTCCTCGGGCAGCGGCTGGTCGGCACCCGGGCCGGGCTGCTCGCCGGGCTGCTCCTCGCGGTGCTCCCGGGCACCTCGCGGTACGGCCAGGAGGCCCGCCCGTACGCGCTGGCCACCCTCCTGGCCGTGCTGGCCACCCTGCTGCTGGTCGAGGCGACGGCCCGGCCGGGGTGGCCGCGCTGGGCCGGGTACGCCGCCGCCGTGGCCGCGCTCGGGCTCACCCACCTGGTGGCGCTCACGCTGCTCGCCGCGCACGCGGTGGCCGTGTTCGCCACCCGCCGTACGGGGCCGCCGAGCCGCCCGCTGCGCTGGGTCCTCGCCCTGCTGCCGACCGTACTGCTGGTGGCGCCGCTGGTGCTGCTCGCCAGGGCACAGCGGGCCCGGCAACTCGGCTGGGTGGACACCGCCCGGCCCGACGACCTCGCCGCGCTCGCGGGCGGGGTGACGCAGAGCGGCGTGGTGGGCGGGGTGCTGGTGGGCCTCGCGGCGCTCGGCGCGGCCACGCTCGGCCGGCGCGCGCTGCTGCCCGGGCTCTCCGTACTGCTGCCCGTGCTGCTGCTCTTCGCCGCCGGGCTGGCCGTACCGCTCTGGGTGCCCCGCTACCTCGTCTTCGTGGTGCCCTTCGGCTGCCTGCTCGCCGGGGCGGCGCTGGCTGCGGTGCCGCTGCCGCCCGCGCTGGCCGTCGTCGCCCTGACCGGGCTGCTCGGGCTGCCCGACCAGGCGGCGCTGCGGCGTACGCACGAGTGGCCGCGCAGCGCGACGGTGGACTACCGGGGCGCGGCCCGGATCGTCGCCGACGGCCAACGGCCGGGCGACGCGGTCGTCTTCTCCCCCCGCCGGAGCTGGTTCTTCCTCGACCTGGGTCTGGCGTACCACCTCGGCGACCGGCGGCCCCGCGACGTGCTGGTCACCGAGGACCAGGCCCGCCGGGGCGACCTGTGGGCCGCCGAGTGCGCCCGCCCGGCCGAGTGCCTGGCCGGCACGCGACGGGTCTGGCTGGTGGTGACCGGCCGCCGCGACGACCCGCTGGCCGCCGTCGCGGGCGCCAAGGGCGACGCGCTGCGCGCCGGGTTCACCGTCGAACGGGTCTGGCCCCGCCCGGGCGTGACCGTCGCCCTCCTGACCCGCTGACCCCGCCGAGCACGAGGGCGGCGACCCTGCCCCGTCGCCGCCCGCCGGGCGCTCCGGCCGGCCCGGGCGGCGGCCGCCCGACGCCCGGGCCGGCCCGGCTCCGCGGGCTCGATCGTCCGACGGTGGGCCGGTGGTCAGCCGGCGGAGCGGCTCTCGTTGCGGGCCAGCGGGACGACGAGCGTCGCCTCGGTGCCGCCCTTCGCGCCGTCGCGCAGCTCGATGGTGCCGCGCAGCTCGCCGGTGACCAGCGCCCGGACGATCTGCAACCCGAGGTTGCCGCCCCGCTCGGCGTCGAAGTCGGGCGGCAGCCCGCGCCCGTTGTCGGTGACCGAGACGTGCAGCATCTTGCGGAACCGGTGCGCCGACACCACGACCTCCGGCGCGACCGGACCGGCCCCCTCCGATCCCGCCGGACCGACCGCCTCCGGTCCCGTCAGCCCAGCCCCGTCCGGTCCCGCCGGGGCGGAAGCCGCCGATCCCGCCAGGCCGGAGCTTGCGGGGCCCGTCGGGTCGGTGGGCTCGGCGGGCGGTGGAAAGCCGTGCTCGACGGCGTTGAGCAGCAGTTCGTTGAGCACCATCACCAGCGACGTGGCGACCTCGGCGGGCAGCACGCCGAAGCTGCCCTCGCGCCGCATGCCGACCGTCGCCTCGGTCGCGGCCACCTCCGTCGCGGCGCTGGCCACCCGGTCCACGATGCCGTCGAACTCGACCGCCTCGTCGCTGGACATGGAGAGGGTCTCGTGCACCAGCGCGATGGAGGCGACCCGGCGTACCGACTCCTCCAGGGCGATCCGGGCCTCCGGCATGGAGACCCGGCGGGCCTGGAGCCGCAGCAGGGCGGCGACGGTCTGGAGGTTGTTCTTCACCCGGTGGTGGATCTCCCGGATGGTGGCGTCCTTGGTGATCAGGGCGCGGTCGCGGCGACGTACCTCGGTGATGTCGCGGACCAGCACCAGCGCGCCGATCGGCACCCCGGCGGGCATCAGCGGCAGTGCCCGGGTGAGCATGGTCGCGCCGCGTGCGTCGATCTCCCGGCGGGGCGGCGCCTCGCCGCGCAGCGCGGCGAGGATCCCGTTCGCCGCGTCCGTGCCCTCCAGCGGGTCACTCGCCAGCCGACGGTGCAGCGCCGCCAGGTCCTCGCCCACCAGGTGGGAGGCGTAGCCCAGCCGCCGGTACGCCGACTGCGCGTTCGGGCTGGCGTAGGTGACCTTGCCCCCGGCGTCGAGCCGGACCAGCCCGTCGCCGACGCGCGGGGCCGAGGTGGTCTCCCCCGGATGCCGCGGCGGCGGGAAGGTGCCGTCGGCGATCATCTGGGCCAGGTCGTCGGCCGTCGTGAGGTAGTTCAGCTCCAGCTGGCTGGGCGTACGCGCGGTGGAGAGGTTCGTGTCCCGCCCCACCACGGCGATCACCTCGCCGGCCTCGCCGTCGGTGGTGCGCAGCCGCACCGGGATCGCCTCGTGCCGGGCCGGCACGTCGCCGTACCAGACCGGGTCGCCCTCCCGCCAGATCCGGCCCTGCCGGTGGGCCACCTCCAGGTGCGCCACCTCGGGTCCGCCGACGATCCGCCCCACCTGGTCGTCCAGGTACGCGGTGGGTGCTGTCGTCGGGCGGACCTGGGCGACGCAGAGGAAGGCCCCGTCACCGTCCACGGGCACCCAGAGCAGTAGGTCGGCGAAGGACAGATCGGACAGCAACTGCCAGTCGCCGGCGATCCGGTGCAGGTGGTCGATGTCGGCCGGACGGAGGCGGGTGTGCTCCTCGGCGAGGTCGCGCAGCGTGGACACGTCGACCAGCGTGCCACGGCGGGCGTCACATCGTCGCGGTGACCTTCTTCAGCCCACGCGGCGCGTCCGGGTCCTCGCCCCGGGCGAGCGCCAGCGCCAGCGCCAGGCGCTGCAACGGCAGGATGTCCAGCAGCGGCGCGTACCGCTCGTCGACCTCGGGGACGGCCATCCGGGTGGCGCCCTCGACGTCGGCGGAGCCGACCACCACCACGTCGGCGCGGCGCTCGCCGAGCCGGGGCAGCACCTCGCCCATCGACCGGCCACCCGGCCCGGAGCCGACCACCGCGAGCACCGGCACGTCCGGGTCGGTCATGGCGAGGGGACCGTGCAGCAGGTCGGCGCCGGAGAACGCGAGCGCCGGCAGGTAGGAGGTCTCCATGAGCTTCAGCGCGGCCTCGCGGGCGGTCGGGTACGCGTACCCGCGACCGGTGGTGACGAGCTGGCCGGCGAACCGGTAGCGGGGCGCGAGCTGGGCCGGGGTGGGGTCCTCCAGGGTGCGGGCGGCCAGCTCGGGCAGGGCGGCGAGCGCCTCGCGCTCGTCGGCGGGCAGCGCGCCGTCGCCGGCCCGGACGCCCTCGACGAGCATCAGCAGGGCGAGCAGCTCGGCGGTGTAGGTCTTGGTGGCGGCAACCGCGCGCTCGTGCCCGGCGGCGATGTCGACGCTGAGCTCGGCGACGTCGGCCAGCCGGGAGTCGGGCGCGTTGGTGACCGCGAGGGTCAGCGCGCCGGAGGCGCGGGCGGTACGCAGCACCTCGGCGAGGTCGGGCGAGCCGCCGCTCTGGCTGACGCCGACGACCAGCGCGTCGGAGAGGTCCGGCGTGGCGCCGTAGAGGGTGACGACGCTGGGCGAGGCGAGGCCGGCGGGCAGGCCGAGCCGGATCTCGGTCAGGTACGCCCCGTAGAGGGCGGCGTGGTCGGAGGTGCCCCGGGCGGTGAAGACCACGTGCCGGGGGCGGCGTTGCGCGATGACCGCCGCCACCCGGGCGATCGCCCCGGCGTGCCCGGCGGAGAGCAGCCGCTCGTAGCCCGCCGGCTGCTCGTCGATGTCGGCGGCCATGCCAGCCCCTGCACGCGTCACGGAAACTCCTCCCACTGCGCGATTGCCGCGCGTTTCCTGCTCAGTCTTGCACGTTTGAGCTGGACCGAGCAATCGAACGAGCAGTAGTGCGCAGATGATCACCATCTCGTCGCAACATCACCTAGGCTTGCCCGGCCCACCGGAGCCCGACGAGCGAGAGGACCACGTGCCCGAGGACGACCGGTCGCTGCCCGCGGCGGAGGAACTTGCCCTGGCCCGCCTCGCCATGGACGACGGCGATCTGAGACACGCCGCCGGTCACGTCGCCGCCGCGCTGGCCCAGGCCCCGACCCTGCCCGAGGTGCACGAGACCCTCGCCCGGCTCGCCGCCGCCGACGGCACGGGCGGCGTCGACCTCTTCCCGCTCCAGGGCCACGCCTTCGTCGGTGCCGTGGTGGCCCGCGCCCACCTGCTCGCCGCCGCCGGCCGGCCCGCGGAAGGGCTCGACCTGCTGGTCGCGGCGACCGGCCACGCACCGGGCACGGACTGGGCCGCGGTGCCGTGGGTGACCACCCCGCAACTCGCCGAGCGCCTCGAACCGGACCGGACCGCCCGGATCCTGATGCAGGTCTGCGCCGCCGTGTCCGACCCCGTGCCCCGGGCCGACCGGGCCGCCCTGGCCCCCTACCTGGCGCTGGCCCGCAACGCGGTCACCGTCCACCCCGAGCACGGCCTGCTGCTGGGCGCGGCGTCCGCGCTGGCCAGGCGGGTCGGCGAGGTCGACCTGGCGATCCGCTGGGCCGCCCGGGGCGTACGCGCGGAGCCGTCGAAGATCGGCGAGGTGTGGCTCGGGTACGCGTACCGCAGCGCCGGGCGCACCCGCGAGGCGCTGGCCGCGCTCGGTCGGGCCGTCGCGCACGACCCCGACGACCTGACCGTCTACGCCGACATCGCCGGCACCCTCGCCGACAACGGGCGGCTCGACGAGGCGCTGGAGTGGATCGAGCGGGCGCTGGCCCGCGACCCCTCCTTCGAGTGCGCCGTGCACACGGCGCACCGGCTGCGGCACCAGCGCGACGGCGACGTGGCACACCTGGTCGCGCTCGCCGACTTCGTCCGGGAGCATCCCGACGACACCCACGAGCACGGCGACCTGGCCGAGAGCTGCCGGGGTCGGCCCTGGCTCGGGCAGGTCACCCCGGCGACCGGGCCGTTGGTGGAGGCGCTGCGCCTGGCCGTAACCGACGAGCGGGCCGGCCTCGGCGCCGTACGGCTGGACTCGCCCGCGCCGCCCAGCGCGCTGCGTACGGCCGCGACGGCCGCGCCCGGGCTGCGGATCGAGGTCACCGGCGTGCCGGAGCCCGACCCGCGCGAGCCCCGGCGGGCGACCGTCCGACAGCTCTGGCGCCACGACGGGACGACGGTCGTGCCCGCCGTGCCGGCGCCCTCGGCGGAGGCGGCCGCGCGGCTGCGGCAGCTCGCGCACCCGGCGTGGCCGCACCCGCCGGCCGCGTACGACGCGGCGGTGGGCCTGGCCACCCTGGAACTGCCCGACCTGCTCGGCCTGCTGGCGCACCCGCCGGAGGCGCCGCCGACCGCGCTGGGCCGGGTGCTCGGGCAGGACCCCTCGCTCTGGGTGCGCTGCGTGCAGGTGTGGGCGTGCCTCGGCCTGCTGCACCACCGCACCGACGAGCCGTGGGCCGGGTCGACCCGGCGTCAGGTGCTGCTGGACCTGGTCTGGGGCGTCGAGGACTGGGTCACCGAGGCGGCCCTGTTCGCCCTGGTCACCGCCGCCTGGGTCGACCCGGCGGTACGCCCCGAGGTGGCCCGGGTGGTGACCGAGAGGCTGGCCGACGTGGCGGCGGTCGCCCGGACCCGCCCGGTGCCCATCGCGCCGTCCCTGGCCCACCTGTCCCTGGCCAGCCCGGCCCTCGACCCGCAGACGGCGGCCCTGGCCGCCACGCTGACGACCACCCGCCCGGTCCCCCGACCACGTTCCCGCCTGGGCCGCCTCTGGCGGCGCATCAGGAGCCGCTGAACCGCTGAGCGGCGACTCCCGGCAGCGTGCGCACCTCGGGGCCGGTGGATCGCCGTTCCGGCGGCGCCTCAGGGGCCGGTGAGTTCCAGCCGGAGGCCGAGCAGTCGCACCCCGTCCAGGGGCTCCCAGTCCAACTCCGGCGTCCGCACGAAACCGCGACGCTGGTAGAGCCGCTGGGCGGAGGCGGCGAAGCCGCTGCGTACGCAGATCACCACGGCGGAACAGCCCAGCTCGGCCGCCCGCGACACGCAGGCCTCGACCAGCGCCGCGCCGACGCCCCGCCCCTGCGCGGCCGGGTCCACCGCCAGCATCCGGAACTCCGCCTCGCCCGCCCGGGACAGCTCGGCGTAGCGGGTGCCGGGCAGGACGAAGGTCACCGAACCGAGCGGCGCGCCGGTGGCGTCGTCGACGGCGACGAGCACCTCGCCGTCGACGGCCCGGGCCGCCACGTCGGCGAGCACGGCGGCGTAGCCGTGTTCGCCCTTGAGCTGGCCGTCCGCCTCGTACGCGGCGACCGTCAGCCGAGCCACCGCCGGGAAGTCGTCCGGCCCGGCCCGGCGCACCGAGAGGCCGGTCAATCGATCACCGCGATCAGGTCACCGTCCTGCACGACGTCGCCCTCGTTGACCGCGAGCTGCTTGACGACACCGTCGGACTCGGCGACGACCGGGATCTCCATCTTCATCGACTCCAGGATCACCAGCGTGTCCCCCTCGGACACGGTGTCCCCGGCCGACGCGACGACCTTCCAGACGTTCGCCACCATCTCGGCGCGGATCTCCTCGGCCATGTCCAGGGCCCTCCCTCTCGCGGTTGCCTGCCGACGTATCCAATCATGCGGGCGGCCTCCGGCGGGCGTGGAGCGGCCCGGGCGGATGGTTGATCGACTCCGGGGTCGACCCGCCCGGGCGTCCCGGCCGGTGGGCGGCGCGGCCTCCGGCGTGTCGTGCGGCGCGGCGTACGGTCGGCGGCCCCGGCGGACGACGGCGGGTGCCGGCCGCACTAGCATCAGCGGGTCGGACCCCGGCGCCGGGAGGACCGGTGCGTGCACCGGCGCCGAGCTCGTGCGCAGGGGGATCCGACCATCACGAGGAGGTCACCATGGCGAAGAAGGCCCGTAAGAAGAAGGCCCGTAAGAAGAGCGGCGCGAACCACGGCAAGCGCCCCAACTCCTGACCGGCGGCCGGGCCCCACGGCCCGGCGCGACCAGTCAGCGCGAACGCTGGTGGCCCGGGTCGTCCCGACCCGGGCCACCGCTGTCGCCGTCCACGTCGCGACCGACCCCGGTCGGCCGCCGTTCACCGGCCCGGTCTCAGTCGGCCAGTTCCTTCGACTCGGTGCTCTCGAAGACCACCAGCTCGGTCAGGCGCAGCCGCAGCCGCTCCCGCAGCTTGTCGGGCGCGGTCTCGTTGCCGCAGCAGCGGGCGACGAGCGCCCGCACCTCCTGCTCGATGCCGTACTCGCGCAGGCACGGCCCGCACTCGTCGAGGTGGTGGCGGATCAGCGCGCGCCGCTCCTCGGCGCACTCCAGATCCAGGTAGAGGTAGACCTCCGCGAGGACCTCTCGGCAGTCCGTCTCGTGCGGATCCCCACAGCTCATGTCAGACCTCCCGGCCGGCGGAAGCGGTCGAGCCCTTCTTCGACGCCGCGGCGGAGAAGCCCCGCTCGGCGGCGTACTGCTCGAGCAGCTTGCGCAGATTACGACGGCCGCGGTGCAGCCGCGACATGACCGTGCCGATCGGCGTGCCCATGATGTCGGCGACCTCCTTGTAGGAGAAGCCCTCGACGTCGGTGAGGTAGACGGCCAGGCGGAACTCCTCCGGCAACTGCTGGAGGGCCTCCTTGACGTCGCTGTCCGGCAGCCGGTCCAGCGCCTCGGTCTCGGCCGAGCGCAGGCCGCTGGAGGTGTGCGACTCGGCCTCGGCGAGCTGCCAGTCGGTGATCTCCTCGGTCGGCGCCTGGATGGGCTGGCGCTGCCGCTTGCGGTAGGAGTTGATGTAGGTGTTGGTCAGGATCCGGTAGAGCCAGGCCTTCAGGTTCGTGCCCTGCTCGAACTGGTGGAAGGCCGCGTACGCCTTCAGGTAGGTCTCCTGGACCAGGTCCTCCGCATCCGCCGGATTGCGGGTCATCCGCAGCCCGGCAGCGTAGAGCTGATCGACGAAGGGCATCGCGTCCCGCTCGAAGCGGGCCCTGCGCTCGTCCGTCTTCTCGGTGGTCAACCGCACATCCCCTCGCGTCGGATGCTGTCCCGCCGAGGATACGCGCCCGGACGTGCCCGCAGATTCACTTCCGGCGGGTGTGCTCGTCCTCACCGTGCTCGCGCGCACCGCCGCCGGGCCGACCGGCGGCACCACCGCGGGCCAGTCCGGGCCGCCCAGCAGCCGTCGAAGCTGCCGCGCTCCCCGCTCGTCCCGTTCCCGGGCCCGTGTCTCGGTCGGCACCGGTCTCCCCCCTCGCCAGAAATGTCGTCCGGGGGGTGCAACGCCCCCGACGGGGCGGAGCATTCCGCTGGCCTCCCCCGTTCCTGGTCCCGGCGCCGGCAGCGGGCCGACGCTGGGACCAGGAAGGGCCTGGGAGGACCGGCGCCGCCCGCCCGAACCGGGCGTCCGGCGCCATCCGATGCAACGACCCGCCGCCGCCACCGGACACGGCCCGCCACGGCGTCCGCGCCCGGCTCAGCGTCGCGCCCAGCCCTGCCCGCGCAGCCAGTCGCACACCACCGCGGCCGTACCGGCCGGGTCGCCCCGCAGGTCGTGCCGCTCCCCCGGACGGGTCACCACGCGCACCCCCGGCCCCGGCTCCGGCACCCCGAACGGGTCGCGGTCGCCGTTGACCACGAGAGTGGGCAGGCCGGTTGCCAACTCCGCCGCCCTCGACCGCTCCGGGCGGCCGGGCGGATGCAGCGGGAACGCCAGCGCCACGATTCCGGCGGCGCCCACCGCCGGCGCGGTGCGACACGCCACCCGCGCGCCGCTGGAGCGTCCGCACACCAGCAGCGGTACGCCGGGGTGCCGCTGCCGCAGCACGGCGAGCACGGCGGTCCACGCCTCGTCGAGGTGCCCCGCCGGAGCTGGCGCGCGTCGACCGGCGACGCGGTAGGGCTGGGTCACCCGGGCCACCACCAGCCCGGCGCCGACCGCTGCGTCCCGGAGCGCACGCAGGTCCGGGGCGTCGACGTCACCGCCCGCGCCGTGGCCGAGCACCAGCAGGGCGCTCGGTGCACCCGCCGGCGGGTCGGTGTCGACCCGGGCGGGCCCGCGCGGGGTGAAGAGCTCGTCGTCCTGCGGCACCGGCCCATTCTGCGGTGTCGCAGGCACGACGGGCGGCCGGCCCGCCGAGATGGGGGGCCGGCCGCGACCGGTTCAGTCGCCGGTCAGCTCAGCGGCACCAGGGTGAGCAGCCGGTCCCGGACCGGCGGACCCGCGTCGCCGGCGGCCTCCGGATCCGGTAGCACCTCGTCGCGCCAGGCGACCAGCATCGCCCGCCGCTCGCGTGGAGTGGTGCCGCCCCAGACGCCGTGCAGGTCGCCCACGTCCAGCGCCCACGCCAGGCAGGAGCCCTGCACGTCACAGCTGCGGCACAACGCGACTGCCGCGTCGGCCGGTTCGTTCGGCGCCGGAAAGAACGTTTCCGGGTCGACGTTCTGGCAGGTTCCCCTGGTTCGCCACGCCTCGTCCTGTCGCCGCTCCCGCAACGCCCGCAGCAGTCGCGGATCTCGTCGTGCGGCGGCCACCTCGTGCGGCCGGGGCATACGTGCCCGTGTCATCCACCCACCTCCCCCGTGGGACCGGCAAGATCGGTGCGCGTCGTCCGCCCCGTGCGGATCGACACCCACTACCGGCGCTGTGTTGTATCGCACTTCCGGACACCGGGACAAGACTTCACGGCGAATACGGGTGAACGCGGGGGCGACGTTTCGTCCGCAACTCTGGTAAATCACTCCCGACAATGTGTCGGACTGTCAGAAAAGCGTCATCTCCTGCGGGCCGACGGCCCGGGCGAGCGGCACCCGCTCGGTCAACTGCGGCCCGTCGTTGCGCACGTCCCCCACCGCCGTGCCCACCGGGCGGATCTCCAGCGTGGCGAGCCAGTCCGGCGGCGGTGGCGCGAGCAGGCCCTCCGGCTCGTCGGTCGACGCCAGCCACGCCCCCCAGCGCTCCCGGGGCAGCAGCAGCGGCATCCGGTCGTGCACCTCGGCCAGCTCGCCCAGAGCGGCCGTGGTGAGGACGCTGAAGGTCAGCAGCGGGTCGGCGGAGCCCTCCCAGACCGACCAGATGCCGGCGAAGGCCAGCACCGAGCCGTCCGACGGGGTCATGTAGAAGGGCTGCTTGCGCCCGTCCGCCGAGCGGACCCACTCGTACCAGCCGTCGGCCGGGACGAGGCAGCGGCGGCGGGCGAAGGCCCCCGCGTACGCCCGGCTGGTGGCGACCGTCTCGGCGCGGGCGTTGATCATGCGGGCGGCGCCGGACGGCGACCGGGACCAGGACGGGACCAGACCCCAACGGCCGACGGACAGCGCGCGGTGGCCCTCGGGGCTGACCCGCACCAACGGCACCCGGTCGGTGGGCGCGACGTTGTGGTCGGGGCCGACGCCGCCGCCGGTCTCGTCCTGGGACTCGAACAGCGCGCTCAGGTCGCCCGCGCTCCGGGTCGTCGCGTACCTCCCGCACATGTCGCACACGCTAACCCGCCACGCGTCGTCCGGCTGTCCCGCTGACCGGGAGTAGCCGCGCCGGCCGGCCGCGCCCGCCCCCGGACACGGCAGAATGGAGGCGTGGGGAACCTGATCGCGACCCGGCCGCCGCAGCCGTGGACAGCTCCGACCGCCTCCGACCCGGTCGCGGCGACGCTGCGCCTGCCCGGGTCCAAGTCGATGACCGCGCGCGCCCTGGTGCTGAGCGCCCTGGCCGGCGGTCCCTCGACCCTGGCCGGGCCGCTGCGCGCCCGGGACACCGAGCTGATGGCCGCCGGGCTGCGCGCCATGGGCGCGCACATGTCGATCAGCGACGACGAGCGCTGGCTGGTCCGCCCCCACCCGCTGGTCGGCCCCGCGCACGTCGACGTCGGCCTGGCCGGCACCGTGATGCGCTTCGTCCCACCCGTGGCGGGCCTCGCCGACGGGCGGATCACCCTCGACGGCGACCCGCAGGCCCGCACCCGGCCCCTCGGCCCGCTGATCGGGGCGCTGCGCTCCCTCGGCGTACGCGTGGACGCCCCCGCCACCGGCAGCCTGCCGCTGACCGTGCTGGGCGCCGGGCGGGTGGTCGGCGGCGAGGTGGTGATCGACGCCTCCGCGTCGAGCCAGCTGGTCTCCGGGCTGCTGCTGGCCGCGCCGCGCTTCGACCGGGGCGTGGTGGTCCGGCACGTGGGCCCGCCGGTGCCCTCCGCGCCGCACCTGCGGATGACCGTGCAGATGCTGCGGGCCGCCGGCGCGGCCGTCGACGACGGCACCCCCGACGTGTGGGTGGTCGAGCCCGGCCCGCTGGCGGGGCGCGGCTGGCAGATCGAGCCCGACCTGTCGGGCGCCGTGCCGTTCTTCGCCGCCGCCCTGGTCACCGGCGGCGAGGTGACCCTCCAGGGCTGGCCGCGCAGCAGCGCCCAGCCCGTCGAGCAGCTCCGTTCGCTGCTCCAGCGGATGGGCGGCGAGGTGACCCTCTCCACCGGCGGGCTGACGGTCCGGGGCACCGGCGCCGTGCACGGCCTGACCGCCGACCTCTCCGACGTCAGCGAGCTGACCCCGGCGCTGACCGCGCTGGCCATGCTCGCCGACTCGCCGTCGGTGTTCACCGGCGTCGGCCACATCCGGGGCCACGAGACCGACCGGCTCACCGCGCTGGCGCGGGAGTTCACCGCCCTCGGCGCCGACATCACCGAGTCCCCCGACGGGCTGGAGATCCGGCCCCGACCGCTGCACGGCGGGGTGTTCGAGACCTACCACGACCACCGGATGGCGCACGCCGCCGCCGTGGCCGGCCTGGCCGTTCCGGGCGTCGAGCTGAGCGACGTGGCGTGCACCTCGAAGACCATGCCGGAGTTTCCGGCACTATGGTCGGCGATGGTGACCGGCAAGAGCTGACACGACGGGGGGCGGGTCCTGACGACCAGACGGCGGGAGTACGACGAGGACGACGTCCGGGTCCGTCCGGGCAGGTCGTCGCGCCCGCGTACCCGTACGCGCCCCCTGCACTCCGACGCGGTGGACGGCTTCGTGATCGCCGTCGACCGGGGCCGCTACACGTGCGTGCCGCCCGACGCCGGGCCCGACGCACCCCTGGTCACCGCGATGCGGGCCCGGGAACTGGGGCGCAAGTCGGTGGTGGTCGGCGACCGCGTCGGCCTGGTCGGCGACACCTCCGGCGCGGCCGGGGCGCTGGCCCGCATCGTCCGGATCGCCGAGCGCACGTCGGTGCTGCGGCGCACCGCCGACGACGACGAGACCACCGCGGAGGGCCGGCTGGAACGGGTGGTCGTCGCCAACGCCGACCAGTTGGTCATCGTCAGCGCGCTGGCCGACCCGCCGCCGCGCACCGGGTTCATCGACCGCTGCCTGGTGGCCGCGTACGACGCCGGCATCGAGCCGCTGCTCTGCCTCACCAAGGCCGACCTGGCCGGCCCCGAGACGGTGCTCGGCTACTACGCCGAGCTGGAGCTGCCGTACGTGCTGATCCGCCCGGACTCCGACCTCGACGCCCTGCGCGACCTGCTCGCCGGGCGGATCTCGGTCATGGTGGGGCACTCGGGGGTGGGCAAGTCGACGCTGGTCAACCGGCTCGTGCCGGACGCCGCCCGGGCGGTCGGCACGGTCAGCGCGATCGGCCGGGGCCGGCACACCTCCACGAGCGCGGTGGCGCTGCGCCTGCCCCGGCTGGCCGGCGACCCACCGCACGGCGGGGACGCCGCCGGCTGGATCGTCGACACCCCGGGGGTACGCAGCTTCGGGCTCGCGCACGTCTCCGCCGACAGCCTGCTGCACGGCTTCCCCGACCTGGTCGAGGGGACGGTCGACTGTCCCGCCAACTGCCCGCACACACCGGACGAGGCCGACTGCGGGCTGGACGCCTGGGTCGCCGCCGGCAAGGCCGATCCGCGCCGGCTGGCCTCGTACCGCCGGCTGCTGGCCTCCCGGTCGGGTGAGGGCGACGCGCGCGAACCCGACCAGCGGAATCCCGGCGACCCGCTCGCGGGGGCCTGAGCCGGTCGCCGCTACCGTTTCGGGCATGCCCGGGTACGCCGACGACATCGCCCTCGCCCACCTGCTCGCCGACGCCGCCGACGCCGTCTCCACGGCCCGGTTCCGCGCGCTCGACCTGCGGGTCGAGGCGAAGCCCGACCTGACCCCGGTCTCCGACGCGGACACCGCCGTCGAGCGGGAGATCCGGACGCTGCTGGCCGCGCACCGGCCGGCCGACGGCCTGCTCGGCGAGGAGTACGGCGAGCAGCCCGCCAGCGGCCCGGACGGCCGACGCTGGGTGGTCGACCCGATCGACGGCACGAAGAACTTCATCCGCGGCGTGCCGGTGTGGGCCACCCTGATCGCGCTGCTGGAGGGCGACCGCCCGGTCGCCGGGCTGGTCTCCGCGCCGGCGCTCGGTCGCCGCTGGTGGGGCGCGCTCGGCGAGGGAGCGTACGCGGGGCCCGACGCCGCGAGCGGCGCGCCGATCCGGGTCTCCGCAGTACGGGACCTCGCCGACGCGAGCTTCTGCTACTCGTCGCTGACCGGGTGGGAGTCCGCCGGGCGGCTGGACGCGATGCTCCAGCTCATGCGGGACACCTGGCGCAGCCGGGCGTACGGCGACTTCTACGGCTACATGCTGCTGGCCGAGGGCGCGCTGGACGTGATGGTGGAGCCGGAGCTGTCGCTGTGGGACGTCGCCGCGCTGGTGCCGATCGTCACCGAGGCGGGCGGCACGTTCACCGATCTGGCCGGCCGACCCGCCCCCTCCGGCGACGCCGGGACCGAGAGCAGCGCCGTGGCCAGCAACGGCGCGTTGCACGCCGACATCCTCGCCCGGCTGGGTCGGCCAACCGAGCACTGACCTCCGGCAGCCTCTATCCTCGCCAGGTGGTCTCCTCCGGTTGGTGCTTCCTCGCGGCCATGATCGTCGCGTACGGCGTCGCCAACCTCCTCCAGTCGGTGGCCGCCGCCCGCACCACCGTGCACCACACCTTCGACCCGGGGCTGCTGCTGCGGCTGGCGGGGCACCGCACGTACCTGGTCGGGCTCGGCTGCCAGGTCGCCGGGTTCGTGCTGGCCCTGCTCGCCCGCCGGGACCTGCCGCTGTTCCTGGTCCAGTCCAGCGTCGCCGCCGGGCTCGGGGTCACCGCCCTGCTCGGCGTGCTGGTGCTGAAGTGGCGGTTGCCGGCTGCCGAGGTGGCGCTGCTGGTGCTGCTGTTCGCCGGGATCACCGCGCTGGTGCTCTCCGCCGAGCCCGCACCGGCCAAGCCGCTCGGCACCGCCGGGCTGGTCGCCCTGGTGGTGGCGCTCGGCGTGATCGCGGTGATCGGCTTCTTCGCCGTACGCCTGCACGGGGCGCCCGGCTCGGTGGCGCTCGGCGCGCTGGCCGGGCTGGCGTTCTCCGCCGCCGCGGTGGCCGCCCGGCCCCTCGCCTCCTCC
Organism: Micromonospora sp. ZG13; assembly: GCF_059359355.1. Lineage (NCBI taxonomy): Bacteria > Bacillati > Actinomycetota > Actinomycetes > Micromonosporales > Micromonosporaceae > Micromonospora > Micromonospora sp. ZG13. The sequence continues at coordinate 152,037 of NZ_JCADBQ010000001.1, forward strand.
CCGACGCCGGAGGCGTTCGTCCGGGACCCGCTGCTCTACCTGCTGATCGTCCACTCGATCGTCGGTCAGCTGCTGCTCGGCCTCGCCATGCAGCGCGGCTCGACCACGGCCGCCGTGGCGGCGATGGACGCCGCCGGGGCGGTGCCCGCCGCGATCGTCGGCCTGCTGCTGCTCAACGACAAGATCTGGCCCGGGCGGGAGTGGCTCGCCGCCGTCGGGTTCCTGGTCACGCTCGCGGCCGTCATCGGCCTCACCCGGTACGCCGAACCCCAGCACCACCACGCCGTCGCCGGGGAACCCGACCGGGGCATGGTGGGCGTCGGAGCGCCCGGCCGACCGCTCTGAGGAGCCGGGTCAGGCCGCCTCGACCGGCTTGCGCCGGCTCACCACCCGCTCGTAGAGGCGCTCCAGCGCGCCGGCCGTCCGCTCCCAGGTGTAGCTGCACCGCACCCGGTCGACGGCGGCGTGCCCGTACGCGAACCGCCCGGCGTTGTCGGCGAGCAGCCGGCGCAGCGTCACGCCCAGCGTGCGGACGTCGCCCGGCGGCACCAGCCGGCCGGTGACCTCGTCGACCACCGCGTCGGCGATGCCGCCCATGGAGTAGCCCACCACCGGCACCCCGCAGGCCATCGCCTCCAGCGACACCCGGCCGGCGGAGGAGTAGTGCGGCGTGCAGGCGACCACGTCCGCCGAGCGGTACCAGGTGGCCATCTGCTCGTGCGGCACCGCGCCCACCAGCTTCACCTGCTCGGCCACCCCGCTGCGCTCGGCCAGCTCGCGCAGCCGGCGGGCCTCGGCGTGGCTGGCGAGCTGCCCGGCGGGCGGGCCGCCGGCGATCACGAGTTCGGCGTCGCCGACCAGCCGCATGGCCCGGATCAGGTCCTCCTGGCCGTGCCCGGCCGAGAGCCCGCCGACGGAGAGGATCCGGGCCCGCCTGTCGCGGGGGGCGGCCTCGCCGTCGGGGTGGAACTGCGCGGTGTCGACGCCGGCCGGCACCATCGCCACGGAGCTGCGTTGCAGTCCCATCCGGGTCAGCTCGTCGACCTCGTCGGTGCACTGGGCGACGGCGATGTCCACCGCCCGGGTCAGCGCGCGCTCCAGCGGGATCCGCTCCCCCGGGCCGTCGTACATCCGGCCGAGGTGGCGCAGCTGCTCGACGCCGAGGGAGTGGAAGGTCTGCACCACGGGGATGTCGGTCTCGCGGACCGCGTGCGCGGCGGCCAGCCCGCCGACCCAGTAGTGCCCGTGGACCACCTCGGGGTGCCAGTCACCCACCCACCGGTCGGCCAGCCAGGCGCCGAACGCGGACACGTACGGCACCAGCTCGGCGGTGGGCAGCGGGGCCGCCGGGCCGACCGGGACCCGCTCCACCCGGTAACCGTCGACCGTCGCCGTCTCCGGCAGGTCGGGGTCGTCGCGGCGTTCGTACACCCGGACGTCGTGGCCCCGCGCGGCGAGTTCGGCGGCGACCCGGGCGATGTGCTGGTGGGTGCCGACGGTCAGGCCGTCGGTGCCCCTGGGCGGGCCGGCGTGCGCGCAGACGAGGCCGACGCGCATGGGTCACCTCCATGCGATCTTCTCAAGCGGTGGTCCTCGGTCAGAGGGTCCCATTAACCGAACGCCCGGGAGCCGAAACCTGGCAGATCGGGAAGAGACCGGCGGGTGCTTGCGCGACGGCAACTGTCGCGGCGCGGCCTGCCGCACCCGGAGCCGGGACAAATCCGACCCGGCACCGGCCGCATGACCCCTGCCCGTGGGGGGTACGGGCGAAGAATGCCTCTGACCCGCAGCCTCGCCGACGCCACCGTCGTGCTCACCGGTGCCTCCAGCGGCATCGGTACGGCCACCGCGTACGCCCTCGCCCGGCGCGGCACCGCCGTCGTGCTGGCCGCCCGGAGCGAGGCGGCGCTGGAGGAGGTGGCCCAGCGGTGCCGGGAACTGGGCGGACGGGCGCTGGTGGTGCCGACCGACGTGACCGACCCGGCGGCCGTCGAGCGCCTCGCCGCCCGCGCCGTCGCCGAGTTCGGCCGGATCGACGGCTGGATCAACAACGCCGCCGTCGGCGCGGTCGGGCTCTTCGACGAGATCCCGGTGGAGGAGTTCCGGCGGGTGCTGGAGGTGAACCTGCTCGGTGCCGCGTACGGCACCCGCGCCGCCCTGCCCCACCTGCGCGCGGCGGGCGGCGGCGTACTGGTCAACAACGCGTCGGTGCTGGCCGAGGTGGCGATGCCCTACCAGTCGGCGTACAACGCCGCGAAGCACGGCATCCGCGGGCTGGCCGACACGGTCCGGCAGGAGATGCGGGTCACCGGGCGGGGCGACATCTCGATCTGCACGGTGCTGCCGGCCACCATCGACACCCCGTTCTTCCGGCACGCCGCCAACCACAGCGGCCGGGAACTTGTGCCGCCGCCCCCGGTCTACCCGCCGGAGGTGGTGGCCGAGACGATCGTCCGGCTGCTGCGTCGTCCCCGGCGCGAGGCGTACGCCGGCGGGGCCGCCCGGCTGATCGGCCTCCAGTGGCGGCTCGCCCCGGCGCTCGCCGAGCGGGTCCTCGGCTGGTACGCGCACCGCACCCAGTTCGGGCCCACCCCGCGACCGGAGAGCACCGGCAACGTCTTCCGCCCCGACGCGGCGGCGCGGCGCGAGGGCGGCTGGCACGGTCGGCGGCGGCACATGGTCCGGATGACCGCCGCCTTCGGGCTGGCGGCGGCGGGAACTGCCGTCGGGACGGTGGCCGCGATGACCCGCCGGGCGCGGACGGACCGCTGATGTCCGGCAGCGAGCGGTCGGGTGCGCGCTCCGCGCGGGGGGTGCAGAATAGGGCGATCATGGCGACCGACGCGCGCTGCCAGGTGGAGGCCGACGAGTCCTCCGGGGTGCTCCGGCTGACCGGCGTGCTCGACCACTCCGGCACGGACGCCGTGCGCGACGGTCTGCTCGCCCACCTCTGCGGCCGGCCCGGCGCGGTGGTGGCGGACCTCACCGACCTGCGGGTGACCGACCCGGCGGCCCGGGAGGTCTTCACCGAGGTACGCCGGGAGGTGCGCCACTGGCCCGCGGCCGACCTGCTGCTCTGCGATCCGACCGGTGCCGTCGAGGGAGTGCCGGCCTGGCCGACGCTGGACGGGGCGATGGCCGGGCTGGCCGCCGCGCCGCTGGCCGCGGTGGTCGAGGCCGACCTGCCGCCCGTCGTCGGGGCCGCCCGGCAGGCCCGGCAGCTCGTGGCGGAGGGCTGCGGAGCCTGGGGCCTGCCCGAACTGGTCGAACCGGCGTGCATCGCCGTCACCGAGATGGTGAACAACGTCGTCGCCCACGCGCGCACCCCGATGACGGTCCGCCTGGCGCCCCGGGACGACCACCTGCACCTGGCGGTACGCGACCACTCGTCGCGGCAGCCGGCGTTCACCGGGACGGCCCCGCCGGACGTCGCGGGCGGGCGCGGCCTGCTGCTGATCGACACCGTGGCCCGCAGCTGGGGCAGCAGCCGGGTGCCGGACGGCAAGGTCGTCTGGTGCGTGCTGCACGTGGCCGACGAGGCCGTCGAGCACGGCTGACGGCGCCCCGATCCTGCCCCGCCGTCCCCGGAGATACCCCTTCCGCCCGGATGGCCACGGCCGGCACCGGTTATGCCGCCAGGGAGGTGGGTAGTGGTCAGCCATGCGCGACGACGAGTACCCGACCCCCGTGTCCGACCCCGAGGCGGAGGGCCTGCCCGACACCGCCGACGACGACTCGACCGCCAACGACGACGTCCTGACCGGACGCGAGGCGGACGGCCCGGAGCCGGCCCAGCTGCCGGGCGACCGGACGCCGGTCGCGGTGGACCGGTTCGGGACCACCGCCGAGGAGCAGCTCGACGGCGAGTCGCTCGACTACAAGCTCGACCGGGAGCGGTACGAACGCCCCGCCGACGATCCGCTGGCCGGCCCCGTCGACCCGGACATCGCCGCCGAGGCCGACAGCGAGGAGGCCGCGGCCCAGGCCCAGCTCGACGCGGACGTGCTCGACCCCGGCCCCACCTCCGACCCGAACTCGCCGGTCTCCCTCTACGACCACGGCCAGCTCGGCAGCGTCGCCGACGCCGAGGTCGGCCGGCTCGTCGAACCGGACGAGGGGGCGCACACCGACCAGGAGACCGACTCGGTGGCGTACGACGCCGGTTCGGCCGGCGGCGGCGCGAGCGCCGAGGAACTGGCCATCCACGAGACGCGCCCACCGCACTCGGTCTGAGCCGTCGCGGGGTCGTCGGGGAACCCTTCGGGGTGGTTCCCCGGCGGCCCTCAGTCGTCCAGGCCCCGTTCGATCGCGTACCGGGTCAGCTCGACCCGGTTGTGCAGCTGGAGCTTGCCGAGCGTGTTCTGCACGTGGTTCTGCACCGTGCGGTGGGACAACCCGAGCCGCTCGGCGATCTGCTTGTAGGACATCCCCTTGGCGACCAGGCGCAGCACCTCGGTCTCCCGGTCGGTGAGCCGGGGTGCCGGGCCGGCCCCCCGAACGTCCCGCCCGCCGGGTTCGGCACCGCCCGGGTCGGCCGCGAGCCGGCGGTACTCGCCGAGCACCAGCCCGGCCAGGCCGGGCGTGAACACCGGCTCCCCCGCCGCCGTCCGGCGCACCGCCTCCAGGAACTCCGCCGGGGCGGCCGACTTCACCAGGTAGCCGGTGGCGCCCGCCTTCACCGCGTCCAGCACGCTCTGCTGCTCGCCGCTGGCCGAGAGCATCAGCACCCGCACCTGCGGCAGCACGGCGCGCAACCCGTGGATCACCTCCACCCCCGAGACGTCCGGCAGTTGCAGGTCGAGGACGACCACGTCGGGCCGGGCGGCGGCAGCCACCCGTACCGCCTGCCGGCCCTCTCCGGTGGTGGCGACGACGACGTGGCCGGCCTCGGTGAGGTCCCGGGCCACCCCCTCCCGCCACATCGGGTGGTCGTCCACCACCATCACGCGCACGCCCGTCACGGCCGTACCTCCTTGGTTCGCGACTGCGGGGATCGCAGACCCGGCTCACTCCTCGCGCTCACCGGCCCTCCCTTTCCACAGTCAGTTCCAGCTCCGTGCCGACGCCCGGCGCGGAGATGATCCGCACCGTGCCGCCGAGGTCGGCGAGGCGGCCCCGGATCGACCGGGCGACGCCGAGCCGGCCCTCGGCGGCGGCCTCCTCCAGCCGGCCGGCCGCGAAGCCCGGCCCCTCGTCGCGGATCGACACGGTCACCGTCGTCCCCTCGTCCTCGACCAGCACCCACGCCCGCCCGTTTGTGTGCCGGGCCACGTTGTCGAGGGCGGCGGCGGTCGCGGCGGCCAACTCGTGGGCGACGGGCCCGGGCAGCGGCACCGGGGTCGCCGGCGCGGAGAGCGAGACCGTGGCCGAGGCGTACCGGTTGAGCAGCCCGCGCAGGTCCACCGGCCCGCCGTCGACGACGGTCCCGGCCGACGCGGCGCCGCCGATCAGGGCGCGCAGCGCGGCCTCCTGCTCCCCGGCGAGCCGGGCCAGCTCCCCGGCCTCGCCGTCGAGGTGGGCGCCGCGCCGCTGCACCAGCGCGAGCACCTGGAGCACGGAGTCGTGGATGTCCCGGGCCAGGCGCTCCCGTTCCCGGGTGGCGGCCTCCAGCTCGACCGCCCGGTGCAGCCGCTCCTCGGCGGTCACGGCCAGCCGGGCCACGTGCCCGACCACCACCCCGGCGAGCAGCAGCAGGATCACCCCGGTGAGCGAGGACCCGCCGATCCGTTCGCGGGTGACCAGGTCCGCCGCGCCGAGCACGAGGGCGGCGACCGTGCCCCGCCGCCGGCCGCCGGAGACCGCCCAGGCCAGCACCGGGCCGGCCAGCCAGGCCACCGCGAGGGTGGGCACGCCGGCGGCGAGCGCCGCCCGCCCGATCACCCAGGGGGTGGCCAGCATGATGCCGAGGACGACTCCCAGGTCGGCCAGGAGCAGCGGCCAGCGCCGGCGGGCCGGGTCGGCGTAGCCGACGGCGGTCACGCCCGTCCAGACCGCCATCAGCAGGACCAGGGCGGCGGCCGCCAGCGGGTGGGCGTACCGGTCGGCGTCGCGCAGCGCCAGCGCGCAGACGTACGCCAGGGAGGCCACGCGGAACACGGCGATGGCCCGCCAGAGCGGGACCTCGAAACCACCGGGCGGCGTCGACACGCCCGTCACGATGCCACAGCGGGCCACGTCGGCCGACGGGCCGCCGGATGCGCCCGGCAGAACCCTGACGTACGGTGGAAAAGCCGCAAAAATTCCGCGATCCGCTGTCGGGACGGGGCCATGACGAATGCGGAACCCGGCGCACAGCGTACGGTTGTGCCCATCGAATCTTCCCTCCTCATCGCCGAGGCCTTCGAGCAGGCCCAGGTGACCGAGCTTCGCCACTCGGTCACCTCCTGCGCGCACGCCGCCGGGCTGAGCGGGCAACGCCTGGACGACTTCGTGCTGGCGGTCAACGAGCTGATCACCAACGCGGTCCGGCACGGCGGCGGCCGGGGCTGGCTGCGGCTGTGGCAGCAGCCGGGGCAGCTGTTCTGCGAGGTCTCCGACCACGGGCAGGGGATCAGCACGCAGCGGCTGGGCGACCGGAGCCGCCCCGCCGCCGACACCGCCGGCGGGTGGGGTCTCTGGCTGGCCCGCGAACTGAGCGACAGCATGGACGTCGAGACCGGCGCGCGCGGCACCACGGTCCGCATCAGCGCCGCCGTCGAGGCCCCCCAGCACACCGGCCGCCACCGCGCCGACTGACCGCCGCACAGGGGCCGGCGGCCGGACGGATCAGGCGAAGAGGGCGCTCACCGATTCGCCGTTGTGGATCCGGCGCATCGCCTCGGCCAGGGCCGGCGCCACGGACAGGACCCGCAGCTTCGGCACCCGCTTGTCGGCGGGGATCGGCACCGTGTTCGTGCACACGATCTCCAGCACGCCCTCCTGCCCGCTCAGCCGCCGCAACGCGTCGCTGGAGAAGAGGCCGTGCGTGCAGGCCAGGCGGATCGAGCGGACCTTCAGCTCGCGCAGGTGCTCCATCAGCTCGATGACCGTACTACCCTTGGCGATCTCGTCGTCGAGCACGATGACGTCCCGGTCGGCCACGTCGCCGATCACCGCACTGATCTTGACCCGGTCGTCGCTGAACCGCTGCTTCGCCCCGGCGGCCACCGGGGTGCCGAGCCGCCGGGCGAACGCCGCCGCCTCCTTGGCGTTGCCGAGGTCCGGCGAGACCACCACCGTGTTGCCCAGGTCGTAGCGGCTGAAGTGGTCGGCCAGCTCGCGCAACGCGTGCAGGTGGTCCACCGGCACGCTGAAGAAGCCGTGCACCTGCGGCGAGTGCAGGGTCATCGCCAGCACCCGGTCCGCGCCCGCCGAGGTGAGCAGGTCGGCGACGAGGCGCCCGCCGATCGAGATGCGCGGCGCGTCCTTCTTGTCCGACCGGGCGTACGCGTAGTGCGGCAGCACCACGGTGATCCGGCCGGCCGACGCGCCCCGGGCCGCGTCGATCATGAGCAGCAGCTCGACCAGGTTCTCCTGTACGGGCGGCACCAGCGGCTGGATCAGGAATACGTCCCGCTCCCGGCAGTTCGCCTGCAACTGCACTTCCAGGCAGTCGTTGGCGAACCGGGACACCCGTACCGGGTGCAGCGGCACGTCGAGGTGGGTGCAGATCTCGGCGGCGAGTTCGGGGTGGGCGGTTCCACTGAAGACGGCGATGTCACGCACGTCCGCACATCGTACGGACGCCACCCCGGCCCGCCCCCGTCCGGGGCCGGGACCGGCAGGCCGGGCGCGGCCGGTCGGCGGGGCGTCGCCACTGCGGGTACGGTGCTGCCGTGACCCCCCAGTACGTCGCCGCCATCGACCAGGGCACCACCTCCTCGCGGTGCATCGTCTTCGACCGCGCCGGGGAGATCGTCTCCGTGGCACAGCGGGAGCACCGGCAGATCTTCCCCCGGCCCGGCTGGGTGGAACACGACGCCGAGGAGATCTGGGAGAACGTCCAGCGGGTGGTCCGCGAGGCGCTGCACGGCGCGGGCACCGACGCCGCCGGGCTCGCCGCCGTGGGCATCACCAACCAGCGGGAGACCACCGTCGTCTGGGACCGGACCACCGGCCGGCCGGTGACCAACGCCGTCGTCTGGCAGGACACCCGCACCGGGCCGCTGCTGCGCGAGCTCGACCAGGCGTACGGCGAGGAACGGTTCCGCTCCCGCACCGGGCTGCCGCTGGCCACCTACTTCGCCGGGCCGAAGCTGCGGTGGCTGCTGGAGCACGTCGACGGCCTGCGCGAGCGCGCGGAGGCCGGAGAGGTGCTCTTCGGCACGATGGACAGCTGGCTGATCTGGAAGCTGACCGGCCGGCACGTCACCGACGTGACCAACGCCAGCCGCACCCTGCTGATGGACCTGGGCACCCTCGACTGGGCCCCGGAACTGCTCGACGCGATGGGTGTACCGGCCGCGATGCTGCCGGAGATCCGCAGCTCGGCGGAGGTCTACGGGGAAGCCACGGGCGTCCTGGCCGGGGTGCCCGTCGCCAGCGCGCTCGGCGACCAGCAGGCCGCCCTGTTCGGGCAGACCTGCTTCCAGCCGGGCGAGGCGAAGTGCACCTACGGCACCGGCAGCTTCCTGCTGCTCAACACCGGCGCCAGCCCGGTGCCCTCCACCCACGGCCTGCTCACCACGGTCGCCTACCGCATCCACGGCCAGCCCGCCGCGTACGCGCTGGAGGGGGCGATCGCGGTCACCGGCTCGCTGGTGCAGTGGCTGCGGGACAACCTCGGGCTGATCTCCGCCGCGTCCGAGGTGGAGGAGCTGGCGCGCACCGTCGACGACAACGGCGGCTGCTACGTCGTACCGGCCTTCTCCGGGCTGTTCGCCCCGCACTGGCGCAGCGACGCGCGCGGGGTGGTCGCCGGCCTGACCGGTTACATCACCAAGGGGCACCTCGCCCGGGCGGCGCTGGAGGCGTCGGCCTGGCAGACCCGCGAGGTGGTCGACGCCATGAACGCCGACTCCGACGTGGCGCTGCGCCGGCTCCGGGTCGACGGCGGCATGACCGCCAACGGGCTGCTCATGCAGTTCCTCGCCGACGTGCTCGACGTGCCGGTGGTCCGGTCCCGGATCACCGAGACCACCTGCCTCGGCGCGGCCTACGCGGCCGGCCTGGCGGTCGGCTTCTGGCCCGACCTGGCGACGCTGCGCGCCCAGTGGCGCTCCGACGCGCAGTGGGAGTCGACGATGGCGCCGGCGCACCGGGAGCAGGAGCTGCGCAACTGGCGCAAGGCCGTCCAGCGCACCCTCGACTGGGTGGACTGACCGCCGCGCCGCCCGGCTGGCTGGCGGACTGGCGGACTGGCTGCGAACGTCGTCGCACCCCCGGTCGGCGGCCCGGGGGTCAGTCCCAGCGGTTGCCGGTGAGCTTCTCGTAGACGTCGACGTAGCGGGCCCGGGTCGCCTCGACGACCTCGGCCGGCACCTCCGGCGCCGGGGCCTGCTTGTCCCAGCCGCTCTCCACCGCCCAGTCGCGCACGTACTGCTTGTCGTAGGAGAACTGCGCCCGGCCCGGCTGGTACGACTCCGCCGGCCAGAACCGGGACGAGTCGGAGGTGAGCAGCTCGTCGCCGAGCATCAGCGTGCCGTCGGGCGTCCAGCCCAGTTCGAGCTTGGTGTCGGCGACCAGGATGCCCCGGTCGGCGGCCAGCTCGGCGCCCCGGCGGTAGACGTCGATCGTGATCCGGCGCAGCCGCTCGGCGGTCTCGGCACCGACCTTGTCCACCACCTCGGCGAAGGTGATCGGCTCGTCGTGCTCCCCCACCGGCGCCTTGGTCGACGGGGTGAAGATCGGCTCGGGCAGGATCGACGCCTCGACCAGGCCGCGCGGCAGCTCGACGCCGGAGACCGCGCCGGTGCGCTGGTACTCCTTCAGGCCGCCACCGGTCAGGTAGCCCCGGGCGACGCACTCGACGGGCACCATCTCCAGCCGCCGGCAGCGCACGGCCCGACCGGCGAACTCGGCGGGCACGTCGGTGGCCGAGACGACGTGGTTCGGCACCAGGTCGGCCAGCTGCTCGAACCACCACAGCGACAGCGCGGTGAGCAGCTTGCCCTTGTCGGGGATCGGCGTCGGCAGCACCACGTCGTAGATCGAGATGCGGTCGGAGGCGACCAGGATCAGGTCGTCGCCGTCGGCGTAGACGTCCCTGACCTTGCCCGAGTGCAGAAGTTCCACGCGCCCTAGTACACCATGCGGGCCGGGTACGGCCTCGGCCGGAGGCTGCGGGCATCGATGCGTACGCCTGGGATGCGGTGGTGTGGCCGGACGTACGTTGACACCCCTCCCCGCGCCTGCGTGAATGATCCGGCCGCCCGCCCCACCGGTCCGCCAGGAGTTTCCGTGCCCGCTGCCCGATTCCCGCTGCCCCGCGCCGGAGCGGACCCGGGCCGGCGTCGGGTGCTCGCCGCGTTGCTGGGCGCGCCGGTGCTCGCCGCCGGCGGGCTCACCGGGTGCAGCGAGGACCAGGCGGCCCCGGAGGAGACCGGGCCGGTCGAGCTGTCGGTGTTCTGGTACGGCGGGGCGAAGCGGGCCGAACTCACCGAACGGGTGCTGCGGCTCTACACCGACCGCAATCCCCGCGTCGGTTTCCGCATCACCTGGCAGGGCGCCGACGGCTACTACGACCGGCTGGCCACCCAGGCGGCGGGCGGCAACGTGCCCGACCTGATCCAGATCGACGACGGCATGCTCACCGAGTACGCCCGCCGCGAGATCGTCCTCGACCTCAGCGCCTACGTCGCCGACCACCGCGTCGACCTGCGCACCCTGCCCCCGGGCCTGGTCCGCTACGGGCAGGTCGACGGGCGTACGGTCGGCGTCGCCGCGGGACAGAGCACCGCGGCCGTCGTCTACGACCGCACGCTGCTGCGCCGGCTGCGGCTGCCCGAGCCGAGCACGGGAATGTCCTGGACGGAGTACGTCGCCTGGGCGCGGCGGGTCACCCGGGTCGGCGAGGGCCGGGTGGCCGGCACGATGGACCCGTCCGGCGACCACCGGGCGTTCTGGCTCTGGCTGCGCGGCCAGGGAGGTGAGTTCTACCGCGACCGCCAGCTCGGCTTCGGCGCCGACGCGCTAACCGAGTGGTTCGAGCTATGGCGGCGCGCCCGCTCCGGCCGGGCGACCCCGAGCGCGGCCCTCGTGGAGCAGGCCGAGGGCGGCGAGCCGACGCGGCAGCTCGTGGTCACCGGCGCCACGGCCGCCTCGTTCGCCTGGTCGCACCAGCTGCCGGAACTCCAGCGCCTCACCGACTCCGAACTCGGCGTGGCCGCCATGCCGGGCCCTGTCGAGGCACAGTGGCACCGGGCGTCGATGTACTGGGCGGCCTTCCGCGGCACCCGACACCCCGCCCTGGTCGCAGACGTGATCAACTTCCTGACGAACAACGGCGAGGCGGGGACGGCGCTCGGCCACGATCGCGGTGTCAGCCCCAGCCTCGCCGTACGGAGCTTCGTCGAGGGCAGCATCACCGACCCGGCACAGCGGCGCGCGGCGGCCCTCGGCGCCGCGTTGGCCGCCCGGCTCGGGCCGGCGCCCAGCCCGCCTCCGCAGGGACACCTGCGGGTGCGGACACTGCTGTTGCAGGCCGCCGAGAGCGTTCGCGGCGGCGAAACCGGCCCCCGGGCGGCAGCAGCCCGCTTCCTGGCACGGGCGGACGCGGCGCTGGCCGGGTAGGCCCGGACACGCACGCCTGCCGCGCGAGCCATGCCGGGTCGGGTGCGCCGCCCCTGCGGGCGGCCATCCCCAGCTCGCCCCGACGGGCCACCGGCTCGGGTGTGGCGGGGCGCCGCGCGGCACCCCCGCCGCCGCTCCGGGCGGCCACCGCCAGCCTGCCCGGAAGGGGGCACCGGGTCGGCTGCTTCGACCGGGGCCGGGTCGAAGCAGCCAGCGCCTCGACCGAGGCGAAGCATCGGCGCGGTGGCGCCCCTACCTCAGCGCGGCGGGCCACCCCGGCGGTTGCGCATCATGCGCAGGAGGAGGAAGACGACTCCGGCGACCACGACCAGGCAGCAGAGCAGGCCGATGAAGCCGAAGCCGCCCCCGCGCCGCCGCCGGGCGGCCTCCACCACCAGCTCACCCGTGCCGGTGGACGCCCAAGCCGCGACGGGCACGAACACCGACAGCACGACCGCTCCGAGGACGGTCGTCAACCGGCCCCACCACTTACCGAATGCAGACATGCCAACATCCTCGCCGACAACCGCAACTCCGGCACGTCGGTCGGGGAGGAATCCGCCGCCCTGCCGCCCTGCCGCTCGGCCGGCAGCCTTCCCGTGCCCGTGCCGTGCACGCCAGCGTCAGACGCGGACAACAGCGGGAGCGGAGGCGAGCACGGCAGGCGGCACGGAGCCGGGGGCCGAATGCTCGTCGGGCAGCGGGTGGGCCCGGAAATGCGGAACGACCCCGGAGTAGAGTCCGGGGTCGTTCCGTCGTGGTAGCGGGGACAGGATTTGAACCTGCGACCTCTGGGTTATGAGCCCAGCGAGCTACCGAGCTGCTCCACCCCGCGTCGGCTCGTTAACTGTAGCGCACCCGACGCCACGATGATCAGCGGACCCCCGATCCCGCCGCAGTCCCCCCTCTGACCAGCACAAACCGGCACCAGAGAACCGCACGAGGCCCACCCCGGCTCCCACCCCGTCCGACGCGGCGGCCGCCACGGAACCTCTCGCCCGCTCCGAACTCCTCCCCAAGCACGAACACACCGCCTCCTTTCCCGCGAACGGCCGGCGATCAGGACGTCATGGACGTCATCCAGGGTCTTGGGGTCCGTGGCGTCCTGGTCACCGCTTGGCCGGGTGGGTGACGTGGAGGTTGGCACCGGCGCTGAGCCGGTGAGGGTGCTCAAGGCCGATGGCGGGTGCGTCAGTGGCCGAGGCGGAGTGACCGGCGTCATACGTCCGTCCGCGCCGGCACCGCCCGGGGCCGGCACCACGATGGCGGATTGCGGCCCGCCGCACCGGGACGTGAACGGCCACCGCGGGGACAGGGCACGGCCGAATGACCGGGCGTGGCCGGCGGACGGGCAGCAGCCGGGCCCGCCAGCGGCTGAAGGCAGGCAACGGCGGGGCAGGCAGGCCCGCCAGCGGCGGGGCAGCCAGGCAGCGGCAGGCAGCGAGCGCCAGGCAGGCAAGCAAGGCGGCAGGCGGCGGGCCACAGGTGGCGGGCAAGGGGTGGGACCGAGAATGCGGAACGGCCCCGGAGTGAACTCCGGGGCCGTTCCGTCGTGGTAGCGGGGACAGGATTTGAACCTGCGACCTCTGGGTTATGAGCCCAGCGAGCTACCGAGCTGCTCCACCCCGCGTCGGTTCGTACACCGTATCCCACTGGCCCCCGTCGCCGCAAAACGACCCCGGCGGTACGCCGCCCGGGTCTGCCCGACCCGGGCGGCGTACGCCTCAGCGCAGCCAGTCCTCGATCGCGGCCACGGCCCGCCGGCTGTCGGCGTCGACCTGCGAACGGGGCGAGGAGGTGCCCTCCCAGCCCTGCTCCCAGAGCACGGTCACCACGTCGTCCACCCGGATCGCCCGGATCAGCCGGACCTCCTCGCCGCCCGTGGGGTTGCCGTCGATGTCCCGGGCCGGCGTCCGGATCTCGAACAGCACCGACCCGTCACCGAAGCCGTCGTCGGCGAGCAGCCGCAGTCGGGAGGTCGACGCGTTGCCGCCGCCCACCCCCGGCTGCGTGGGACAGCCCCGCACCGCCGCCCGCAGCTCGCGGAGGAACTCGTCGGCCCGCCCGGGACGGTAGAGGGTGACAGTGTGGGCGTAGCTGCCGTCCGGGACGTACCCCTGCGGGGTCTGCGGCAGCTTGTAGGCCAGGATGCGGGTGCGGCGCTGCACGATGCCGGCGTCGCTGCGGTAGCGGGCGTCGCAGAGCGCGGGCAGCGCGTCGGTGTCCCGGAAGAACGGCTCGATGCCCGTACGGTTCGACGCGGCCTGGACGAAGAAGGCCCGGTCGGGGACGCTGCCGGGCGCCCGGGGCGGGGCGGCGCGGGTGCTGCCGGTCGCCGCCGGCGTGCCCGTCGCCCCCGGTGTGCCTGCGGTCGGGGCGACCGGTCCGGCCGTGGCGGCCGGCGGGGTGGCCGCGGTCGGCGCCGCCGGCACGCTCGACGGCGGCGCGACGGCGGCGGACGGCACGACGGGCCCGCGCTCCTCGGCGAGCACCAGCCCGGTGCCGGTCGCCAGCCCACCGACCAGCAGCGCCGTCCCGAGCGCGGTGCCGGTGATCCGCCGCCGGGCCCGCCGGTCGGCGCGCCCGCGCAGCTCCTCGGGGAGGGCCAGGGTGCGGCCGTCGGCGTCCTCGGCGAGCGACCGGTAGAGCTCGGACAGTTCACGCGACATCGTTCGCCTCCAACTCCTCCGCGGGCAGGCCGGGCAGCAGCGTGGCCAGCCGCGCCCGCCCCCGCGACAGCCAGGACTTCACGGTGCCGGTGGGCACCCGGGTCTCCCGGGCGATGTCCTGCACCGACATGTCGAAGAGGTAGTGCAGCGCGAGCGCCTGCCGCTGGGCGGTCGGCAGCCGCCGCAGCGCGCCCGCCAGCAGCACGGCGTCCTCGTTCGGTGGCGGCACCGGCTCGGGCGGGCCCGTGCGACTCAGCGCGGCCCGCCAACCCTGCAACCGGCGCCACCGGTCCGTGGCGAGCCGGGCGACCACGAGCCGCAGCCACGCCTCCGGTGCCGGGTGGGCGGCCAGGCCGCCCCACTGCCGCCAGGCCCGGGCGTACGCCTCCTGCACCAGGTCCTGCGCCTCGGTGTGGTCACCGGCCACGGCGTAGCCGTAGCGGAGCATCCGTCGGGAGGTGCTCCGGTAGAACTCGTCGAAGCTCGTCGCGTCTCTCATGTCTCCGACCCACGCTCCCCGGTCATTCCCGCCTCTTGCAGGGAAGACGGCGCCGTGGGGCGGCGGGTTGCGGGTGCCGGGCCGGCCGTCGCCAACACGACAGCGCCCCCGGCGTCGGGACCGGTTCGGTCCGTGGGCCGGGGGCGCCGCGAGGGTGGTACGGGTCAGCCGCCCGGGTTCGGGGAGGCGCTGCCACCCGGTGCCGGGGACGCCGGGGCGCTGGCACCGGGCGACGGGGACGCCGGGGCGCTCGCCCCCGGGGTCGGGGCGGAGGCGGCCTGCTGGGCCTGCTGGAAGGCGGTGAGGGCCTCGTCCAGCGCCTTCAACGCGCGCCCGTACCGCTCGAAGTCGCCCGAGGTCTGCGCGGCCCGGACCTCCGCGATGGCGGTTTGCACGCGGTTGGCCGCCTCGGCCAGCTCGCCGGTCAGCGGGGGCGCGCTCCCGCCCGGCGGGGTGCCCCCGGGCGGCGGCGGGGTCCCGCCGGCGGGCGGCGGGGTGCCCGGGGTGGCGGCCTGCTTGCCCTGCTCGATGAGCTGCTTGATGCCGTCGGCCACGTTGGTGGCCAGCACCACGTAGGAGCCGCCGTCGCCGTAGGACATCAGCACCCGTTGCAGCAGCGGCGGCGCGTTCTGCGCGGCGGTCTTCACGTAGACCGGCTCGACATAGAGCATGCCGTCGCCGAACGGCAGGGAGAGCAGGTTGCCGTACTGCACCTGGGCCTGCTGGGACTGCAGCAGGTTGAGCTGCTGGCGGATGTTGGCGTTGTTGGTCATCGACTGGTGCACCTGCACCGGGCCGGAGATCCGGGTCTGGTCGGGCAGGTCGAGCACCTCCAGCCTCGGCTGCCCGTCCACGTACGACCCGGAGATCAGCGCCGCGAGGTTCTCCCGGCCGTTCGGGGTGACCGCCGAGGTGAGCTGGAAGCGCGCCGATTCCTGGCCGGGGAACTGCGTGAAGAGGTAGTAGGGCGGCTGCTTCTGGCCGGTGTCGGGGGCGTCCGGCACGTTCGGCACCTGCCAGAAGTCCGTCTCCGAGTAGAAGGCGCCCGGGTCGGTCACGTGGAACCGGGTCAGCAGGTTGCGCTGCACCTTGAACAGGTCGGCCGGGTAGCGGAAGTGCTCGGCCAACTCCGCCGGGATCTCCGCCTTCGGCACCACCAGGTCGCCGCCGAACGCCTTGTTCCACGCCTTGAGCACCGGGTCGGTCTCGTCGAACTCGTAGAGCCGGACCGTGCCGTCGTACGCGTCGACGGTGGCCTTCACCGAGTTGCGGATGTAGTTGACGTTCTCCCGGGCGAGCTGGAAGGTGCCCCGCCCGGTCAGCTCGTCGGCGGTCTGCTCCTGAAGGTTGACGCGCTCCGCGTACGGGTAGGTCGCCGCCGTCGTGTAGCCGTCGATGATCCACTGGATCCGACCGTCGACCACGGCCGGGTACGGGTCGCCGTCGAGGGTGAGGAACGGGGCGACCTTCTCCACCCGGTCGCGGGGGTTACGCACGTAGAGCAGCTTGGAGTTGTCGTTGACCGCGTCGGAGAGCAGGAAGTTCGACTCCTGCTCCTTGATCGCGTAGAGCAGCCGCCGGGTGAACGAGCCGATCTCGACGCCGCCCTCGCCGGTGTAGGTGTAGGACTCGCCGCCCTCGCCGACCGGGCGGTCGAACTCCGCCTTCCGCTCCGGGTCGCTCTGGCCGACGATCGCGTAGTCGCTGGCGTCCATCCGCTCGCCGTAGTAGACGCGGGGCTGCTTGGCCGCGATCTGCTCGGTCTGCGAGGCGCACTGCTCGCTCGTCTGCTGGCCCTGCTCCTTCTGCTGCTCCTGCGGGTCGCCGAGGAAGCCGGAGACGAAGAAGGGCTGGCCGCCGCAGACCACCCGGTTGCCGGGCGCCGCCACCAGCCCGTAGCCGTGGGTGTAGACGGTGTGCCGGTTGATCCAGGTGTTCTGCTGGGGGGTCAGCTGCCGGTAGTTGACCTCGCGGAGGCCGACCACGTAGTCCTGCACCCTGCCGTTGACGCCGTAGCGGTCGACGTCCAGCTTCTCGCCGAAGTCGTAGAACTGCCGGACCTGCTGGCGCTGGGTGTACGTCTCGGAGACCAGTTGCGGGTCGAGCAGCCGGATGTTCGGCACCACGGAGGTGTCCGTGGCGAGGGTCGCCGGCGGCGTCAGGTTGCTCGCCGCGTACGGCGTGGTGGTGGCCGCCTCCAGGCCGAACGCCGCGCGGGTGGCCTTGATGCTGCGCTCGATGTAGGGCGCTTCCTTCTCCTTCGCGCTGGGCTTGACCTCGAAGGTCTGCACCGCCCAGGGGTAGACGCCGCCGATGGCGACGGCGGAGACGCCCAGCAGGGCCAGCGAGATGCCCGGCCAGACGAGGTTGCGCATCCAGGCGTTGGAGAAGACGATGATCGCGATCGCCACCACGATGGAGATGTAGGCGAGGATCTCCTTGGCCGGCAGCAGCGCGTTGACGTCGGCGTAGCCGGCGCCGTAGACGGGGCCGTTGCCGTACTCCAGCAGCATCGCGCGCCGGTCCAGCACGTACGCGAGCGCCTTCAGCAGGACGAAGACCGCGACGAGCGTGCTCAGGTGGGCCCGGGCGGCGTTGGTCATCCGGTCGCCGACGCCCTGGAGTCGGACGCCGCCGAAGATGTAGTGCACGGCGAGCGCGCCGATCACGGAGAGCACCACCGCGGTGAAGCCCACCCCGAGCAGGTAGCGCAGGAACGGCAGCTGGAAGACGTAGAAGCCGACGTCGACGCCGAACTCCGGGTCCTTCACGCCGAAGTCCCCGCCGTTGCGGAAGAGCAGCCACTGGTTCCACCGGCTCTGCGCCGACAGCCCGGCGAAGAGGCCGACCACGGCGGCGACCAGCGCGATCCACAGGCCGAGCCGGGGGCCCAGCAGCATCCGGTAACGCTCCAGGGTGGCCTGCTCGGGCGAGTGCGGGCGCATGCGCGGGCGCAGCCGTTGGGCCAGCCAGAGGTTGCCGCCGACGATCAGCGCCATGCCCAGGCCGACGACGAAGAAGAGCAGCAGCCGGGTCGTCAGCACCCCCGTGAAGACCCCGGTGTAGCGGACCTCGTCGAACCACAACCAGTCCGTCCACGCCTGGACACCCCAGCCCAGCAGGGTGAAGAGCACGAACACCCCGACCAGGACACCGATCGTGACGCGTCCGCGTCGGCTCATCCTCGGCAGGGGGCTGCTGCTCTTCATGACCACTGTTGGCTCCGCACGCTCGATGTGATCGGCTCCGACCAGGCACCCAGAGTACGGGGTGTTTCTGAACGTGTCGGTCCAAGGTCACACGGCGTCGCGCCGCGCGGCGGAAGAGTCGATGCACGGGCGGCCGGTGCGGGCCCGCCACGTACGCCGGGAGCGCCCGCGCGCGTGGTCAGCAGCGGGCCGGCTGGCCCCCGGCGCGCAGCGCCTCCAGCGCGGTCAACGCCTCGTCCAGCGAGCCGACCCTGAGCAGGGGCAGCCCGGGCTGCGGGTTGCGTACGGCCTCGGCGCAGTTCGCCGCCGGCACCAGGAACGCCACCGCGCCGGCGTCCTTCGCGCCCACCAGCTTCTGGGCGATGCCGCCGATCGGGCCGACCTGCCCGGAGTCGTCGATCGTGCCGGTGCCAGCGATGATCTTCCCGCCGGTCAGGTCCTCCGGGGTCAGCTTGTCGACGATGCCGAGGGCGAACATCAGGCCGGCGCTCGGCCCGCCGATGTCCTCCAGGTCGATGTTCAGGGTGAACGGGTGCGGCTGCTGCTGCTCGATCTCCACGCCGATGCGGGGCCGGTTGTCCTGCTCCCGGCTGGTGACCTTCGCCGTCGCGGCGACGCCGCCGCGGGTGTAGCCGATCTCCAGCGCCGTCCCGGCTGGCTTCGCCCGGATCAGCTCCGTGAGGCGGACGGCCACCGGCACCGGCTGCCCGTCGACCGAGGTCAGCACGTCGCCGGGCTTGAGCACACCGGCCGCCGGGCCGTCGGCGGCGACGGTCTTCACGACCACCTGCACCGGGTAGCCCAGTTCGCGCAGCGCCGCGGTCTCCGCGCTGGTCTGCGAGGTCTTGAAGTCCTCCGCGTTGCGCTCCTCGACCTCCTCGCGGCTCTCCCCCGGCGGGTAGACCAGCTCGCGCGGCACGACCGCCTCGTCGTCGGAGAACCAGCCCTGGATGGCGGAGCGCAGCTTGACCGAGGGCTGCACGCCGACCGTGGTCAGCCGCAGCTGCCCGGCGGAGGTGGACGTCTCCCGGCCGGTGATCTGGATGACCTCCTTGCCGTTCTCCTTGCCCAGCGTGTTGACGGTCGGCCCGGGGCCGAGCACCACGTACGGGATGGGCGCGCCGAGCACGCCGATGCTGAGCAGAGCGGTGAGCAGAGCACCGAGCAGGACGGTCACGCCGCGACGTCTCATGCGGCAGAGCGTACCGACCGGGATCGGGGCCTCCGGCGGGTGAATCGCGACTTCGCCCTCAGCGCAACGCCAGCGGCGGCTACCTGGGGCGCGGCGCGCGTACCGTAGACGTCGTGCCTGATATTCCGTTCGGTTTCGCGCTCCCGGGTGGGCAACCACCAGACCCCAACGATCCCGCGCAGATGCAGCAGTTCATGTCGCAGTTGCAGCACCTGCTCTCCGCGTCGGGCAGCGGGCCGGTCAACTGGGACCTGGCCCGGCAGGTGGCCGCCAGCCAGCTCGCCGCCGCGGGCGACCCGGCGGTGTCGCCCTTCGAGCGCAACGCGGTGGAGGAGGCGTTGCGGCTCGCCGACCTGTGGCTGGAGCCGGCCTCCGCCCTGCCCTCGGGGATCCAGACCTCGCTGGCCTGGAACCGCAACGAGTGGATCTACAAGACGCTCGACGTCTGGCGCAAGCTCTGCGACCCGGTGGCCAGCCGGATGGTCGGCGCGATGGGCGACCTGGTGCCGCCGGAGGCGCGCGCCCAGCTCGGCCCGATGCAGTCGATGGTCGCCACCCTCGGTGGCGCGCTCTTCGGCGGCCAGCTCGGCCAGGCGCTCGGCTCGCTCGCCGCGGAGGTGCTCTCCGCCGGCGACATCGGGCTGCCGCTCGGCCCGGCCGGCACGGCCGCGCTGATCCCGGCCAACATCCGGGCGTACGGCGAGGGCCTGGAGCTGCCCGAGGACGAGGTACGCCTCTACGTGGCCCTGCGCGAGGCGGCCCACCAGCGGCTCTTCCAGCACGTGCCGTGGCTGCGCGGGCACGTGCTCAACGCCGTGGAGATGTACGCCGCCGGCATCCGGGTCAACCGGGAGGCGATCGAGGAGGCGATGGGCCGGGTCGACCCGACCGATCCGGAGTCGATGCAGGCGATCGCGCTGGAGGGCATCTTCACGCCGGAGGACAGCCCGGCGCAGAAGGCGTCCCTGGCCCGGCTGGAGACCGCCCTGGCCCTGGTCGAGGGCTGGGTGTGCCACGTGGTGGACAGCGCGGCGAGCGGCCGGCTGCCCAACGTCGTGAGCCTCGGCGAGGCGTTCCGTCGTCGCCGGGCCGCCGGTGGCCCGGCGGAGCAGACCTTCGCGGCGCTGGTCGGCCTGGAACTGCGTCCGCGCCGGCTGCGCGAGGCGGCGGCGCTGTGGGCGGCGCTCACCGAGCACCGGGGCATCTCCGGCCGGGACGCCCTGTGGGGCCACCCCGACCTGCTCCCCTCCGACGACGACTTCGCCGACCCGGTGGCCTTCGCGATGTCCGAGTGGGACCTCGGCGAGTTGGAGAACTTCGACTTCAGCGCGCCGGGCGGCCCGGAGGAGAAGTCCCCGGGCGAGCCGGGGCAGCGGCGCCCGGACGACGGCACCGAGGACGGCGACACCAGCCGCCCCTGATCGCGTCGACGACGAGGGCCGCCCGACCCACCGGGGTTCGGGCGGCCCTCGTCGCGCGATCCGGCAGCCCACGTCGGGCGGCCCTCGTCGCGCGGTCGGGCAGCCCGGCCGTGGTCCCGAGCGGGTCAGCGGGGGCCGAGCCCGGTCAGCGCTCGGTCAGGACCGGGCGGCGCCGGAGAGCAGGGCGCGGGTGGTCTCCCACCCCTCCACCGCCGGGTCCAGGAAGGCCAGGTCGTCCGGCCCGCGCAGGCGCCGCCAGGTGGGGGTGACCGCGAGGTCACCGGGTCGCGGCGCCGCCGCGCGCACGGCCGCGGGCCGGGCGGTGTCCAGGTCCAGCGCCGGGAGCCAGCCCGGTACGGGCAGTCGCGCGGCCACGCCGAGCAGCCCCGGTGCACCGCCCTCGACCGGCGCGACCGCGACCGGCCGGGTGGTGAGCGGGCGCAGCAGCTTGCCGATGGTCAGGCCCGGCACGTCGGGCGCGTCCCCGGCGATCACCGCCGCCTGGTCGTAGCCGGCGCCGGCGAGGGCGGCGAAGACGGCGTTCGGCGTCGCCTCGGGCACCTCGTACACGGCCGTGTCCGGCCAGATCACCGCGTCGGCCAGCGACCGGTCGGCTGCGGTGACGGCGACGGCCGTCTCCACCTCGTTGAGCGTGGCGAGCAGGTCCACCACGTCCTCGGCGAGCGCGGCCCGCCACTCCACCGGGTCGGTGCCGGGAGGCGCCCAGGCCACCGGTCCGAGCAACGCCACCACCACACGTCGGGCCACGCCCCGACCCTAGCCGGCTGCCCGGACGACGGCCGGACCGACGTCCGGCTGCCCGGCTGCGCCGGCTGTTTGCCGCGCGACGCGTGCAGAACGAGTCTTCGAGATCTTGGTAGGAACCGGCCCCTGGAGGGGCCGGTTCCTACCAAGATCTGCCGTCTCCGTGGAGCGAGCCGGCGCTGAGCGAGCCGACGCGGAGCGAGCCGACGCGGAGCGAGCCGGCGCAGACGGCGTCAGTCCGATGGCGGGGTGCCGGAGGCCGCTGCCACGCCCTCCAGGTAGCCGCGCGCCCGCTCGGTCTTCGGGTAGCGCGCGACGAGCGCCCAGAACCGGGCGTTGTGGCTGGGCACGATGAGGTGCGCGAGCTCGTGCATGAGTACGTAGTCGATCACCCAGTCGGGCATGTCCCGGACGCGGTGCGAGAGGCGGATCGTGCCGTCGTCGGGGGTGCAGGACCCCCACCGGCCGTTCTGGTTGGTGACCCAGCGGACGCTCGTCGGTACGGCCTGCGTGCCGTGCTCGGCGAGGTAGAGCTTGATCAGTCGGGTGGCCCGGGCCAGCAGTTCGGCGTCGGACCGGGCGAGGCGCCCCTCCCGGGCGGCGAGCCGGGCGAGCATCCGGTCGACCCACTCGCTCTCCTCGGCGCGGGAGAACTGGTCGGGGATGAGGACGACAACCCGTTCACCGTCGCGGTACGCGGACACCGTGCGTCGCCGACGCTGGCTGCGCCGCACCTCGACGACCGGCTTCCGCGTCCCTGCCATCAGTGGGCCGCGCAGCCTCGGATTCCTGTCACGAAGGAAAGCTAATGCGTACTGACCAGGGGTCCGCAAGGGTCAACACCCCGACACTCGCCCGGAAAATGGTGATTGGTCGGCAGGAGTCCCAAAAAATCTTTTGCCGGGCCCTCGCAATACGCCGCCGTCACCCTTCGTGGCGGCCGATTTCGGCGCGACGGGTCGGACCTGCGGTTGCCGCCGGCGGGAGCGGGGCGACACCTCCACCGTAGGTGATCTCCGCAGCGCGCGCAGCTCGGGGTGCCCCGCACGGGGCATCTGACCGGGTTCGGTCGGCGTGTCCCCGCCAAACTGACTTATCCGACGTAATTCGCCGTGCACACTCTCGACGTCGACTTGCTCACAGTGACGAAGCACAGCTGACATGGAACTGCCCAGACCTGGGTAGGGTCCGCGGACCAGCGGTCACGAGCGTGGCCGTGGGAGAACGACCCAGCGCCGGTGCCCGAGTGGCCCCGCCGCCGGGAACCCCGCCGGGACGGCATCGGCCGGCGGACGAGACGAGGAGGGCACCGTGGCCGACCAGGCCCAGACCTACAACGGTTACTGCGTCAAGTGCAAGGAGAAGCGGGACTTCGAGGGCCGCGTCGAGGTGTCGAAGACCGGGATGAACATGGCCAAGGGCAAGTGTCCGGTCTGCGGCACAACAGTGAACCGCATCCTGGGCAAGGCGAAGGTCTGACCCGTACGGATGCGTCGGAGAGGGCGGCCGTCGGCCGCCCTCTCCGGCATGGCCACACCTGATCCGGGTCGGCCGCCCGGCGGCCGGCTCACCCCGGGCGAACCGGCCGGGAACACTGTCGGCTCGCCGACATGGTTACCGGCGAGTTGTGGATATCCCCGGATTTCCTGTGGACAGCCCTGGACAGGGCACCGCGCACCTGTGGACAACGATCGACGGTCAGCACGGACACGGTCACGATTCGTGTCATGCGCCGTGCCACGCTGCCCCGGCCCACGCTGCTGCCGGGCCTCACCAGACTCTGGCGGGACCGCCACACCCTGCAACTCGGCGTCGAGCCCGGCCGCGCCGTACTGCTGGAGATCGCCGATCCCCGGGCCGCCCGTCTGCTCGACCTGCTCGACGGCACCCGTAGCGAACGGGTCGTCCTGGCGCACGCCGTCGCCGCCGACGTGGCGCCGGACGAGGCCCGTACCCTGCTCGACGCGCTGCGGGCCGCGGGCCTGGTCGTACCCGCGCACACGCTGCTGCCGAAGGACCTGGCCGGCCCGCCCCGGGCCCGGCTCACCGCGGAGGCCGGGGCGCTCGCCCTGGCCGCGCCGCGGCTTCCCGGCACCCCCGCCCAGGTGTTGCGCCGGCGGCTGGCCGCCCGGGTGGTGGTCAGCGGCACCGGCCGCCTCGGCGCCCCCGTCGCCCTCGCGCTGGCCCAGGCCGGGGTCGGGCACGTGCACGCCGACCTGGCCGGCCCGGTGCGGCCGGCGGACCTGGTCGGCACGGGCATCCCGGCCGCCGCGCTCGGCCGCCCGCTCGCCCCGGCGGTACGCAACGCCGTCGAGCGGGCCGCCCCGGGCACGGCCACGGGCCCGCTCCGGCGGGCGCGGGTCGACCTGGTCGTCCAGCTCGGTACGGACCGGCCGGCCGCCCTGCTCGCCGCCGGCCACGCCCAGCGCCGCCAGCCGCACCTGCTGCTCGGCCTGCGCGAGGGAGTGCCCGTCGTCGGCCCTCTCGTCCGCCCGCCCGCCGGGCCGTGCCTGCACTGCCTCGACCTGCACCGGACCGACCGGGACCCGGACTGGCCGGCGCTGGCCGCCCAGCTCGCCTCGGACGCCGGCGAGCAGGCGTGCGCCACCGCGACCCTCCTGGCCGCCGGGGCGTACGCGGCGGCCGAGGCGCTGGCACAGCTCGACGGGGGCACCCCGGAGACCCTGGGCTGCGCGGTGGAGATCACCGGGGCGGGACGGTTCCGCCGCCGGGCGTGGCCGCCGCACCCCTCCTGCGGATGCTCCCGACGACGCCGGTGACGCCCCGGAGAGCGGGGCCGGGCAGCCAGCCCGCCGGCAGAGCAGCCGCGGGACCCCGGAGTCGGTAACAATGGCCGGGTGACCGACATCCCGCGCCGGGCCGTGTCCCGGACCGCCAAGCTCGCCGCTCTGCCGCTCGGCTTCGCCGGTCGGACCGTCCTCGGCATGGGTAAGCGCGTCACCGGGCTCGCCTCCGACGTGATCTCCGCGGAGATCCAGCAACGCACCGCCGAGCAGCTCTTCAGCGTGTTGGGGCAGCTCAAGGGCGGTGCGATGAAGTTCGGCCAGGCGCTGTCGGTCTTCGAGGCCGCCCTGCCCGAGGAGATCGCCGCCCCCTACCGGCAGGCGCTGACCAAGCTCCAGGAGGCCGCGCCGCCGCTCCCGGCGGCCAGCGTGCACAAGGTGCTCGCCGAGCAGCTCGGCCCGGACTGGCGGGACCGGTTCGTGGAGTTCGACGACACCCCCGCCGCGGCGGCCAGCATCGGTCAGGTGCACCGGGCGGTGTGGCGGGAGCCGGGCTACGGCCCCTCGGGCGCGCCGAACACCCGCGACGTGGCCGTCAAGATCCAGTACCCGGGCGCCGGTGAGGCTTTGCTCGCCGACCTCAAGCAGCTCTCCCGGCTCGGCGGGATGTTCCGGGCGATCCAGCCCGGGCTGGACGTCAAGCCGCTCCTGGCGGAGCTGCGGGAACGGATCACCGAGGAACTCGACTACGAGCTGGAGGCGGAGTCGCAGCGCGCCTTCGCCGCCGCGTACGCGGACGATCCGGAGATCCACATCCCGGCGGTGGTCTCGGCGTCGCCCCGGGTGCTGGTCACCGAGTGGGTCGAGGGCACCCCGCTGGCGGAGATCATCCGCGAGGGCACGGAGGAGCAGCGCGACGAGGCCGGTCGGTTGATGGCCATCCTGCACCTGTCCGCGCCGCAGCGGGCCGGGCTGCTGCATGCCGACCCGCACCCGGGCAACTTCCGGCTGCTGGCGGACGGTCGCCTCGGGGTGATCGACTTCGGCGCGGTGGCCCGGATGCCGGAGGGCACGCCCGAGCCGATCGGGCGCATCGCCGGGCTGGCGCTGCGGGGCGACGCCGACGGGGTGGTGGCGGGCCTGCGCGCGGAGGGCTTCATCGGCTCCACCGAGGAGATCGACGCCCAGGCGGTGCTCGACTTCCTGCGTCCGATGCTGGAGCCCATCGCCGCCGACGAGTTCCGGTTCACCCGGGCCTGGCTGCGCGCGGAGGCGACGCGGTTGGCCAGCCCCCGTTCGCCCGCCTACCAGTTGAGCCGCCAGCTCAACCTGCCGCCGTCGTACCTGCTCATCCACCGGGTGACGCTCGGCTCGATCGGCGTGCTCTGCCAACTGGAGGCGAAGGCGCCCTACCGGGGCGTCCTGGAGCGCTGGCTGCCCGGCTTCGCCCCGTCGACCGAGCAGCCCTCGACGGGCGGCTGAGGGACCGTCCCGCACCGGCGCCGGATCGACCGAGCCAAGACTGCGGCGCAGTCGGCCGAGCCAGGCTGCGGCGGAGTCGGCCGAGCCTCAGGCGGGGTCGACGGGCGGCGGCCGGGTCGACTCGGCCACGCAACGGCCGCGTCGGCCGGGCGGGTCGGTCCGCTGCGGACGCGTCGAGGGGCGGTGGCCGGAATCCGGCCACCGCCCCTCGACATTCGGTGGGGTACTAGAGAACGCCCAGGTCGCGCGCCGCTCGGTTGCGGCTGTTCATGGCGACGGTACGGGCGGAAAGGGTTGCCTCAGTGCTCGCGGTGGTACGACCGGCCTGAGGCTGGCGCATTCGAGCCCGGGACAACGCTTCGTGAAGTAGTTGCATCTCGGCGACTCCGTCAAGAACGTTCAGCATGGTGGTCAGCTCTCTCGTCGCCGGCGTGACACCGGCGTGGGTGGATTGGATCGGGTGCATGTCAGGCCGCCAGCCGGACCGTGGTGCGCGACTCGGACAGCCCACTGGCCGCCAGTCGTGCCTCGGCCTCGACCCGGAGCGCCGCGTCGCGGGCGAGGTCCTCCTTGCGCGGGCGGCCACGGGGCCGCTTGCGCGGGACGACCGCGCCACGCTCGAAGATCTCGCCGCCCCAGACGCCCCAGGGCTCGGCCCGCTCCACCGCCCCGGCGAGGCACTCGACGCGCAGCGGGCAGTCCCCGCAGAGCGACTTGGCCAGCTCGAGCTCGGCGGGCGAGTCGGAGAACCACAGGTCGGGGTCGAACTTCCGGCAGGGCAGGTTCGCCTCCACTTCGACGCTCACGTCGAGCGGGGCCAACGCCAGACTCATCGCCCGGTCACCTCTCTCTCACTTCGATCTCGTGGATCGCATTTCCGACGTACTTGGCGGGCAAAAAACTGAGGCCGCGGATCCCGGTAGCGGGTTCCGCGGCCTCGAGGTGAGCCGGTGGTCTGAGGATCAGACCGGTCTACCTCGAGGTGGAACTCCGCGGACGTCCATGTGACGCTTGGCAGCATCGACGCCCTTGCCCGTGAAGCCACTGGTGCCCTGGATTCCGTTCGGCGCGGGGGCGAGGATCAGCTCGGCCTGAGCCTCGACCTGGCGCACCTGGGAAACCGACGGTCGCGCAGCGGCGAGGGCCACCCGGACAGCCGACAGCGGAGCGACGACAGCGGGCAGCGCCGCCGGACGCTCGCAGATGTAGACGATCTCCATGGGGGCCACCTCCTCTGACGTTCACTCGTGCCGATACGGTCTCTACCCCTCGTGAGCAGCCGAAATGGCGCCGCTCGCGAGGTGTGCCATGAGGCTATTCCTCGTCACGGGGCGAGGGCAAACGAATTTACGGCGAGATTTCGAAAGTTTTCTCCGAGCAGACGTCGTCGACCGCCGCGCCCGCCACCAGGGCCAGCACCGCCTCCCCGTAGAGGCCGAGCTTGCGGGGCCCGATGCCGGCGATGGCGATCAGCTCCTCCGCCCGGCCGGGGCGCCGCTCCGCGAGCGCCACCAACGTGGCGTCGGTGAAGACCACATAGGCCGGCACCCGCTGCCCGCCGGCCACCCGCTGGCGCCACTCCCGCAGCCGCTCGTGCAGCTCCTCGTCGATGTCCGAGGGGCAGGTGGGGCAGCGACCGAGCTTGCGGTCCGGCCCGGCCAGCAGGGTCGCGCCGCAGATCCGGCAGGAGACGATCTGGGTCCGGCGGCGCTCCGGCCGGCGCGCCGCCGGCGAGGCCCCGGCCCGCTCCGCCCCGCCGGAGCGGTCGAGCTGCGGCAGGAACCGCGAGGGCCGCCGGGCCCGCCCGCCCGGGGAGCGGGCCGAGGCGTACGACAGCCAGAGCCACTCCCGTGCCCGGGTGACGCCGACGTAGAGCAGCCGGCGCTCCTCCTCGACCTGTTCGACGGTCTTGGCGTACGTGGTGGGCAGGGTGCCCTCGGAGAGGCCGACCAGGAAGACCGCGTCCCACTCCAGGCCCTTGGCGGAGTGCAGCGAGGCCAGGGTCACCCCGTCGACCGTCGGCACGTGCTGCGCGGCGGCCCGGCGGGCCAGTTCCTCGTTGAAGTCGGCCAGGGTGACCGGGCGCTCGACCGAGGCGGCGGGCCCGATCGGCAGCACCTGCGGGGTGGCCGCGTACTCCTCGGCGAGCTGCACCAGCGCGGCCAGCGCCTCCCACCGCTCGCGGACGGCGCCGCCGGACGGGGCCGCGTCGGGGGCCCAGCCGACCGCGGTGAGCGCCTCCACGACGGCGGCGGGCAGCGGGGTCTCCCCGGGGATCGACCGGGTGGCGGCCCGCAGGGCGACCATCGCCTGCCGGACCTCGACCCGCTCGAAGAACCGCTCCGCCCCCTGCACCACGTACGGCACCTGCGCCTCGGTCAGCGCCTTCTCGTACGCCTCGGACTGCGCGTTGGTCCGGAACAGCACGGCGATCTCCTTCGCCGGGGTGCCGGCGTCGACGAGGGCGCGGCAGCGCGCGGCCACGGCGTTGGCCTCGGCCGGCTCGTCGGTGAAGATCCGCAGCTCCGGTTCGGGGCCGGGCGGACGCTGGCCGACCAGTTCGAGTCGCAGCCGCGCCTCGGCGCCCCGCGCCTGGGAGATCACCGCGTTGGCCAGCCCGACGACCTGCGGGGTGGAGCGGTAGTCGCGGACCAGCCGGACCACCGTCGCGCCCCGGTGCCGGCGCGGGAAGTCGACCAGGTAGGACGAGGTGGCCCCGGTGAAGGAGTAGATCGTCTGGCTGGCGTCGCCGACCACGGTCAGGTCGTCCCGCCCGCCCAGCCACGCGTCCAGCAGCCGCTGCTGGAGGGGGTTGACGTCCTGGTACTCGTCGACGACGAAGTGCCGGTACTGGGCGCGCACCTGCTCGGCGACGTCCCGGTGCTCCTCGATGCCCCAGACCGCGGCGCGCAGCATGTCCTCGAAGTCGATCACACCGTTGGAGCGCTTGAGTCGCTCGTACGCCGCGAAGACCTCAGCGACCCGGGCCGGCTCGTGCGGGGTGTCCCGCATCGCCTTGGCCGCCGCGACGACGTACTCCCCCGGCTCCACCAGCGACGACTTCGCCCACTCGATCTCGCCGGCGAGGTCGCGCGCGGCCGCCCGGTCGGTACGCAGGCCCGCCTTGGCCGCGGCGAGGGTGACCAGCCGGACCTTGCTGTCCAGCAGCTCGGGCATCGCCCGACCCTCCAGCAGCCGGGGCGCGAAGTAGCGCACCTGGCGCAACGCGGCGGCGTGGAACGTCCGCGCCTGCACGCCACCCACCCCGAGCGCGGTGAGCCGGGCCCGCATCTCGGCGGCGGCGCGGGCCGTGAAGGTCACCGCGAGCACGTGCCGGGCGGAGATGTCGCCGGAGAGCGCCCGATGGGCGATCCGGCAGGTGACCGCGCGGGTCTTGCCGGTGCCGGCGCCGGCCAGGATGCAGACCGGACCGGCGGGGGCGGTCACCGCCGAGCGCTGCTCCGGGTCGAGCCCCGCGAGCACGCGTTCGGATGCTGAGTGAACCGCCACAGCGAGGAATTGTCTCAGCTCCGCCGGACGTTGCAGCGATTAGCCTGGGCTTGATCGGCAAGCCGCCGTGCGGACCGTTGGAGGACCTGACCATGCTGACGATGTATTCCACCCCCTGGTGCGGCTACTGCCACCGGCTGAAGTCGCAGCTCGACCGGGAGGGCATCGGCTACGAGGTGGTCGACATCGAGCAGGACCCGAAGGCCGCGGAGTTCGTGATGAGCGTCAACGGCGGCAACCAGACCGTCCCGACGCTGCGTTTCGCCGACGGCAGCGCCCTGACCAACCCCTCGATCACCCAGGTCAAGCAGCACCTCGCCACGATCGACGCCTGACCGACGCAGCACCGACGACGAGCGGCCGCCCACCCGGGCGGCCGCTCGTCGCGTTCCCGCCGCGGCGGGGAGGTCAGGACGGCTCAGCGCCCCGGGCTCGGTGGCGTGGTGCCGACCACCTCCTGCCCCCCGGCCTCGCCCCGCCACCCCTCGGTCCCGGCCCGCTGGCCCCCGGCCCCGCGCCACTGGCTGCCGGCCCCGGCCGGGTCGGCGGGGGCCGGCCCGTCGGCGGGCCGGCGGGGCGCCGGGATCCTCGCGGGCGGCGGAGGGCTGAGCGTACGGCCGTGCCAGAGGTAGCCGCCGGCGAGCAGGGTGGCCACCCCGATCAGGGCGAACAGGACTCGGTAGTCCAGCACCCCGACGAGCAGGGCCCCCGCGCCGATGGAGAGCGCCTGCGGGCCGCTCACCACCGCCTCGGAGGCCGCGGCGACCCGGCCGAGCAGCCCCGGCGGGGTGCGCCGCTGGATCAGCGTGTGCAGCCCGACCATCGTCAGCGGCAGCGAGACGCCGGCCAGCAGCACCGCGACGAAGCCGAGCCAGAGGTTCGGGTACACCAGCGCCAACGAGGCCGGACCGAAGAACGCCACCCCGGCGGCGAGCGTGCCCACCTCGCCGGCGCGGCGCACCACGGCCGGGGAGAGCAGCCCGCCGACCAGTCCGCCGACGCCCTGCACGGTGACCAGCACGCCGACGAACGCGGCGTCGCGGCGGAGCCCCTGGTCGACGTACGCGAAGATCAACGACTCGCTGAAGCCCATCGCCAGCGACCCCAGCCCGTAGCCGAGCAGCGCCCGGCGCAGCGCCGGCTCCCCGGCCAGGTGCCGCAGCCCGGCGCTCACCTCGGCCGGCCAGCTCACCCCGGCCCCGGCCCGCGGCGTCTCCGTCGTGCGGATCAGGCCCACCACGACGGCGGCCGACAGGAAGCCGACCATCCCGATGACGGCCAGCATCCAGCCGCCCACGGCGGCGTAGAGCCCGGCACCGGCCAGCGGGCCGACCAGGCGCAGCCCCTGGCGCACGGTCTGGAGCACGCCGTTGGCCTCGGCCAGCAGCTCCACCGGCACGAGCTGACGGATCAGGCCGCTGAGCACCGCGCTGAGGGTGATGTACGACAGGCCGTAGAGGGCGGCCACCACGTAGATGATCCACACGTCGGTCCGGTCGCGCACCGCGAGGAGCGGGGTGAGCAGCACGGCCGTCGCCAGGTTGGCCGCGACGAAGAACGGGCGGCGGGGATAGCGGTCGACGATCCACCCGACCAGCGGGGCCAGGGTCATCGGGGCGATGACGGCGAAGATGGTGGCGCCGGCCAGCCCGTCCGATCCGGTCAGGTCCTTCACCCAGATGGCGAGGGCCAGCAGCAGGATCGACTCGGCGGCCATGCTGGCCAGCAGGCCGCCGAAGAGCAGACGGAAATCCGGGCGGCGCAGGACGGTGCGCATGGGGTCCCTCCGGCGGGGGTGGTGCGCGGCGTGGCGCGGTCGGGGGTGGCGCGGGCGGGCCGACGGCGTCGTACGGGCCGCCGCACCCTTCCCACGGTCCTCTTTTCTGCGAGACACGCCCCCCACCGGGGCCTCCGACGGGAGGCGCGCCGTCCATACTGACCGTGGGGGGCGAATTTCATACAGTTACCGTCGCGTCTGCGGCGGTCCACGGGAAAAGAGGACGTCGTGCCTCCTGCCTCACCCAGCCCGATCCTGCGCCGACGCAGGCTGGGCACCGAACTGCGCCGACTGCGCGAGGCCGCGGGTCTCACGGGAGACCAGGTCATCGAGCGGGTCGGCTGGGCGTCCGCGTCCAAGTTGTCCCGGCTGGAGAACGGCCGCAGCCGCCCGGACCCGGACGACGTCCGCGCGCTGCTGGATCTCTACGGCGCCGACGAGGCGCTTCGCCGGGAGCTCCTCGGCATCACGCAGGAGGCCGGCGACATCCGCGGCTGGCTGCGGAACTACCCGGTGATGACCCAGCAGCAGCGCAGCTTCGCCGAGCTGGAGGCGGGCTGCGCGGAGATCTCGGAATACAACCCGGTCCTGGTGCCGGGCCTGCTCCAGACGGCGGCATACGCCTCGGTGCGGATCGCCTCGGCCCGCCAGGTCGGCGAGGAGGCCGGTGATCCGGAGGCCGGGGAGGACATCGACACCGAGGTGCGGGCCCGGCTGGCCCGCCAGTCGCTGCTCACCCGCGCCGTCGACGCGCCCCGCTACACGGCGGTGCTGGAGGAGGCGGCGCTCGGCGGCCGGACCGCGCCGCCGGAGGTGCTGCACGAGCAGCTCGTGCAGCTCTGCGAGCTGGCGATGCTGCCGAACGTCACGCTGCACGTGCTGCCGCGCGACACCCAGATCGGCGACTGGTACCTCCCGCCGACCGCGTTCTCGGTCTACCGGTTCGCCGATCCGCTCGATCCGGAGACGCTCGCGATCGAAGGGGGGTTCACCGACGTCATGTCGACCGAGGTAAACGCCCTAAATCGCTATAAAGTGGTGTTCGAGTGGCTATGCACGGCAGCGCTCTCCGAGTCGGACACCCTCTCCTGGCTGATCGAGGCGACGGGGCGGCTGCCCGGCACGGCGACCGCGTCCACGGTGGCGTACGGGTCGGCAACGGCGCCGACCCAGCGTCGCCGGCACTCCGGGCGCCTGACGGAGCGGTGATCACGGGGGACCCAACCGCCGGGTCGTGCGGCGCCACTCGTTCCATCGGAGCAGTTCACCTCAGGAGTGGCACGATGAACGAGATCCGCAACACGCCGGCCGTGATCAACCAGCTCGCCGACGCCCCGTGGCGTAAGAGCACGCGCAGCCAGACCTCGAACTGCGTCGAGGTCGCACCACTGAGGACCGGGCCGGCCGCGGTGGCCCTGCGCGACAGCAAGGACCAGTGCGGTCCGGTGCTGCTGTTCAACCGGGCGGGCTGGCTGGGCTTCATCGCCGGCGCGAAGAACGGACAGTTCGATCTGAACTGATCCGTCGACCGTCGCGGGGCCGCCGGCAGGGTGCCGGCGGCCCCGCCGTGTCTACGCCGTACCACCCCGCCGACCAGGCATCCGCTGATCGGACGAGCCTCCGGACCAATCGTCGCGTTTCACTTGATGAGACGACCGCGCGGCGTAACATGACGGCAGAGTGACGTGGAACTTCCACCCGTTCCCCACCGTCGCGACTCATCCGGAGACCCGCATGCGGTTCCTGATCGTTCGCACCGACATCCGCGCCGCCGCCGACGTGGACATCGCCGCCGCCTGGGCGTGCGGTGGCCGCCTGCGGGACGAGACCACGGCGCCCGAACCGCGCCGCCAGATCGTGCACGCCGAGGAGCGCGACGCCGCGCTGCTGCTGGCCCGGGCCCTCGCCACCGTCGGCGCGGTCCGCTCCGGCAGGCAACGGGTCAAGGTGCTCCCGCTCGACGAGCCGGGCGGCGGGCTCCGGGCCGCACCCGACGACCGGGGCAGCTGACCCCGCACCCAGACGTCCGTCGTGGTCGGACCGGCTCCCCCGCCGTGTTCCTTGCCCCAGCCGACCACGACGGCCCGTGTTCCCGGTCCGTGACCGTCGCGGCAACGGCGGCCACGGGCCGGGACCGCACGACCTCCCGGCCACCGACCGGCCTCCGGCGGTCCGGGCCACCACCGGCGGCACCGGGTTCAGCAGTGCCCGTCGAGCCAGCGGTGGATCAGGAAGAGCGCGATCGACGACGGCGGCGGCAGCACCAACCGGGCCCCGCCGACCTCCACCGGCCGCCCCGCCAGGGCCGTGCCGATCTCCCGGCGCGAGAACCAGCGGGCGTACGCGATCTCCGTCGGGTCCACCTGCACCGGATGCGCCGGGTCCGCGGTGGCGAGGAAGCCGAGCATCAGCGAGCCGGGGAACGGCCAGGCCTGGCTGCCCACGTACGCGATGTCGTCGACCGGGACGCCGACCTCCTCGCGGACCTCGCGCAGCACGGCGGCCTCGGCCGACTCCCCCGGCTCGACGTAGCCGGCGAGGCAGGAGAAGCGCCGCTCGCCGGCGGTGTGCGGCCAACTCGCGTTGTTGCCGAGCAGGCACCGCCCGTCCAGGCCCGGGACGCCGTCGTGCACCAGCACGATCATCGCGGGATCGGTACGCGGCCAGATCCGCTCCCCCGCCGGGTCCACCCGGGACCAGCCGGCCTCGTCCACCTCGGTCGGGTGCCCGGTGGCCGATGAGTAGCGGTGCCGCAGGTGCCAGTTGACCAGCGCCAGCGCGGTGGTGAACAGACCGGCGTCGCGATCGCCGAGCAGGTGCCCGACCTCGCGCAGGTGCGTCGCCCGGGCCCCCGGCACCGCCGGCAGCGGGGCGTCCACGGCGAAGACCGGCACCCCGTCCGGCTCGACGCCGAGGAAGATCGGTGCCGTCGGCTCGGGCAGCCCGGCCGGATCGAGCAGCACCAGCGTCGGCGGCGACGTGTCGGTACGCACCAGGGCCCGGCCGCCGTCGCCGGAGTCCAGCACCAGCACCCGGGCCTGATTCCATGCCTGCGCCAGCCAACCCGGGTCGGTACGCCGGTGGGCCGCCCGGTCCAGGGTGGACCGGGCCAGCGGCGGGGCGGCCTCCCCGTTCACGGCCGCGCCGGCTCGGTGGTCACCGGGACCAGCGCCGCGAGCTGCGGCCCGATCCGTTCGGCGTCCCCCAGCACCACCGTGGCCCCCCGGGCCGGGGCGAGGTAGCGGGCCGCCACCTCGGCCACGTCCGCCACCGTCGCCTTCGCCAACCGGGCGGCGTGCTCGGCCAGGAACTCCAGGCGCAGCCCGCTGCCGGCGTACGCGCTGGTCAGGGAGGCGAGCCCGGCCTGGGTGGAGATTCCGAGCTGGAGGGTGCCGAGAGCGTACTGGCGGGCCTGCTCCAGCTCGTCCTCGCCGGGCGGGAGGGTAGCCAGCCGGCCGAGTTCGTACGTCGTCTCCAGCAGCGCCGGCCCGGTGACCTCCGTCGCCACGTCGGCGGCGGCGACCAGCACGGATCCGGCCACCGAATGCTCGACGACGGAGTGCCCCCCGTACGTGTAGCCCTTGTCCTCGCGGATGTTCTCCGTCCAGCGGGAGGAGAAGTAGCCACCGAAGATCAGGTTGGCCAGTTGCAGCGCGGCGTGGTCGGGGTGGGTGCGGGGCACCGCCGGCAGCGCGATCCGCAGCGAGGACTGCACGGCCCCGGGGCGGTCGACCAGCAGCAGCGGCCCCGGCTCCAGCGGCGGGGCGGGCGGCAGGTCGGCGGTGTGCCCGGCGCCGTTCCACCCCGAGAGCGCCTTCTCGGCGGCGTCCAGCGCCCGCTCCGGCTGCACGTCACCGACCAGCACCAGCACCGCGTCGGCGGGGTGCACCCGCTGGGCGTGCAGGGTCCGCAGCACCGCCGGCCGGACCGCCCGGACCGCCTCCGGTTCGGGGGTCTGCACCGCGTACGGGTGCGCGCCGTAGACCCGCCGCAACAGGGCGGTGCGGGCCAGGTGCGCCGGCTGGCTGCGCGCCACCTGGATCCGGTCGACCAGCCGGTCCCGCTCGGTGGCGACGTCGTCGTTCGGGTAGCTCGCGTCGGTCAGCACCTCGGCGAGGATCTCCAGCATCCGGTCCAGCCCGGTGACCAGCCCGGCGCCGGAGAGCATCAGCCGGTCCGGGTCGATCCCGGCGGAGAGCCCGCCGCCGACCTTCTGCAGCTCGGCCGCGATCCGCACGCTGGACATGGTCCGCGTGCCGGAGAGCAGGGTCTGCGCGAGCATGGCGCCCCGGGCGAGGTGGGCGCGGCCGAACGGCATCCACAGCCGCACCTCCACCAGCGGCACCGCCGGCCGGCGTACGGCGATCACGGTCAGCCCGTTGCCCAGCGTGCGCTCGGCCTGCTTCGGCAGCTTGAGCCGACGGTTCGGGCCGAGCGGCGGCAGCGCCCGGGGCGCGGCCTGTGCGGTTGCCGTCACTGGTGACCTCCGGCGATGACCTCGATGGACGCCCGGCGCTCGGGCCGCAGGCTGGCCGCGGCGGCGCGGACCTGCTCGTCGGTGACCTCACCGACGAGCCGGGGCAGGTCGTTGAGCAGCCCCGGCTCGCCGCGCTGCTGCTCCAGCACGGCCATCTGCAACGTCCGGCCGAGCACCGCGTCGGTGTCGCGCAGCAGGTGGGTCGCCATCCGGGCCTGGGTACGGGCCAGTTCGCCCTCGGCCAGGCCGTCGGTGGCCAGCCGGTCCAGTTCCTCGTCGACGGTGCGCAGCACCTTGTCGACGTCCCCGCTCGGTGGCAGGTGTGCCTGGAGCAGCAGCGCCGTGGGGTCCCGCACGTCGAACGGGTCGCCCATGAAGCCGACGTAGCCGCCGAGGCTGGTCACCGCCCGGTCGCGCTGGACCAGCCGCTCGACCAGCCGGGACGCGTCGCCGTCGGTGAGCACCTCGGCCAGGACGACGTAGGGCAGGTAGGCGGCGAAGTCGGTGATCGGGTCGGGCACCCGCCAGGCGCCGGCCACCGCCGGCAACGGGGCCAGCTTGTCGGTGTACGAGGTGCGCCGCTCCCCGGTCAGGTCGGGCTCGGCGAAGTCGGGTCGCTGCGGGGCGGGGCGGGCCGGCACGTCGCCGAAGTGCCGCTCGATCAGCGTGGTCGCCTCGGCGACGTCGATGTCCCCGCCGACCGCCAGGACCGCGTTGCCGCTGGCGTAGTAGCGGCGGAAGAAGTCGGCCGCGTCGGCGACGGTGGCCGACTCCAGGTCGACGAAGGAGCCGTAGCCGTCGTGCGCGTTCGGGAAGGTGTCGAACAGCACCGGCGGCAGGGTCAGCCAGGGGAAGCCGCCGTACGGGCGGTTGAGCACGTTGACCCGGATCTCCTCCTTGACCACGTCGACCTGGTTGCGCAGGTTCTCCTCGGTCAGCCGGGGGCCGCGCATCCGGTCGGCCTCCAGGAACAGCGCCCGCTCCAGGGCGTTGCTCGGCAGGGTCTCGAAGTAGTCGGTGTAGTCCAGGTGGGTGGAGCCGTTGAAGGTGCCGCCCGCCCCCTGCACGTGCCGGAAGTGCGCCAGCTTCTCCAGGTTCTCCGAGCCCTGGAACATGAGGTGCTCGAAGAGGTGGGCGAAGCCGGTGCGCCCCTCCGGCTCCGAGCGGATGCCGACGTCGTAGACGACCGCCACCCCGATCACCGGGGCGCTGCGGTCCGGCGTCAGCACCACCCGCAGGCCGTTGTCGAGGGTGAACCGCTCGACCGGGTACTTCGTCGTTGGAATTCTCGATCTCCGGGCCGCCACGGGATCGACCCTAGCGCGTCGGCACCTCCGCCACCGGCGACCTGTCGCCAGCCGCCCCGGCCGGCGCCCCGGGGGCCGCGACCGCCGTTCCCCCCGACCGTTGGCGGCGCCGGGGACAGTAGCCGCATAACCCACTCAATCAGTAGGGATTGCCGCCTTTTCTGGGATGCCGGTCCCGGCATGTGGTTGCCCCTTGACGCCAGTCCACCGCCTCACCCAGTCTTCCTACCAACTAAGTAGGAATACTGCGGATTGGATGGACGATGAGACGGCTCCCCCTGCGTCGGTGGGTCTCCCTGGCCACCCTCGCCGTCGTCGGCGCGGCGACCCTGGGCACCGCCGCCGCCTGCGGCGACGACAGCGAGAGCGCGGGCGGCGGCTCCGGCCCGACGACGCTGCGGCTCGGCTACTTCCCCAACATCACCCACGCGCCGGCCGTGGTCGGCGTGGAGAAGGGCATCTTCGCCGAGAGGCTCGGCGGCGACGTCAAGCTGGAGACGAAGACCTTCAACGCCGGCCCCGCCGCGATCGAGGCGATCTTCTCCGGCGCTCTCGACGCCACGTACATCGGCCCGAACCCGACCGTGAACGCCTTCTCGAAGTCCAAGGGCGAGGCGGTCCGGGTCATCTCCGGCGCGGCCTCCGGCGGCGTCGCGCTCGTGGTCAAGCCCGAGATCACCTCGGTGGAGCAGCTCCGGGGCAAGAAGATCGCAACCCCGCAGCTGGGCAACACCCAGGACGTGGCCATCCGCTACTGGCTCAAGGAGAAGGGCCTCACGACGACCAAGGAGGGCGGCGGCGACGTCAGGATCATTCCGCAGGAGAACGCCCAGACGGTGGAGACGTTCAACAGCGGGGCCGTCGACGGCGCCTGGGTGCCCGAGCCGTTCGTGTCCCGGCTGGTCAACGCGGGCGGCAAGGTGCTCGTCGACGAGCGCGACCTCTGGCCGGACCGGAAGTTCGTGATCACCAACCTGATCGTCAGCACCAAGTTCCTCAAGGCCCACCCGGACGTGGTCAAGAAGCTGGTCGAGGGCCAGGTGGCGGCCAACGAGTTCGTCAACACCAAGCCCGACGAGACGCACCAGGCCATCTCCGACCACATCGGAAAGATCAGCGGCAAGCCCCTCGACCTCAAGCTGATCAAGCAGGCCTGGCCGACGCTGGAGTTCACCAACGACCCGATCGCCTCGTCGCTGAAGACCGGGCTCGACCACGCCGTCGCGGTCGGCCTGACCCAGCCGGTCAGCCTCGACGGTCTCTACGACCTGACCCACCTCAACGAGGTGCTGAAGGGCCACGGCAAGCCCGAGGTCGGCCAACCATGACGTCGACCACGACGACGCCACGCAGCGCGACCGGCTCGGTCGCGCTGCACGGCGTCACCAAGGTGTACGGGCGCGGGGCGAACGCCGTCGTCGCCTTGGACGGGGTCTCCCTCGACGTCGCGCCCGGCGAGTTCGTCTGCCTGGTCGGTGCCTCCGGCTGCGGCAAGAGCACCCTGCTCAACCTGGTCGCCGGCCTGGACCGGCCCAGCGGCGGACGGATCGCCCTCGACGAGGGCGTCGACCCGGGACTGATGTTCCAGGAGCCCGCCCTCTTCCCCTGGCTCACCGTCGAGGGCAACGTCGAGGTGCCGCTGAAACTGCGCGGGCTGCCCCGGGCCGCCCGGCGGGAGCGGGTCGCCGAACTGCTGGCCGCCGTGCACCTGGCCGACTTCGGCCGCAAGCGCCCGCACGAGCTCTCCGGCGGCATGCGCCAGCGGGTGGCGCTGGCCCGCACCCTCGCCCTGGACACGCCGGTGCTGCTGATGGACGAGCCGTTCGGCGCGCTCGACGCGATGACCCGGGACATCCTGCACGACGAGCTGGAACGGATCTGGACCGAGCGGCGGCTCACCGTGCTCTTCGTGACGCACAACGTCCGCGAGGCGGCCCGGCTCGCCGACCGGATCATCCTGCTGTCCAGCCGGCCCGGCCGGATCATCTGGTCCACCCCGGTCGACGTGCCCCGGCCGCGCCGCATCGACTCCCCCGAGGTCGCCGCGATCGCCGCCGAGGTCACCGACCGCCTGCGTACGGAGGTGGGCCGCCATGGCCGGTGACACCCTCGCCACCGCCCCGCGTACCGACGCGGAGATCTCCGGGCTGGACGCCCTGGAGCTGGCCGGGCGGGATCAGAGCCGCACCCGGGCCAGCCGCCTCTGGGCGGCGACCTGGCCGAAGCTGGCCGCCCTCGCCCTCGCCCTCGCCGCCTGGCAGGTCGTGGTCTGGACCGGCTGGAAACCCGAGTACTCGCTGCCCGGCCCGGCGGCCGTGGGCCGGGAGCTGCTCCGGCAGGTCAGCGGCGTACAGCTCTGGGACGGGTTGGCCACCACCCTGCGCCGGGCGGCTCTCGGCTACCTCTTCTCGGTCGCCGTCGGCCTGCTGCTCGGCCTGGCGGTGGCCCGGTCGCGCATCCTGCGGGCGGCGATCGGCTCGATGATCACCGCGTTGCAGACCATGCCGTCGATCGCCTGGTTCCCGCTGGCGATCCTGCTGTTCGAGCTGAGCGAGAAGGCGATCTTCTTCGTGGTGGTGCTCGGTGCCGCGCCGTCCATCGCCAACGGCGTCATCGCCGGCGTGGACTACGTGCCGCCGCTGCTGCTGCGGGCCGGCCGCAACCTCGGCGCCCGGGGGCTGAACCTGTACCGGTACGTCATCGCCCCCGCCGCGCTGCCGGCCATCGTGGCCGGCCTCAAGCAGGGCTGGGCGTTCTCCTGGCGCAGCCTGATGGCCGGCGAGCTGATCGTGGTCGGCATCTCGCAGACCTCGCTGGGCGCGCAACTGACGTACTCGCGGGAGCTTTCCGACTCCCCCTGGCTGATCTCCACCATGATCGTGATCCTGGTGCTGGGCCTGGTGGTCGACGCCGCGTTCGGGGCGGCGGACAAGGCGATCCGGCGGCGCTGGGGCGTGCTGGACCAGGCGGGTCAGTGACGTGTACGTCTCCGCGCGCAGCGACTACGCGCTCCGGGCCATGCTCGCCGTCGCCGCCTCGGCTCCGGTCGGCGGCGGCGAGCTGGTCAAGGCGGGCACGCTGGCCGACACCCAGGGCATCCCGCTGAGCTTCCTCCAGGGCATCCTGGTCGATCTGCGCCGGGCCGGCCTGCTGGTGAGCCACCGGGGCACCGAGGGCGGGTACGCCCTGGCCCGGTCCGCCGTGGAGATCAGCGTCGGCGACGTGCTCCGCGCGGTCGGCGGGTCCCTGACGACCGTCCGTGGCCTGCCGGCCGAGCTGGCCGGCTACGCGGGTGTGGCCACCGGACTGCGGGACGTCTGGCTGGCCGTGCACGGCGCGATCGCCCTGGTGGTCGACCGGACCACCCTCGCCGACCTGCTGAACGCGGAGCACCGCCCGGCCGGCGCCGGGGAGACCCGCGCCCGCTGACCGCGCACCGGCTCCTCCGGCGACGGGCAGGCGGGGCCTCGTGACGGTCAGCCGGTGGTGGTGGCCGGCTGCTCTGTCGGGCTGCGTAGCTCGACGGGAGCGGCGGGCGCGGCCCCGTCCGGGGCCGCGTGCCACGGTGTGAACACCGCGACCACTGCGAGCAACAGCCCGGCCAGCGCCACCGCGAGCACCAGCAGCAGTTCCCGCGCCGCGCCCGAGCCGGCGTCGCCCACCATGGTCACCCCTCCCCGCCGGGCGCTTCCGCCCGGGTCTTCCCCCGCACCAAGCCTTCACCACCCGGGGCGACGGAAACAGCCGCCGATCGGACGCAACATGTGCTGATTCCAGACTCAACCGGCTCCGGGCACGGGTGCCCGGAGCCGGTGGGAGGAGCGGGGAGAACGTCGATCAGGAGGCGTGCGGGGCGCGGGGACGGCGGGAGCGGCGCGGCCGCCCCGAGGCGCGGTGCGGAGCCCGAGCGCCCTCGCCGGCACGACCGCCCTCACCGCCCCGGCCGGTCGACCGGCCCCCGGCGGAGGCGGCCTGCGGCGGCGGCGCGATCGTCACCGGCACGCCGGACGGTTCCCGGGCACCGGTCACCCGGGCCAGGGACTCGTCGCCGAGACGCACCTGGACGGACTCGGGACGGATACCGGCGGTCGACATCAGCCGGGACACGTCCCGGCGCTGCTCCGGCAGGACCAGGGTGACCACGGTGCCGGACTCCCCCGCCCGGGCGGTACGCCCACCACGGTGCAGGTAGTCCTTCGCCTCGGTGGGCGGGTCCACGTTGACCACCATGTCCAGCCCGTCGACGTGGATGCCCCGGGCCGCCACGTCGGTGGCGACCAGCGCCGTCACCTGTCCGGTGCGGAACTGCTCCAGGATCCGGGTGCGCTGCGGCTGCGACTTTCCGCCGTGCAGTGCGGCCGCGCGTACCCCCTTGGACAGCAGCTGCCGGGCGAGCCGGTCGGCACGGTGCTTGGTGCCCATGAACAGGATGGTGCGGCCCTCGCGGGCGGCGATCCAGGTCAGGGCGGTCGGCTTGTCCACCGCGTCCACGTGCAGCACGTGGTGGGTCATCGCGGTCACCGTGGCGGTGCCCGGGTCGACCGAGTGCGAGACCGGGTTGCTGAGGAAGCGCCGCACCAGGCGGTCCACGCCGCCGTCGAGGGTGGCCGAGAAGAGCATCCGCTGCCCGTTCGGGGCGACCTGCTCCAGCAGCTTCGTGACCTGCGGCAGGAAGCCCATGTCGGCCATCTGGTCGGCCTCGTCGAGCACGGTGATGCCGACCTGGTCCAGCCGGGCGTCCCCGCGGTTGATCAGGTCGTGCAGCCGGCCGGGGGTGGCCACGACCAGCTCGGCGCCCGCGCGCAGGGCGTCCGCCTGGCGTTGCAGCGAGAGCCCGCCGACGACGGTGGCGCAGCGCAGCCCGACGGCGCGGGCGTACGGGTCGAGCGCGGTGGTGACCTGCTGGGCCAGCTCGCGGGTCGGCACCAGCACCAGGGCCAGCGGTCGGCCCGGGCGGGCCCGGCGGCCGGCGGTGCGGGACAGCAGGGGAAGCCCGAAGGCGAGCGTCTTGCCGGAGCCGGTGCGGCCCCGGCCGAGCACGTCGCGGCCGGCCAGCGAATCAGGCAGCGTCGCCGACTGGATCGGGAACGGCTCGGTGATGCCCTGGGCGGTCAACTCGGCGAGGAGCGCCGGGGCCAGCCCGGTGAGGGCGAACGAGGGTACGACGGTGGTCATGCGGAAGCCTTCCTCGACGCGGCACGTGTCGAGGGAGGGCGCCGGAGGCGGCGCTGTCACCGGCGGACCAGGCCGCGGGTGACTCACAAGCACGAACCGAAAGGGGTACGGGCCCCGGCCCGCCGCCGTTCGCCGCCTGCTCACGCAGGTCGACGGTGCGGCGGGCCGGTCCCGTCACCGCGCCCGGAGGGCGCGGTGGGTGTTACCTGGAAGATCCGGAGATCAGAGCGGGCGGATGTTCTCCGCCTGCGGGCCCTTCTGGCCCTGGGTCACCTCGAACTCGACCCGCTGGTTCTCGTCCAGGCTCCGGTAGCCGGAGGACTGGATGGCCGAGAAGTGGGCGAAGACGTCGGCGCCGCCGCCGTCCGGGGTGATGAAGCCGAAGCCCTTGTCAGCGTTGAACCACTTGACGGTGCCAATAGCCATTTTTGTTTCGTCTCCTTGACGGAACGTCGAACCCGCACTTGTTGCGGGCTCGAAGAGGAGCGCGCCACGCGGAACTGCCTGGCTCGCTTGTCGCTTCTGGTCGCCCCGCCCGGAGAACTCCGGACACAACAAAGAGCGCCTGGGCCACAATCCTCCAGGCGCACACAGAGTCTCTGGGAACCATAACTGCAACGCGACCAACCTATCACGGATTCGGCCGGGCACCACCGTCTGCCGCAATTTCCGGTACGGAGGCGATCAGCGCGGTCAGGCCGTCCGCGTCGAGCAGGTCCGCCGGGCGGACCGTGACCCCGTCCCGCACGTAGTGGAACGCCGCGCCGACCCGCTCCACGGGCACGCCGGCCAGCTCGGCCCAGGCCAGCCGGTAGACCGCGAGCTGCACGGCGGCCACGTCGGCGGCGGTGCCGGCGGGCTGCCGGCCGGTCTTCCAGTCGACCACGTCGAACCGCCCGCCCGGCCGGGCGAACACGGCGTCCATCCGCCCCCGGACCACCACCTCGGCGATCACTGTGGCGAAGGGCACCTCCACCTCGACCGGCACCCGGTCGGCCCACTCGCTGGCCAGGAAGCGCTCCTGGAGCTCGGCCAGCGCCTCGTCGGGCGCCGCGTCCGCGTCGGCCGCACCGGGCAGCTCGTCCAGGTCGAGCAGCCGGTCGGCACCGAAGCGCTGCTCCAGCCAGGTGTGGAAGGCGGTGCCCCGGCGGGCGTACGGGTTGGGCTCGGTGGGCACCGGGCGGCGCAGCGCGCGGGCCAGCGCCGCCGGATCGCGGCGCAGCGCGACCAGCTGGGTGACCGACAACTGGCCGGGCAGCGCCACCACGATCGCGCCGGACTGCCGGGTCAGCTCGGCCCGCTCGGCGAGCAGCAGATCGGCCTCCCGCCGCCACCGTGCCACGTCCGCGTCACCCACCGACGGGTCCGCGCCCGCCCCGGCGGTGTCGTCGCCGGCCACGGGGCGGGCGGGCGTCTCGCCGTCGGGCAGCGTCCGTCCGGCGGTGTCGTCGCCGGACAGCGTCCGTTCGGCCGGGTCGCCATCGGACAGCGTCCGTTCGGCCGGGTCGCCGTCGGACAGTGGGCGGGCCGCCGGGTCGCCGTCGGTGAGGAAGCGGCGGACCAGGGCGGCCGCCTCGGCCAGCGCCGGCCTGCGGGCGCCCAGCGGGTCGGCCGGCCACTCGGCGCGCAGCACCACCTCGGTCGTCGGGTTGACCGCGTCGCCCGGCGGCTCCGGCGTCCACTCGTCGACCAGGTGCCCCGCGCCCCCGTCCAGGCAGGCGTCGTGCACCTCCCGCAGCAGCACCGACGGGCCGCGCGGCCGTTTGGTGCCCTCCCCCCACCAGTAGCCGGAGCAGAGCAGCAACCGCCGGGGGCGGGTCACCGCCACGTACGCCAGCCGGCGCTCCTCCCGCTCGTCGTGCGCCCGCCAGGCGTCGGTGAAGTCCTCCAGCGCCCGGGCCACCCCCCGCTGGTCCTCGGCCTCGGCCAGGCCCAGCTCGGGCAGCCCGTCGGCGTCGCCGCGCAGCGGGAACGGCAGCACGCCCAGCCCGCCGAGCCAGTGGTCGGAGTTGCGTA
Organism: Micromonospora sp. ZG13; assembly: GCF_059359355.1. Taxonomy (NCBI): domain Bacteria; kingdom Bacillati; phylum Actinomycetota; class Actinomycetes; order Micromonosporales; family Micromonosporaceae; genus Micromonospora; species Micromonospora sp. ZG13. The sequence continues at coordinate 195,989 of NZ_JCADBQ010000001.1, forward strand.
CCGGCCCCGGCCAGACGCCCCGACTCAGCCCGGCCACCGCGACCACGTCCCACTCCAGGCCCTTCGCGGCGTGCGCGGTGAGGATCTGCACCGCGCCCTCGACCACCTCCACCTCGCCCGGCGTGAGGCCGCGCTCCTCGTCCTCGGCGGCGGCCAGGTAGGCCAGGAACCCCGACAGGGTGGCGCCCGGCGTCTCCCCGCTGAACCGGGCGGCCACGTCGCCGAGCGCGTCCAGGTGGCCCCGGGCCAGGCCGGCGTCCCCGGCCCCGTCCCGGCCCGCCCGCACCGCCACCTCCACGTCCAGGCCGATCGTCCGCTCGATGTCCGCGATCAGCTCCGGCAGCGACTGGTCCAGCCGGTAGCGCAGCAGGCCCAACTCCCGGGCGTACGCGCGCAGCCGCGCGTAGCCCTCCGCCGAGTACGCATGCGCCGGGCCCAGGTCGGCCAGCGCCTCCACCAGGGTCGCCTCGTCGAGCAGGTCCGGGCTGATCTCGGGGGTGCCGTCGTCGGCGAGCCTGCGCCGGGCCGCCGCGATGGCCTTCGCCCGGCGGTGCAGCGCCACCAGGTCGCGTGGCCCGATCCGCCAGCGCGCGCCGGTCAGCAGGCGCAGCAGCGCGGCCCCGTCCGTGGGATCGGCCAGCACCCGCAGGGTGCATACCACGTCGCGTACCTCGGGGGTGTCCAGCAGGCCACCCAGGCCGACCACCTCGACGGGCAGGCCGCGCTCGCGCAGCGCCGACTCGATCGCGGGGATCTGGCTGCGCAGCCGTACGAGCACGGCGGTCGTGGGCCGCAGCGGCACCGGGATGTGCTCGGGCAGCACGCCGGGCATCCCCGCAGCTCCCCGCCAGGCGTGCAGCACGCTGTCGGCGATCCAGTCGGCCTCGTCGGCGTACGTCCGCAGGAGGGCGCAGTGGACGGTGCCGCCGGCGGCACCGCGGGCGCTACGGTGCGGGACCGGCTCCCGGACGCTCATCGCCGCGTGCAGCTCCGGCACCCGGGCGCCGGCGGCCCGCAGCGGGGTGGCCAGGGCGTTGGCGACGCCGAGGATCTCGGGCCGGTTGCGCCAGCTCGTCGTGAGGCTGAGCACCTCGGCCGGCGCGCCGTCGGCGCGGGCGAACTCCGTGGGGAAGCGGTCCAGGGTGCCGGCGCTCGCGCCGCGCCACCCGTAGATCGACTGGCACGGGTCGCCGACCGCCGTCACGGGGTGCCCGCCGCCGAAGAGCGCGTTGAGCAGCACCACCTGGGCGTGGCTGGTGTCCTGGTACTCGTCGAGCAGCACCACCCGGAAGCGGTCGCGCTCGATCTCGCCGACGCCCGGGTGGTCCCGGGCCACCCGGGCCGCCCGGGCGAGCTGGTCGGCGAAGTCCATCGCCTCGAAGTCCTCCTTGCGCCGGGCGTACGCACGCACCAGCGGGAGCAGCTTCAGGCGGGTCTGCTGGATCTGCAGCGCCTTGCGCACGTCGGCGTAGACCCGGCCGGGCCGCGCCTGCACCTCGGCGAAGAAGCGGCCCGTCCACGCGGCCAGCGCGTCCGGGTCGACCAGGTGCTCGTCGAGTTCCCCGGCGAGCGCCAGCACCGCGTCGGTGACGGTGCTCGGCATCCGGTCCACCTCGGACATGTCGCCGTCGTAGTTGCGTACCAGCAGGTCGACCAACTGCCAGCGGGACGCCTCGGTGAGCAGCCGGGTGGACGGCTCGTAGCCGGCCCGCAGCCCGTGCTCGGTGACGATCCGGCCCGCGTACGAGTGGTAGGTGGAGACCGTCGGCTCCCCCGCCAGCGGGTCGTCGAGCGGGTCGCGCCCCCGCCGCCCGAGCCGCCGCACCAACTGGTCCAGCCGCGTACGCACCCGGTGCGCCAGCTCCCCGGCGGCCTTGCGGGTGAAGGTGAGCCCGAGCACCTGCTCCGGCCGCACGTACGAGTTGGCGACCAGCCAGACCACCCGCGCGGCCATCGTCTCGGTCTTGCCCGAGCCGGCGCCCGCGACCACCAGCAGCGGCTCGACGGGGGCCGCGATGATCGCCGCCTGCTCCCGGGTCGGCGCGGGCAGCCGCAGCAGCTTCGCCAGCTCCACCGGCGTGTACCGGGGACCGGCGTCGGCGACCCGGGGCGCCGGGGTCACGCCGCTGAACAGGGCGGGCTGCGTCAAGGCGTCTCCGGGCGGCGGGCGGTCGGCGGCTCGACCACCTGGCGGCCCTGCCCGGAGACCGGGCAGCTCGTCCGCACCGGGCAGACCCGGCACTTCGAGTTGGCGACGGCAGCGAAGGTGGCGGCAGCCATCGTATCGGCGGTGCGCCGCACCAGCGCGGTCGCCCAGCCGGCCTCCGGGCCCTCCCCGGCCGGCGGTTGGCTCTGCTCCTTCGCGTCCTTCGCACCCGTGCCGAGCTGCACCAGGGCCGCCCCGCCGGACTCCTCGCCGAAGTCGGCGAAGGCGCCCGCCTCCACCGCCGCCTGGTAGGCGCCGAGCTGCGGGTGCTCGGCGAGGTCGTGGGCCGTGACCGCCGTGGACTTGCCGGTCTTCAGGTCGATCACGACCAGCCGGCCGTCCTCGTCGACCTCCAGCCGGTCCACCCGGCCGGCCAGCTCGACCGGCCGCTGCGGGTCGTCGAGGCGTACGGCGAACTCGTGCTCGATGGCGAGCAGCCGGCGCGGGTTCGCGGCCAGCCAACGCAGCAGCTTGTCCACCATCGCCTCGGCGCGGCTGCGTTCCGGCCCGACCATCCAGCGGGCCGCCAGCTCGATCGCGTCGAACCGGGCGGCGACGTAGTCCAGCAGCGCCCCCCGGTCGGCGCTGGCGTCCTCGGCGAGCATCGCGGCGGCGTGCACCAGGTTGCCGACCCCCTGGGCGGCGCTGGCCGGCGGGCTGCCGCCGTGCCGCTCCAGCAGCCAGCGCAGGCTGCACCGCAGCGCGCTCTCCATCGCCGACGGCGTGACCCGGACCGGCGCCCCCTCGTCGACCAGCGGGCGGTCGTCGGAGAGCTGCCGCAGCCCCCACCAGTCGTCGGGGTGCGCGCCGGCCACCCCGGCGGCGGCGAGCCGGGCCAGCTCGGCAGCCGCCGCCTGCCGCCGGGCGTACGGCGCGGCGGGGTCGCTGACGGCCGTACGCAGCTCCGCCACCAGCGCCGGCAGGGTCAGCGCCCGGGGCGGCCGGCTCACCGGCAACGCGCCCGGTCGGTCCGGTTCCTCCTCGACGTCGGCGCTCCCGTCGCCTCCCGGCCGCTGCGGCGCGTCCCGATCGGGCCGGGCCGGGTCGGGGCCGTCAGGGCCGTCGCCGGACGGCGGAGGGCCGTCGCCCGGGGAGGGCGGGCCGGGCGGCGCGGTCGGGTCCGTCGGGCCCAGCTCGTAGAGGAAGCGGCTCGGTTGCTCCTCGTGGTCGTCGCCGCCGACCGCGGCGGAGGCGACCGCGCTGACCAGCAACCGTCGTCGGGCCCGGGTGACCGCGACGTGGAACAGCCGCCGCTCCTCGTCGAGCAGCGCCGAGCTCTGCCCGACCAGGGTGGCCACCACGCCGGCCCCGGCCGTCCGGCCGGCGAGCACGTCGACCAGACGCTCCGAGCCGAGCAGGCTGCCGCGCAGCCGCAGGTCGGGCCAGACGCCCTCCTGCACCCCGGCGACCGCCACGAGCTCCCACTCCAGTCCCTTCGCGGCGTGGGCGGTGAGCAGCCGCACCGCCTCCCCCCGGTCGGCGGTCGGGGCGAGGGTGTCGGCCGGCAGGTCCTGCGCGAGGACGTGGTCGAGGAAGACCTCCGTACGCGCGCCGGGCAGCCGGTCGGTGAAACGGGCCGCCGCGTCGAACAGCACCATCACGGCGTCGAGGTCGCGGTCGGCCGCCTCGGCGCGGCGACGCCGCGCGACGTCGCCCTCGCCGGCCACCGTCTGGCCCCGGCCGGTCGCCGCCGACCACAGCTCGGCGAGCCCGCTGGCCCGCCAGACCGCCCAGAGCACGTCCTCGGCGGTGGCCCCGGGCCGCTCGGCGGCCTCCCGGGCGACGGCCAGCAGGCCGGCCACCGTCTGCGCCGGCTCCGCCCAGTGCCGCTCGATCCCGGCCAGCTCGGCCGGGTCGCGCAGCGCCTGCACGATCAGCTCGCCGGAGGGCCGCCGGTCGCCGCCGGCCAGCGCCAGGGCCCGCAGCCCCTGCCGCAGCCGCCGCTCGGCCAGCGGATCGGCGCCGCCGAGCGGTGAGTGCAGCAGGGCCACGGCGGCCTCCTCGTCGAGCCGCTCGGGCTCCAGGGCGCAGCGCAGCAGGAGCAGCAGCGGCGCGACCGCCGGTTGCAGGTGCAGCGGCAGGTCCTCGCCGTGCACGACGGTGGGCACCCCGGCGGCGTGCAGGGCGCGTTGCAGCGAGGGCAGCTGCCGCCCGGTGGAGCGCACCAGCACGGCCATCTCCGACCAGGGCACGCCGCCGAGCAGGTGCGCCTCGCGCAGCGCGTGCGCCAGCCAGGCCGCCTCGCTGGTGGCCGAGCGGAAGGTGCGTACCTCGACCGCGCCGGGCGGCGCGTCGGGCAGCGGGTGCAGCCGGCGGTGCGCCGCCGGGCCGCGCAGCCGACGCGCCAGCCGGCCGGACGCGGCGAGCAGCCGGGCCCCGGCCCGGTAGGAGGTGGTGAGCACCACCTGGGCCGCGGGAGCTCCGGAGGCGGTGCGGAAGCGGTGCGGGAACGTGGTCACCCCCGCCGGGTCCGCGCCACGGAAGGCGTACGTGGACGAATCCGGGTCGGCGAACGCGACCAGGGGCTTGCCGCCGCCGGCCACCGTCGCGAGCAGGTCCTGCTGGGCCGGGTCGGTGTCGGCCAGCTCGTCGACGTAGACGTACGCCAGCCGGCGGCGCTCGGCCGCGAGCAGCTCGGGATCGTCGAGCAGCATCCCGGTGGCGGCCCGCACCAGTTCGGCCGGGTCGTACGCGACGGAGCCCCGGTTGCTGACGTCGCGCAGGGCGAGCACGGCCACGTACTCCCGCAGGAAGCGGGCGGCGGCGGGCCAGTCGGCGCGGCCGAGCTTCTCGCCCAGCCGGGCCAGCTCGACGGGGCCCACGCCCCGCTCGGCGGCGCGCATCAGCAGGTCGCGCAGCTGCGCCGCGAAGGCCCGCGTACGCAGCGCGGGGCGCAGGTCCTCCGGCCAGCCGACCGGGTCGTCGTCGGGCTCCTCGCCGACCACGTCGAGCAGCTCACGGATGATCAGATCCTGTTCCGGGCCGGTGAGCAGCCGGGGCGACGGCTCGCCGCGCTCGGCCGCGGCCCGGCGCAGCAGCCCGAAGGCGTACGCCGGAAGGGTGCGCACCAGCGGCTCGCGCAGCGCGCGGTGGCCGTCCTCGGCGACCCGGGCCTCGATCCGCTGGCGTAGCGCGGTGGCGGCCCGGCGGCCGAAGGTGAGCACCAGGATCCGCTCCGGGTCGACGCCCTCGGCCACCCGGGCGGCGACCGCCTCGACCAGCGTGGCGGTCTTGCCCGTGCCGGGGCCACCGAGCACCAGCATCGGCCCGTCGGTGTGTGCCACGATCTCGGCCTGGTGCGGATCGGTCAGCCGCGCCGCCGCGCGCCGCGCGCCCGTGGACTCTCCGGAGCGCCGCTCGCCGCCGATCGGCCCCTCGGAGCGCCGCTCGTCACCGGTCGGCCCCTCGGACCGACCGTCCCCCCGGGCCGGCCCGCCGGGCCGCTGGTCCCCCCGGACCGCCTCGGCAGGCCGGCGCACCAGCCGGTACGCCTGCATCCGCCCATCCCACCACGCCGGTACGACACCCCCGCCCCGCCACCCCGCCCTCTTCCGGCGCGGGGGCACGGGGGCGGGTGGGGTGGGGTCAGGTCAGCTGGCGTTCCATGGCGTCCAGGGCGGCGGGGACCGTGTCGGTCACGGTGAGCAGGCCCAGGCCGGCGGGCTTGAGGAAGGTCTGGTCGGCCAGCGCGCCCAGCCAGTCGAGCACCGGGCGGTAGAAGCCGTCGGTGTCGACCAGCACCATCGGCTTGGCGTGCAGGGCGAGGGTGGCGGTCGTCCAGACCTCGAACAGCTCGTCGAGGGTGCCGAGCCCGCCCGGCAGGGTGAGGAACGCGTCCGACTTGTCGATCATGACAGTCTTGCGGCTGGCCATCGAGTCGGTGATCAGCAGCTCGTCCGACGCCAGGTCGGCGACCTCCAGGTCGACCAGCGACTGCGGGATCACCCCGACCGTCCGACCGCCGGCGGCCCGCGCCCCGTCCGCCAGCGCGCCCATCATGCCGACGCACCCGCCGCCGCTGACGAGCGTGTGCCCGCGCCGGGCGATCTCCGAGCCCGTCTCGGCCGCGAGGTCCAGCCAGCGCTGGTCGAGCGTACGGGAGGAGGCGCAGAACACGCAGATCGCCGCCATCAGCGCTCCCGGTTCTCGTCGCCCGCCTCGGCGGCGGCCTGCTGGTCGGCGGCGGTGACGGCGACGGCCTCCTCGCGGACCGCCTCCTGCTCGACGTTGAGGGCGGCCTCGGCCTCCACGATGTGCCGGACGGCCGCGTCGACGTCGTCGGTCACGCGAATCAGGTCCAGGTCGACCGGACCGATCTTGCCGTCGGCGGCCATCGTGCCGCGCAGCCAGTCGAGCAGGCCGCTCCAGTACTCCGCGCCCATCAGCACCACGGGGAAGCGGGTGACCTTGCCGGTCTGCACCAGCGTCAGCGCCTCGAAGAGCTCGTCCATGGTGCCGAACCCGCCGGGCAGCACGACGAACGCCTGGGCGTACTTGACGAACATGGTCTTGCGGGCGAAGAAGTAGCGGAAGTCGATGGCCAGGTCGACCCAGTCGTTGAGGCCCTGCTCGAAGGGGAGCTCGATGCCGAGACCAACCGAGAGCCCCCCGGCCTCGCTGGCGCCCCGGTTGGCCGCCTCCATCACGCCCGGCCCGCCGCCGGTGATCACCGCGTAGCCCGCCCGGGCCAGGGCGGCGCCCAGCGCCTCGGCCAGCTGGCACTCCGGGCTCTCCGGCCGGCTGCGGGCGGAGCCGAACACGCTGACCGCCGGGGGCAGGTCGGCGAGGGTGTCGAAGCCCTCGACGAACTCGGAGAGGATGCGCAGCGCCCGCCAGGCGTCCTTGGTCTTCCAATCGCCACGCCCCCGCGAATCGAGCAGGCGCTGATCGGCCGTGCTACTCGTGATCGCCTGTCGGCGCAGCGTCACGGCCCCCCGGTGCCGTTCCTGTCCCGGCTGGCGGCCGGACTCCCGCCCGTTGCTCTGACCCATGGGAGCCACCGTAGTGGAGCGGCACCCGCCAGGTGCGGGCACCACGAGCCGGACCTGCGCCGACCGGCGGAGGCGGCTCTCGGGCGACGCTCGGCGACGCGCCGGACGACGGCGGTGCGGCGGACGACGGCGGTGCGGCGGACGACGGCGGTGCGGCGGACGACGGCGAGCTCCGGCGGCGACGACCGGAAAATAATCTCCGATCTTGGGCAACTAATTCGGTCGCACGGACGTCTTACTATTCACATACCGGGTATGCCCCGGCGCGCGCCTTCGGGGGAGGAGTCAGCGTGATCAGCAACAGCGAGATGATCCGGATCCGGCGGCAGATGCAGCGCCGCATCCGCGACGTGGTGGCCGAGCGCCGCCGCGCCCGCCTGATGGAACCGTCCACCGATCAGGGCGGCCAGACCGACGCCCGGCCCGCCGCCGAGGCGTCGACCACCGTCTGAGCCGCACCGGCAGCACCGTGAGCGGAGGGTCCGCGTCGTCCGACGCGGACCCTCCGTCCATGCGAGGAGGCCACCCGCCCCGGGCGTCAGGCGGAGGCGAGCCAGCGGTGCAGCGTGGCGGCGCCGTCCCGGATCTTGCTGATCTCGACGTGCTCGTCCGGGTGGTGGGCCAGGTTCGGATCGCCCGGGCCGAAGTTCAACGCCGGGACGCCCATCGCGGCGAACCGGGCCACGTCCGTCCAGCCCAGCTTGCCGATCGGCTTCGCGCCCACCGCCGCCACGAACTCCTTGGCGGGTGCCGCCTCCAGCCCGGGCGGGGCGCCGGCGGCCGAGTCCGTGACCCGCACGTCGAAGCCGGCGAAGACCTCGCGCAGGTGCGCCTCGGCCTCGGCCGGGGTCCGGTCCGGCGCGAAGCGGTAGTTGACCTCGACCTCGCACCGGTCGGGCACCACGTTGCCGGCCACGCCGCCGTGGATGCGGACCGCGTTCATCCCCTCGCGGTAGTCGCAGCCGTCGATGGTGACCCGCCGCGCCTCGTAGTTGGCCAGCCGGTCGAGCACCTCGCCGGCCGCGTGGATCGCGTTCACGCCGTGCCAGGAGCGGGCCGAGTGGGCGCGTACGCCGGTGGTGGTGACGACCGAGCGCATGGTGCCCTGGCACCCGGCCTCGACGATGCCGTACGTCGGCTCCAGCAGCAGCGCGAAGTCCGCCTCCAGCCACTCCGGGTGCGCCTCGGCTACCAGGAAGAGGCCGTTGTACTTCGACTCGATCTCCTCCGCCTCGTAGAAGAAGTACGTCACGTCGTAGCGCGGGTCGGGCAGGCTCACGGCCAGGTGCAGCGCGTACGCCACCCCGGACTTCATGTCGGAGGTGCCGCAGCCGTACATCAGGTCGCCGCGCATGGTCGACGGGAAGTTGTTGTTCAGCGGCACCGTGTCCAGGTGACCGGCGAGCACCACCCGCTGGTCGCGGCCCAGGTCCGTCCGGGCCATCACCGTGTTGCCGTGCCGGTACGTGCTCAGGTGCGGTACGCCCCGCAGCACCTGCTCCACGCAGTCGGCGATCGCCTTCTCGTTGAGGGACACGGACTCCATGTCGACCAGCGCTCGGGTCAGCGCCACCGGATCGGCCAGGACCTCGGGGGTCAGCGGGTTCTCCATGGTTCGCACGGTACCGTCAGGTCGGGCGCGTGAGGAGCGAGCGTTCCGGGCGGCCGGCGTCAGAGCGCGCGGCCGCGCGGGGCACCTGGTGACCCGCCCGCCCGGCAGCCACGAACGAGAGGTGAATCAGTGACGTCCGAATCCGCCTGGGGCATCGGCCTGGCCACCGTGACCGCTGACGACCAGGTGCTCGACACCTGGTACCCGACCGGCAAGCTGGGCCTCGGCAAGCTGCCGCTGGTCGCCGGCGAGGACGAGGCGGACGTGCTGGACCTGCCGCCGGGAGCGGTCGGCGACCGGGCGCTGCCCGGGCTGCGTACCGTCCAGGTGGTCACCGTGATCGACTCGCTGGACGACCCGATCAAGGATGCCGCCGACGCGTACCTGCGGCTGCACCTGCTCTCCCACCGCCTGGTGCGACCCAACGAGCTCAACCTCGACGGCATCTTCGGCAAGCTGGCGAACGTGGCCTGGACCTCCGCCGGGCCGTGCCCCCCGGAGCGGGTGGACGAGCTGCGGGTCATCGAACGGGCCGCCGGCCGCCACCTGGCCGTCTACGGGGTGGACAAGTTCCCCCGGATGACCGACTACGTGGTGCCGTCGGGCGTGCGGATCGCCGACGCCGACCGGGTCCGGCTCGGCGCGCACCTGGCGGCCGGCACGACGGTCATGCACGAGGGCTTCTGCAACTTCAACGCCGGCACGCTCGGCACCTCCATGGTCGAGGGGCGGATCGTGCAGGGCGTGGTGGTCGGCGACGGCTCCGACATCGGCGGCGGCGCCTCGATCATGGGCACCCTCTCCGGCGGCGGCACCGACAAGGTCCGCATCGGCGAGCGCAGCCTGATCGGCGCGAACGCGGGCGTGGGCATCTCGCTCGGCGACGACTGCATGGTGGAGGCCGGCTGCTACATCACCGCCGCCTCCAAGATCACCCTGCCGGACGGCCGGGTGGTCAAGGCCCGCGAGCTGTCCGGGGTGGACAACCTGCTGTTCTGGCGCAACTCGGTGACCGGTGCGCTGGAGGCGAAGCAGCGCGCGGGCCGGGGCATCGAGCTGAACGCCGCGCTGCACGCCAACGACTGACGGGTCGCCCCCGCCGGGCCCGCGATCGGCCGCGGACCCGGCGGGGGTACGCCTCAGCGCAGGCGGTACGCCTGGATGACGCGCTGGGTGACCGTGTTGCCGGCGGTGTCCCGGGCGGTGGCCCGCAGCGAGACGTGCCCGGTGCCGTCTGGGTGCCGCACGGTGGCCGTCCAGCCGTCCCCGCCGGGGCGGACCCGGGCCCGCTGCCAGGTCTTCCCGCCGTCGTAGGAGGCGTCGACGGTCAGCGCGGCGATCCGGGTCCTGGGCGCGCCCGGCTGCCGCTGCACCTCCACCGGGATCGCGAAGCTCCGGCCCGCCGGGGCGGCATTGTCCCGGTCCAGCCGGGGCGCGAACCGGATCGCCGACGCCGGCAGCGCGACCGGGTCGTCCCCGCCGACGTGCCGCGACCGGAACGTCCACGTGGCCGCCACCTCGGTGGCGAGGTCGGTGAAGCTCCGCTTCGACGACACCTCCAGCCGGTAGTCGGCCGCGCCCGGCGGCACGTCGAACCCGCCGTACGCCGGCTCGGGCGTCTCCCCGACCAGCACGCCGTTGCGGTAGAGGGCGGTGCGGGCGGTGTCGGCGACCGAGCCTCCCGCGTGCCCCTCGGCGTCGCTGTGCAGCGGCAGGCCCACCTCGATGCGGTCGCCCTGCCGGGTGATCCCCGCCGCCGGGAACGACGGCCCGTACGGCGCGCTGTTCCAGCTCTCCCGGTAGTGCCGCCCGGGACGCAGGCTGCGCGCCTCGGAGAAGAGGATCGCCTTGAGGTCGGCCCAGCCCTCGTCGGTCGGCACCCCGAAGTCCAGCTCGGAGGACCAGCGCACGCCCCGGGTGTTGTAGTGCTCGACCCGCTGCCCCGGCGTGGCGGTACGCAGGCCGACCGCCCAGCCGCCGAGGTCGGGATCCCGGTGCGCGAAGACCAGCCGGTCGGTGACCAGCCCCGGGCTGCCGCCGTTGAACCGGTGGGTGACCGTGGCCAGGTCCTTCGCCCGGTAGTGCCGGACGAAGCCGGTCGGCATCCGGCCCGGCACGGCCTCGCTGAGGGCGTAGAGGTAGGGGCTGCTCGCCGCTTCCAGGTCGGCCCACTGGCTGCTGACCGTGGCGACGAACCGTTGTGCGGGCACCGGTTGCCCGAGCCCGGCGGTGAAGAGACCGCCGAAGTCGGAGTCCAGCAGGCCGAAGGTGTAGCTGCCCGTCTCGGCGAGGAAGCTCGCCTCGGTGACGACGAGCGCCGGGGTGGCCGAGCGCTGCGGGACGCTCATCCGGACCGGCTTGCCCCGTCGGGCGTCGAGGGTGATCCGCGTGTCCCCGCCGACCACCAGCTCCGGCTGGACGAGCTGGGTGGCCGCGGTCAGCTCCTCGCCGTCCACGTCGAACACGTAGCTGACCAGCCCGTACCGGCCCTTGGGGACCCGCAGCTCGGCGGTGCCGTCCGGGTCGTACAGGTCGAACGGGTTCAGCTCGTCCAGGGAGACCAGCGTGGTGCTGTGCTCACCGGCGGGCGCGCCGGCGCGGTTCAGGTGCCGGGCGGTCACCGTGTAGCTCTCCACCTCCCGGTGCACCGCCACGGGGGTCACGGCCACCACCGCGCCGCCGGAGCGGGCCACGATCCGGCCGGTGTAGTGACCGTCCGGGCCGTCGACCCGGGTGTCGGCGGTGATCGTGGCGCTCGCCGTGCCGCCGCCCGGCACGCTGATCCGGCTCGCGCCGAGGGTGAACATGCCCACCGGGGCGGGCCTGCCGTCCGGGCCGGTCGCCTCGACGGTCAGCTCCAGGTCGGTGGCGGCGCCGTCGTTGCGCCAGGTCACGGTGCGGGTGATCGGGGTGTCGTCGTGGTGCGGCCAGAGTGCCCGTCCGAGCGACACGCTCGGCGGGTCGCTGGTCACCGTCTGCCGGACCGCGCTGGCCAGGTCGACCCGCCCGGCCCCCTGCTCGTACGCGGTCAGCTCGGGGTTCGGCTTCGCCGAGGACATCAGGAGGGCCTTGAGCCGGTCGGCCTTCCAGTCGGCGTGCTGCTGGGCCAGCAGCGCCGCCGCGCCGGTGACGTGCGGGGCGGCCATCGAGGTGCCGGAGAGCGAGACGTACCCGTCGCCGGCCGGCTCGCCGATCACGCCGTCACGGCTGCGCGCCGCCACGATGTCCACCCCGGGGGCGGTGATGTCGGGCTTGAGCGCGTCGTCACCGGTGCGGGGGCCACGGCTGGAGAAGTCGGCGAGGCTGTCGTCCCGGTCGACGGCGCCCACCGAGAGGGCGGCGTCGGCGGTGCTGGGGGAACTGACCGGCGCGAACCGGCCGGAGTTGCCGGCGCTGATCACGAAGAGGGCGCCGGTCTGCGCGGTGAGCGTGTTGACGGCCTCCTCCAGCGGGTCGACCTCCGGGGTGTCGTAGCCGCCGAGGCTGAGGTTGACCACGTCGGCCCGCTGCTCCACCGCGGCCCACTGCATGCCGGCGAGGATCGCCGACTCCGGGCAGCCGTACGTCTCGCAGACCTTGCCGTCGAGCAGCGTCGCGTCGGGGGCGACGCCCCGGAGGCGACCGCCGGAGGCGGCGCCGCTGCCGGCGACGATCGAGGCCACGTGGGTGCCGTGCCCGACCACGTCGCCCGCCGCCGACTCCTCGGTGAAGTTGCGCACCTCGGCCACCCGGCCGGACAGGTCGGGGTGCGTGGCGTCGATCCCCGTGTCCAGCACGGCGACCCGCACGCCCCGACCGGTGAATCCGGCCCGGTGGGCCTCCGGCGCGCCGATCTGCGGCACGCTGCGGTCGAGCGTGAGCTGACGCCGGCCGTCGAGCCAGATCCGGTCGGCGCCCCCTGCCGCGCCGACGCGTGCACCGGCGGCGGTGACCGCCGCCCAGACCTCCGTGGCGCGCCGCTTGCTCGCCGTGGCGGCGAGGCCGCCGACGGCGGGCAGCTCGCGGGTGACCGTCACCCCGCCGGGCACGGCCGAGCGCCGGGCCGCCCCGTTGCCGCCCGTGATCAGCAGGGGCAGGTGGTCGCGCCGGGCGTCGTCGTAACCGGCGGCGACCAGCTCGGTGACGTCGAACAGCCGCCGGTCGACCCGTCCCTCGCGGATCGGCGCCACGGCGTCCTCGGGCACCACCGAGAGGTGGCCCCGATCGCGTCGGGTGAGGAAGCGGACGTCCTCACGCCCTGGCGCGGGGCGCACGCTGGCGCGGGAGCCGGTGACGGTGACCCGGTCGCCGGTGAGCAGGGTGACGGTGACCGGGCGGTTGCCGGTGCCCGCCGCCGGGGCCGACGGGGCCGGGACGGGACGGGGGGCCGGATCGGCGGGCGCCTGGGCAACGGCCATGCCGGGGGTGCCGAGCACCACGCCGAGCACCAGACCGAGACCGACCAGTTTTCTTCTTCGCTGCAACGGATCCTCCTCGTCGGGCGTTACTACCTGTAGGGATGGACGCATTGACAGTCATCAGGATTGCATACCGAGTATGCAAAATGAAGACACGAAGATGACGGACCAGCCAACGATCGGGCCCCGTCATCGGGGATGATCGGCCGGTGACCTCCATGAAGGAACGCATGCTGGCCGGCGAGCCCTACATCGCCGAGGGCCCGGAGATCGCCGCCGACCTGGACCGGGCGACGCGGCTGATGGAACGCTTCAACCGCAGCCCCGCCGCCGATCCCGAGGCCCGGCTCGCCGCCCTGCGCGACCTGCTCGGCGAGGTGGGCGAGGGCACCCACGTCCGACCGCCGCTGTACGTCGACTACGGCCGGTACGTCCGGATCGGACCGCGCAGCTTCGTCAACTTCAACGCGGTCCTCCTCGACGTCGCCCCGATCACCATCGGCGCCGACGTCCAGATCGGACCGAACGTGCAACTGCTCACCCCCACCCACCCCGTCGAGCCCGGGCCCCGCCGCGACAAGTGGGAGGCGGCCAAGCCGATCACCATCGGCGACAACGTCTGGCTCGGCGGCGGGGCCATCGTGCTCGCCGGCGTCACCATCGGGGAGAACACCGTCGTCGGCGCGGGCGCCGTGGTGACCAGGGACCTGCCGGCGAACGTCGTCGCCGTGGGTAACCCCGCCCGGGTCGTACGCCAGCTCGACTGACCACGATCAAGCCCACCACCTGCACAAACACCCTCCAAGCCCTGGCGTTTCGCACCCGGCACCCGGCACTGTGGGTGGTGATGTCGTCACCAGGGGGCGAGATGGTCGGTCGGGTTCTCGAACTGCGCGTGCACGGGGTCTCCAACACTCCCCCGGGCCAGATCCTCGGCCTGCGCCCGGCCCCCGGCGAAGACGCGCCCCTGCCGCCCTGGCTCGTCGCGGGCGGCCCGGTCACCGGCTTCTACCGCTCCCCCGCCGCCGAGCCCAACGACCCGGTCGTCGTCGAGGCGTACAGCTGGGGGCAGTTGACCTCCGGCGCGCGTACCGCGCGCGACGTCGAACGCGCACTGTGGACGCTGCTGCTCCCGTTCACGCTGGCCAACGTCGCGCTGCACGCCCGGCCGTCCATCCCGGCCGACCCCGGCACCGAACGCTGGCACAGCACCTCGGGGATCACGGCGTGGTTCATCCGGCTGTTCTGCCTGAGCCTCACCGGCACCCTCGCCCTCACCCTCACCGCCGTCGGGGTCGACCTCGTGGGCTGGCAGTGCGTCGACCAGGACTGCCTGCGCCGGATCCCGGGCCCCTGGGAGTTCCTCGGACGGGGCTGGTGGAGCGAGGGCACCAGACCGATGGCCGTCGGCCTGATCGTGCCCCTCGGCGCGCTGGCCCTGCTCGGCCTGGTGAGCTGGCGCACCTACCAGTACGAGGCACAGATGCCCGCCGAACCGGTGCCCCCACCGAGGGCTCCGCGGCCCGCCGACGCACCGCCGGACGGACCGCAGCAACCCGAGGCGGGCCCGGCCGCACCGGACCCACCCCCCGGCCCGCCCGCGAACCCGTTGCAGGACCGCACCTTCTGGATCGGCGAGGGTCAGCTGCGCAGGGGCGCCGTGCTGCACCTGTGCACCGGCGTGGTCGTCGCCGCCGCCGTACCGCTGGGGGTGGTCCTCGCCCTGGACCCGCCCCGGGGCGCGCGGGCGGTCGTCGCCTGGTCCACCGTGGCGGCCCTCGCCGCAGTCGTGGTCGTCGCGGTCGTGGCCCTCGCCGGACCCGACCTGACGCGGCGCGCGGGGGCCACCCCGCTCGGCCGGTGGAGCATCACGGTCGCCGCGCTCACCGGGGTCGGGCTGGCCGGCACGGTGCTGATCCTGCTGCTGCCCGACGGCCCCGCCGGTACGCCCCTGGCCGACCTGCGCCCGGCCCGCGGCTGCGCCCGCACCGCCGGCGCGCCGGCCTGCCCGGCCGACCGGTCGCTGCCCGGTCTGAACTGGATCGTCGCATGGCTGGGCACGGGACAGTTGCTGCTGCTGATCGCGATCGGCGCGGTGGCCCGGTCCGGGCGGCGGGCGCTGGCCGCGCCGGCGGCGGCCGCCCTGCTGCTCGTTCCCGGGTTCGCCTGGTTCACCGGGTGGCTGCCCGGGCTGCCACCCGCGCCCGCCGCGCTGGAGTTCTGGACGGTCGTCGTCCTGATCGTCGCCCTGGCCGCCACCGGGCTGCTGCTGCCGCGCGTCCCGGTGCCGCTCGGGCGACAACCCCTGGGGCCCCACACCGACCTGGCCTGGGGCGGGCGCGCGCCGGCGCTCCTCGCCGGCTTCGGCTGGATGCTCTGCGTCTCCTACAGCGCCGGGCTGCTCTACTGGGTCACCGGCCGGCTCAACGGCGGCCCGGCCACGGGCGGGTCCTCCCCCGTCGCGCCCCCGGTTCCGGTGCTGTGGGCCGGGCTCGTCTTCGCCGCCGCCCTGCTCGCGCTCGCCGCCACCGTCGTCCGGGCCGCGCTGCTCTACCTGCGCCTGCGCCGCCACGAGTACGCGGAGGCGACGGCGCGCACCGGCGTCCCCCTCTCCGCGCACGAGCTGCGGCGCTGCCGCGACGTCGCCGCCTGGCGCGCGCTGCACCGACTGGTCGGCGAACACGCCGTACGGCTGGTCGGCTGCTACGCAGCCGTGTCGCTCGTGCTGGCGACCCTCTCCTGCGCCGCCCTGCTCAACCACAGCCCACCGCACCCCACGGTGGCGACCGGCGGCGCGGCGGTGGTCGAGTGGATCTCCGAGATGGGTGGGCGGCTGCTCGGCTGGCTGCCGGTGCTGATCGCCACGGTGGGCATGCTGGTCTACCGCAACGACGTCGTCCGCCGCTCCGTGGGCGTGGTCTGGGACGTGGGCACCTTCTGGCCCCGGACGGCGCACCCGCTGGCCCCGCCCAGCTACGCCGAGCGGGCCGTACCCGAGTTGCAGACCCGCGTCGCCGGACTGCTGGCGCTCCCCGAGCACGACCCCCGGGGCGTGGACGGGATCATCCTCTCCGGGCACAGCCAGGGCACGGTGCTCTGCGCGGCGGTGCTCCTGCAACTGCCGGCCCGCGCACGCCGGCGGATCTGGTTCTTCTCGTACGGCTGCCAGCTGACCCGGCTCTACGGGCGGGTCTTCCCCGGCTACTTCGGCCCGGACCGGCTGCCCGTACTCGCCGACGCGCTGACCCCGCCCGGCGACAAGGTCCGCTGGACCAACTTCTGGCGCGACACCGACCCGCTCGGCTGGCCGGTCACCGCCGGGGAACGGGACCTGCCCGTACGCGACCCGGAGGCGCTGCACCCCAGCGACGGGGAGGTGGCGGACCCCCCGATCCGCAACCACAGCGGCTACCCCGAGGCGCCGGAGTTCCACCGGGAACGCTCGCGGGTGGCGTGGCTGCTGCGCCGGGGCGTCCCGGTACCCCGGCCCGGCTCCGGCTGACGCCGCGTCGACGCCGTCGGAGCGCTGTCAGGGCGTCGCCGGGGAACGGCGACGGCGCTGAGCGTGGATCCCCGTCAGGGCGTCGGTGGCGGCTCGGCGAGGCGGACGACCAGGTCGGCGCGGTGCGCGGTGCCGGCGACCAGGGCGGCGTTGGCCTCGTCGCTGCCCGTCGCCCACGCCCGGGCCTGTTCCGGCGACCGCCCGTACGCCTCGTGCCGGGCGGTCAGCCGGCGCAGCCGCAGCTCGGCGTCCAGGTCGAGGAACCACGCCTCGTGCAGCAGCTGCCGCACCTCGTCCCAGGGGGTCGCGTCCACCAGCAGGTAGTTGCCCTCGGTGACCACCAGCCGCACCGACGGCGGCACCTCGATCGAGCCGGCCACCGGCTCCTCCAGGTCCCGGCGGAACGCCGGCACGTAGACCGCCGTCGGCTCCAGCCGCCGCAGGCGGCGCAGCATCGACACGTAGCCGTTGGCGTCGAAGGTGTCCACGGCACCCTTGCGCTCCGCCCGGCGCAGGCGGCGCAGCTCGGCCTGAGCGAGATGGAAGCCGTCCATCGGCACCAGCCGGGCCGTCGGGCCGACCTCCTCGACGATCCGCTCCGCCAGCGTCGACTTGCCCGCGCCGGGCGGCCCGGCGATGCCCAGCAGCTGCCGCGGGCCGGCCTCGGCGAGCGCGCGCGCCCGCGCCACCAGCTCGCCGGTCCCGACGACCCGGCCGGCGGCCATCAGCCGAGGACCGGCTCGCTGATCGCGAACCGCGCGTGCACCGCGGCGTGCACGGTCTGCGGCTGCGGGTCGAGCTCCAGCTCCGGCGGAGCGCTCTCCGCGCCGTCGGCCGCGTACGCCATCCGGCTCATCATCGGCTGCTCCGCCGCGCCCGCGTCGGCCAGCTCGATCAGGGCGGTGACCCGGGCGCCGAGGGCCTCCGCGTACTCGCGGGCCCGCAGCAGGGCGTCGGCGAGCGCGGCGTGCCGGGCCTCCCGGTGGGCCGGGCTGCCCGGCCGCAGCGCCCACCACGGCCCGGCCACCTCGATCTGGTCCTGGTCGGCCAGGCGCAGCATCAGCTCGCCGAGCGCGGTGAAGTCGCTGACCGTCACGGTGGTGGTCACGCTCCCGCTGTACGCCACCACCCGCTCGCCGGAGCGTCGGGTCTCCGGCCGTACCCGCAGCTCACCGGTCTCCCGCCGGTCGATGCCGGTGCCCTCGGCGTCGAGCAGCACCCGGACGGCGGCGGCCCGCTCGGCCAGCCGGGTCAGGGTGGCCTCCCGTTCGCGGTCGCGCGCCCTGGCGGTCACCGCGAACCGGGCGATCTCCGGAGCCACCTCCCGGTACGCCTCGCCGCGCACCGCCACCACCGGTCCGTCCACCATGCCCTCACCCTAACCGCGCACCCACCGACCCGCCCGCCGTCCGGAGCACGCCGGACGGGGGCTGGCCCTGCACGTCGGCACGTACCGGCTGCCCCACGGGTCGCGGGCGGCGGGGACGTCGACCGTGCCCGCGCCACGGCGGCGGAGCCGGTCGCGGGTCAGGCCGGCGCGGTGCCCGCCGGGGCGTGCGCGGTGTAGGAGACCGTGCCGGCCGCGACCCGACAGGCGCTCAGGTGCCCACCGCCCGCGCCCAGCCGCCGCAGCCAGGCGACCTCGGCGGCGTGGTCGCCGCCCGCCGGGAACTCCCGTACGGAGGTGTCGAACGGGCGGGCGAGCAGCGCCGAGCGGGTCGCCTCGGCCTCGGCGTACAGGGCGGTGAGGGAGGCGGCGTCGCCGGCCCGCAGCGCGCCCGCCAGCCGGTCGAGGAAGGCGGTGACGCCGACGAGGCCGTCCAGCACCCGGTCGCGGTTGCCGAGCAGCATGCTGGCGGTACGCGCGGCCGGGGTGCCGGCGACGCGGGTGCCGTCCCGGAAGCTGCCGGCGGCGAGCGCGAGGACCGCGTCGCCCAGGGCGGCGTGCCGGGCCGCCCCCGCCAGCGCCCCGGCGAGCAGGTGCGGCACGTGGGAGGCGAGCGCGGCGGCCTCGTCGTGCTCCTGCGGGGACATCGGCACCACCCGGGCGCGGAACACGTCGACGACCAGGGCCGCGAGCCACCGGAACGCGGCCGTCGCCGGGCCGTCGGACGGGCAGAGCACCCAGGCGGCGGAGTCGAGCAGCGCGGCCGTGGCGGAGGTGAGCCCGGCGGAGTCCGCGCCGGCCATCGGGTGACCGGGCACGAACCGGTCGACGAGGCCGTGCCGCGCGGCGAAGGCCGCCAGCTCGGCCTTCGTGCTGCCGACGTCCGTCAGTACGCAGTCGGGCGGGGCCGCCCGGGCGACCCGCAGCAGGGTGTCCGCAAGGGTGGGCAGCGGGCCGCAGAGCAGCACCACGCGGCGCCCGGCCACCGCCTCGTCGAGCGTCTCCGGGGCCTCGACGCCCTGCCGCCGGGCGTACCGGCGGGTCGCGGGGTCCGGGTCCCAACCGGCGACGTCCAGGCCGGCCGCGCGCAGCCGGAGCAGGACGGAACCGCCGATCAGGCCGGTGCCCACGACCGCCGCCCGGACCCCGGCCCAGCGCCCGGCCGGGTCCGGCGCCGACGCGTCGGTCGTCATCGCGCTCAGGCGCGCAGCCGGCCGGCGACCGCCGCCACGTGCTCGTCGGACTCGGTCAGCGCCACCCGCACGTGCTGCCGACCGCCCGGACCGTAGAAGACGCCGGCGGCCGCGAGGATGCCCCGCCGGGCCAGCCAGTCGACCGTCTCCCAGCAGTCCTCGCCCCGGGTCAGCCAGAGGTAGAGCCCGGCCTCGGAGTGCTCGACGGTGAAGCCCGCGCCGGTGAACGCGGCGTGCAGGACCTCGCGCCGGGCCCGGTAGCGCTCCCGCTGCTCGTCGGCGTGCCGCCCGTCGCGCAGCGCGGCCACCATCGCCGCCTGCACCGGCGCCGGCACGATCATCCCGGCGTGCTTGCGGACCTTGAGCAGCTCCGCCACCAGCGCCGGGTCGCCCGCCACGAAGCCCGCCCGGTAGCCGGCCAGGTTCGACCGCTTGGAGAGCGAGTGCACGGCCAGCACCCCGTCGTACGAGCCGCCGCAGACCTCGGGCGAGAGCACCGAGACGGGCTCGGCGGACCAGCCCAGCGGCAGGTAGCACTCGTCGCTGGCGACCACCGCGCCGCGCTCCCGGGCCCAGTCGACCACCTTGCGCAGGTGGGCCGCCGGCAGCACCCGGCCCGTCGGGTTGCCGGGCGAGTTGACCCAGACCAGGCGTACGCGTGGGGTGGGGCCGACGGCCGTCAGCGAGTCGGCGCGTACGACGGTGGCACCCGCGAGCCGCACCCCGTCCTCGTACGTCGGGTAGGCGATCGAGGGCACCACGACGACGTCGCCGGGGCCGATCCCGAGCAGGGTCGGCAGCCAGGCGACGAGTTCCTTCGAGCCGATCGTCGGCAGCACGCCGAGGCCGTCGACGCCGGCGCCGCAGGCCCGCGCGACCCAGGCCGCGATCGTCTCGCGCAGCACCGGCGTCCCGGCGGTCAGCGGGTAGCCCGGGGCGTCGGACGCGTCGGCCAGCGCCCGCCGGATCACCTCGGGCACCGGGTCGACCGGCGTACCCATGGAGAGGTTGATCAGACCCTCAGGATGCGCCGCGGCCAGCGCGGCCGCGGCGTCCAGGGTGTCCCAGGTGAACTCCGGCAGCCGCGACGAGACCGGCGCCGGCCGGTTCAGTGGCCCTCGCCGCGCGGCGGCTGCGCGGCGACGAAGGTCGCGTCCTTCTCCACCTTGCCGATCTTCGAGGCGCCACCGGGCGAGCCCAGCTCCTCGAAGAACTCGTAGTTGGCGCCGGTGTAGTCCTTCCACTGCTCCGGCACGTCGTCCTCGTAGAAGATCGCCTCGACCGGGCAGACCGGCTCACAGGCACCACAGTCGACGCACTCGTCGGGGTGGATGTAGAGCATCCGGTTGCCCTCGTAAATGCAGTCGACCGGACATTCCTCGATGCAAGCCTTGTCGAGCACATCCACGCACGGTTCGGCGATGATGTAGGTCACCGGTCTTCTCCTCCGCAAGACACGCCGCGATCACCCGCGACGGTAAGAGCCTAGTATCTCGCCGGGGAGGGGGTCGATCGTGCTCCGACAGCAGGATGTGGGACACCGGATCGTGGTTCGCCGGATCGTGGGCATCCGCGAGGGCCGGCCGCTCTTCTCGGACGCCCTCGGCGAGCTGGTCGAGCTGAGTGAGACCCACCTCACGCTCGCCACCGAGCAGGGCCGGCTGCGGGTCCCGGTGGCCGAGGTGCACCGGGCCAAGCGGGTGCCGCCGGCCCGCCGGCCCACCGCCGCGGCGGTGGTCGAGCTGGAACTGGCCGCCGACGAGGCCTGGCCCGCAGCCGTACGGGGTCGGCTCGGCGACTGGCGGCTGCGCGCCGCCGACGGCTGGACCGGCCGGGCCAACTCGGCGCTGCCCGTGGGCGACCCGGACCGGCCCCTGCCCGCCGCGCTGGACGCGGTGGAGCGCTGGTACGCCGACCTCGGGCAGCCGCCGATGGTCAACACCCCGCTGCCGCTCGCCGCGCCGGTCGGCGCGGAGCTGGACGCCCGCGGCTGGGTCGGCCGGCCGCCCGTACTGGTGCAGACCGTGCCGCTGGCGGGGCTGCCGCCGGCCGCGCCGGAGCACGCCGGGGCGCCGCCGGTCGCGCTGGCCACCGCGCCGTCGGACGACTGGCTCACCGTCGCCGCCGGCCGCAAGGGCGGGCTACCGGACGCCGCCCGGCACGTGCTCACCGCCGTGGACCAGGTCCGCTTCGCCCACGTGTACGCCGACGGCGCGCTGCTGGCCATCGGCCGGGGCACGGTCACCGGGCCGGGACGCTGGCTCGGGCTCAGCCTGATCGAGGTGCTGCCGGAGGCGAGGCGGCAGGGCCTGGCGGGCCGGATCATCCGCGCCCTCGTCGACTGGGGCGCCGCGGCCGGCGCCTCCCGCGCCTTCCTCCAGGTCGAGCAGCGCAACACGCCGGCCGTGGCCCTCTACCGCTCCCTCGGCTTCACCACCCACCACACGTACCTGACCCGCACCCCACCGGCCTGACCCGTCCGGCCACGGCGGGGCGGGTCAGCGGCGGACCACGCGGCGGGGCTTGGTGGCCCGGAGTTCGGCGTAGCGCTTGAGGGACTGGGAGCGGTGGTCCAGGCCGAGCGCCGTGAGCAGCAGGTAGCCGAGCAGCACGCCCACGCCGGCCGCCGCGAGGTAGAGCCAGATCTGGGCGAAGAAGGTGCCGGCGCCCCCGCCGAACGGGTTGTCACCGACCAGCAGCGGCCCCACCAGCACCGTCAGCAGCAGCGCGACCCCGACCGCGGCGGCCAGGTCCGCACCCCAGGCGGCCACCGGCTGACGCCTGCCCCAGACGAAGGCGACCGCGGCCAGGACCAGCCCGATCACCACGAACATCCCCAGCGACACCCGGTCGGCGGCGGCCGTGTCGTCGCCGTCGAAGCCGAACCGGGTGACCAGCCGGGCGACCACGTTGACCGCGAACAGCGCGACCGCGAGAACCGCCGTCCCGCGCCACCGCTCACTCATCGCACGCCTCCCGCCGTACCGCCCGCCCCGGCGGCGGGCCTCCTGGCAGGAATGTCTACCACCGGAACCGGTGCGGCGTCAGTCCCCCGAAGGGACCGGCGGCGGCGCCAGGATCTGCCGGAAACCCATCACCGCGAAGGTCATCGCGCCGGCCACGATCATCGCCAGGCCGACCCAGTTGTCGCCGGAGACCAGCAGGTCCCCCTCGGCGGTGCGGACCGCCGCCACCGCCATCAGGACGAACCAGGGGGTCGCGGGCAGCGCCACCGCCCACCGGCGGCCGACGGCCTCGTGCGCGAACCAGCTCAGCGCGATGTTCGCGCCGATGGCGACCAGCACCGAGACGCCGATCAGTTGGCCGCCGACCCGGAGCGTGGCCAGCAGCAGCTCCAGCACCGCGGTGAGCGTCCCGCCGAGGACGGCGATCAGCCCGCCGGCCACCCGCAGGGCGAGGTCGAGCAGCCGCCGGGACCGCACGGGCGGCGGCGGGGCGGTCTCCTCCGGGGCGGCCGACATCGACGCGACGGGCAGAGTCACCGGAGACCGGCAGCCGCGACCGGGGACCGGTCCGGGCCGTCGGCGACGTCGAGCCCGGCGAAGAGGTCGTCCTCCCAGCCGTACGGGCCGCTGCCCGGCCCCTTCTCCCCCAACGCGAGGGTGTAGTACTCCACGCCCATGAACTCGCTGCCGAAGTTGCCGGCGATCGAGTAGAGCCAGGAGGCGTCGGGGATCTGGGTGGCGTGCGCGCGCATCGCCGCCTCCTTGGCGGCGTGCTGCTCGGTGGCGTCGATCCGGGCGGCGATCTGCGCGTCCGGGGTGCCGAAGGGCAGCTCGGAGATGTCCTGGATGCCGGCGAAGGGGTTGTCGGCCGCCTCGGCGAAGTGGGTCAGGCCGGCCTCCAGCACGCTGAGCGGCATCGCGGTCCAGTAGACCTTCGCCGGGGCGAAGCCCTCCGCGCCGGCCAGCTCGTACGCGCGCATCGCGACCCGGTGCGCCTGGATGTGGTCCGGGTGGCCGTAGAAGCCGTTGTCGTCGTAGGTGACCATGACCTGCGGGCGTACCTCCCGCATGATCTCCACCAGGTGCCCGGCGGCCTCGTCGAGGTCGGCCTGCCAGAATGCCCGGGGGTGCTCGTTGGTGGCGAGGCCCATCATGCCGGAGTCGCGGTAGCGGCCGGCCCCGCCGAGGAAGCGGTGGTCGGTGACGCCGAGCGCGGCGCAGGCGGCGTTCAGCTCGGCGATCCGCCAGCCCCCGAGCTGGTCGGCCTCGGCTGCGGCGAGCTGGGCCAGCGCCGGTACGTGGATCTCGCCCTCCTCGCCGAGGGTGCAGGTCACCAGGGTGACGTGGGCGCCGGCGGCGGCGTAGTGCGCCATCGTCGAGCCGGTGCCGATGGACTCGTCGTCGGGGTGCGCGTGGACCAGCAGGAGGCGGCGGTCAGGCAGCGTCGTCACGCCGGTCACTCTATCCGGCGGTTCTCCTCCGCCGACCCTGACGCGTCCGCGCAGGTCGGCCACATCACCCCCGGTCACCGCTCTACGATCTGGTCTGTGGACTTTCCGGAGCTGGCTGCCCGCACCCGCCGGTTCAGCCGCGGAGCGCCGCGGGCGGTCACCGTGGCCGACGACGGCTCCCGGGTGGTCTTCCTGCGCTCGGCCGGCCCGGAGGACCCGGCCGACGCCCTCTGGCTGCTCGACGTGGCAACCGGCGAGGAGCGGCTGGTCGCCGACCCGGCGACGCTGCTCGGGGCCGACGCCGATCCCGCCGCGCTGAGCCCGGGCGAGCGCGCGCTGCGCGAGCGGCTGCGGCTGAGCGCCTCCGGCATCGGCTCGTACGCCCTCGACGGCGCCGGGCGGGTGGCGGTCTTCGCGCTGGCCGGGCGGCTGTTCCGCGCCGACCTGGTGCACGGCGACGTGGTCGAGGTGGCCACCGTCGGTCCGGTGCTCGACCCCCGGCCCGACCCCACCGGGCAGCGCCTGGCGTACGTCACCGACGCCGCCGAGGGGGTCCGCCGGGGGCAGCTGCGGGTGGTCGAGCACGACGGCACGGACACGCTGCTGGCCGGCGAGGACTCCGGGGTGACCTGGGGGCTGGCCGAGCACATCGCGGCCGAGGAGTTCCACCGCTTCCGCGGCTACTGGTGGGCGCCGGACGGCCGGTCGGTGCTGGCCGCCCGGGTGGACGAGTCCCGGGTCGAACGCTGGCACCTGCACGACCCGGCCGACCCGGCGAGCCCGCCGACCACGGTCGCGTACCCCCGGGCGGGCAGCGCGAACGCCGAGGTCAGCCTGCACCTGCTGGACCTCGACGACGGCTGGGTCGACGTGCACTGGGACCGGGAGACCTACCCGTACCTGACGGCCGTGCACTGGGCCGAGGGCGGGCCGCTGATCACCGTGCTGCGCCGTTCCCAGCAGCACGGCCTGGTGCTGGCGATCGACCCGCGTACCGGCGAGACCCAGGTGCACGCCGAGCTGGCCGACCCGCGCTGGGTGGAGCCGGTCCCCGGCACCCCGGCGCACCTGCCGGACGGCCGGGTGCTGGTCGGCGGCGAGCTGGCCCACGACGGGTACGACGCCCGCTGCCTCTTCGCCGACGGGACGCTGCTCACCCCGCCGTCGCTCTACGTGCGGCGGGTGGTCGGGCGGCTGCCGGACGGCACCGGCCCGGCCGACCTGCTGGTGGAGGCGAGCGACGGCGAGCCGAGCGAGCGGCACCTGTTCCGGGTGCGCACCACCATCGGCGGCGGCGTGGACGCCCGTCGGATCACCACCGACCCGGGCTGGCACACCGCCGCCGTGGGCGGGGACGTGCTGGTGGTGGGCAGCGCCTCGCTCGACCATCCGGGCACCCGGTGGACGGTGCGGCGCGGCGGGCAGGAGGTGGCCGTGCTGCGCTCGCTCGCCGCCACCCCGCCGTACTCGCCGCTGCCGCTGCTGGAGCGGGTCACCGACCGGCGGCTGCCGACGGCCGTGCTCTACCCGGACAACTACGTCACCGGCCGGCGGCTGCCGGTGCTGCTGGACGTCTACGGCGGGCCGGGGCACCAGGAGGTGCTGGCCGCCCGTGGGGCGTGGCTGGAGCGGCAGTGGTGGGCCGACGCCGGCTTCGCGGTGGTCACCATCGACAACCGCGGTACGCCGGGCGTGGCCCCCTCCTTCGAGAAGGCGATCCACCGCCGGGTGGCCGACGTGGTCCTGCTCGACCAGGTGGACGCGCTCACCGCGCTGGCCGGCAAGCATCCGGACCTCGACCTGGAGCGGGTGGCGGTGCGGGGCTGGTCGTTCGGCGGCTGGCTGGCCGGCCTGGCGGTGCTGCGGCACCCGGAGCTGTTCCGGTGCGGCATCGTCGGCGCACCGGTCACCGACTGGGCGCTGTACGACACCGCCTACACGGAGCGCTACCTGGGCCTGCCGGACGACGGCACGGACATCTACGCGCACCACTCGCTGGTGGAGCTGGCCGGCGAGCCCGTGCCGGCCGGGGAGGCGGCCCGGCCGCTGCTGCTGGTGCACGGCCTGGTCGACGACAACGTGGTGGCCGCGCACACGCTGCGGCTGTCCGCCGCGCTGCTGGCGACCGGCCGGCCGCACTCGGTGCTGCCGCTGACCGGGGCCACCCACATGGCCGCCGGCGGCATCGCCGAACGCCTGCTCAGGCTCGAACTCGACTTCGTCCGCCGCCACCTCTAGCCGCGCCCCGACGTGGCCGTCCCCGCCGCCGGCCGGCTCCCGCCGGGCGGTGGCGCCGCCGAGCAGGTCGCGGGTGGGCGGCCCACAGACACGGCGACCCCCGGCCGACGACGTTGTCGACCGGGGGTCGGTCCGTGCGTGTCACCGCTGGGGTGTCATCGCGGCACGGGCGGTGTCACTGCTTGACGTACGCGTCCACGAAGCTCGGCCAGCCGAAGATGCTGCCGATGAAGACGCCGCCGGCCTTCTCGCCGTGCGCCAGGGAGACCACCTCGACGTAGAGCGGCACCGCCGGCGCCGTCTCCTTCATCAGCCGCTCGTCGATCTTGCTCCACTCGTCGGCCTGCTTGGCCGGGTCGAGCGCGAGGATCCGGTCGAACTCCGCGTTGAGCGCCTCGTTGTTGAGCTGCGAGGTGTTGCTGTTGCCCTCGGCCTTGATGCCACGGCCGTCGAAGAGCACCGGCAGGATCGACGCGCCGCTGGGCCAGTCGGCCGCCCACGAGTCGACCCAGATGTCGTACGGGTTGTCCTTCTTCTTCACCGTGTCGAGGTAGCCGTCCTCGGGGATCGTCTTGATCGTGACGGTGAAGCCGGCCTTCTCCAGCGCGTTCTTGATCTGGGTGGCCCGCTCCTGGGAGCTGGTCACGTCGGAGGTGAGCAGCACCAGGTTCTGCGTCTTGCCGGCGAGCAGCTCCTTGGCCTTCTCCGGGTTGCCGCTGTCGCCGGCCGGGTAGGCGTCGAACTGCTTGTAGCCCAGCGTGGTGGGCGGCAGCAGCGTGGTCATCGGCACGGCACCGTAGGGGCCGCCGAGGTTCTTGGTGATGCTGGTGCGGTCGATCGCGTGGTTGATCGCCTGGCGCACCGACAGGTCGGTGACCCGGGCGGTGTTGATGCTCAGGCGGTACGCGTTCGGCGTGGCCGCGACGATCATCCGCTCCTTGAGCTTGGGGTCGCCGGTGACCTTGGCGATCAGCTCCGAGGGGACACCGCCGGTGGCGACCGCCGCGGCGTCGTTGCCGGTGCCGGCGAGCACCCGGTTGGTCTGGGCGGCCTGGTCCGCGCCGAGCGACCAGACGAACTTGTCCGGGTACTGGTGGCGCACGGCGTCGGTGGCCGGGTCCCAGTGCTCGTTGCGCTCGAGCACGATCTCGACGCCCGGGGTGTGCTTGGTGAACTTGTACGGGCCCGACGAGAACGGCTGGTTGTCCAGGTTGACGCCGGTGTCCTTGTCGGCCGGCAGCGGCGCGGTGGCCGGCAGCGAGACGGCGAACGGCAGGTCACAGCGGGGCTTGTTGAACTCGAAGCGCAGGGTGCGCTCGTCCGGCGTGGTCAGCCCGGGCGGCAGCGAGGTCTTGTTGGCCTTGAAGTCCCACTTGGTGTCGTACTGCGGGCTGTCGACCAGCCACTCCTGGAGGTAGGTCGGGCCGCCGGTGAGGTCCGGGTCGAAGGACCGGGCGATGCCGTACGCGATCTCCTTGCTGGTGATCGGGCGGCCGTCCTCGAACTTCACCCCCTGCTTGACCTTGAACTCCCAGACCTTGCAGTCGTTGTTGACGTTGGTGCCGGGGGTCTCGGCGAGGTCACCGACCAGGGTGACGTTGCCCTTGCCGTCGTCCTTGAAGGTGGTGAGGAAGCGGGCGTAGAGCTGGCTTCCCATCAGCCCGGCGAACGAGTAGATCCGCTGCGGGTCCATGTGGGAGATCTTGTTCTCCCGCAGGATGTAGAACGTGCCGCCCTTGGCCGCGCCGGGCACCTCCGGCGCCGGGCCGAGGGAGTCCTTGGGGTCGGTCGCGATGGCGCCGGTGCGCGGCTTGGCGGTGTCCACCCCGCCGGTGTCGTCACCGGTGTTCTCGCTGCACGCACCGAGGGAAACCATCAGTGCGATCGCACCGCCCAGGGCGGTGACGCGTCTTGCTCGCATACTCACTCCTCCGGATCGCCGATGAAGGAAAGCTTCGCTCAGCCTTCAATGACGGTAAATTTCGAGCAGATAACGGGGCTACAACGATCGGCCCCGAGGCCCCGCGGGTCAGCCGAGGCGCACCCGGGGGTCGATGAACGCGTAGAGCAGGTCGACGACCATGTTGGCGACGACCACGAACAGCGCGGCGATCAGCACGGTCGCCATGATGGTCGGCAGGTCCCCCTGGCGGACCGCCTCCACCGCCGTACGCCCCAGCCCCTGGATGCCGAAGGTGGTCTCCGTGATCACCGTGCCGCCGAGCGCCGCGCCCACGTCGAGACCGGCGATGGTGACGATGGGAGTGATCGCCGCGCGCAGCGCGTGCTTGCCGTACACCTGCCGCTTCGGCATGCCCTTGGCCCGCGCCGTGCGGACGTAGTCCTCCGAGAGCGTCTCCAGCATCTGGGCCCGGGACAGTCGGGCGTAGATCGCGGAGAACAGCAGGGCCAGGGTCACCCAGGCCAGCACCAGCCCCCGCGCCCACTCCACGGGATTCTCGAACAGCGACGTGTAGCGGGGCGTGGGCAGGATCTTCAGGGTGTAGACGAAGACCAGCAACAGGACCGCGCCGACGAAGTAGAGCTGGAGCGAGGCGAAGGTCAGGGTGAGGCCGATCGAGATCCGGTCCAGCAGCGAACCGCGTCGCAGGGCCGAGACCATGCCGAGCCCGACGCCGATGGCGAGCCACAGCACCGCTGCGGGCAGGACGATGCTCAACGTCACCGGCAGCACCCGGGCGAAGGTGTCGGTGACCGCCTCGCTGTTGACGTACGAGTAGCCGAGGCAGGGCGCCGCGCACTCGCCGCCCTGCGCGCTGCCCAGGTCGCGGCCGACGAAGATGCCCTTCATGTAGTCGGCGTACTGCTGGACCTTCGGCTCGTTGAGCCCCAGCTCCGTCCGCACCCGCTCCAGACGCTCGGCGTTGCAGTTCTTCGGGCACATGCCGGTCACCGGGTCAGCGGGCAGCGCGAAGAACAGCAGGAAGCTGACCACACTCACCGCGAACAGCACCGAGATCGCCAGCAGCACCCGCTTCAGCAGGAAGCGCAGCATGCGCAGTACCCCTTACCGTGACGACTTCGGGTCGAGCGCGTCACGCAACGCGTCGCCGAAGAGGTTGAACGCCAGCACGAGCGCGAAGATCGTGATGCCGGGGAAGAACACGTAGGCCGGGTCGGTCTGGAGGTAGTCGATGCTCCGGTAGATCATCCGGCCGAAGCTGGGCACCGACTCGGGCAGCCCGACGCCCAGGAAGGACAGCGCCGCCTCGCTGGTCACGTACGACGGCACCAGCAGCGAGAACGACACCAGGATGGGGGCCCAGATGTTCGGCAGCAGCTGCCGGAAGAGCATGTGCCCCAGCCCCGCGCCGCTGGCCTTGGCCGCCTCCACGAACTCGCGTTCGCGCAGCGAGACCACCTGCCCCCGGACCAGCCGGGCGGTGCTGGTCCAGCCGAAGGCGGTGAAGACCACGATCAGCGTGGTGACCGCGAACCAGGTCGGCACCTCGTCGCGCGGACCGTAGAAGCGCAGCGAGAACGTCGGCACCACGGCCAGCGCGAAGATCAGGAACGGCATCGCCAGCGCCACGTCGGTGATCCAGCTGATCACCGCGTCCACCACCCCGCCGAGGTAGCCGGCGAGGATCCCGAGGACCACGCCGATCGTGGTGGTGATCAGGGCCGCGCCGAGCGCGATCAGCAGCGAGGTGCGGATGCCGTAGATCATCCGCATGAAGATGTCCCGGCCCAGGCCGGGCTCCAGGCCGAACCAGTGGTCGCCGCTGATCCCGCCGACGTAGCCCAGCGGCATCCCGGTGCTGTCCAGCAGCTCGCCGAACTGCTCGTTCGGCGTCACCCCGTAGAGCCGCTGGACCAGGGGCGCGCCCACCGCCAGCAGTACGAAGAAGACCAGCACCACGCCGCTCACCAGGGCGGTGCGGTCGCTGCGCAGCCGGCTGCGGACGAGCTGGCCCGGCGAGCGGCCGACCAGCGTCTTCCCCTCGCCGGCGTCGCCGCCGGACTCGATCTCGGCCAGCGCCGTGCCCTCGACCGGGGACAGGCTCACTTCGACACCTCCTCGACGGTCGTGCCGGCCCCGGCCGTCCCGGGGCCCGCCGGCGCCGCGTCGTCACCGGCCGGTCCGGTGGCGGCGCCGACCGGCCCCGTCTCCGGGAAGTGGCAGGCGGTGGCCTGGTCGCCGCCGCGCGGCACCAGCGCCGGCTCCTCGGTGGCACACCGCTCCTGCGCCTTCCAGCACCGGGTGCGGAAGCGGCAACCCGACGGCGGGTCCAGCGGCGTGGGGACGTCCCCGGAGAGCCGGATCCGACCGGCCGCGCCGAGCTGGGTGACGTCGGGGATCGCCGAGAGCAGGGCCCGGGTGTACGGGTGCTGCGGGCGTTCGTAGATGTCGTTCCGGTCGCCGATCTCGACGACCTTGCCGAGGTACATGACGGCGACCCGCTGACAGAAGTGCCGCACCACGGCCAGGTCGTGGGCGATGAAGACGAACGCCAGGCCCAGATCGCGTTGCAGGTCGCGCAGCAGGTTGACCACCTGCGCCTGGATCGACACGTCCAGGGCGGAGACCGGCTCGTCGGCGACGATCAGCTTCGGTTGCAGGGCGAGCGCGCGGGCGATGCCGATGCGCTGCCGCTGGCCGCCCGAGAATTCGTGCGGGTAGCGGTTGTAGTGCTCGGGGTTCAGCCCGACCAGTTCCAGCAGCTCCTGGACCCGCTTCTTCACCCCGCCCGGCGGGTCGATCCCGTTGACCTGCAACGGCATCGCCACGATCCGACCCACCGTGTGCCGGGGGTTCAGCGACGCGTACGGGTCCTGGAAGATGATCTGAAGGTCCTGCCGCAGCGCCCGCAGGTCGCGGCGGCCCACGTGCGTGATGTCCCGCCCGGCGAACTCGATGCTGCCCGCCGTGGGCTCCAGCAGGCGCACCAGCATCCGGCCGGTGGTCGTCTTGCCGCAGCCCGACTCCCCCACCAGGCCGAGCGTCTCGCCCGGGCGCACGTCGAAGTCCAGCCCGTCCACGGCCCGGACCAGCCCGCCGCGCCGCAGGCCGTCGCGCACCGGAAAGTGCTTGGTCAGCCCGCGTACGCGCAGCAGCGGCTCCACCGGCTCCTCGATCTCCACGTTCATCGGGGCCAACCTCCGTTCGCGACTGCGCGACTCCGCTGCGCTACGTTCCTCGCGCTCACCGGGCGACTCCCACGTGGGCGATGTCCTCCGCGTACAGCAGCGTCCGGTCGTCGGCGGAGAGGTGGCAGGCCACCAGGTGGCCGGGCGCGCCGGCGGGGCGCAGCTCGGGTACCTCCGTGCGGGACCGGTCGCCGTTGCGGTCGGCGTAGCGGCAGCGCGGGTGGAAGGCGCAGCCGGACGGCAGGTTGATCAGGCTCGGCGGGTTGCCCCGGATGGGCACCAGGTCCGCGTCCGCGTCGCCGTGCAGCGACGGCACGCTGGAGAGCAGACCCCAGGTGTACGGATGCTGCGGCCGGCGGAGCACCTGCTCGACGCTGCCGTGCTCGACGGCCCGCCCGCCGTACATGACCAGCACCTCGTCCGCGACCTGGCTGACCACGCCGAGGTCGTGGGTGATCAGGATGATCGCGGAGTTGAACTCGGCCTGGAGGTCGGCCAGCAGGTCGAGGATCTGCGCCTGCACCGTCACGTCCAGGGCGGTGGTCGGCTCGTCGGCGATCAGCAGGTCGGGGTCGTTGACCAGCGCCATCGCGATCATCGCCCGCTGGCGCATGCCGCCGGAGAACTCGTGCGGGTACTGGTCGAAGCGGCGGGCCGGCTGCGGGATGCCGACCCGGCCCAGCATGTCGACCGCGCGCTGCCGGGCCTCGCGCTTGCCGGCCTTCGGGTGGTGCACCCGGTACGCCTCGACGATCTGCCGGCCCACCGTGTAGTAGGGGTGCAGGGCGGACAGCGGATCCTGGAAGATCATCGCCATGTCCCGGCCGCGCAGCCGGCGTACCTCCTCGTCCGGCAGGCCGACCAGCTGGCGGCCGCCGACGGAGATCTCCCCGGTGATGCTGGTCCGCTTGGCGCTGTGCAGCCCGAGGATGGCCAGCGAGGTGACGCTCTTGCCCGAGCCGGACTCACCGACGATGCCGAGGGTGCGTCCCCGCGCCACCTCGAACGACACCCCGTCGACGGCGCGCACCACGCCGTCCTCGGTGTCGAAGCGGACCCGCAGGTCGCTCACCCGCAGGTAGGGATCCCCGCCGGAGCGCTGCTCCGGCACGTTGGGGCGGTCCGGTTTCCCGGACGGCGCCGACTCCGACCTGTCCACGACCGCCTCCCTCAGTGACGAAGAGAACTTACAGGAAAGCACTGAGGGTGAAAATAAGCTACATAGCCGGGGGCTGTCAGCGGGCCACAGCGTAACGACTCTGCAACGGGCCCGCACCCCCTCACCTCGGCATTCACCGGTGTTGACCTCCCGCGCCCGGACAGCGGGTGCGACGATGGGCGCGGCAGTCCCGCAAGGATGTCCCCCGGCACGAGGTGGAGGTGACGATGACCGCGGCGGTGTTCGGCCACGACGGCCCGTGGAGCGAAGAGGAGTACCTCGCCCTCGACGAGACGCAGCAGCGCGTCGAACTCTTCGACGGGAGCCTTCACGTGACCCCAGCCCCCACACCCCGCCACCAGAACGTCTCCGGTGAGCTGCGGGCCGCCCTGCGAGGCCCGACGCGGGAAGCCGGCCTCCGCGTCCTGGAAGCGGTGAACGTCCGGCTCCGGCCGGGGCGCATCCCCGTTCCCGACCTCGTCGTCACGGGCCCGATCGACCTCGACGACCCCTGGATCGAGGCGGCCGACGTGAAGCTGGTCTGCGAGATCATCTCGCCGGGCAACGCGGCCACCGACAAGGTGCTCAAGATGCACTACTACGCGGCGGCCGGCATCGAGTGGTATCTCCTGGTGGAGCAGGAGACGCTGACCGTGCACGTCTACCAGCGGCAGGGCGCCCACTACGTCGAACGGTCGGTGACCAAGGCCGGCGAGGCGCTGGAGCTGACCGAGCCGGTCCGGGCCACGATCCGGCCGGCGGACCTGCTCGCCTGACGGGCCACCGCCCCGGGACGCTGTCGGGTGAGCCGCTCCGGCACCCCGGACAGGCGTCCGGTGAGGTTCTTAACATCCGGACATCGATCATCGTTCAGGGCTTTCCACCGGCCGGGACACACGGGACACTGCCTTGCGCGGACGGCTCGCGAAGATCGGCGTAACGTGTGTCACTTAGCTGCGCCGTATCACCGGCGCGGTCGTTGGTGTGCGCATGACGTGGCAAGCGGGTGCGGGTTCGCCGGTCCGCGTGCCGACCGGAACTTGATCCGCCCGTGAGGGTCCTGTCAGGGAGACGACTCGAATGACATCAACGGCAACGAGGCCGCTGGGGGCGCGGGCGCGCGCCGCCATCGCGGCGAAGACGTTGCGTACCGACCGCTGGTGGCTCGCCCCGCTGATCACCGTGATCGGGCTCAGCGCGTGGGTGGCGTACGCGACGGTCCGGGTCTTCATGCACAAGTGGTACTGGGTCGAGGACTACCACTACCTGACCCCGTTCTACTCCCCCTGCGTGACCGACCGGTGCCTGCCGGAGGCCTCGCACTTCGGCCAGTTCCTGCCCGGCTGGTGGATCATCCCGGACGCGGCGCTGACGCTGCCGTTCCTGCTGCTGTTCCGGCTCACCTGCTACTACTACCGCAAGGCGTACTACCGGTCGTTCTGGCTGTCGCCGCCCGCCTGCGCGGTCCCGGACGGGCACAAGTCCTACAGCGGCGAGACCCGCTTCCCGCTGCTCGGCCAGAACCTGCACCGCTACTTCTTCTACGCCGCCGCGATCATCTCGCTCATCAACACCTGGGACGCCATTCTGGCCTTCCACTCCCCCAGGGGCTTCGGCTTCGGGCTGGGCAACATCATCCTGCTGTTCAACGTGGTGATGCTGTGGGCGTACACGATCTCCTGCCACTCGTGCCGGCACATCATCGGTGGGCGGCTGAAGCACTTCTCCAAGCACCCGGTGCGCTACCGGGCCTGGACCTTCATCTCCGCCCTGAACGTCCGGCACATGCAGCTCGCCTGGATCACCCTCGGCACGCTGGCCCTGACGGACTTCTACGTCATGGCGGTCGCGGCCGGTTGGTTCAACGACCTGCGGTTCATCAACTAGAGGGCCCCTGACATGACGAACACAACGCGAATCGAACGACACCACTACGACGTCGTCGTGATCGGGGCCGGCGGCGCCGGCCTGCGCGCGGCGATCGAGGCCCGCCTCGCCGGCAAGAAGACCGCGATCATCTCCAAGTCGCTCTTCGGCAAGGCGCACACGGTGATGGCCGAGGGCGGCGCCGCCGCCGCGATGGGGAACGTGAACAGCCGGGACAACTGGCAGGTGCACTTCCGCGACACGATGCGCGGCGGCAAGTTCCTCAACAACTTCCGGATGGCCGAGCTGCACGCGAAGGAGTCGCCGCAGCGGATCTGGGAGCTGGAGACGTACGGTGCGCTCTTCGACCGCACCAAGGACGGGAAGATCTCGCAGCGCAACTTCGGCGGCCACGAGTACCCCCGCCTCGCGCACGTCGGCGACCGGACCGGCCTGGAGCTGATCCGTACCCTCCAGCAGAAGATCGTGTCGCTCCAGCAGGAGGACAAGCGCGACCACGGCTCGTACGACGCCCGGATCAAGGTCTTCGCCGAGACCACGATCACCGAGCTGCTGCTCGACGGCGACCGGGTCGCCGGCGCGTTCGGCTACTACCGGGAGTCCGGCGAGTTCGTCCTGTTCGAGGCGCCGGCGGTGGTGCTGGCGACCGGCGGCGTCGGCCGCTCCTACAAGGTCACCTCGAACTCCTGGGAGTACACGGGCGACGGGCACGCGCTCGCCCTGCGCGCCGGCGCCACGCTGATCAACATGGAGTTCCTCCAGTTCCACCCGACCGGCATGGTCTGGCCGCCGTCGGTGAAGGGCATCCTCGTCACCGAGTCGGTACGCGGCGACGGCGGCGTGCTGAAGAACTCCGACGGCAAGCGGTTCATGTTCGACTACGTCCCCGACGTCTTCCGCAAGCAGTACGCGGAGACCGAGGAGGAGGCGGACCGCTGGTACACGGACCCGGACAACAACCGGCGTCCGCCGGAGCTGCTGCCGCGCGACGAGGTGGCCCGGGCGATCAACAGCGAGGTGAAGGCCGGGCGGGGCACGCCGGCGGGCGGCGTCTACCTGGACATCGCCTCCCGGAAGCCGGCGGAGGAGATCCGCCGCCGCCTGCCGTCGATGTACCACCAGTTCAAGGAGCTGGCCGACGTCGACATCACGAAGGAGCCGATGGAGGTCGGGCCCACCTGTCACTACGTGATGGGCGGCGTCGAGGTCGACCCGGACAGCGGGGCCGCGTTCGGCCACGTGCGGGGGCTCTTCGCCGCCGGTGAGGTGTCCGGCGGCATGCACGGTTCCAACCGGCTCGGCGGCAACTCCCTGTCCGACCTGCTGGTGTTCGGCAAGCGCGCGGGCGGCCACGCCGCCTCGTACGCCGACAGCCTCCCCGCGCGCCCGAAGGTGGGCGTCGCCGCCGTGGAGGCCGCGGTGGAGACGGCCCTGGCGCCGTTGCAGCGGGACACCGGCGAGAGCCCGTACACCCTCCAGCAGGACCTCCAGGCGGTGATGGGGGATCTCGTCGGCATCATCCGCCGCGAGAGTGAGCTTGCGGACGCGCTGGTACGGCTGGCGGAGCTGCGGGAGCGGGTGGCGAAGGTCAGCGCGAGCGGCGGCCGGCGCTACAACCCGGGCTGGCACCTGGCGCTCGACCTGCGCAACATGCTGGTCGTCTCGGAGTGCACCGCGAAGGCGGCGCTGGAGCGGCGGGAGTCGCGCGGCGGCCACACCCGGGAGGACCACCCGGCGATGGACCCGTCGTGGCGCCGGGTCAACCTGGTCTGCTCACTCGACGGCGACACGGTGCGCCTGGAGCGCAAGCCGCTGCCGAGGATGCGCACGGAGCTGATCGGCCTCTTCGACCGCGCGGAGCTGGCCAAGTACCTCACGGACGAGGAACTCGCCGAGTTCGACGCCCAGGTCGCCGACGTCGAGACCGAGAAGGAGCGCTGACGTAATGGGTAACCAGAACCCCCAGGGGCCCGGGAAGTCGGGCGCGAAGCGCCAGTTCCGCATCTGGCGCGGCGACGAGAGCGGCGGCGACCTCCAGGACTACACGGTGGAGGTGAACGAGGGCGAGGTCGTCCTCGACGTCATCCACCGGCTTCAGGCAACCGACGCCCCCGACCTGGCCTGCCGCTGGAACTGCAAGGCCGGCAAGTGCGGCTCCTGCTCGATGGAGATCAACGGCAAGCCGCGGCTGAGCTGCATGACCCGGATGTCCACCTTCACGGAGGACGAGACGGTCACTGTCACCCCGCTGCGCACCTTCCCGGTGATCCGGGACCTGGTCACCGACGTCTCGTTCAACTACGAGAAGGCACGGGAGACGCCGGCGTTCGCGCCGCCGGCCGACGTGGCGCCCGGCGACTACCGGATGCAGCAGGTCGACGTGGAACGCTCGCAGGAGTTCCGCAAGTGCATCGAGTGCTTCCTGTGCCAGAACGTCTGCCACGTGATCCGGGACCACGAGGAGAACAAGCAGGCGTTCTCCGGGCCGCGGTACTTCATCCGGGCCGCCGAGCTGGACATGCACCCCCTGGACGCCAAGAGCGACCGCAAGGAGTACGCGCAGGCCGAGCAGGGCCTCGGGTTCTGCAACATCACCAAGTGCTGCACCGAGGTCTGCCCGGAGCACATCAAGATCACGGACAACGGGATCATCCCCATGAAGGAGCGGGTCGTCGACCGCAGGTACGATCCCCTCGTGTGGCTTGGTAGCAAGATCTTCCGGAGGGGTCAGGTGCCTCAGACCAGCGTGACCAGCGAGCACGTCAGCGGTGCGGTGCGCGGCAGCGCGGCGCACGGGGGCGTGCACTCGCACGCGGGCGGCTCCCACGACCCGCGGGCCGAGGTGCAGGCGCAGCGCGGCGTCAACTGGGACCGCGAGGTGCCGAGGCCGACCGCCCCGGCCGTCGACGACCACGGCAAGCTGCCGCTGACGGAGCTCACCTTCGACCGGGCGGCGGCGCCGTCGCCGTTCGGGGACGACGTGACCTTCCCGCTGCCTCCGGAGCACCTGAACTTCGCCCACCCGGAGCAGGACAAGCACTGAGTGTGCCTGGTGAAGACGGGGGCCGCGGCTTGTGCCGCCGGCCCCCGTCCCCTTTCGACCCGGCTGTCCGCTTCCGCTCAGGTTGACAGCATCGGCCTGAGGGCGGCGACGATGGGCGCATCGGCGGGCAGCCAGGTGACGCTGTCCAGCTCGTCGGCGGAGAGCCAGCGCAGCGCCGAATGCTCCAGGGCCTTGGGCTCGTCGCCGTGCAGCAGGCGGGCCGCGTACACCTTGAGCACCGAGCGGCCGTGGGCCATCCGGACGTTGCGGCCCACGCGGTCGCCGATCTCCACGCGGACGGCCAACTCCTCGGCGCACTCGCGGGCGAGCGCGGCGGTCTCGCTCTCGCCGGGCTCGACCTTGCCGCCGGGGAACTCCCACATGCCCGCCACCTCGGGCGGGGCGGAGCGGGCGCAGGCGAGCACCCGGCCGTCCCTGATGATCGCCGCCCCGACGATCACCCTGAGGTCCCGTCGCTCGGCCTGCCCGCCGCCATTAGCCCGTTCGGTCCGCACGGGCGTCCAGCGTGCCAGATCAATAGGCGGTTTGGGTACCGTGGCCGACCGTCAGGGCAGGAGAACCCGGAAGTGTGGGCGTGGACACACCCAGCATGCGAGGACAGACTAGAAGGCACCGACAAGACACGGGACGGCGACGATTTGGCCACAAGCCGGCAACGGCGCCTGGGAGGTGCGGTGATGCGCGCGCTGTTCAGCAGTCGATCCAAGCACGACTACCTCAGCGACGCTCTCACCCTCCTCACCGGCTGGATCCGCGAGGGTGAGCAGATCCGACGCACCCTGACCCTCGACGAGACCCAGCACGCGGCGCTCACCGAGCGCGTGAAGGTCGTCGCGGACGCGCTGCACCAGCGGCCGGAGATCAGCCGCCGGGCCGACCAGACCCAGATCCGGGTCGGGCACGGCGACGCGCCGCTGACCGAGGGCGAGGTCCTCCTGGCCGCCCGCATCGAGGACGCCTACCGGGCCGTCACCCAGCCCTGACCCCCTCCCGACCGTCGCCGCCAAGGGGCCCCGCCGTACGCGGTGCCCCTTTTCCGCCCAATCCTCGTGGCGACCGGGTGCGGCGGAGAAAGAGGCTGGTAAGGCTGATGTTTCCCTGAAAGGCGCGTGGGTATCAATTCGGTGCGGGAATCAGACAACAGACCCGTAACGGACTGAACTTATGATAACGCACTTTTGGGAGCTGACATGACCACCCCCATCGCGAACCGCGCGACCGACCGGCTGACCGACCACGACGGCCACCAGGTGGAACACCACGACGTACGGCACGCGCAGCGGCACGGCGACGAGACCAAGCCGTCGTGGAAGACCACCGAGCTGGCGGTCTACGTGCTCTCCGTGATCGGGGTGCTGATCGCCTCGAACGCCGTCGGCGACGGTGCCGCCAACGACGGTGGCGACTACTTCGCGGCCGACAAGGCCTGGTGGTACATCACCCTGCTGACCATCGGTTACCTGGTCAGCCGGGGCCTGGCCAAGTCCGGCAGCCGCAGCCGCGACAACGACCCGCGCACCAGCCGGTAGTCCCGCACCGCGCCCCGAAGCCCCGCCGACCGCATCCCTCGATGCGCGGCGGGGCTTCGCGCGTATGGCCGCGGGCCGGGACGCGGGCCGCCGGGTTCCGTGCCGCCTACCGCTCACGCATCGTCTCGGGGGTAACAGCGCAGCTCGACGACGTTGCCGTCCGGGTCGCGGACGTAGAGCGAGGTGGCGTCGCCGCGCGCCCCGAACCGGCCCACCGGGCCCTCGATCACCGCGAAGGCACCCGAGGCGACCACCTGCGCCCAGTCCAGCGGCTCCACCACCAGGCAGAAGTGGTCGACGTTGGTTCCGTGCCGGTCGCGGCGCACGAGGTCGATGATGGTCCCCGCGTCGACCCGTACCGAGGGGAACGGGACCGCGCCGGCCCGCCACCGGTCGACCCGCACCGGCGCCAGGCCGAGCTGCCCGCAGTAGAAGTCCAACGCGCGCTCGACGTCGGTCACGTTGAGCACGAGGTGGTCGAAGCCCGCGACCCGCACCGCGCTCACCTCGCCTCCAGGGCGTGGGCCTGGCGCAGCCAGTCGGTGAACAGGGCGGGGTCGACGTCGGCGAGCGTCCGCAGCTTCACGGCGGCCATCCGCCGGGCCCCGGGAACGAGCCGCCCCGAGGGGTCGGTGACGTCGGCGCCGCGCCACAGCCCGAAGGTGACGTACGCGGCGTACGCCTTCACCAGGCAGACGGGGTGCCGGCCCGGACGGTCGCCGAGACCCCAGACCGGGTGTCCGTGCCACATCGCGCCCGTCGCGCCCGGCAGGGCCGCCTCGATGACGGGGCGGAGCTTCTCGCCGACCTCCCGCAACGGGGTGTCGAGGGCGGCCAGGTAGTCGGTGACTGTCGTGGTTTCCATGCCCCTCACGATCCGCTGGCGGGCGGGGCCGACCAAGACGCGATCGCACTACCATCGTTGAGCCGGATTCAACGATGGGGCGGGACGTGCTGGAACGACACGAGCTGGAGACCTTCCTGACCCTCGCCGAGGAGCTGCACTTCGGCCGGACGGCGGCGCGGCTGCGGGTGACCACCGGGCGGATCAGCCACGTGGTGAAGAAGCTGGAACGCCGCGTCGGCGCCCCGCTGTTCGCCCGCACCAGCCGCGTCGTGCAGCTCACCCCGATCGGCCGGCAGCTCGCCGCCGACCTGGTGCCGCTGGTGGCCGGCATCGACGACGCGGTACGCCGGGCCGTCGAGGCCGGGCGGGGCGTGACCGGCCGGCTGCGGGTCGCCTTCCTCGGCGAGTGGACCGCGCCCACGCTGCTCAAGGCCGTCGCCCTCTTCTCGCAGCGCCACCCCGAGTGCCAGGTCGAGGTACGGGAGGCGCAGCTCTTCAACTCCCGGCAGAGCCTGCTCGACGGCTCCGTCGACGTCCTGATGGCCGCGTACCCCTTCGACGGGATGGCCTGCGGGCCGGCGCTGCTGGAGGAGCGGCGATTGCTCGCGGTGGCCGCCGGGCACCCGCTCGCCCGGGAGGATTCCGTCCGCCTGGAGACGCTCGGCGACCACCCGGTGGTGCAGTACCCGGCCGTGACCTCGGCGGAGTTCAAGCGTGACCGCACCCCCGGGCGCACCCCGTCGGGCCGGCCGGTGCCGAAGGGGCCGGCCGGCAACACGTTCTCGGAGATGCTGACGCTGGTCGCGATGGGGCGGGGGGTGCTGCCGGTCGGCGAGCACACCCGCCGCTACTACCCG
This sequence comes from Micromonospora sp. ZG13, assembly GCF_059359355.1. Taxonomy (NCBI): domain Bacteria; kingdom Bacillati; phylum Actinomycetota; class Actinomycetes; order Micromonosporales; family Micromonosporaceae; genus Micromonospora; species Micromonospora sp. ZG13. Next base: position 236,387 of record NZ_JCADBQ010000001.1, read on the forward strand.
CGCCCCGACGTGGCGTACGTGCCGATCCGCGACGCGCCACCGATCCGGCGGGGCCTCATCTGGCGGGAGAGCAACGCCACGGCCCGGGTCCACGAGTTCGTCCGCGCCGCGACCGACGCGAACGCGGCCTGACGGATGCCGGCCCGGGTGGCATGATCGGCGCCGATGAGGCACGGGGAGTTCCGCCATCCACGGCTGGTCGCGGTCTACGACGCCGAGTGCTCCTGGGGGCGTGACGACGACTGGTTCCTCGCCGTCGTCGGCGGGACGCCCGCCGCACGGGTCCTCGACCTGGGCTGCGGCACGGGCCGGCTCACCCTCGCGCTGGCCGCGGCCGGCCACACCGTCACCGGCGTCGACCCGGCCGGCGCGTCGCTGGACGCCGCCCGCGCCAAGCCGGGCGCCGAGCGGGTGACGTGGATCGAGGGCACCTCGGCCGTACTGGCCGACCGGGTGTTCGACGTGGCGGTGCTGACCAGCCACGTCGCGCAGTTTTTCGTGGCCGACGACGAGTGGGCGCGTACGCTCGCCGACCTGGCGCGGGCGCTGGTGCCCGGCGGCCTGCTGGCGTTCGACACGCGCGACCCGGCGGACCGACGGTGGGAACGCTGGAACCCGGTCGAATCGCGGCGGCGCGTCGTGCTGCCCGGCGGCGAGGTGGTCCGGGCGTGGACTCGGGCGCACGCGGCGGCCGGCGGCCGGGTCGACCTCACCCACCACTACCGCTTCGGCGACGGCGAGGAACTGCTCAGCTCGGCCACCCTGCGCTTCCGCACCGAGCAGGAGTTGCGCGGCTCGCTGCGGGCGGCCGGGTTCGCCGTGCAGCGGATCGACGGCGGCTGGGGCGGGGAGCCGGTGGGCCGGGGCGACGGCGAGTTCCTCGCCCTGGCCCAGCGGCAGTGATCTTCGGCTGGCGGGCCCGACCTACCGTGGGGGCATGGCGAACGCGACATACGACCGCAAGGAGCAGTTCCAGCAGATCCAGAGCGGCCTGCTCCACGGAGAACAGATCATCGCCGTCTACGACGCCGTCGGCACCGGCACCGGCTTCGTCGGCCTGACCGACCGGCGCGTCATCATCCAGGACCGCTCCTTCGTCGGCAAGCGGTACGCCATCACCAGCATCCCGTACTCGAAGATCACCAGCGTCAGCGTGGTCAGCAACAAGTCGTGGGGTGGCTCGTTCTTCTCCACCGGCGCCATCGCGATCCACGTCGGTACGCACACCTACGAGGTGGAGTTCCGGGGCGCCGACAAGAGCCACCACGTGCACAACGTGATCCTGCACCACATCAGCTGAGCCGGTCGGCGGGGCACCTCGGCCCGGAGCGCGGCGCGGGGCGGCGTCCACGGGTGGCGGTAAAGCGGTTGCCGGCGCGCTGCGGGGGCGGTTGGGTGGGGTCAGGCCGAGTGAAGGGAGACGACGATGTCCGATGCGTCGAGGTCCGCCCAGGCAGGAACCCCCGACCAACCGGAATCGAGGCTTCGTGAACACCCGCACTCCGGCGCCGCAGGGCGCCACTGACCGCGTCACCCGGGGAGGCCGATGATGTCGGTCTTCGACGATCCCGGCCTCTTCGGCCGGCTGTGGGCCGACACCTACGACGGTCCCGGCAACCCGGACCCGGCTCCGGCCGTCGACTTCCTCGCCGATCTGGCCGACGGCGGCCCGGTCCTGGAACTCGCCATCGGCACCGGCCGGGTCGCGCTGCCGCTCGCCGGGCGGGGCGTCGCCGTCGAGGGCGTCGAGGCGTCACCCGAGATGGTGGCGAAGCTGCGCGCCAAGCCCGGCGGCGACATCCCGGTCGTCATCGGCGACATGGCCGACGTGCCGGTCACCGGCCCGTACCGGCTGGCGTACCTGGTGTTCAACACCCTGTTCAACCTGGTCGACGCCGAGCGGCAGGCGGACTGCTTCCGCAACGTCGCCCGGGTGCTCGCGCCGGGCGGCGCGTTCGTCATCGAGACGTTCGTGCCGGACCCGGCCGACTTCGACCGGGACGAGCAGGTCCAGATGCGGGCGGTGACCGAGGACTCGGCCACCATCCGTGTGCACCAGTACGACCGGGCGGCGCAGACGTTCGTCCGGCAGACCATCACGTTCGACCGGGACGGCGTCCACCTGCGTCCCTTCGCGATGCGCTACCTGTGGCCGGAGCAGGTCGACGAGCTGGCGGAGCGGGCCGGTCTCCGGCTCGCCGAGCGGTACGCCGACTGGCACCGGTCGCCCTTCGGGGCGGACAGCGCCTCGCACGTCTCGGTGTACCGCAAGGGGTAGGCACACCGGGACGCAGCACCCGCACAGGGAGGGAGCGACCGATCCGACCCGGGACGGCCGCTCCCTCCCCGGGACAGCCCGGCCCGCCGGTCTGGCCACCGGGTCAGGGGCCAGGCTCCGCCGGGCCGGTACCCGGTTTCCCTGGTCGGTGTCGGGTCAGCGGCCGGGCAGCAGGGTCGCCGCGCGTTCCAGGAGGGCGCGCCGGGCGGCACCGGAGTGCGCCTCGGCCGCCCGGCGGAACAGCTCTGCGGCCCGGTGACGATCGCCCTGCCGGGCGGTCAGCTCCGCCTCGGCGGCGACGGCGAGCGGATAGCCGTCCAGCGCCCCGCCGGCCCGGGCGGCCGCCAGCAGCGCCAGCCCTGCCGCCGGCCCGTGGGCGTAGCCGTGGGCGACGGCACGGTTCAGCTCCACCACCGGCGACGGCTGCCGCCGGACGAGCCGGTCGTACGCCTCGGCGATCCCCGCCCAGTCGGTGGCCTCGGCGGACGCGGCGGTGGCGTGGCACGCGGCGATCCGGGCCTGGAGGGCGTACGGGCCGTCCGCCGCGACCCGCGCGAGCACGCCGACGCCCTCGGCGATCGCGTCGTGGTCCCAGCGGGCGCGGTCCTGCTGGTCGAGAGTGAGCAGGTTGCCGTCGGGGTCGCGGCGGGCGTCCCGCCGTGAGTGCTGGAGCAGGAAGAGCGCCAGCAGGGCGGCCACCTCCGACTGCCCCGGCATCAGCCGGTCGAGCAGCCGGGCCAGCCGGATCGCCTCGTCGGCGAAGGCGGGCTCGCCGTCGGCGTCGTAACCCCTCGTGAAGAGCAGGTACAGCACGGCGAGGACGCCCGGGAGCCGCTCGGCGAGCATCGGGCCGGTCGGCACCCGGTACGGGATGCCGGCGGCGGCGATCTTCGCCCTGGCCCGGGTGAGCCGCCGGGTCATGGTCGACTCGGTGACCAGGAAGGCCCGCGCGATGTCGGCGGTCGACACCCCGCAGACCGTACGCAGCGTCAGGGCGACCCGCGCCTCCGTTGACAGGGCCGGGTGGCAGCAGGTGAAGACGAGCCGCAACCGGTCGTCCACGATCTCCCCCGCCCCCGCCCCGGGTTCCGCTTCGGTCAGCGTCAGCACGGCCAGCTCACGCAGCTTGCGTCGCTCGACCGAGGCCCGCCGGAGCACGTCGATCGCCCGGTTGCGGGCCACCGTCATCAGCCAGCCGCCCGGGTTGGCGGGCACGCCTTCGGCCGGCCACCGGGTCAGCGCGAGCGCCGACGCCTCCTGGGCGCAGTCCTCGGCCAGGGTCCAGTCGCCGGTCACCCGGATCAGCGTGGCGACGATCCGGGCGTACGACCCGGTGCTCGCGGTGGCGACGGCTGCCGCCACCGCGAGCGGGTCGGCGGGGCCGTCAGCCATCCAGACTGACGACCGGGCGCAGTTCGAGCCGCCCCTCGCGGGCCATCGGGTGGGCGCGCGCCACCTCGATCGCCTCGTCCAGGTCGGCGCACTCCAACAGGTCGAAGCCCACGATCACCTCCTTGGTCTCGGCGAACGGACCGTCGGTGACCAGCAGCTCCCCGTTGCGGACGCGGACCGTGGTGGCCGCCGTCGTCTCCGCGAGGGCGTCGCCCGTCAGCCGCCGGCCCCGGGCGTCGTTCTCCTCGACCCATGCCTCGATGTCCGGCCAGTCGGCCCGGTCGGTGTCCGGCTCGCTGTCGGTGCAGACGAACATCAGGTACTTCATGCCGCTCCTCGGTGTCGGGTTGTCACCAGGGTGACGAACGGGCGGCCCGGTTCCGGACAACCCGCGTCCGGCGATCCCAGAATCTCGCCGGACGGCGGGTGCAGGGCCCTCGTGGCCGGCCCGCAGCAGGCAGCGCCGGCCCTCGGCCAGCAGCGTGTCACAGAAGACCCGGTGCCGCAGGTGCTGCGCCTCCTCGGCGGAGATCGTGGTCTCGCCGGGGTCGGTCTGCGCGAGCACGCTCGCCCACCGCGCCACCACCCGAGCCAGGCGTACGGCGGAGAGCAGGGTCTCTCGTGACCACGGGCAGGTGGATGACGAAACGCTCCCGGGCGGCTCTCATCGGCAGTGACCTCGGACGGACGGGCACATGACGCACACGGCCGGCTGACCCGCAGTCGACACCGGCGGCATGTCCCGCCTCGCCCGCGAGTGGGACAGCATGGCTGTCAACGTACGTGTTTGACGCACGTGGTGTTCCACTCGCCGCGTCGGGCGACGAGGGCGACGAGCGGCAGCCGGGTACGCGCCGTCGCCACGTGACGGCAAGGTCTACCCGTCCTGAGTCCTCGTCGACTGCTGTGGGTGGCGGGCGGGTCATCGCCCTCGGGAGCTACGGTTTCGTGGCCGCCTTCAGCCCAACCCGACCTTCGGCCGGATCCTGGCCGCCTATGGCGGCGTCTTCGTCGCCGGCTCCCTGGCGTATGGCATGGGCGTCGAAAAAAATCCGCCCCGACCGCTACAACGTCGTCGGCGCGGCCAGTTGCCTGGTCGGGGTCGCCATCATCATGCACGCCCCGCGCGGAGGCTGACCGGCGGCGCTAGCGTGCCGTGCGCCCGCCGGCTCGCGCCGAGAAACCCCTGGACGCGGGCCTCACGCACCTGGCACGGCGCCTCCCGAGACTGAGGCCGACCCATCGGCACCGGGACGGCTTCCGCCGCGACCGCCACTGAGCGCCGCCTTCCCGACGCGGGGACGCACGCGGCCGACGTGACATCGCCTGTCACGTCGGCCGCGCTCGCCGGGCTGGGTCAGGGCCGCCGCCCGGTCAGCACCTCGATGCGCCGTACTTGACCTTGTAGCCGCCCCAGTAGAGGTTTGCCCCCTCCTCGAAACGCATGTGATCGTTGAAGTAATCCCACAGGAAGGCCTCCCAATCGCTGTACTTTGACCATTGAACGGAGTGGATCTGCTCGTGCCAGAGGAGGTCCGGGCCCTCGTTGTTCGCGGTCGCCGCCCCGTACATCCGCCGCAGGATCAACCGCTGCCGGACCTCGCACACCAACTCCTCTTCCAGCCGCTGCGGGCCGCCTTTCGCGTAGAAGAAGAAGTCACCCACCGTCACCGGGTTGGTCTGGCCGGCGTACATGATCGGCGTCATGCCGAAGCAGATGGTCTGGAACCAGTCCCCCTGGCATGAAGTGCTGTGGGCCAGCGAGAATATGCCAGCCCAGTCGTTGCTGCCGTTATCCTGATTCCCTCGCCGCCGGACGCCACTGTTGTACGGCACCACCCGATAGGGGATGGCCTCCACCGTGGAACTCGACGACACCTCACCGGAAATGTTCACCGCCGAGACCTTGAACTCGTAGGCTTTCAGCTCGCGCAGGAAATCGTAAATGATTACTTTGGTTTCGGCGATCGGGCTCCGGTACTTCGACCAACTGGTCTGCCCATCGCTGAGGTTTCGGTAATGGACCTGGTAAAACGTGTCGAGCTTCGAGTTCCCGCCATCTCCCCAGGTGAACGTGACCCGGTTGACGTCACCCCAGGCCAACAGCCCGCCGGGCGCCTTCGGCATCGGGGGCATCGGACGGGCGCTCACCGTGTTCGAGAACCCGCTCGAACCCGTGATGTTCGACGCCAGGACCTTCCACTCGTACGTGTGCCCGTTGATCAGCAGGGCCCCGTTGAAGGTGCAGCAGCTCACGCCGAGCGGCAACTTCTGCCACGACTGCCCCGTCGTCACGTCCCGCTGGTAGATCGAGTAGGAGACGTTCGACGGCGTGCTGGCCGTCCACTTAAGGGTGACGCCGTTGCTCTTCGGAGTAGCGGTGAGACCGGAGGGGGCCGACGGCAGGGGTGGCATCGGACGCCCACTGGCGGTGTTCGAGAATCCGCTCGAACCGGTCATGTTCGTCGCGCTCACCTTCCACTCGTACGTGTGCCCATTCGTGAGAAGGCCACCGTTGAACGAGCAACAGCCCACCGCGTACGGCAGCTTGCGCCAGGACTGTCCGGCCGTCACGTCCCGCTGGTAGACGTCGTACGAGACGTTCGGGCTCGGGCTGGCCGTCCAGGTCAGCCGGACCGTTCCGTCACCCACCGTCCGGGCCAGGTTCGAGGGGCTGCCCGGCAGTGGCGGCATCGGGCGGCCACTAACCACGTTCGAGGCGGCGCTGGAACCGTGGACGTTGGTGGCGACCACTCTCCACTCGTAGGTGTGCCCGTTGGTGAGCAGCGAGCCGCTGAACGCGCAGCAGGTCGTCACCGGGTAGGGCAGCTTCTGCCAGGACTGCCCGGCCGTCACGTCCCGCTGGTAGACGTCGTACGAGACGCCGGAGGTGGCGCTCGCCGTCCAGGTCAGGCGCACCGTGGCGTTGCCCACGTCCGCGCTCAGGTTGGCGGGACGGGCGGGAAGCCCACCCAGGGCGGTGACGCGTACCGCGGCCGACGTGGCTCCTTCCCCGCCCTGGTTGGATGCGCTCACCTTGAACTCGTATTGGTGGCCGTTGGCCAGGAGGCCGGCGCTGAACGCGCTGTCGGTCAGCGGGAGCGGCAGCTTCTGAAAGGACGTCTGACCCGCGGTCACGTCACGCTGGTAGATCCAATAGTCGATGTTGGGACCGACCGGATCCCAGTCCAGATCCACGCTGCCGTCACCAGCCGCCCTCGCGCGCAGGTTCTGCGGGGCCGGCGGCGGCGAGTAGTTGCTGGTCGCCTGGACGATGTCGCTCGCCGGGCCGTCGGTGCCGTTGTTGGCGACGACCTTGTAGGCGTACACGTGGCGGTGTACCAGCAACGAGTCCGTCATGGCGCAGCAGGTCGTCACCGGCAGCGGAAGTTTGGTGAAGCTGCCGCCGGCGGTGACGTCACGCCGGTAGACGTCGTACCAGTAGTTGCCCGTCGGCCCGGTCCACTGCAGCCGGATCGAGCCGTTGGACTGTGGCGTCGCCGTCAGGCCGGTCACCTTGGCCGGCGTCGGCGCCCGCGGGGTGACCTGGATGGCGGTGGACGCCGCGCCCGTGCCCCCCTGGTTGCTCGCGGCCACCTTGAACTCGTAGGTCTCGTTGTTGGTGAGGAACTCCGGCGTCATGGTGCAGCACTCGGTGATCGGCAGGGGGAGTTCGGTGAACTCCCCCTCCCCGGTCGTGACGTTGCGTTGGTAGATGTGGTAGAAGACGTTGTCGCTCGGCGCGTCCCAGACGAGGGTGACCTTCCCATCTCCCACGGTTGCCCGGAGGTTCGTCGGGGCAGCCGGCGGCGCCATCGTCGACGTGGCCTGTACCACGCCGCTGGCCGGCCCCTCGCCTCCCCGGTTGGTGGCGCTGACCTTCCACTCGTAGGTGTGCCCGTGGTGCAGAAAATCGGCGGTTATCGCGGTGCCCTCGACGGGGAGGGGCAACTGCGTGAAGGCCGCCTCGCCGGCCGTCACGTCCCGCTGATAGACCATGTACCACAGCAGAGGGGCCGGCGCCGTCCATGCCAGGGCAACGCTGCCGTCGCTGCGGGGGGTGGCGGTCAGGCCGGTCGGCGCGGGCGGGAGCGCGTACCGTGCGGTCGCCGTGGCGATCGCCGACCGGGGTGACTCGCCACCACCGTTCCTGGTGACCAGGGCGAACTCGTACAGGTGACCGTGCTCGAGGTTCTCCCGCCGGACCTGGGTGTCGGTGCTGCCGGGTCGGAGGGCGAGGTTGAACTCACTGTCACCCGCGGTGAGATCACGCTCGAGCAGGTCGTAGCCCCAGGCGTCAGGCACCTGATCCCACGAGACGGTGATGCTGCCGGCATCGTCGGCGACCGCCGTGACGGATGCCGGGGCCGGCGGCGGGGCGATCCGGGGCACCGCGGTCACCGTGGTCGACGGCGTGCCCTCGCCTGCCGTGTTGACGGCACTGACCCGGAATTCGTAGGTGTGCCCGGAGTACAGGAAGCCGATCTTCGCGGACGTCCCTGTGGCGACCGCGCTCTCCCGGCTGAAGTGCGTCTGGCCGGTTGTCACGTCACGCCGGTGCAACCGGTAGCCGGTGGCGCCGGCGACCGCCTGCCACGCGAGTGTGACGTCGCCCTTGTCGTCCGGGGTCGCGGTGACCGCCTGCGGTACTCCGGGGAGCGCCGCCGGGTCGGGGACCGGCCGAGGCCAGGCGAGCTCGATGAACCGGGGACGGTACAGCCGGGCGTCGCTGAGGTTGTCGGCGTTGTCGAGGCTGTTGACGTTGTAGGAGAACAGCAGCTTGCCGCTGGTGGTGAGCTCGGGATGGACACGGGCGTCGTAGACGATCTTCGGAGTGCCCGGTACGGCCTCGGGCGCGTCGAACAGGGGCGTCGGCCCGGTGAACGGACCAGTCGGCGAGTCGGCGGTGTAGGTCACGAACTGCGGGTTGAAGACCATGTTGTTGTCCTGTGTGAGCAGGACGTACTTGTCTCCCGACCGGAAGACGCCATAGGTCGTGCCGACGCCGCTGAGCAGCCGTGCGGCCGAGGATTCCGTGCTCGACCAGGCGCTGCCCGTCCAGTACTGCCATGCGCCGCCGAAGCCTCCTGCGGGTGCGCGGGCGACGTGTCCGAAGCGCATGCCGCCATCACCGGCTGACGTGCCGTAGATGTAGGTGTATCCGCTGTCCTCCAGGATCGCCGAGCCCCAGCCGACCGAGTCACCGACGGGCAGATCCACGACGGATGAGACTGTGAGTCCCGGCAGGGCGAAGGTCACCAGTGAGGTTCCCTTGAGGATGAAGTCGAGATTGTCGTCGCTCCCACCGCGCTGCATGCGGTTGTAGAGCACCTTGAGGGCACCGCCCTCGACGACGCCGTCCGCCGCCCAGAAGTACTGGTCGGCCTGGGTTGGAACGACCAGGGCGGACGGTGCCGACGCTGAGCCACCGTGGCGGGTGGACACCAGGCTCGTGTTCTCCTGCACGACGAGGGTGTTGTTCACCATCGGCGTGCCGGCCGGACGGGTGCCGTCCGCGTTGACCGTGCCCAGGTACGTGTCCGAGAAGAGCCACGCGACCCGCCCGTCGGGTAGGGCCACGGAGGCGGTGTTGTCACCTCCCGTCCAGTGCCCGCCCTGATCGCCGTACGTCTGGAACATCGTGTTGAGCGCCGTCGCCGACATTCCCCCGGCCGGTACCGCAGCCGCGGGCGTGGGAGCAAGAGCGAGGGTGATTGCGAGAGCCACGGGCAGCCCGCCGGCGAGCCGCCGCAGCGACCTGGTCGGTCTGGAAGATGTGCGCATCAAGCGACCTCTTGAAGGAGAGCAGGGGGGAGGTAAGCAGCGGATCGATGATCACCGCTGAGGCGGGACAGTATCAGCGGCGGCCTTACTCGGCTGCCCCCGTGCGCGCCGTGGCGGAAGGAACAAGGCCGTGGCGCAAGGTGCAAGAAGGACTCCGAACGGAGCACAAACCTCCGCTCCTGCAGCGGCAGCCGCCGGGCACCACGGATAGGCGGCGGGGCTATCCTGTACCGCACTGTGACAGGGGGTGGGCCGGTGGTCACCGGCTGCGGCGCGTCGCGATGCTACTGCTCGGCGCGGTGCTGCTGGGCACGGTCGGCCTGAGCGTCGGCTCCTGGTACGGCGGTCGCGGCGTCACGCCGCCCAGCTACGACCGGGCGCGGACCCTGGCGGCGGAACTGCTCCCCGATGCGGTGCCGTACGACTCGGATCGGGTCGTGCATGGCTCCCGGTGGGGCGTCAGTTTCGCCGCCGACTACCTCGGATCGGGTCAGGTGGCTTCTGGTACGACGACCGTGCCGACTGTGTGCTCTCCGAGCAACTGCGACGCAACGCCACGAAGCAGGGGTGGCAGAGCCTCCGCCGCGTGCCGGGCATCCCGTGCGACGGCTGGCGGGCCGAGCGGGACGGGCTGACGGTCACGCTCGCCCACTCGGCGAGCGGGTCGAGCTTGACCGTCGCACCGGCCGCGCCCGACAAGTTCCTCGCCACCACGGTCACTGGCACCCTCCTCGGCGCCGCCGCCGGCGCAGCGCTGTTCCGGCTGCTGGCACGGCGACGTCCACCCGTACCCCTGCTGATTGGCACCCTGGTGATGGTCGGCCTACTCCCAGGCGTGGCCCTCACCTGGGCGGTCCTGGACATGAACAGGCTCACCGAGCCGGTTTGGCCCATCTGGCCGGCGCTCGCTCCCCTGCTGGTGCCGCTGTGGCTCGTACTCCTGGCGGTGGGCGTGTACGTCCTCCCAGAGCGACAGAACCGGACCGACCCCGCCACCGGCTCTTCTGGCATGAGTGCTGAAGCGGGGACCAAGACTCTGGAGCCTTCTCGCAACGGCACTCGGATCGCAGTGGTGGTAGCTGTCGCGTGCGTCCTGACTCCCTTAGCGACGGCTGTCGCCCTACCCCTCTTATTCCTTCGAGCGCAGCCCGATCGTGCAGCTCCCGAGCCCGTTGTGCCGTGGCCGATAGAGGCGACTGCAAGTATCACTTCCAACACGTCTCCGACCGCCTCGCAGCCGGGAACCAGCCCAAGTGCCAGCAGGGTTGGCTAAGCCGGCCTGCCGCGCCCGGGTGCAAGCGTGAGGGATGATCGCCGGCCAGCACCATCGTGATCAGCAGGGCCAGGCCGGCATCGGTTCTGGCTGAGGCGGCCCGCTGGCCTCGAACTCGTGGCGCAGGCACTCGCCGTACATGAAATCCCAGGTCGACGGGAACCGCCACAGGCGCACTTCCGCCTGAACGACCACGGCGAGTTCAACGGGGCGAGCCTGGTTCGGGGAGCCGCAGATTCTCCAGAGGCACCTCCTCGTGCACCAGGTGCGGCGTCGCAGGTGGGCCAGGGCTCGTCGGCCGGCCACAGCAGCGGCCCGCCGACGTGGCTCTCGGCTGCCGGAACCGCCCCGGGGCGCGGGTGCAGCCGGGTCGCCGTGCGGCCGAGTGTCTCCAGCCCGGGATAGCGGGCGAGGATGGACGAGTGATCATGGCGAGATCGTAGGCGGGTGCGGGTCGCCCGGTCGGACGGCGCTCGGGGGACCGGGTCGGGACGTCCGGTCGCCCCAGGTCACCCGGCGGCCCGGTGCCGCCTGCCCAGCCGCCATCCCGCCGTCGCCCAACACACCCCCCAGAGCAGGAAGAACGGCGACCACAGCAGCAGGTCCCACCATGCCAGGTCGCGGGCCAGGGCGGCGTGGGTGGCCGGCGGTGGCCGGAGGCCCGTCAGCAGCAGCGCGTCACCGACGAGGCCGTGCCCCAGCGCCCCGACCGCCCGGACGATCATGAGTACGCCGAGCGTCCAGGCGACCGTCGACAGCAGCCGGCGCGGCAGGGCCGCCCGCCAGGGGCGCAGCGTGGCCAGCGCGACCACGACGCCGACGACCGCGGCGGCGGCCAGCACCCAGTGGCTCGCCACGAACAGCGGATCACGGGCGAGGAGCCGTTCGCGCAGCTCCGGCGGGAGCGGATCCTTGTCGGCCAGCGCGTTGGCCCCCAGTGCCTGCGCGAGCTTCATCGCCCCGTAGGCCGAGGCGCACGCCGCCGCGCCGTACGCACCCACCCGGGCCCGGTCAGTGCGCGGCACGTCTCGTCGCCACCACGTAGGACCGGATCATCGCCACGAGCAGCCCGATCACGACGAGCCCGAGGACCCCGTGGTACCACTGCCAGCCCACGCCGATGCCCACGAACCCGTCCACCACCATGATCGTCGCGCCGGCCCCGACGGCCAGCAGCATGCCGGCCAGCGCCAGCAGCATCAGGGGCCTCGGCACCCGGCGCCCCGGCGCCGTGACCGTGGCGAGGGCGAGGCAGGCCCCCACCACCCCCGACACGACCGCCGACCACTGCGCCGTCGCCACGCCCATCACGTCGCGGGCGTACCGTTCGTGCTCGGCGGCCGGAACGACCGGGCCGCCCGGAAAACCGAGCCGGGAGTCGAGCGCGAAGGCGGCCTTGCCGACGGCGTACGCGAGGAAGAGCGCCGCCACCGCGTAGGCCGGCCATCGCCGCGCACCAGGAGAAGCATCCATGGTCCCGACGCTAGGTCCGGCGGACCGCACGCCGACTCCCGAGCGCGAGGGGACCGCCTCCCCCGTGGAGGGGAGCCCGGTGTGGTTCCCGGGTCGAAGCCGGGCACCGGTCGCGCCCCTCCTCCGACCACGGCGACAGGGCCGGGAGGAAGCACGTGCGGGCGCGCCTCCACCGTTGATCATCGCGGCGCGGAGGCGCGCCCTGCCGACAGCGTCGGCGGTGGCCGGAGTCCCGTGCGACTCCCGGTCAGTTGCCAATATTACGTAGTTGCCATCACTTTGCAATAAGGCATACTGGCCGGGATACCGTCCACTCGCGAAAGGGTCCCCATGGCCGTCTACCAGCTCCCCGACATGCCCTACGACTACGGGGCGCTCGAGCCCGCCATGAGCGGTCAGATCCTGGAGCTGCACCACAGCAAGCACCACGCCGCGTACGTCAAGGGCAGCAACGACGCCCTCGACCAGCTCGCCGAGGCCCGCGACAAGGGTGACTACTCGGCGCTGGTCGGCCTGGAGAAGACCCTGGCCTTCAACCTCTCCGGGCACGTCCTGCACTCGATCTTCTGGAACAACCTCTCCCCGGAGGGCGGCGACCGCCCCGACGGCGAACTGGCCGCCGCCATTCAGGAGCACTTCGGCTCGTTCGACGGCTTCGCCGGGCAGCTCTCCGCCGCCACGAAGAGCGTGCAGGGCTCCGGATGGGGCGTCCTGGCGTGGGAGCCGCTGGCGCAGCGCCTCATCGTCGAACAGGTCTACGACCACCACGGCAACGTCGGCCACGGCTCGACGCCGATCCTGGTCTTCGACGCCTGGGAACACGCCTACTACCTTCAGTACAAGAACGTGCGTCCGGACTACGTCGACCGCCTCTGGGACCTGGTCGACTGGGCCGACGTCGCCAGGCGCTTCGACGCCGCGCGCGCCGCCGGCAACCCGCTCACCGTGGCGCCCTGATGGCGGCCGACCCGGGGTCGGCCCTCATCGCTGCACAACGCGCCGCCGGGGTCATCGCCGCCAGGCACCGCGGTGACCTCGACGGCGCCGAACGGCTGCTCGCCATGTTCCCCGACGAGGCCGCCCGCAGCCGCGGCTTCATGTTCCTGGCCGAGCTGGCACTCAGCCTCGTAGGGACCCGTACCGGCCAGAGCATGGAGGACGTCGCGCAGGAACTGGCCCTGCACATCGCGGCCGTCAGCGGCGGGCCGCCCGCCCGCTGACCAGGTGAGGCTCCGGCTACCTTCGACCCCATGACGGTGGCCCGCTCCATCCTGCTGTTCCTGCTCGCCGCGCTCGCCGAGATCGGCGGGGCCTGGCTCGTGTGGCAGGGCTGGCGCGAGAACCGGGGGCTGCTGTGGGTGGCCGCCGGGGTCATCGCCCTCGGGTTCTACGGCTTCGTCGCCACCTTCCAGCCCGACCCGAACTTCGGCCGCATCCTGGCCGCCTACGGCGGCGTCTTCGTCGCCGGCTCCCTCGCGTGGGGCATGGTCGTCGACAAGTTCCGCCCCGACCGCTACGACCTCGTCGGCGCGGCCCTCTGCCTGGTCGGGGTCGCCGTCATCATGTACGCCCCCCGCAGCGGCTGAACCAGGCGGCGGTGTCGGACTCCGACGCTACGCTGCGCGCCATGATCACGAGACCCACCGAGAAGTGGGGCCGCAGCGTGCGGGAGCAGAGGGCAGCGATCGCGGCGGGCACCCTCACCGAGGAGGCCGCGTACGCCCTCCGCCTCTGGCCCGAACCCTTCATCACCGCCGTCGACACCGTTCTCGACGCCTACGAGGCGGACGTACGCTCGCTCTCATCGCCGTCCGACGAGGAGGTCTTCGCCGCGGTGGAGCGGGTGGTCACCGCCCTCAACGCCGTCAACGACGAGCACGGCAGGATCGAGACGGGAGAACGCGAGGACCTGTGCGAGCACATCGACGTCGTGCTGACGAGCGCGGGCCAGGACGTCGAGGCGCTCACCTCCCGGCGCGGCGTCGGACGCCACGAACTCACCGACGAATGGCGCGACTGGTAGGGCGGCCGATCCTGCTGCGCGACGGGGGACGGGAGCCGTACGGCCGTCAACCATCCTCGGCGGTCGGCAGGTTCTGGTAGTCACCGGATACCGGGTTGCGTGCTTCCCATGCCTGCGGCAGCCTCCATCGCATGATCGAGACGCATGTCCTCAGCGAGCACGATTGGAGGATGTGGCGGGAACTGCGGCTCGCCGCGCTGGGGGAGGCGGCGTACGCGTTCGGCTCCCAGTTGGCGGACTGGCAGGGCGACGGCGACCGCGAGGAACGCTGGCGCGGTCGGCTGGCCATCCCCGGCTCCCGCAACATCCTGGTGATGCTCGACGGGCAGCCCGTGGGGATGGCCAGTGGGGTGCCGACCGGACAGGACGGCGTCGTCGAGCTGATCTCGATGTACGTGGCGCCGGCGGGACGTGGCCGGGGCGTGGGCGACCACCTCGTGCGGGCGATCGAGCAGTGGGCGCGGCAGGTGGGCTCGGAAACGCTGCGGCTGGCCGTGGTGGCGGGCAACAGGAACGCCTGGGCGCTCTACCAGCGGCATGGCTTCAAGGACACGGGTGAACTGGGTGACCTCATGCCCGACGGCGTGCGCCGGGAGCACATCCTGACCAAGAGCCTCGTCAGCTAGCGGTCGGCCGTCGTCCGGCCGGCCGCAGCGCGGAGCGGGCCGAGCTGAGCCGAGCCGAGCGTCAACGGCACCCGCCGGCCGCCCGCGCGGAGGCGCCCGTGGTGCCCCCGGCCAGGGCCGCCGCCTACCGGTGCGGTGAGGCGTGGTCGGTGTTCGTCGCGCACACGAGCGGCCGGACGGCCCTGGTCCAGGGCAGCGCCGGCTACCTGCCGGGAGCGCTGGCCGGATGTCGGGCCGACGTGGTCTACCTGGGCGTCGGCCAGCTCGGCGCAGGACGAGGACTACATCCGCACCTACTGGGTCCAGACCGTACGGGCCGTCGGGGCCCGGCGCGTGGTCCTCATCCACTGGGACGACTTCTTCCGTCCGCTCGACCGGCCGCTCCGCGCCCTGCCGTACGCGGGCGACGACCTCGACCGCACCGTGCGCGTCCTCGCCCGGCTGGCCCGCCACGAGGGGGTCGCTCTGCACCTGCCGACCCTGTGGCGCCGTGAGGATCCCTGGGCGGGACTCGGTTGACCTCCCACACCGGGGACGGCCGGCATCCGGAACCGCTGGCAGACTGCCGGCATGCCGTCTGAACCGGATTCGTGGACCATCAGGCACTTCTCGCAGGCCAACCCGGCCGGCCCAGGCCAGGACAGCGTCCCGGCGCTGCTGCGCCGCGTCGCGGACGGCATCGAACACCGGCCCGGCATCGAGATCCAGGACGTCGTCCTGCACAACGAGGTCACGGCCGACGGTGACTGGTGGTCGGCCACCGTCTACTTCCACGACTGATCAAGCTGACGGAATCCAGCGTACGGGCTCGCCCCGCACTCAGTACGGCTGGCCGCACACCTTCCAGGCCCCGTCCTCCTTCACCAGCATGAACGTGTGCCGGTCGGTGAAGCCGCTGTCCAGCGTCAGGGCCATGTTCACCGTCGCCGACGTGCGGCCGTTGACGCTCGACACGTTGACGCCGTTGACCTTGTGACCGCGGATCTTCGGCTGCTTGGCGACGCCCTGGGCGAACGCCTCCCTCGTGTACCCGCCGCGCGTGTCGCCGCACAACAACTCGTACGCCGCGTCCGGCTCGCCCGCCTCCAGGTGGCTCACGAACGACTCGGCGGCCTGCCGCGCCGGGTCCGTCGCGCCCTTGACCCCCTTGTACAGGAAGAAGCCGCCGACGCCGGCACCGCCGCAGCACAGCACGACGACCACACTGACGACGATCAACACGGTGCGCAGCGTGCGCCGCTTCGGCGGTTGGGGCACCTGGTACGGGTGGGTCATGGCTCGTGAGGGTAGGGGATGCGAGCAATCCCTCGCGTCGTGGATAAGTCCGGCAGGCATCACCCTGCCTGCTGACTCATCGCGCCCAGGGTCGGGTACGGGCCCTCGATGAAGCGATGGCCGTACCCGGTTCGGATGTTTCTCACCCTTCTTGCCCGCGTACCGCTCGCGGTGCTGATCAACAAGCTCTTCCACGACTCCTGGCGTGCGGCCCTCGTGACGTCGGCGTCTCCGCCTCCGCAGGGCGCGCCGGCACGTCGACTACCCGACGCAGCGGTAGGACGACGTCGCTCTCGTGCCGGCATCCGGACTGTCGGGCTCAGGACCTGCGACCGTGTCTCCCGGCGGCATTGATCGAGGCTCGTCCACCTACAGTCGGCCGGTGGAGTTCGGAACCTTGGCCGGCTTCGGCCTGCTGCTCTGTACGGGATTTACCTGTCTCTTCCTCGTCGCCGTCGTAGGGCTGCTCGCGGCCTGGTGGAAGCCACAGGGCTGACGGGGGCCCTTCGTCAGGGTCTCCGCCGGCACTTCGACGTCGAGCCGAACGAAGTGGCGCCCTCTGCTGTAGTCGACGACCCGGCGTGGGGCTGTGCCCCAGGGCCAGGGCACAACACCTCGACCAGGGCGAACAGGGAATTTCAGACGTTGAAGCGGAACTCCACGACGTCGCCGTCCTGCATGACGTACTCCTTGCCCTCGATCCGGACCTTGCCGGCGGCCTTGGCCGCCGCCATGGACTTGGCCGCGACCAGGTCGCCGAAGGAGACCACCTCGGCCTTGATGAAGCCGCGCTGGAAGTCGGAGTGGATGACCCCCGCGGCCTCCGGCGCGGTCGCGCCGACCGGGATGGTCCAGGCGCGCGCCTCCTTGGGGCCGGCGGTGAGGTACGTCTGGAGCCCGAGCGTGCGGAATCCGACCCGGACGAGCTGGTCCAGGCCCGGCTCGGGCTGGCCGATCGACTCCAGCAGCTCGCGGGCCTCCTCCTCGGGCAGGTCCACCAGCTCGGACTCGATCTTGGCGTCCATGAAGACCGCCTCGGCCGGGGCGACCAGGGCGCGCAGCTCGTCGAGGAACTCGGCGTTGCCCAGCTCGGCCTCGTCGACGTTGAAGACGTACAGGAAGGGCTTGGTGGTGAGCAGGTGCAGCTCGCGCAGGTGCTCCAGCTCGATGCCCGCGTCCTTGGCGCCCGCGTAGAGGGTGACGCCGGTGTCGAGCAGCTCGACGGCCTGCTTGGCGGCGGTGACGGCGGCGGCCCGGTCCTTGCGGAGCTTGGCCTCCTTCTCCAGCCGGGGCAGCGCCTTCTCCAGGGTCTGGAGGTCGGCGAGGATCAGCTCGGTGTTGATCGTCTCGATGTCGTCGGCCGGGGAGACCTTGCCGTCGACGTGCACCACGTTGGGGTCGGAGAAGGCCCGGACGACCTGGCAGATGGCCGAGGCGTCGCGGATGTTGGCCAGGAACGCGTTGCCCCGGCCCTGCCCCTTGGAGGCGCCGCGCACCAGGCCGGCGATGTCGACGAACGACACCGGGGCGGGCAGCACCTTCTGCGAACTGAAGATCTCGGCGAGCGTGTGCAGCCGCTCGTCCGGCAGCCCGACGACGCCGACGTTGGGCTCGATGGTGGCGAACGGGTAGTTCGCCGCGAGCACGTCGTTCTTGGTCAGCGCGTTGAACAGGGTGCTCTTGCCGACGTTGGGCAGGCCGACGATGCCGATGGTGAGACTCACGACGAGCCAGCTTACGCCGGTGCCGTCCCACCCCGGCACGCGGTGCGTCGTCGCCGGGTCGGGCAATACCGGATCTTGGTACGAAACGGCCCCCGGAGGGGCGTCACCGTACCAAGATCGGCAGCGGGGGTCGGGTCAGGCGAGCAGGCGGGGGGCGATCGGGGTCTCGCGGGCCGTGCCGTCCTCGGCGCGGCTGACCTCGTACGCCGAGACGCCCGCGCGGTCCGCGACCGCCTCGACCAGCCGGGTGCCCCGGTAGAGCAGGCCGGTGCCGTCGTCGGTGCAGTGGGCGGTCGGCAGCGTGCCGTCGGCGACCAGCCGGTGCATCAGCGGGCGGCGCTGCTCCTCGCTGTCGTAGTGCACGCCGTTGCCGTAGGGCAGCCAGCCCAGCCCGTCGGTGAAGCCGCGCAGGGTGGTGCCGAAGCTGTCGGTGGCCCCGCCGGCGTGCCAGCAGATCGAGCCGGCGGAGACGCCGCCGAGCACCACGCCGGATTCCCAGCACTCGCGCAGGATCTCGCCGAGGCCGTGCACCCGCCACACCGCGCAGAGGTTGGCGACGCTGCCGCCGCCGACCCAGATCACGTCCTGGGCGAGCAGGTGGGCGCGGACGTCGTCGACGTTGGGCATCGGGAACAGCGCCAGGTGCGTCATCCGGAACCGGCTGCCGGCGAACGCCTCGTAGACCCGGGCGAGCGTGGTCGGCTGGTCCCCCTCGGCCTGGTTGAGGAAGCAGATCCTGGGCTCCGGCCCGGCCCCGGCCAGCTCGGCGGCGAGGTCGAAGACGGGGTTGACCCGCCGGGGCCCGCCCTCGTGGCGCGGCGCGTAGATGCCCATGCTGGTGGCGAGGATGGTCGGTTCGCTGGCGGGCACGGTCGTCCTTCCGTCGGGGTCGGCGCTGCCCATCCTGCCCGAGGACGGTCCCCCGCCGCTCAGCGCCCGGGACGGTCGCCCGCCCGGGGCTGCCGCCCGTCGCCGCCGGGGTCCGCGCCGCCGCTCAGCGTCCGCCGTCGGTGACCGCGCCCAGCAGCGTACGCAGCAGGTCGGCGAGGCGCCGCTGGTCCTCGGCAGGCAACGCGTCGAGCAGCCGGCGCTGGACGGCCAGCCCGGCCTCGGCGGCCTCCTCCACGAGGTCGAGGCCGGCGGGGGTGAGCGTGACCTGGAGCCCGCGCCGGTCGGCCGGGTCGGGTGAGCGGCGGACCAGCCCGGCGCGCTCCAGCCGGTCGAGCCGGCCGGTCATCCCGCCGGAGGTGAGCATCAGCGAGGCGGTGAGCGCCTTCGGCGCCAGCGTGTAGGGGGCGCCGGCGCGGCGCAGGGCGGCGAGCACGTCGAACTCGCCCCGGCTGATCGACCAGCGGGCGTAGGTGCGCTCCTGTTCGTCGCCGACGAGGCGGGCCAGCCGGTAGATCCGGCCGAAGACCGCCATCGGCTCGGGACGCATCCCGGGTCGCTCCCGCCGCCACTGCTCGACGATGCCGTCGACGTCGTCCCGCTCGGTCACCCCCGGATTGTGCCGCACCTCGCACTCCCCTCTTGTCTCGCCGCAAAGTAGCTTAGTAACAAGATACTTGGCATCAAGCATTCAGGGGGAACCGTGGACCGACGCTGGACCGACGTCCTGCTCACCGCCGCCGCGCCGACCGCGTGGGGCACGACCTACCTGGTCACCAGCGAGCTGCTGCCGCCGGACCGGCCGCTCTGGTCCGGCGCGATCCGGGCCCTCCCGGCCGGCCTGCTGCTGCTGGCGCTGACCCGGCGTCGCCCGCGCGGCGTCTGGTGGTGGCGTGCCGTGGTGCTCGGCGCGTTGAACATCGGTGCGTTCTTCCCGCTGCTCTTCTTCGCCGCCTACCACCTGCCCGGCGGCACCGCCGCCGTGCTCGGCGCCACCCAGCCGCTGCTGGTGGCGGGGTTGACGGTGCTCGCGCTGCACGAGCGGCCCCGCCCCCGGGCGCTGGCCGCCGCGCTCGCCGCGCTGGCCGGGGTCACCCTGGTCGTGCTGCGCCCCGACGCGGGCCTCGACCCGGCCGGCGTCGCCGCCGGGCTGACCGCCACCGCCGCGATGGGTGCCGGTCTGGTGCTGACCCGCCGCTGGGGCCACCCGCCGGGCGTCGGCACGCTCACCGCCACCGGCTGGCAGCTCACCGCCGGCGGGCTGATGGTGGTGCCGGCGGCCCTGCTCGTCGAGGGGACGCCGCCCGTGCCCGACCCGCCGGCGCTGGCCGGCTACGCGTGGCTGACGCTCGCCGGGACGGCGCTGGCGTACGCGCTGTGGTTCCGGGGCGCGGCCCGGCTGCCGGTCACCCAGGTCTCGCTGCTCGGCGCCCTCAGCCCGCTGACGGCCGCCGCGCTCGGCTGGGCCGTGCTCGGGCAGGCGCTGACCGGCTGGCAGCTCGTCGGCTTCGCCGTGGCGGTCGGCGCCACCGTGGCCGGGCAACTGCCGGCACGCCCGCCCCGCCCGGCGGGTCGGTCGCGGGAGCCCGGACCGGCGGGTCAGTCGCGCGGGCCCGCCTGGCGGGGAACCACGGCCTCGATGCGCAGGGCGCCGGGGGCCAGCTCGCCGGCGGCGGCCAGCGGCAGGGTGAAGCGGGCCTCGGCGGCGGGGCCGGCCGCGTACGACTCGCGGAGCATCCAGCGCACCTCGTCGGCCGTCCAACCCAGCCCGGGGCGGCCGGCGATCTCCCGGACCAGTCGCAGCGCCACCCGGGTGTCGTCGTCGTAGAACCGCATGCACCAGTGGTGCACCCACATGCCCAGCGCGCGGAGGCCGTCGGCGTCGAGCGACCGCACGAGCCGACCGCAGGCCGTGTCGCCGAACGCCCGCCCCGGATCGCCGGCCCGGTCCCGTTCGATCGCGCCGACGGCGGCCGGGGCGACCGCGCGCATCCGCTCGTAGAAGCGCTGCACCACCACGCTGTCCAGCGGTGGGTGCCCGTCCCGTGCCGACGCCGCCTCCCGACCCGCCACGCTCGCCATCGCCGCACCCCTTCTTGAGTTGGTGGCCGGACGGTACCGGCCACAACCGACACTTTCGGCGCCGGACGTCCCGTTCGCGCCCGCACGGCCACGTCCGATTCCCGCGCGCCGTGGGCACCGAGCAGGGGCATCATCGGTGACGTGGAGTTGGACTTCGAGCGGTGCTACCGGGCGGTCGACAGCCGCGACCAGCGATTCGACGGCTGGTTCTACACGGGCGTCACGTCGACCGGGATCTACTGCCGGCCGTCCTGCCCGGCGACGACGCCGAAGCGGCAGAACGTCCGGTTCTTCCCGTCGGCGGCCGCCGCCCAGACGGCGGGGCTGCGCGCCTGCCGGCGCTGCCGGCCGGACGCCGTCCCGGGCTCGCCCCAGTGGGACGTACGGGCCGACGTGGTCGGCCGGGCCATGCGGCTGATCGCCGACGGGGTGGTGGACCGCGACGGCATCCCGGGGCTGGCCGCCCGGCTCGGCTACACCGAGCGGCACCTGCACCGCATGCTGCGGGCCGAGATGGGCGCCGGCCCCCTGGCCCTGGCCCGGGCGCAACGCGCGCAGACCGCGCGCACCCTTATCGAGACGACCGGGCTCGGCATGGCGGAGATCGCGTTCGCCGCCGGGTTCGGCAGCGTCCGGCAGTTCAACGACACGGTCCGGGAGGTGTACGGCAGGGCCCCGTCCGAACTGCGCACCGCGCGCGGGCGGTCCGTGACGCCGGGCGGGGCGGGCACGATCACGCTGCGGCTCGCGTACCGCCCGCCGTTGCACGCCCGGGCACTGCTGGACTTCCTCGCGCTGCGCGCGCTGCCCGGCGTCGAGGAGGTGCGCGACGGGACGTACCGGCGCGGCCTGCGGCTGCCGCACGGTCCGGGCGAGGCGGCCCTGACCCCGGCGGACGGGCACGTGAGCGCGACGCTGCGGCTGACCGACATGCGCGACCTCGCCCCCGCCGTGGCCCGCTGCCGCCGCCTGCTCGACCTCGACGCCGACCCGACCGCCGTCGACGGCACCCTCGCCGCCGACCCGGCGCTGGCCGGGGCGGTCGCCGCCGAGCCCGGGATCCGGCTCCCCCGCTCGGTCGACGGCTTCGAGATGGCCGTACGCGCGGTCGTCGGCCAGCAGGTCTCCGTCCGCTCGGCCCGCACCACCCTCACCCGCCTCCTGACCCACCTGCACCCACCCATCCCCAACCCCGGCCCCGGCGACGTTGATCAAGAGGTTCGGGCACCCGGTGAGCGGTCTCGGGAGCCCGAACCTCTTGATCGACCAGCCGAGGGCGTGGGGAGTGGCGAGGGGGCCGAGCGGGTGGGCCGGTTGCGGGGGTTTCCCACCGCCGAGGAGGTGCTCGGGGTGCCGGACGAGGTGTTCGGGATGCCGGCGGGGCGGCGGGAGACCGTCCGGGCGCTGGCGGGGGCCGTCGCCGACGGGTCGCTGGACCTGGCGCCGGGCGGCGACCGCGAGGAGACCGTACGACGGCTGCTGGCGCTGCCCGGGATCGGCCCCTGGACGGCGGGCTACGTGGCGATGCGCGCCCTCGGCGACCCGGACGTCCTGCTCCCCACCGACCTCGCCGTGCGCCGGGGCGCCGCCGCCCTCGGCGTCCCCGCCGACCCCCGGACCCTCGACACGTACGCCGACCGCTGGCGCCCCTGGCGCTCCTACGCGGTGATCCGACTCTGGAGAGCAGGATGAGCATGAACGACAGCACCGTCATCGACACCCCCGCCGGGCCGCTCAGCATCGTGGCCGGCCCGGACGGCGCGGTCCGGGCGGCGGGCTTCACCGGCGACCCGGAGAGCCTGCTCCCCCTCGTGCACCCGACCCTGCGGGCACCGCTGCGGCACCGGGGCGACCTCGGCCCGGTCAGCGCCGCCGTGGCGTCCTACCTGGACGGCGACCTGGCCGCGATCGACGCCGTGCCGGTGCGGCAGCACACGGGGGGCGCGTTCATGGCGCACGCCTGGCAGGTGCTGCGCGAGGTGAAGCCGGGTGACCCGGTGACCTACACCGGTTTCGCCGGGCTGGCCGGCCGGCCCGCCGCCGTACGCGCCGCCGCCGCGGCCTGCGCCCGCAACGCCGCCGCCCTCTTCGTCCCCTGCCACCGGGTGCTGCGCACCGACGGGACCCTCGGCGGCTACCGGTGGGGGCTGGACGTGAAGAAGTGGCTTCTCGGGCACGAGCGACCATGACGGGAAGCCGACACCTGCGCCGGGGCCGTTTGAGGCTACCGTCGGGTAGTGCCTGCGGAAGGTGACGGCAACCCGGCCTCCCGGGTGGAGGCCGGCCGGCATTCCCTGCACAATCTCTGGCGACTGCGCCACTACCTGCGCCCGCACGCGGCGGAGTTCGGCTGGCTGCTGCTGGCCGGCCTCGCCGCCACCGGGGCGGGCATCGCCGTACCGCTGGTCGCGCAGCGGGTCGTGGACGGCCCGGTGGCCCGCCAGGACCCGGCCGGGCTGTTCCGGCTGGCCGGGCTGGCGCTGCTGCTCGGCCTGGTCGAGGCGCTGCTGATCTTCATCCGGCGCTGGGTGCAGTCGTCGTCCTCGATGCGGATCGAGGCGGCCATCCGCGAGGACGTCTACGCCCACCTGCAACGGCTGCCGGCCAGCTTCCACGACCGCTGGCAGTCCGGCCAACTGCTCTCCCGGGTCACCAGCGACCTGTCGGTGCTGCGCCGCTTCCTCTCCTTCGGCCTCTTCTTCCTGATCCTCAACCTGGTGACCTACCTGGCCGTGGTGGTGCTGCTGATCCGGCTGCACCCCGCGCTGGGGCTGCTGGTGGCGGGCAGCGCGGTGCCGCTGTTCCTGATCAGCCGCCGCTTCGCGCGGCACTACCACGCGGCCTCCCGCCGGATGCAGGACCAGCAGGGCGACGTGGCCACCCTCGTCGAGGAGACCGCGCAGGGGCTGCGCACGATGAAGGCGTACGGGCGGGGGCCGGAACTCGCCGCCCGCTTCGGCGTCGACGCGCGGGCGCTGCACGACACGGGGGTCGCCAAGGGCCGGCTGCTGGCCCGCACCTCCGCCCTGCTCGACCTGGTGCCCAACCTGACCCTCGGCGTGGTCCTGGTCGCCGGCGCGGCGGCCGCCGCGGGCGGGGTGCTGACCATCGGCGAACTGGTCGCCTTCGTCAGCCTCCAGCTGATGCTGATCTGGCCGGTGCAGTCGCTGGGCTGGATCATCGCCAACGGCCAGGAGGCGGCCACCGCGGCCGACCGGGTGCGGGAGGTGCTGGACACCCCGCCGGCCATCGAGGACGCCCCGCACGCGCTGGCCCCCCGCCGCGCCGACGTACGCGGGCGGCTCCGCTTCGAGCGGGTGTCGTTCCGCTACCCGGGCACCGCCGCGCCGGTGCTGCGGGAGATCGACCTGACCGTCGAGCCGGGCGAGACCGTGGCGCTGGTCGGGGCGACCGGCTGTGGCAAGAGCACCCTGCTCTCCCTGGTGCCCCGGCTGCACGAGGTGACCGGCGGGCGGATCACCCTCGACGGGCACGACCTGCGCGAGCTGCGGCTGTCCGCCCTGCGCCGGCTGGTCGGGGTGGCCTTCGAGGAGCCGACGCTGTTCTCCATGTCGGTCTGGGAGAACGTCACACTCGGCCGGCCGGAGGCCGGCGAGGACGAGGTGCGCGCCGCCCTCGCCCTCGCCCAGGCCGACTTCGCGTACGAGCTGCCGTGGGGGCTGGCGACCCGCGTGGGCGAGCAGGGGCTGTCGCTCTCCGGCGGGCAGCGGCAGCGGCTGGCGCTGGCCCGGGCGGTGCTCGGCCGACCCGCCCTGCTCGTGCTGGACGACCCGCTCTCCGCGCTCGACGTGCACACCGAGGCGCTGGTCGAGACGGCGCTGCGGCGGGTGCTGCGCACCACCACCGCGCTGCTGGTGGTGCACCGGCCCTCCACGATCGCCCTCGCCGACCGGGTGGCGCTGCTGGAGGAGGGCCGGATCACCGCCGTCGGGCGGCACTCGGAGCTGCTCGCCGGTGTGCCGGCGTACCGCGCGGTGCTCTCGGCCGAGCCCACCCCCGCACCGCCCGGCGACCGCGGCCTGGTGCGTTCGTGACCGGCGACGCCGTCCGGCCCCCGGGCGGGGCGGGCCTCGCGCGGTGGCGCGGCGTCGCCACCGACCCGGACGCGGACCGCAGCCACGCCGAGGACACCGCCCCCGAGGCGGTCGCCCGCCTCCGGGCCCGCAGTCGGGTGCTGCTGCGCGACCTGCTGCGCCCGCACCGGCGCCGCCTCGGGCTGGCCGTCGCGCTGCTGCTCGCCCAGAACGCCGCCGCGATGGCCGGGCCGTACCTGGTGATGCTCGGCATCGACCGGGCGATCGCGCCGCTGCGGGCCGGCGAGCCCGGCCCGCTGATGGCCGTCGCCGCCGGGTTCGCCGCCGCCACCGCCGTCGAGTACGTCGCCCGCCGGGGCTTCCTCACCCTCTCCGCGCGGATCGGCCAGGCCGTCCTGCTCGACCTCCGTCAGCGGGTGTACGCGCACTTCCTGCGCCTGTCGGTGGCGTTCCACGAGCGCTACACCTCCGGCCGGATGGTCTCCCGGCTCACCAGCGACCTGGACTCCATCGGCGAGCTGGTCGGCGGCGGCATCGACGGCGTGGTGCTGGCCGTGCTGTCGATCCTGTCGATCGCCGGCATCCTGCTCTGGCTGGACCTGCCCCTGGCCGCGGTGACGCTGCTCGCGTTTCCGTTCCTGATCTGGCTGAGCCGCTGGTTCGCGCGGGCGTCGGCCGACGCGTGGCGGCGCACCCGGGAGACGGTGGCGCTGGTCATCGTCCACTTCGTCGAGTCGATGCGTGGCATCCGGGCGGTGCAGGCGTTCCGCCGGGAGCCGCGCAACCAGGAGATCTTCGGGACGGTCAGCGACGACTACCGGCGGGCCAGCCGCGACGCGTTCCGGCTGATCGCGACGTACTCGCCGGGGATCAAGGTGATCGGCAACGTCACCGTGGCGGTGGTGCTCTGCTACGGCGGCTGGCGGGTCCTGGGCGGGTCCACCGGGATCGGGGTGCTGGCGGCGTTCCTGCTCTACCTGCGGCGGTTCTTCGAGCCGATGCAGGAGCTGAGCCACTTCTACAACTCGCTCCAGTCGGCCACCGCCGCGCTGGAGAAGCTGGCCGGGGTGCTCGACGAGCGGCCGTCGGTGGCCGACCCGGCCCGGCCCGTGCCGCTGCCCACCGGGCCGGGCCGCGGCGCGGTCGCCTTCCGGGCGGTCACCTTCGGCTACCGGCCGGACGCGCCGATCGTCGCCGGACTGGACCTCGCCGTCCCGGCCGGCCAGACCGTGGCGCTGGTCGGGGCGACCGGCGCCGGCAAGTCGACCGTCGCGAAGCTGCTCGCCCGGTTCCACGACCCGGTGTCGGGGGCGGTCACCCTCGACGGGGTCGACCTGCGTGAGGTCGCCGACGCGGAGCTGCGGCGCGCCGTCGTGCTGGTGACCCAGGAGACCCACCTGTTCGGTGGCACGGTCGCGGAGAACATCCGCTTCGGCCGTCCCGGCGCCGACGACGCCGCCGTGGAGGCCGCCGCGCGGGCCATCGGCGCGCACGACTTCATCGCCGCGCTCCCCGACGGGTACGCCACCGAGGTGCGGCGGCGCGGCGGCCGGCTCTCCGCCGGGCAGCGGCAACTGGTCGCGTTCGCCCGGGCGTTCCTGGCCGACCCGACGGTGCTGATCCTGGACGAGGCGACCTCGTCGCTGGACGTGCCCACCGAGCGGCTGGTGCAGCACGCCCTCGGCACCATCCTGGCCGACCGCACCGCGCTGGTGATCGCGCACCGGCTCTCCACCGTGGAGACGGCCGACCGGGTGCTGGTGCTCGACGCCGGCCGGATCGTCGAGGACGGCCCGCCCGCCCGGCTCGCCGTCGCCGACGGCCGGTATGCCGCCCTGCACCGGCAGTGGCGCGACTCCCTGGTGTGAGCCCCGGTCGGTCGCGGTCGCCCACGGTCGACGGCCCCCACCATGATCGTCGATGCCACTAGACTCAGCGCGCCGAGCGGAGCGGTCCACCGGGTGGTCGTCCCGACGGCGGCGACGAGGGGGGTTGCGACGTGCGGTTCGGACGACGGGTGATGGTGGCCGGGGTGGTCACCGCCTGCGCGCTGGGTGCGGCGGCGGTCGCCGGGATGCCGTTCGGCGACGCCGGCCGGACACCGGCCACGCTCACCGCCGGGGAGGCCCCGGCGTCGCCGGGCGACGACGGCGCCCCGACGGGCGCACCGGTCCGCGCCGACAGCGGGCCGGTCCGCGCCGACAGCGGGCCGGTCCGCGCCGACAGCGGGCCCGGCAGCCGTCCCCGAGGCGGCGCGACGCCGGGCGCGGCGACGACCCTCCGGGCCCGGCCGGCCGCCGAGGTCGCCGCCGGCAGCCCCGCTTCGGTCTCCTACCTGCGCGACCGCTACCGGGTCGACGCCGACGAGGCGGCCCGGCGGCTCGCCCTCCAGGAACTGTCCGCGCCGCTGGCCGCCCGGCTCGCCACGGAGTTCCCCGCCGCGTACGGCGGGATGTGGCTGGACCAGGCCGCCGGCGGCGTGCTGACCGTCGCCGCCACCAGCGTCGAACCGGTCCGGGCGGCGCTGGCCGGCATGCCGGACGCGGCGCGCGTCCGGGTGGTGCCGGTGCGCCACCCGCTGCGGCAGCTCACCGAGGCGGCGACCCGGCTGGCCACCACGCTCGACGCCACGGCCGGCGCCGACGTCCTGGTGGACGAGCGGGCCAACGAGGTCGTCGTGCTGACCGGCGACCGGATCGCCACCGACGACCCCCGGTTGGCCGGGGCGCTGCGCGCCGCCGGGGTGCCGGCCCGCGCGCAGGCCCGGATCGCCGGGACCGTGGTGCAGAAGGCCTGCGACCCGCGCGACTGCGCGCAGGCACCGATGCGCGGCGGCATCCGGCTGGACGTGCCGCGCGACGACGACACCGTGGGCGGCTGCACGACGGGCTTCAACGTGGTCGCCGGGCTGCGCGACCCGTACGTGCTGACGGCGGGGCACTGCGTCGTCGGGGGGCGGCACCAACTGGTGGACCGCACCTGGCACCGGTTCCTCGGCCCGAAGGTGCCGGTGACCGTCGAGTCGTCGAGGCCGGGGCTGGCCGAGAACGCCTACCCGTACGACTACGCGATCATGCCGTACCAGGCCGGGGCGCTCGGGCTGTGGGCGTACCCGGCGGGGGCCACGCAGGTGCCCAGCCTGGTCAACTACTGGTGCGTGCCGGACAGCACCGGATGCGCCACCCGGGGCAGCCGCGACGTGGCGGTCACCGGGCACGTGCCGTGGAGCGCCATCCAGCCCGGCTGGGTGGTCTGCGCCACCGGGGCGGCGTACACCCCGAAGGACGGCGAGCAGCACGTCGACTCGGGCGCCGGCGCCGGCTACGTGCCCGGCACCCGCTGCGGGGAGATCATCGGCAAGAGCAGCGGCGGCATCGACGTGCGCATCTGTGCCCGCCCGGGCGACAGCGGCGGCCCGCTCTTCACCGAGGCCGACGGCAAGGCGCTGGGCATCCTGTCGCACGGCGACCCGGGACAGGGCCCCTGCACCAACCCGAACGAGCGCAACTCCTACGCCCCGGTCTCCACGATCCTCGATCGGGCGAACGCCCGCACCTACGGGGGCCTGCGGCTCCGGCTGGCCACCAGTGGCCCGGTCCCCCCGCTGACCCGGCCGGTCATCCGCTGACCCGCCGACCGGGCGCCTCGGACGGCATCCGTCGTGGCGCGCGGGTTATCCCGTGGTCCGGCCGTCGGCCGGTGCCTACCATCGACGGATGACTGATACGGCGAGGACGGCCCGCGCCGGCGTCCCCGAACGTCCGACCCTGGACGGCATCGAGGAGACCTGGGCCCGCCGCTGGCAGGAGGAAGGCACATACGCGTTCGACCGCGCGAAGAAGCGGGCCGACGTGTACGCGATCGACACCCCGCCGCCGACCGTATCCGGCGAGTTGCACATGGGGCACGTCTTCTCGTACACGCACACGGACGTG
This sequence comes from Micromonospora sp. ZG13, assembly GCF_059359355.1. Lineage (NCBI taxonomy): Bacteria > Bacillati > Actinomycetota > Actinomycetes > Micromonosporales > Micromonosporaceae > Micromonospora > Micromonospora sp. ZG13. The sequence continues at coordinate 265,195 of NZ_JCADBQ010000001.1, forward strand.
GTGGCCCGGTTCCAGCGGATGCGCGGGCGGACGGTCTTCTACCCGATGGGCTGGGACGACAACGGCCTGCCCACCGAGCGCCGGGTGCAGAACGTGTACGGCGTGCGCTGCGATCCGGCGCTGCCGTACGACCCGGACTGGCAGGCCCCCGAGACCCCGGTGAGCGAGGCCGCCCGCAAGGACCCGACCCCGGTCTCCCGACGCAACTTCATCGAGCTGTGCGAGCGGCTGACCGGCGCCGACGAGCAGGTCTTCGAGGCGCTCTGGCGGCGGCTCGGGCTGTCCGTGGACTGGTCGTCGACGTACACCACGATCGGCGCGACGGCCCGGGCGGTGTCGCAGCGGGCGTTCCTGCGGAACCTGGCCCGGGGCGAGGCGTACCAGGCGGAGGCGCCGACGCTGTGGGACGTCGGCTTCGCCACCGCCGTCGCCCAGGCCGAACTGGAGGACCGGGAGCGGCCCGGGGCGTACCACCGGCTGCGGTTCGCCGGGCCGGGCGGGCGCGAGATCCTGATCGACACCACCCGACCGGAGCTGCTACCGGCCTGCGTGGCCCTGGTCTGCCACCCCGACGACGAGCGCTACGCCGACCTGGTCGGCGGCAGCGCGCGTACGCCGGTCTTCGGGGTCGAGGTGCCGGTGCGGGCGCACCCGCTGGCGGACCCGGCCAAGGGCACGGGCATCGCGATGGTCTGCACCTTCGGCGACCTGACCGACGTGACCTGGTGGCGGGAGCTGCGGCTGGACACCCGCGTGGTGATCGGCCGCGACGGCCGGCTGCTGCCCGAGCCGCCGGCCGGCGTGCCGGCGCAGCCGTACGCGAAGCTGGCCGGGCAGGGCGTCAACGGCGCCCGGCGGACCCTGGTGGAGATACTGGCCGAGGCCGGCGACCTGGTCGGCGAGCCGCGTCCGATCACCCATCCGGTCAAGTTCTACGAGCGCGGCGACCGGCCACTGGAGATCGTCTCGACCCGGCAGTGGTACCTGCGCAACGGCGGACGCGACGCGGGCCTGCGCGAGGAACTGCTCGCCCGGGGCGGGGAGCTGCGCTGGGTGCCGGAGCACATGCGGCACCGCTACGCGCACTGGGTCGGCGGCCTGACCGGTGACTGGCTGGTCAGCCGGCAGCGCTTCTTCGGCGTGCCGGTGCCGGTGTGGTACCGGCTCGACGACGCTGGCGAGCCGGACTGGTCCCAGCCTCTCACGCCGGCGGAGTCCGCGCTGCCGGTCGACCCGTCCACCGACGCCCCGCCGGGGTTCGAGGAGGAGCAGCGGGGCCGCCCGGGCGGCTTCGTCGGCGACCCCGACGTGCTCGACACCTGGGCCACCTCATCGCTGACCCCGCAGATCGCCGGCGGATGGGAGACCGACCCGGACCTGTTCGCCCGGGTCTTCCCGATGGACCTGCGCCCGCAGGGACAGGAGATCATCCGCACCTGGCTGTTCTCCACGGTGGTCCGCTCCCACCTGGAGCACGGGGTGCTGCCCTGGCGGGACACGGTGCTCTCCGGCTGGATCCTCGACCCCGACCGGAAGAAGATGTCCAAGTCCAAGGGGAACGTGGTCACCCCGATGGCGCTGCTGGAGCAGCACGGCTCCGACGCGGTGCGCTACTGGGCGGCCAACGGCAGGCCGGGCATGGACCTCGCTTTCGACCCGGCCCAGATCAAGGTCGGTCGGCGGCTGGCCACCAAGCTGCTGAACGCGTCGAAGTTCGCCCTCGGGCTGGGCGCCGCCGACGCGTTGCGGGCCCCGGCCACCGAGGCGCTGGACCGCGCCATGCTCGCCGAACTCTCCGGCGTCGTCGCCGCCGCGACGTCGGCGCTGGAGGCGTACGACCACACGGCCGCCTTGCAGGTCGCGGAGAGCTTCTTCTGGCGGTTCTGCGACGACTACATCGAGCTGGTGAAGGAGCGCGCCTACGGCTCCGGGCCGGGGGCGGACTCCGCCCGGGCGGCGCTGGCCACCGCGCTGTCGGTGCAGTTGCGGCTCTTCGCCCCCGTGCTGCCGTACACGACCGAGGAGGTGTGGTCGTGGTGGCGGTACGGGTCGGTGCACCGCGCGACCTGGCCCACCACGTACGAGGTGGACCGGGCCATCGAGGGCGCCGGCGAACCGGAGCTGCTGCGGCTGGCCGGCGACGCGCTCAGCCAGGTGCGCCGGGCCAAGTCGGAGCGGAAGCTGTCGATGAAGGCGGAGGTGCCGCTGGCGGAGGCGCTCGGCCCGGCCGCCCTGCTGGAACAGTTGAGCGTGGTCGCCGACGACGTGCGGGCCGCCGGCCGCATCGCCAAGTTGGACCTGCTCCCCGACCGCACCCCGGAGCTCGTGGTCGCCTGCGCGTTCTGACCGTGGCTACCCGCCGCGCCCCCTACGGCGCGGCGGGGTCCAGGGCGAGACGGGCGGAGAGGTCGCGCAGACACTCCTCGAAGACGGGCTCCACGTCGGTGTAGGCGAAGTCCAGTTGGTGCAGGACCTCCATGCACAGCAGCCCGTAAAGACGGATCCAGCAGTCGAGGAAGACGTGCGCGGCTTCGGGCGGCAACTGCCCGTCGACGGCGGCGGAGTAGGCGACGAGCTGCTCGCGCAGGGACGGGGGCAGGGCGGCCAGGTCCGGCACCGGGAATGGCCGCGTCCGCCACAGTTCGACGGTCAGGTCGAGCAGGACCTGTTCGAACCGTAGGGCCGCCTGGTGTCGTGCCGAGTCCAGCCGGCGGTTCGGCGCGGCGATCGGGCTGGCGAAGATCCAGCCGAACTCGGCCGGATGGGCGACGGCCCAGGCTCGCATGGCTCGGCAGGCCGCCAGGATGCGGTCGCCGACCGAGGCGTCGGCACGGGCGTCGCGGGCCTCCTCCATCGCGGCGGTCATCTCGCGGAAGAAGCCGGCGGTCACCGCCCCGACCAGCTCGTCGTGGCCGGCGAAGTAGTGGTAGAGAGCCGGCCCGCTCATGCCCACCTGGCGGGCCACCGCGTTGATCGTCACCGCAGCCGATCCCTGCTCGACGAGCAGCTTGCGCGCGGCCGCGTGGATCTCCTCCAAGGTTGCCTGGCGCAGTCTCTCCCGCCTGCTCACCGGTGCCGGCATCGCCACCCTCTCCCTGTCGCCCGCCTCGCTGGTTGACAGCCTAGAGCACATATGATTACTTAGGACCTCTAAATAATCTAGAGCCACTAGGAAGAACCATGGTCCGTACGACGCGCAACCCCCTGACCGCCGTCTTCGGCAAGTACGCCCACGAGGCGACCGTCACCGTCGCCGAGCAGGTCACGCCCACCATGCGACGCCTTCGGCTGGAGGCCGACCAGCCCGTCGCCTTTCCCTACACCCCGGGTCAGCACATCCGGGTCCAGCTGATGGACCCGCTGTCGGTGGCGGGCATCCTGCGTCCGTCCGAGACGCTGCGCACCTACACCATCTGGGAGTTCGGGGCCGACCGGCGGGCCATCGAACTCCGCGTCCACCTGTACGCGGGCGACGGCATCGGGCTGCGGTGGGCCCGGGCGGCCCGGGCCGACGACCGGGTGACCTTCTGGTGGGCACAGGGCCACTTCTTCACCCACCCGGCGCCGTACCACGTGTTCGTCGGGGAGGAGACCGCCAGCGCCGCGTTCGGGCCGATGATCCGGGCGCTGGACGCCTCGGCCAGGGTGTACGGGGTCCTGGAGAGCGAAAGCCCGGAGCACGACCTGCCCATGCCCGGAAACCGGGCGTTGCGCCGCGTCCACCGGCACGGGCGGCCGGCGGCGTCCTCCCAGGTGCTGCTCGCGGCCGTGGCCGATCTCGACCTACCGGCCGACGCCGGGGCCGCCTACGTGGCCGGCGAGGCCAGGACCTGCCAGCTGGTGCGCGACTTCCTGGTCCGCGAGCGCGGCTGGCCGCGCACCTCCGTCAAGGTCAAGCCGTTCTGGGCCCCCGGCAAGCGGGGCCTGCACTGAGTCGGCGTCGCCGCCGACGCCCTGACGAGACCGACCGCCGAGAGGTGGAACCGCCATGACCCTGCCACGAACCCTGACCATCCTCGTCGCGACAGTGACGACGATCAGCGCCGTCCTCGCCGACCTGGTCGTCCCCGACCTGGCGGCACAGCACGTGCACAACCCCGGTTGGCCGCCGCACGCCAAGTTCCATGACGCCCAGTACGTGGTGATGACCGTCCTTCTCGGCCTCGTCGGCCTGGCGCTCGCCGCCCGGCCGGGCCCGACCCTGCGTGCGCGGCTGCTCTGCGCCGACGCGGTCGTGGCCACCCCGTGGCTCGGCATGCTCGGTGCGCTGCTGTTCCCCGGGACGGCCGCCTACGATCCCGAGTTCGCCGACCAGACCGTCTTCGTCCTCGGCCTGCACGGGCAGATCTTCATGGCCGTCGTCCTGTTGCTTGTCCTGATCGGCTCGGCGGCGGGGGCCCTGCGCATGCCCGTCCACCATCCCGTCGTGCCAGTTTCCGAGGGAAGCAGCCGTGCCACGCTGTCGAGCTGAGCCGCCTGCGACATCAAGCGGCGACCGGGCCGCCGCGGCAGCCAGCCGAACCGCCGTGAGTCGCCTGCGACATCAGCTCGAAAGCCCGCCGGTGCGGGTAGGCCCCCACCGGCCGCGGTCACCGGCCGGGGTCACCAGCCGCGCAGCAGCCGCAGGCCGAGCAGGAAGGCGACGACGGCGGGGCCGACCAGCAGGGTGATCGCCTGGAGGCGGTACGGCATCCGGTGCCGGGTCAGCTCCACGGCGTTGCCCAGCACGATCACCCCGGCCAGCATCAGGAACGCGCCCCACATCGGGGCCGCCCCGACGTCGACCAGGCCGACGCGGACCAGTTGCAGCGTCCCGCCGAGCAGCAGGGCGCCGGCCAGCGCCAGCAGGGCGACCGCCCGGTGCAGCCCCCGGGCCAGCGGGTGGACCAGCCGCCAGTGGTAGGTGCCGGCGACCGCGAGGCACGGCAGGACGACCATCAGCGGCCAGCCCCGCCCGAACGCGCCGAACATCAGCAGCGCCCCGACCGCGAAGACCAGCGCGCCGAGGCAGGCGACCACGTAGCCGGCGAAGGCCCGCCCGCCGCCCCGGGCCAGCAGCGGCCCGCCGGTGGCAGCGATCAGCGCGCCGGGGATCAGCACGAAGCCGGCCCACCAGTGGAAGTGCCCGGTGGCCTGCGCGGCCGTGGTGGTCGCCGCCGCCGCGAGCCCCGCCACCGCCAGGCTGACCATCCAGTGCCGGCCGGCTCCCGGATGGGACTCCCGCGACATCACCAGCCCCGTCTCCGCGCTCACGCCGTCAGCCTCGCGCAGTCGTCCGAACCGGTCCATCCGGCCAGCCCTACCATCGCAGGTGGGGCCGCCCGGACGACCGCCATGGCGAAGATCAGCTCGTCTCGCCGGCCACGCTGAACGAGCGGAGCCGGTCGATCGCCAGCGCGGTGAACCCCACGCTGATCAGAGCGGCCATCACGGCCGCCACCGGCACCGAGACGCCGGCCTCCAGCAGCCCGGTGGGGGCCATCCGGTCGGCGAGGCTGATCACGTACTGCTGGATGGAGAGCACCTTGGTGCCGCTGACGACGTTGCCGAGCAGCCCCTCCCAGATCAGCACGTAGACCAGGCCGAGCAGCACCGGCCGCCGGGTGAGGAGGCTGAGCGCCACGAACAGCGCCGAGTACGCCAGCGCACCGACCGCCGACGCGGCGGCGAGCGACAGCCCGAGGCGTACGGAGTCGGCCAGCACGCCCGCCACGTAGAGCGGCACGGCGACGGTGACCGCGGTGACGCCGGCGGCTACCGCCAGCTTGGGCAGCACGATCTGCCAGCGCGGCAGCGGCTTGGTCAGGATGTGCACGACCGTGCCGTCGTCGATCTCGGCCCCCAGCACGCCGGTACCGACGATCAGGGCGACCACCGGGAGCACCACGGCCAGGCCGAGGCCGACCAGCACCGGCGGACCCCACTCGCCCGGGTCCACCCCGAGCGCGCGGGAGAGCACGGCGAGCAGCACCAGCACCACGGGCAGCGGCAACAGCAGCAGGAACCGGCGACGCCCGAACAGCCCCCGCACGGTGATCCAGGAAACGGTAGACATGGGTTCAGGCCTCCACGAGGTAGGAGAAGACGCTCTCCAGGGATTCGTCCTCGGGCACCAACTGCCGCACCCGGATGCCCTCCGCCAGGGCGATCTTCGGCAGGACGCGGGTGAACGCGCCGTAGTCGCCGGCCCGCACGGTCAACCCGGTGCGGCCCAGCTCGACCCCCGTCACCGACGCCTCCGCCATCAGCGCCACGGCGAGCGCCCGGTCGTCGGTGGAGTGCACGGCGAAGACGTGCGGCCGGTTGGTCATCAGCCGGCGGATCGTACGGAAGTCGCCGGAGGCGGCCAGCCGGCCGGCGACCATCACCTGGACGGTGCCGGAGACCTGCTCGACCTCCTCCAGGATGTGCGAGCTGAACAGGATGGTCCGGCCGGCGTCGCCGAGGCGGTGCAGCAGCTCCATCATGTGCAGCCGCTGGCGCGGGTCCATCCCGTTGAACGGCTCGTCGAGCAGCAGCACCTGCGGCTCGTGCACCAGCGCCGCGGCCACCCGGGCGCGCTGCCGCATGCCCTTGGAGTACGTGCCGATCCGGCGGCCCTGCGCGCCCTCCAGCTCCACCAGGGCGATCGCCCGACGGGCCGCCTCCGCCGGGTCCGGCAGCCGGTGCAGCTTCGCGCTGGCCAGCACGAACTCGTAGGCGGTGAGGAAGCTGTGCACCGCCTCGCGCTCGCTGACCAGGCCCAGCCGCCGGTAGACCTCCGGGTTGCGCCAGGTGGGCCGGCCGTCCAGGCTCACCGCCCCGCGCGACGGGGCCAGGAAGCCCGCCATCATGTGCAGCAGGGTGGTCTTGCCCGCGCCGTTCGGGCCGAGCAGCCCGGTGACGCCCGGGCCGAGGCTCATGCTGACGTCGTTGACCGCCACCACGTTGCCGTACCAGCGGGAGACGCCGGCGAGGTCGAGGGTGCTGACGGCGGCGGTCGGCGTCCCCGCCACCTGGTCGGCGCTGATCGTGGTCATCGGGCGGCCACCTTCCGGTATCGCAGCATCAGCAGGGCGACGCAGCCGGCCACGAGCAGCACGGCGGCGACCGCGTAGACCGGGCCGAAGTCGCCGATCAGGATCCCGCCCTGCCCCTCCGGCAGCAGGTCGCCGAGGGCCCAGTCACCGACGCCCTGCACCAGGGTGGAGGGCGAGGCGAGGAAGGCCAGTTCGTTGACCGTCCGGGACGGCATGATCGACAGGGTGCCGACGACCGGGGTGGTCATCAGGAACACGGCCACCACCCCGCCGGCCGCGAACGCCCGCTTGCCGGTGAGGGAGGCGACCAGCAGGCCGACCGAGGCGAAGACGACCGCCCAGAGCCCGGCGTAGAGCAGGCCGGGCAGCAGGTCGAGCAGCTCGTTCCAGACCCCACGCATGCCGTCGCCGGTGGTGAAGGCGGCGCCCAGGAACATCAGCAGCTGCGGCCCGCCGAGCAGCAGCCAGAGCGCGGTGGCCAGCGCCAGCAGCTTGGCCAGCGGATAGTCCGACCTCGGCAGCGGCCGGGAGAAGTAGAGCGGCAGCACCCCGCTGCGCAGGTCCCGCGAGACCAGCTCGGGGGCGACCACCGCGACGAAGAAGATGACCAGCCAGCTCATGTTGTCGGCGAACTGGGCGTACGTCATCACCGTCTCACCGACCTGGCTGCGTACCGCGGTGATCCCCGCGGCCACCACGCTGACGATGGCGACCACCAGCCAGGGGAAGATCTTGGCCTTCGCACTGCGGCCCAGCCCGAACGCCGTACGCAGGCCGTGCAGGTAGAGCGCGCCGAAGACGGCCCGGCGGCCCAGCCGGGGGCCGGTGTAGCGCTGGTAGCCGATGTCGTGGATGACGCCGGTCGGCTCAGGCATGGCTGGGCTCCCTCGTGGCGAAGAGTTCGGCCACCCGGTGCCGGCGCTGGTCCAGCCGGTGCAGCGGCAGGTCCAGCTCGGCGACCGCGCCGAGGATCAGGTCGTAGGTGGCGTCGTCGGCGAGCTCGACGAGCAGCAGCCGGCCGTCCCGGCGCACCGGCAGGTCGAGCGCGGCCAGCCGGGTGGCCAGCTCGTCGGTGCCCTCGCTCACCTCGACGGCGAGCACGTCGGTGGCCGAGGTCATGGCGGAGATGTGGTCGGCGCGCAGCAGCCGCCCGCCGTCGATGGCGACCAGGGTGTCGCAGATGCGCTCGACCTCGCCCAGCAGGTGCGAGCAGACCAGCACGGAGATGCCGAACTCGGTGCCGATGCGGTGCACCAGCGCCAGCATGGCGTCGCGACCGGCCGGGTCGAGGCCGTTGGTCGGCTCGTCGAGCAGCAGCAGGTCGGGGTCGTGCACCAGGGCCTGGGCGAGCTTGACCCGCTGCTTCATGCCGGTGGAGTAGCCGCCGACCGGACGGTAGCGCTCCTCGTAGAGCCCGACGTGGCGCAGCGCCTCCGAGGCCCGTTCGCGGGCGACCGTACGCGGCAGGCCGCTGATCCGGCCCAGGTGGGTGACCAGCTCGGCGGCGGAGAGGTCCGGCGGCAGGGCGTCGTGCTCGGGCATGTAGCCGACCCGGGCGCGGACCTGGGCGGCGTCGGTGGTCGGGTCGAGGCCGAGCACCCGGACCCGTCCGCTGGTCGGGGCGAGGAGGCCGAGCAGGATCTTGATCAGGGTGGACTTGCCGGCGCCGTTCGCGCCGACCAACCCGATGATCCCCGGCTCGACCGCGACGGTCAGGTCGGCCAGCGCGGTGACCCCACCCCCGTACGTCTTGGTCAGCGACTCGGTCGCGATCAGTGTCACGTCGTACAGCGTAGGAGGCGACGACCGCCCCGGGCAGCGGCTCGCCCCCGGGCGCTCCCCTGATCCTGGCGGTCCGCGTCCCCTAGGGTCCGGTGCGGCCCCGGCGCTGGCGGGCGGCGGGCCGGCACCGCCGGCACGCATCCGCCTCCGCCATGCCGCACGGGACAGACAGGACGCGGCCGGGACCGACACACTGTGGGCATACCCCGACTTCTACGCGCGCCGCTGACGTGGGTGGTGGTCGCCGTCCTCGCCGCCGGGTCGGCGTTCGGCCTCTACTGGTTCCAGCCCTGGAAGCTGGTCACCGACGCCGAGGTCGACGAGACGCTCTCGAGCGTGGCGGCCACGCCGGCGCCGACGGGTTCCGCCACGGGCGCGGCGCCCGCCCCCGCCGGGCCGGTCCTCGTCGGGCAGGGCGACTTCGTGACCCACGAGCACGACACGTCGGGCAGCGCGCGGATCGTCCGCGCCCCCGACGGGCGGCACCGGCTGGAACTCGTCGGCCTGGCCACCTCCAACGGCCCGGACCTGCGGGTCTGGCTCACCGACCAGCCGGTGCGCAACGGCACCGCCGGGTGGCGGGTCTTCGACGACGGCCGGTGGGTCGAGCTGGGCCGGCTCAAGGGCAACCGGGGCGACCAGGGTTACGACATCCCGGCCGACGTCGACCTGACGGGCCTGACCAGCGTCTCCATCTGGTGCAAGCGGTTCGCCGTCTCCTTCGGGGCCGCGCCCCTGGCCCCGCCCCGCTGACCCGCCGGCCGCCGTCGCCCACCGGCTGAGCCGCCGGTGGAGTGGCGCTCTCGACCGATCGCCGGCCGGCTGAGAAACTGTGTGCCGGCCAGTGTCGTTTGGGGGATGGATGAGCAACAGCTGGGTGCTGCCCGACGAGGTGCTCCGGGATGCGCCGGCGTACACGCCGCGCCCCGGCGAGCTGGCCGACCTGGAGCTGCTGCTGACCGGGGCGTACGCGCCGCTGGCCGGCTTCATGACCCGCGCCGACCTGGTCTCGGTGAGCCGCCGGGGCCGGCTCTCCGACGGCTCGCCGTGGCCCGTGCCGGTGACCCTCCAGGTGCCGACGGCGCTCGCCCAGGGCCTCGACCCGCGCGACGAGGCACGCCGGGCCCTGGTGCTCACCGACGGCGAGGGCGCGCCGGTCGCGGCGCTGGCGGTCGCCGACGTGTGGCAGGTCCGCGACGGGGTGGCCGGCGTCGGGGGCACCGTCCGCCGGCTCGGCGACGGCGGGCACGGCCCGTTCCAGCGGCTGCGCCGCACCCCGGAGGAGGTACGCCCGCTGCTGCCGTCGGGGCGGGTACTCGGGGTGATCGCCGACCGCCCGCTGCACCGGCCGCAGCTCGCCCAGATCGCCCACGCGGTCCGCACGCTCGGCGCCCACCTGCTGGTGATGATCCCGGTCGGTGAGGACGGCCTCGGCGGGCTGCCGCCGGAGGCGCTGGTGCGCAGCGTCTTCGCCGCCCGCGACCGGATGCCGCCGGCCACGCTGGTCGCCGTGCCGCTGTCCCGGCGGCGCGACGAGATCAGTGACGCGCTGCTGCGGGCCCGGGTGTCGGCGGCGTACGGCGTCACGCACCTGCTCTCCACGGGCGAGATGCTCTCCGGCGCCGGCCTGCGGGTGCTGGTGCCGCGCGAGCTGGCCTACGACAACCGCGACGGGCAGTGGCGCTGGCGGGAGGACATCCCGCCGCGCAACCGGCGCCTGGCCCTGACCCAGCCGGAGATCGACGACCTGCTGGACCGGGGTTTCCCGCTGCCCGAGTGGCACACCCCGCCGGCGGTGGCGAAGGAGCTGGCCCGGGCCCGGCCGCCGCGGCGGCACCGGGGCCTGGTGATCTTCCTGACCGGGCTCTCGGGCTCCGGCAAGTCGACGATCGCCCGGGGCCTGGCCGACGTGCTGCGCGAGCAGGGCGACCGGAGCGTCACGCTGCTCGACGGGGACGTGGTGCGCCGTGAACTCTCCGCCGGGCTGGGCTTCAGCAAGGCCGACCGGGATCTGAACGTCCGGCGCATCGGCTGGGTGGCGGCGGAGATCGCCCGGCACCACGGCGTCGGCATCTGCTGCCCGATCGCCCCGTACGCCCAGGCCCGCGCCACCGCCCGCGAGATGGCGCTGGCAGCCGGCGCGGGCTTCCTGCTGGTGCACGTGGCGACCCCGCTGGAGGTCTGCGAGCAGCGCGACCGCAAGGGCCTCTACGCCCGGGCCCGGGCCGGCCTGCTGACCGGGATGACCGGCATCGACGACCCCTACGAGGAGCCGACCGACGCCGACCTGGTGGTCGACACCAGCGACCTGTCGGTCGAGGAGGCGGTCGAGGCCGTCCTGCACCACCTGAACGAGACGGGTTGGGTCGAACCCCGCCTCCCGTCCCTCTGACAGCCCTCCGCCTACCGGTGGTCCCCTCCTTCACGCTAGTGTTCATCTTTGTTCGAACACGTTCGACCGCGTGAGAGTGCGCGGCTGGCACGGAGGTGCGGCGGATGCTCGCTCAGCAGCGACAGGCGGCCATCCTGGAGCGGGTCCGCGCCACCGGGGGCGTACGCGTCACCGAGCTGGCCGCCGAGTACGGCGTGTCGGACATGACCATCCGCCGCGACCTGGAGGCGCTGCACGAACGCGGCCTGCTGGCCAAGGTGCACGGCGGCGCGACGGTGGCCGGCCCCGGCTCGACCGACGAACCCGGCTTCCGGGCCAAGTCGGTGCGGCAGCTCGCGGAGAAGGCGGCCATCGCGGGCCGCGCCGCCGAGCTGGTCCGGCCCGGGGCGGCGGTGGCCCTCTCCGCGGGCACCACCACCGCCGAGCTGGCCCGCCGGCTGGTCGACGTGCCGGGGCTGACCGTGGTCACCAACTCGCTGCCGGTGGCCGAGATACTGCACGCCGGCGGCCGGTCGGACCAGACCGTGGTGCTCACCGGCGGGGTCCGTACGCCCTCGGACGCGCTGGTCGGGCCGCTCGCCGTCGCCGCCATCCGGTCGCTGCACCTGGACCTGCTCTTCCTCGGGGTGCACGGGATCACCGAGCGGGCGGGATTCACCACCCCGAACCTGATGGAGGCGGAGACCGACCGGGCCCTGGTGGCCGCCGCCGACCGGCTGGTCGTGCTCGCCGACCACACCAAGTGGGGCACCGTCGGCATCTCCTCGATCGTTGAGCTCTCCGCCGCCCACGTGCTGGTCACCGACGACCGGCTGCCCCCCGACGCGCGGCAGGCGCTCGACGAACGGGTGGGCGAGCTGGTCGTCGTGCCCGCCTCGGCGGGCGCGGGACGGGCGGCCACGACGACAGATGAGGGGATGGCGAGGTGAAGCGCACCGCTATCGCGCTGGCCGACGGCCGGGAGCTGATCTACTTCGACGAACGGGACGACGCCGTCCGGGACCAGCCGGACCGGCGCGAGCTGCCACCGCCACCGCCCGCGTCGCAGCTGCGCCTGGACCCGCTGACCGACGAGTGGGTGGCCGTCGCCGTGCACCGGCAGACGCGCACCTTCCTCCCGCCGGCCGACCAGTGCCCGCTCTGCCCCAGCACCGACGGTCGGCGGAGCGAGATCCCGGCGCCCGACTACGACGTCGCCGTCTTCGAGAACCGGTTCCCCTCGCTGAGCGGCCGGGTGGCCGACGAGCCCGCCGAGATCACCCCGTACACCCCGGTCCGGCCCGGCCGGGGCCGCTGCGAGGTGGTCTGCTTCACCGACGACCACAACGCGTCCTTCGCCGCCCTGCCGCCGCGTCGGGTGCGCACCGTCCTCGACGCGCTCGCCGACCGTACGCAGGTGCTCGGCGAGCTGCCGGGGGTGGAGCAGGTGTTCTGCTTCGAGAACCGGGGCGTGGAGATCGGCGTGACCCTGCACCACCCGCACGGCCAGATCTACGCGTACCCCTTCGTGACCCCGCGGACCCGGGCGTTGCTGGCCGCCGCCCGCCGGCACGCGGAGGGCACCGGCGGGCGCAACCTCTACGCCGACGTGCTCGCCGCCGAGCGGGCCGCCGGCACGCGGGTGGTCGCCGAGAACGACCACTGGACGGCGTACGTCCCGGCGGCGGCCCGCTGGCCGTTCGAGGTGCACGTGGCCCCGCACCGGCCGGTGCCGGACATTCCCGCGCTCGACCACGCCGAGCGGGACGCCTTCGGGCCGCTCTACCTGGACCTGCTGCGCCGCTTCGACGGGCTGTTCGACCTGCCGATGCCCTACATCGCCGCCTGGCACCAGGCGCCGGTACGCCTCGACCGCGAGCTGGGTCACCTGCACCTTCAGCTGTTCAGCATCCGGCGCGCGAAGGACAAGCTGAAGTACCTGGCGGGCTCCGAGTCCGGGATGGGCGTCTTCATCAACGACATCGCCCCGGAGCGCGCCGCCGAACTCCTCCGCGCCGCCTGAGCCACGGCACCGCGCCCACCGAACTGGGCTCAGCAACCGCGAGAAGGCCGCCGGCGTGACCCCGCCGGCTCGACCGGCTAAAGCGGTACCGGTGGGCGCGGGCGGTCGGATGGTCGCCGGTGCCGGGGTGGAGACAGGGCGCGGGGGGCCCGGGACAGGGCCCCCCGCAGGGAAGGGACGGCTGGCTGTGCGCGACAGCCGGGAAGGCTGGCTGATCGGCGCGCTTGCCGCGAGGCGACCGCGGTCAACCTTCCTGGACGCGACTGGCATCTCGTCCACCCAGGTCAACGAGGCGCGCCGAAGTAGGTGACGCCAACGGCGTGTCACCCCCCGACACGCCGCAAGCACGTGCGCCGGAAAGCCGAGCAGATCGATCTTGGTAGGAATGGGCCCCTGGAGGGGCCGTTTCTCACCAAGATCTCAGGCGCTCGGCGAGCGGCCACCGTCAGACCGCCGCTCGGCGGGACGGCAGGACGGCGGGAGCGAGTGGAACGGCGGGAGCCCGCCGGCGGGTGCCGGCGGGCTCCTGGTGATGCGGCGGCAGCACCGTCAGGTGCCGCCCGAAGGCGCAGAGAGGATCAGGCGGAGAGCTTGCGCGCCAGGTTCTCGTCGAGCGCGTTCATGAACTCGTCGGTGGTCAGCCACGGGGCGTCCCGCGAGATGAGCAGCGAGAGGTCCTTGGTCATCTGGCCGCCCTCGACGGTGTCGACGATGACCTGCTCCAGCGTGTTGGCGAACTCGGTGACCGCCGGGGTGCCGTCCAGCTTGCCCCGGTGGGCCAGGCCCCGGGTCCAGGCGTAGATCGACGCGATCGGGTTGGTCGAGGTCTTCTCGCCCTTCTGCCACTGCCGGTAGTGCCGGGTGACCGTGCCGTGCGCGGCCTCGGCCTCGACCGTACGGCCGTCCGGGGAGAGCAGCACCGAGGTCATCAGGCCGAGCGAGCCGAAGCCCTGCGCGACGGTGTCGGACTGCACGTCACCGTCGTAGTTCTTGCAGGCCCAGACGTAGCCGCCCTCCCACTTGAGCGCGGCGGCGACCATGTCGTCGATCAGCCGGTGCTCGTAGGTGATGCCGGCGGCGTCGAACTCGGCCTTGAACTCGTTCTCGAACACCTCGGCGAAGATGTCCTTGAACCGGCCGTCGTACGCCTTGAGGATGGTGTTCTTGGTGGACAGGTAGACCGGGTAGTTGCGGTCCAGGCCGTACCGGAACGAGGCGCGGGCGAAGTCCCGGATCGACTCGTCGTAGTTGTACATGCCCATGGCGATGCCGCCGCCGGGGAAGTTGGCGACCTCCATCTCCATCGGGGCGCCGCCGTCGGCCGGGGTGTAGGTGACGGTCACCTTGCCCGGGCCCGGCACGACGAAGTCGGTGGCCTTGTACTGGTCACCGTGGGCGTGCCGGCCGATGATGATCGGCTTGGTCCAGCCGGGGACCAGCCGCGGCACGTTGGACATGATGATCGGCTCACGGAAGACGACGCCGCCGAGGATGTTGCGGATCGTGCCGTTCGGCGACCGCCACATCTTCTTCAGGCCGAACTCCTCGACCCGGGCCTCGTCCGGGGTGATGGTCGCGCACTTGACGCCGACGCCGTGCTCCTTGATGGCGTTGGCGGCATCGACGGTGACCTGGTCGTCGGTCTCGTCGCGGTGCTGGATCGACAGGTCGTAGTAGTGCAGGTCGACGTCGAGGTAGGGCAGGATCAGCTGCTCCCGGATCTGCTTCCAGATGATCCGGGTCATCTCGTCGCCGTCGAGCTCAACGACCGGGTTGTTTACCTTGATCTTCGCCATCGGCCGGCGCTCCTCTCGGGGGACACGTGCTCAAGCAGTACGAGCGTACTGGAAACTGGTCGGCAGTCCCCAGCCGGCCTCGGTCGGGCCGGAACAAACGAGGTGCACGGCGCAGGGACCGCTGGCATGATCGCCCGATGCCGCTGAGCCGCATCCTCGGGTCTATCACGGTCACCGCGCTCACCGACGGCGAGGGGCCGTTCTTCCAGCCCCGGGCCGAGGCGTTCCCGGACGCCACGGCGGAGCACTGGCGCGCGGCCGACCAGCGGGACCCGGGCACGGTGACCGCCGACGGGCGCTGGTGGTTGCCGTTCCGCAGCTTCGCCATCCGCGCCGGGGACGGGCCGGTGACCCTGGTCGACGCCGGAATCGGCCCGGCGGGCTCCCCCGCCGCGAGCTGGGCGCCGGTGCCCGGCCGGCTGCCGGCCGAACTCGCCGCCGCCGGCATCGACCCGGTCGACGTCCGCGCGGTGGTGCTCACCCACCTGCACAGCGACCACGTCGGCTGGGCGGTCACCGGCTCGCCGGGCACGCCGTACTTCCCCAACGCCGACTACCTGCTCCAGCGGGCCGAGCTGGCCGCCGTGGGGCAGCTCAACCCGGGGCTGTCGGCCGGCCTGGTCGCGCCGTTGCGCGCCGCCGGCCAGCTCCGGGTGGTCGACGGCGGGGAGAGGCTCGATCCGGGCGTACGGCTGCTGCCGACGCCGGGCCACACGCCCGGGCACCAGTCGGTGCTGCTGGAGGTCGGCGACGAGCGGCTGCTGCTCACCGGCGACCTGCTGGTGCACGCCGTGCAACTGGTCGACCCCGAGCTGGCGTACGCCCATGAGGAGGACCAGGCCACGGCGCGTGCCTCGCGGGTGGGCCTGCTGCGGGACCTGGCCGCGCGCGGCCCCACGATGCTCGCGACCCCGCACCTGGGCGAGGCGTTCGTCACGCTGTAGCCGGATAGGACGCGAGGGGGCCCGCCGGCGACCGGCGTGCCCCCTCGACGGGTGGATCACATGCTGGCGACGTCGCCCTGCTTGGCGCGGACGGCCTCGGCGGCCTCCTTCAGGCTGGCCAGCTCGTCGGCGTCCAGGTCGGTCTCGACGACCCGCTTGACGCCCTCGGCGCCGATCGCGGCCTCGACACCCAGGTAGACGCCGGAGATGCCGTACTCGCCGTCGACCCAGGCGCAGACCGGCATGACCTCGCCGGAGTCCTCCGCGACGGCCTTGGCCATCCGGGCGGCGGCGGCCGACGGCGCGTAGTACGCGGAACCGGTCTTGAGCAGCGCGACCACCTCGGCGCCGCCGTTGCGGGTCTTGACGACCAGCTCCTCGATCTGCTCGGCCGGCATGGCCTCACGCAGCGGCTTGCCGTCGACGGTGCTCTGCGACGGCACCGGCACCATCGTGTCGCCGTGCGAGCCGAGGGTCAGCGTCTTGACCGACTTCACCGGTACGCCCAGCGCCTCGGCCACGAAGTTGGTGAACCGGGCGGTGTCCAGCATGCCGGCCTGGCCGAGCACCCGGTTCTTCGGGAACTGGGTGGCGAGCTGGGCCAGCGCGGTCATCTCGTCCAGCGGGTTGGACACCACGATGACGACGGCGTTCGGGGCGTACTTGGCGACGTTCTCGGAGACCTGGCGGACGATCTTGGCGTTCGTCTCCAGCAGGTCCATCCGGCTCATGCCCGGCTTGCGCGGCAGGCCGGCGGTGATCACCACGACGTCCGAGCCCTCGATGGCCTCGTAGCCCTCGCCGTTCGGGCCGGTGGTCGCGCCGACCACCTTGGTCTCGAAGCCCTCGATGGCGCGCGACTGGTTGAGGTCCAGGGCGAGACCCGCGGGCTTGCCCTCCACGATGTCGGTGATCACGACGGTGTCGAAGACGTCGTACTCGGCCAGGCGCTGCGCGGTGGTGGAGCCGTAGAAGCCGGCCCCGACGACAGTGACCTTCTTACCCATGGTCGTCCCACTCCCTGCTACCAGTCGGTTTTCCGGACCGTATCAGTCATCCTGGCACCGAACAGGCCAGGGGCGGCGGCCATCGCCGGGATGGGGCGAACGTCACCGCCGTCCGGCTCCGAGCGGGGCCGGCCGGCGACTCACCGGGGCGGGGGCCGGACGGGCGACTCAGTCGCGCTCGGCCCGCTCCACGACGTTGGTCAGCAGCATCGCGCGGGTCATCGGGCCGACGCCGCCCGGCATGGGCACCAGCTTGCCGGCCGCCTCCGCCGCCTCGGTGGCGACGTCGCCGGTGTAGCGGCCCTTGCCGTCGGGGCCGATCACCCGGGTGATGCCGACGTCGACGACCACCGCGCCCGGCGTGATCATGTCGGCGGTGAGCAGGCCGGGCACGCCGGCGGCCACGATGACGATGTCGGCGGCCCGGGTGTGCGAGGCCAGGTCGAGGGTGCCGGTGTGGCAGAGGGTCACCGTGGCGTTCTCGCTGCGCCGGGTGAGCAGCAGACCGAGCGGACGGCCGACGGTGTTGCCGCGACCGACCACGGCGACCTTGGCGCCGCGCAGCGCCACGTCGTGCCGGCGGAGCAGCTCGACGATGCCGCGCGGGGTGCAGGGCAGCGGGCCGTCGTAGCCGAGCACGAGCCGGCCGAGGTTGACCGGGTGCAGCCCGTCGGCGTCCTTGTCGGGGTCGATCAGCTCCAGCACCCGCTGGGTGTCGAGGTGGCCCGGCAGCGGGAGCTGGACGATGTAGCCGTGGCACGCCGGGTCGGCGTTCAGCTCGTCGAGCACGGCGTCGACCTGCGCCTGGGTCGCGTCGGCCGGCAGCTCCCGGCGGATCGAGGCGATCCCCACCTCGGCGCAGTCGCGGTGCTTGCCGTTGACGTACGCCTGGGAGCCGGGGTCCGCACCGACCAGGACCGTGCCGAGCCCGGGGGTGATACCGCGTTCCGCCAGTGCCTTGACCCGTGTCCGCAGCTCGTCCTTGATCTCGGCCGCGGTCGCCTTGCCGTCCAGAAGCGTCGCCGTCACGCCCAGATCGTCTCACGGTCCACGGCCGGTGATCCGACGACCCGCGTCAAGCCGGCCGCGCGATCACGAAGAGTGAGGTGCCGTTAATCACCCTGAGTCACGCCAGGGTGGCCGGGAGGCCTCCCCGATCCGGACGGAACGGTGGCGCGGGGGCCGGATCGGCACGGCCGGGACGGGCGGGACCAGACGGGCCGACCGTCGCGACCGGCCTCGGCGGCACCGAGAGTCTCCGCAGCCACACCCCACATCAGGGGCCCGACAGCCATAGCAGATGCGGGCCACCTCGACAAGGCTCAAGCCGGCACTCCGTTACCGGTTCGCAACCGACTCGTTGTCGATCGCCGACCGGCGACCTACCGTTGCCCAACGTTGCGCAGCGTTAACCCAGCGCCGGGCCTGACTGCGCAGCGTGAGGAGATGAGGAGGCTACATGCGTGTTCGTAGGCTCGCTGCCTGGACCGCCCTCCCGCTCGCGGTGACCCTGGGCCTGGTGGCCTGCGGCTCGGGCGGCGACGGTGGATCCGGCGAGAGCAACCCCGACGCGGCCGTGCGGATCGAGATCGCCGAGCCGCAGCACCTGGTGCCGACCAACACCAACGAGACGAGCGGCTCGCAGGTGCTCGCCGCCCTGTTCAGCCCGTTGGTCGACTACGACGAGGCCAACAAGCCCTACGAGGTGGCGGCCGAGTCGGTGACGTCCGAGGACAACACGACCTGGACGGTCAAGCTGAAGGACGGCTACACCTTCCACAACGGCGAGAAGGTCACCGCCGACAACTACGTCGACGCCTGGAACTACGGCGCCTACGCCCCCAACGGGCAGAACTCCAGCTACTTCTTCGAGAAGATCGCCGGCTACGAGGACCTGCAGGGCGAGACCCCCAAGGCCAAGACCCTCACCGGTCTGAAGAAGGTCGACGACCTGACCTTCACCGTCACGCTGTCCCAGCCGTACAGCGAGTTCAGGACCATGCTCGGCTACACCGCCTTCTACCCGATGCCGAAGGCCGCGTTCTCCGCGCCCGGCGTGCTGGCCGAGGCCTACGAGCAGGCGCCGATCGGTCAGGGCCCGTTCAAGATGAAGGGCACCTGGCAGCACGACGCCAAGGTCGAGGTCGAGAAGTACGACGCCTTCCCCGGCGAGAAGCCGAAGGTGGCCGGCGTCGAGTTCCGGATCTACCAGCAGCCGACCGCCGCGTACGCGGACGTGCTCTCGGACAACCTGGACGTCATCAAGACCATCCCGACCGAGAACCTCTCGACGGCCGGCACCGACCTCGGTGACCGGTTCAAGCAGAGCTCCGCGTCGTCGCTACAGGTGCTGGCCTTCCCGACGTTCCAGGAGGAGTTCAGCAACCCGGACGTGCGCAAGGCCATCTCCATGGCGATCGACCGGGACGAGATCACCAGGTCGATCTTCAAGGACTCGCAGCAGCCGGCCCGCTCGTTCGTCTCGCCGGTCGTCGCGGGCTACCGCGACAACACCATCGGCGAGGCCGGCGAGTTCGACGCGGCCAAGGCCAAGGCCCTGTACCAGGCCGCGGGCGGCCCGGCGAGGATCGAACTGTCCTACAACGGCGACGGCGGCCACAAGGACTGGATCGACGCGACCTGCAACCAGCTCAAGACCAACCTGGGCGTGGACTGCGTGGGCACCGCCGAACCGAAGTTCGCGGACCTGCTGACCAAGGTCAAGGCCAAGCAGCCGGTCGGCCTGTTCCGGATGGGCTGGGTCATGGACTACCCGTCCATGGAGAACTACCTGGGCCCGCTGTACAGCAGCAACGGCTCGTCGAACTACTACGGCTACGGCAACCCGGAGTTCGACAAGCTGCTCGCCGAGGGCGCCAGCGCCGCGAACGAGGACGAGGCGATCAAGAAGTACCAGGCGGCGGAGGACCTGCTGGCGGAGGACCTGCCGGTGATCCCGCTGCGGTACGGCCAGAACAACTTCGGCCACTCGACCAAGGTCACCAACGTGGAGATGGATCTCTTCGACCGGATCGACCTGCTGGAGATCGAGGCCGTCAAGTAACACCACGGTAGGACGGGTCGGGTCATCGGCGTACGGTGGCCCGACCCGCCTTCCTCTTCGCACTTTTTCCGCCAGACTGCCAAGTATGTTCCGCTTCATCCTGCGGCGTCTGCTCCAGATGGTCCTCGCGTTCTTCGGGACCACGCTGATCGTCTACGCGCTGATGTTCGCCGGCCAGGGCGATCCCATCCAGGCGCTCGCCGGCGAGCGCCCGGTCACGGCGGCCCAGCGGGCATACCTGACGGAGAAGTTCCACCTCGACCGCACCGGGGTCGGGGGCTTCTTCTACCGGTACTTCGACTACCTCAAGAACCTGCTCCAGGGTGACCTCGGGCAGTCCCTCACCGGACGCTCGATCGGCGACATCCTGGCCGCCGCCTGGCCGGTCACGGTCAAGCTGGCGCTAATCGCCATGGCGGTCACCATCCTCTTCGGGGTCACCGCGGGCGTCCTCGCCGGCATCCGGCGGGCCAGCATCTTCGACAACTCGACCCTGCTGCTGACCCTGCTGGTGCTCGGCATCCCCACGATCGTGCTCGCCCCGCTGGCGCAGTACCTCCTCGGCGTCAAGTGGCAGCTCTTCCCGCCCACCGCCGGCGCCGACCCGGACCTGTACGCGCTGCTGCTGCCGGGCATCGTGCTCGGCTCGCTCTCGCTGGCCACCGCGCTGCGGCTGACCCGGACGTCGGTGGCCGAGAACCTGCGCGCCGACTACGTCCGCACCGCCCGGTCGAAGGGGCTCGTGAAGCGGCGGATCGTCAGCGTCCACGTGCTGCGCAACTCGCTCATCCCGGTGGTCACCTTCCTCGGCGTCGAGCTGGGCAACCTGATGAGCGGCGCGATCATCACCGAGGGCGTGTTCAACATCCCCGGGGTCGGCTTCAACCTCTTCCGCGGCATCCGCACCGAGGACGGCCCGCTGGTGGTCGGCATCGTCAGCGTGCTCGTCGTGGTCTACCTCGTCTCCAACCTGGTGGTGGACGTCCTGTACGCCGTACTCGACCCGAGGATCCGCTATGAGTGAGCGCAGCGAACGAATCGGCAGCGCAGTGTTTCGCACCTCGGCGCGCCCCGGAGCGCAGCGACGGGGAGCGCCGAGCCAGTGCACCGAAGGAATCGGGCATGAGTGACTTCGAGACTGTCGCCGCGAGCGAGAACCAGGCCGCGCGGCGGGGGCCGTCGGGTGAGCCCGGCGCGCCGAACCAGGTGGGCGTACCGCAGAAGCCCCGCAGCCTGGCCGGCGACGCCTGGCGCGACCTGCGCCGCAAACCGATCTTCTGGGTCAGCCTCGCCCTGGTGGTGCTGGTCGCCGCCATGGCCGCCGTGCCCGGCCTGTTCACCGCGAACGACCCGCGCGACTGCGTGCTGGCCCGCCAGCACGCCGGTCCGTCCGGCGGGGCCATCTTCGGGTACGACTTCCAGGGCTGCGACACGTACTCCCGGGCGGTGTACGGCGCCCGCGCGTCGCTGCTGGTCGGCGCGCTCTCCGCGCTGCTCACCGGCCTGATCGCGCTCGCCGTGGGGATGCTGGCCGGCTACTTCGGCCGCTGGGTCGACGCGGTGCTCTCCCGGGTGATCGACATCGTCCTCGGCATCCCGCTCCTGCTCGCCGCGATCGTCCTGCTCAAGCGGGTCAACAGCGACAGCTCGGCGGTCCGGATCGGTGCGGTGATCTTCGTGCTGGCGGTCCTCGGCTGGACCACGGCCGCCCGAGTCGTCCGTTCCTCGGTGATCACGGCCAAGGAGCAGGACTACGTCGCGGCGGCCCGGATGCTCGGTGCCGGCAACGGCCGGATCATGCTGCGGCACATCCTGCCGAACGCGCTCGCCCCGGCGATCGTGGTGCTGACCATCGCCCTCGGCTCCTTCATCGCCGCCGAGGCCACGCTCAGCTTCCTGGGCATCGGCCTGAAGGCGCCGACCATCTCCTGGGGCATCGACATCGACGCCGGCCGGGTCCACATGCGCGAGTCGGCCACCCCGCTGCTGGTTCCCTCGGTCTTCCTGGCGCTGACCGTGCTGGCGTTCATCATGCTCGGCGACGCGATCCGCGACGCCTTCGACCCGAAGCTGCGCTGACCCCGCCCACCACCGTCACGAGCGAGAGGCAGAGACCATGCGAGCGCGAGGAGTGAGCGCAGCGAGCCCCGCAGGCGCGGGCGAAAGGCGTGAACCGTGAGCCAGTCCGCCGTCCGGCCCACGCCGGCCTCCCCCACGCCCGAGGGCGGCCACCTGCTGGACGTACGGGACCTGCACGTCGAGTTCCGCACCGGCGAGGGTGTGGCCAAGGTGATCAACGGGGTGTCGTACCACCTGGACCCCGGCGAGACGCTCGCCGTGCTCGGCGAGTCGGGCTCGGGCAAGTCGGTCACCGCCCAGGCGATCATGGGCATCCTCGACACTCCCCCGGCCGTGATCCGCTCCGGCGAGATCCGCTACCGGGGCCGGGACCTGCTGAAACTGCCGGAGGAGCAGCGCCGGCAGGTGCGCGGCAAGGAAATCGCCATGATCTTCCAGGACGCCCTCTCCGCGCTGAACCCGGTCTTCGGAGTGGGCTGGCAGATCGGCGAGACGCTGCGCCAGCGCGAGGGGATGTCGAAGGCCGCCGCCCACGCGCGGGTCGTGGAGCTGATGGACCTGGTACGGATCCCCGGCGCCGCCAGCCGGCTCGGCGACTACCCGCACCAGTTCTCCGGCGGCATGCGGCAGCGCGTCATGATCGCGATGGCGCTGGCCATGAACCCGAAGGTGCTCATCGCCGACGAGCCGACCACGGCCCTGGACGTCACCGTGCAGGCCCAGATCATGGACCTGCTGGCCGACCTGCGCCGCGACCTCGACATGGCGATGATCCTGATCACGCACGACCTCGGCGTGGTCGCCGGCGTCGCGGACCGGATCGCCGTCATGTACGCCGGCCGGATCGTCGAGCACGCCGACGTCCACTCGCTGTACCGGGCGCCGGCCCACCCGTACACGAAGGGGTTGCTGGAGTCGATCCCGCGCCTCGACGTGCGGGGTCAGGAGCTCTCCACGATCAGGGGGCTGCCGCCCAACCTCATGCGGATCCCGTCCGGTTGCCCGTTCCACCCCCGGTGCCCGTACGCCCAGCAGGTCTGCGTCGACGTGGTGCCGCACGACCTGGTGCTGGGCGACGGCCGGACCAGCGCGTGCCACTTCGCCCAGGAGGTCCGTGATGACAGCGCCCGCTAGCCCGACCAAGGTGCGTGGCGAGACCATCCTCGCCGTCGACGACCTGGTCAAGCACTTCCCGATCCGGCAGGGCGTGCTGTTCCAGAGGCAGGTCGGCGCCGTGAAGGCCGTCGACGGGGTCAGCTTCGAGCTGCGCCGGGGCGAGACCCTCGGGGTGGTCGGCGAGTCGGGCTGCGGCAAGTCCACGTTGGCCCGGCTGCTGATGCGGCTGGAGACGCCGACCGCCGGGCGGGCCACCCTGGAGGGCAGGGACCTGTTCTCCGCCTCCGGTGCCGAGCTGCGCCGGCTGCGGCGCAACATGCAGATGGTCATGCAGGACCCGTACACCTCGCTGAACCCACGGATGACGGTCGGCGACATCATCGGCGAGCCGTTCGAGATCCACCCGGACGCCGCGCCGAAGGGCAGCCGACAGACCCGGGTGCGGGAGCTGCTCGACCTGGTCGGCCTGAACCCGGAGCACATCAACCGGTACCCGCACCAGTTCTCCGGCGGTCAGCGCCAGCGCATCGGCATCGCCCGGGCGCTCGCCCTGCGGCCCGAGATCATCGTATGCGACGAGCCGGTGTCCGCCCTGGACGTGTCGATCCAGGCGCAGGTGATCAACCTGCTGGAGAAGCTCCAGGACGAGTTCGGTCTGTCGTACATCTTCATCGCGCACGACCTGTCGGTGGTCCGGCACATCTCGGACCGGGTCGCGGTCATGTACCTCGGCAAGATCGTGGAGATCGGCACCGAGGACGAGATCTACGAGCGGGCCACCCACCCGTACACGCAGGCGCTGCTCTCGGCCGTGCCGGTGCCCGACCCGGAGGCCCGCGACCAGCGCACCATGATCAGGCTTACGGGCGACGTGCCGAGCCCGGCCGACCCGCCCAGCGGCTGCCACTTCCGCACCCGCTGCTGGAAGGCCCAGGAGGTCTGCGCGACCCAGGAGCCCCACGCTGTCCCCCGCGCGGCGGACCCGCACCCCTCGGCCTGCCACTTCGCCGAACTCCGCCCCGCACCCTGACCCACCCCGCCCTGTCCCCCCGGATCATGCAGTCGTGGTGGGCGGATTCCGCCTTCACCCCTTTCGCGGGGCACCACAACTGCATGATCCACAAAGGAGGGAGGTCGGCTCAGTGGAAGAAGTGGCGGGTGGAGGTGAGGTACATGGTGACGCCGGCCTCCTTGGCGGCGGCGATCACCTCCTCGTCGCGGATCGAGCCGCCCGGCTGCACGATCGCGCGTACGCCGGCGTCGATGAGGATCTTCGGGCCGTCGGCGAACGGGAAGAACGCGTCCGAGGCGCAGACGGCCCCACGGGCCCGGTCCGCGCCGGCGCGGCTGACCGCGAGCTGCGCCGAGTCGACCCGGTTGACCTGGCCCATGCCGACGCCGACGGTCGCGCCGTCCTTGGCGAGCAGGATCGCGTTGCTCTTCACCGCGCGCACGGCCCGCCAGGCGAAGGCCAGGTCGCGCAGGGTCGCCTCGTCGGCGGCCTCACCCGTGGCCAGTCGCCAGTTGGCCGGGTCGTCGCCCTCGGCGTCGATCCGGTCGGCCACCTGCACCAGTACGCCGCCGGTGACCTGCCGCCACTCCGCCGGCAGCGGGTCGAAGGCCGGCGCGTGCAGCAGCCGGATGTTCTTCTTCGCCTGGAGGACCTCCACCGCACCCTCGTCGAAGCCCGGCGCCACCAGCACCTCGGTGAAGATCTCCGAGACCTGCCGGGCCAGCTCGACCGAGACCGGCCGGTTGACCGCGATCACCCCGCCGTACGCGGACACCGGGTCGCAGGCGTGCGCCTTGCGGTGCGCCTCGGCCACGTCGGCGCCGACGGCGATGCCGCACGGGTTGGCGTGCTTGATGATCGCCACGGCCGGCTGGTCGGCGAAGTCGTTGGCCGCCCGCCACGCCGCGTCGGCGTCGACGTAGTTGTTGTAGGACATCTCCTTGCCGTGCAGCTGCTCGGCCTGGGCGAGCCCGGCCGGGCTGGCCGGGTCGACGTAGAGCGCGGCCGGCTGGTGCGGGTTCTCGCCGTAGCGCAGCACCGCCTGCCGGCGCAGCGACAGCCCGGCGAAGTCCGGCCAGCCGTTCTCCTCGGGCGCCAGCGTGGTGGCGCACCACTCGGCCACCGCGACGTCGTACTCGGCGATGACGGCGAAGGCGCGGGCGGCCAGCACCCGCCGCTGGGCCAGCGTGAAGCCGCCCCCGTCGAGCGCGGCGAGCAGCGCCGGGTACGCGGCCGGGTCGGTGACCACGGCGACCGAGGCGTGGTTCTTGGCGGCGGCCCGGACCATGGCCGGCCCACCGATGTCGATCTGCTCGACGCACTCCTCGACGCCCGCGCCGGAGGCGACCGTGGCCTGGAACGGGTAGAGGTTGGACACCAGCAGGTCGATACCGGCGATGCCGTGCTCGTCGAGCTGGGCGACGTGGGTGTCCTTGCGCAGGTCGGCGAGGAGCCCGCCGTGCACCTTCGGGTGCAGCGTCTTGACCCGCCCGTCGAGGATCTCCGGGAAGCCGGTCACCGTCTCCACCGGGGTCACCGGCACGTCCGCGCCCGCGATCGCCGAGGCCGTGCTGCCGGTCGAGACGATCTCCACCCCGGCCGCGTGCAGCGCCCGGGCCAGCTCGACCAGGCCGGTCTTGTCGTAGACGCTGACCAGCGCCCGCCTGATCGGGCGGCGTTCGTCCTGAGTGGAACTCACGGAACCGTGACCTTTCTTCCGGTGATCGTCCAACCTTCGCGGACCAGGCGGCCCACCTGCTCGACGAGCTGGCGCCGCTCGGCTTCCTTGATGCGCTCGGTGAGCGTCTCGACGTCGTCGTCGTCGTGCACCGGCACCGCGACCTGCGCGACGATCGGGCCGGTGTCCATGCCGGCGTCGACGAAGAAGAGGGTGGCCCCGGTGACCTTCACGCCGTAGGCGAGGGCGTCGCGCGGGCCGTGGATGCCGGGGAACGCCGGCAGCAGCGTGTTGTGCGTGTTGAGGTAGCGGTCGCCGAAGGCGGCCAGGAAGCGCGGGCCGACCAGCTTGAGGAAGCCGGCGGAGACGACCAGGTCGGGCCGGTGTTCGGCGACGCGGGCGGTCAGCGCCGCGTCCCAGTCCTCTCGGGTGGGGTGGTCGGCGACCCGCTCGACGAAGGTCGGCACCCCGGCCGCGGCGGCCCGGTCCAGGCCCGCGATGCCGTCCCGGTCGGCGCCGACGGCCACCACCCGGGCCCCGTACGCCGGATCGGCGCCGGCGTCGAGCAGTGCCTGGAGGTTGCTCCCGGAGCCGGAGACGAGGACGACGATGCGGGCGACGGACGCGGGCTCGGTCACCGGGCCACCCTATCGGGCCTGCCGCCGGGTCCATCCGCTGGGCATTGCGACATTCACCGACGACGCGAATGGCCCGGACCAGGTACGCTGCCGGTCGCTCGGGCCCGGCGCGCGTCCGGCCCGCACCCGTCAGTGATCCGACGCCCCGCAGGGTGTCGAGTGGAATGAGGAGTACGCCGAGATGCAGCCCGGATACCAGCCGCAGCAGCCGCAGATCAACAACAACATGACGATGTCGATCGTCGCCATCTTCCTCTTCTGGCCGCTGGCCATCCCGGCGATCATCAACGCCTCCAAGGTGAACCCGCTGCTCCAGCAGGGCGACTACGCCGGGGCCCAGGCCGCCGCCGCCGAGTCGAAGAAGTGGTCCAAGTGGGCGCTCATCGTCGGCATCAGCTGGTACGTGATCGTGCTGGTGTGCTGCCTGCTCGGTGGGCTCGCCGGCGTGGTGGGCGGCAGCACCTCCACCAGCAGCTACTGACAGATCGGACGAGGAGTCGCATGCAGCCCGGTTACCCCGGACAGGATCCGTACGGCCAGCAGCCGCACCAGGATCCGACCGCGCCGCACCACGACCCGTACGCCCCGCCGCCGGCGGCGCCGTACGGTCAGCAGCCCACCTCCGGGCAGCCGAACGACCCGTACGCCGCGCCGCAGGATCCGTACGGCCAGCAGAACCCGTACGGCCAGCAGGACCCCTACGGGCAGCCGCCCACGTCGGGTCAGCCCTACGGGCAGCCGATCTCCGGCCAGCCCTACGGCCAGCCGGCGTCCGGTCAGCCGTACGGGCAGCAGCCGTACCAGGACCCCTACGGCCAGCAGGCGTACCCGCCGCCCATGTATCCCAACGCGGGGTTCGCCGCGAAGGGGCCGGGGCAGCAGCAGAACACCCTCGGCCTGGTGTCCATGATCCTCGGCATCGCCTCGATCCCGCTGGTCTGCTGCTACCTCGGCATCCCGCTGGGTCTCGGTGCGCTGGTGACCGGGTGGCTGGGCAAGCAGAAGGCCGCCCAGGGGCTGGCCGACAACAACGGTCAGGCCCTCGCCGGCATGATCTGCGGCGCCGTCGGCGTCGTGCTCGGCCTGCTCCAGATCGTCTTCCTGGGCTTCAGTCTGACGCTGCCCAACCAGCCCTGACCGGCATGCGACAGGGGCGTCCCGGCTCGTCCGGGGCGCCCCTTCGGCGTCTGCCGGCTCGCCGCGCCTGCCGGGCCCTCCGCGTCTGCCGGCTCTCGGCGTCTGCCGGCCCTCAGCGGGACGAGCGGGACAGCACCCTGGTCGCGGCGGCACCGAGGAGTGCCCCGACGGCGACGACCGCGGTGGCCACCGCCGCCACCTGCCAGGCGACGGGCCCCACCTCGGCCAGCCGGCCACCGCCGAGCGATCCGGCGGAGCCGGCCGCGGCGGCGCCCAGCAGCAGACCGGCCACCGGGCCGGCGATCACCGCCGGCCCGAGCAGCGGCCCCCAGCGCAGCGGTGCCCGGTCGTCGGCGGCGAGCCGGAGCAGCCGGCGGGCGAGCAGCCAACCCGCGGCCATCCCGGCGAGGACCGGCACCGCGAGCAGCCCGGCCCCGAGCCCGTCGACCGGCCCGCGCGGCAGCCCGGCCAGCAGCGGTACGGCCGGCAGCGCCCCCACGGATACCTCGCTGGTGCGTACCGCGGTGTCGGTGCCGACGGCGAAGCCCGGACCGAGCAGGTAGCTGACCGCCCAGATCGCGGCGTTGGGCGCGTAGGCGAGGCTGACCAGTGTGATCCCGGCCTGGCCGGCGACCCCGGTGCGGTAGGCCCCGATCAGGTCGGCGGCGTCGCCGCCCCCGACGGCAACGGCGAGCCCCGCCGCACCGGCCCCCGCGCCGAGGAGCAGCAGCGCGGCCACCAGCCCGGTGCGGATCCCGTCGCGCAGCGGCGCCGGGGAGCGCACGGCGAGCAGGCCGGCCACGTGCGTCGTCCGGGCCGAGCCGACGAGGGCCCCGAGTGTGCCGAGCACCACGAGGGTCAGCCCGGCGCGCACCGGTGACGCGCCGGCCAGGACCGCGCCGAGCACCCCGAGCAACGCGTACGCGACGCCGACCGCGCCGGCGGCGAGGAGCGCCTGCCGGGGCGACCGCCCGCCGCGCGCGCCGATGGCCCGGCTGGCGTGCACGCCCGCCCTGGTCAGCCGCCAGAGCACCAGCGCGGTCAGCGCCAGCGGGGTCAGCCCGAGCGGGCCGGCGGGGGTGTCCAGCGGGACGCCGTGCCCGAGCAGCGAGCCGGCCAGCCCGGCGCGCAGCGCGCCCGGCACGGAGGCGGCGCCCTCGCTGAGCTGGAACAGCCAGAGCACGAGCGCGACCGGCAGCCACGAGGTGAGCGCCGCCCACCCGGCGGCGACCCCGGCGGCGACCACGAGCGGCGCACGGCTGCGGCGCGGCTCGCCGGCGCGCGGCGCGGGCACCCGCCGCCCCCGCCCGACGGGCGCGGCCGGGCGGGCGCCGGGGCCGACGTCGACGCCGGGACGGCTGGGCTGATCAGGGGTGACGGAGGACATCGCGTCTACTCTGGCATGCCGGGCCGGCGGTGGCAGTCCGATACCGCCCCCCAGGGGCGACGAGTTCCGTGATCCACCGTCTTCGGCCCCCGTTCCGGTCTAGCGTCAGGCGCAGGGACGCGATCGAGAGTCGCGGCACCGACGCCCGGAGGAGAGTCGTGAACACTCCGTATCCGCCGCCCCCACCACCACCGGCCGCGGCCGGCAGCGACCGCACGGTGCTCTGGGGCGTGCTCGGCATCATCCTCGGCCTGCTGTGCTGCGGCATCCTGGGGATCGTCTTCGGTTACCTGTCGATCCGGGACGCCAAGCGCTACGGCCAGTCGCCCGTGCTCGGCTACCTGGCGATCGCGTTCGGCGTACTGAACATCGTCGGCAGCGGCATCCTCTGGGCCGGCGGCAACTACCCGCTCTACAACGACTGAGGCCGACCGGCCCACGACGACGGAGGGCCGACCGCGAACGGTCGGCCCTCCGGTCGTACGTCAGTCGGGCTCAGCCCGCGGACATGATCTCCCGCATGAGCTTGGCGGTCTCGGTCGGGGTCTTGCCGACCTTGACGCCGACGGCCTCCAGCGCGCTCTTCTTGGCGTCGGCGGTGCCCGCCGAGCCGGAGATGATCGCACCGGCGTGGCCCATGGTCTTGCCGGGCGGCGCGGTGAAGCCGGCGATGTAGCCGACCACCGGCTTGGTCACGTTCGCCTTGATGAACTCGGCGGCCCGCTCCTCGGCGTCGCCACCGATCTCACCGATCATGACGATCGCGTCGGTGTCGGGGTCAGCCTCGAACGCGGCGAGCGCGTCGATGTGGGTGGTGCCGATGATCGGGTCACCGCCGATGCCGACGCAGGTCGAGAAGCCGATGTCGCGCAGCTCGTACATCATCTGGTAGGTCAGCGTGCCGCTCTTGCTGACCAGGCCGATGCGGCCGGTGCCGGTGATGTCGGCCGGGATGATGCCGGCGTTGGAGGCGCCCGGCGAGGCGATGCCCGGGCAGTTCGGGCCGATGATCCGGGTCCGCTCCCCCTTGGCGACGTTGTACGCCCAGAACGCGGCGGTGTCGTGCACCGGCACGCCCTCGGTGATCACCACGGCCAGATCGATCCCGGCGTCGATCGCCTCGACGACCGCGCCCTTGGTGAACTGCGGCGGTACGAAGATCACGGTCACGTCGGCACCGGTCTGCGCCATCGCGTCCGCGACGCTGGCGAAGACCGGCAGCTCGGTGCCGTCGAAGTCGACCGTCTGGCCCGCCTTGCGCGGGTTGACGCCGCCGACGACGTTGGTGCCCGCGGCGAGCATCCGCCGGGTGTGCTTGGAACCCTCGGAACCGGTCATCCCCTGGACGATGACCTTCGAGTCCTTGGTCAGCCAGATAGCCATTGTCAGACCCCCGCAGCCGCCAGCTCGGCGGCCCGCTCGGCCGCGCCATCCATCGTGTCGACCCGCTGGACCAGCGGGTTGTTCGCGCCGTCGAGGATCGCCCGGCCGGCCTCGGCGTTGTTGCCGTCGAGGCGGACGACCAGCGGCTTGGTGACCTGCTCGCCGCGCTGCTCGAGCAGGGCCAGCGCCTGCACGATGCCGTTGGCGACCTCGTCGCAGGCGGTGATGCCGCCGAAGACGTTGACGAAGACGCTCCTCACCGACGGGTCGGACAGGACGATCTCCAGCCCGTTCGCCATCACGGCGGCGCTCGCGCCGCCGCCGATGTCGAGGAAGTTGGCCGGCTTGACGCCGCCGTGCCGCTCACCGGCGTACGCGACCACGTCGAGGGTCGACATGACCAGGCCGGCGCCGTTGCCGATGATCCCGACCTCGCCGTCGAGCTTGACGTAGTTGAGGTCCTTCTCCTTGGCGGCCTGCTCCAGCGGGTCCACGGCGGCCTGGTCGACCAGCGCCTCGTGGTCCGGGTGCCGGAACGCGGCGTTCTCGTCGAGGGTGACCTTGGCGTCGAGCAGCAGCAGCTTGCCCTCGCCGGTCTTGGCCAGCGGGTTCACCTCGACCAGCGTGGCGTCCTCGGCGACGAAGGCCTTCCACAGCCCCACGGCGACCTCGACGACCTGGTCGGCGACCTCGGCCGGGAAGTTGGCGGCGGTGACGATCTCGCGCGCCTTCGCCTCGTCGACGCCGGTGTTGGCGTCGATCGGAGCCTTGACGACCTTCTCCGGGGTCTCGGCGGCGACCTGCTCGATGTCCATTCCACCCGCGACGCTGGCGATGCAGAGGAAGGTGCGGTTCGCCCGGTCGAGCAGATAGGAGAAGTAGTACTCCTCGGCCACGTCCGCGGTCACGGTGATCATGACCTTGTGGACGGTGTGGCCCTTGATGTCCATGCCCAGGATGTCGGTGGCGCGGGCCACCGTCTCCTCGGCGCCCTCGGCCAGCTTCACGCCGCCGGCCTTGCCTCGGCCACCGACCTTCACCTGCGCCTTGACGACCACCCGACCGCCGAGGCGTTCGGCGATCGCGCGGGCCTCCTCCGGGGTCGTGGCGACGCCGCCGGCGAGCACGGGCAAGCCGTGCCGCTCGAACAGGTCCCGCCCCTGGTACTCGTACAGGTCCACGTTTGCGCGTCCCGTCCCGTCTCCGCGGCGCGCCGTCGCGCCGCCACCAGCGTTATGGAAAACAGTTTGACGCCTGTCATCACTTGAAACAGGCCATTGGGCGCAGCCTAGCGAGGTGGACACCGCCGGCAACCGAGCGGGTGCGCGTTGTGTGGTAATGCACATTCGGCGGCGTCACGCGGCCTTTTCGCGACTTCGGCCCGATCTCAGCCGTCCGGGCGATGTTGCCGGGGGTGCGTAACCCCGCCGTGGGGGCGTCGTTGAGTCAGGTGTCGGAGCGCTGATCGCAGCGCGACGGCGGGAGCGGCCGATGCCCTGTCGGTCGAGGGGTGGCGGCGGGGCATCGTGCATAGAGGGGCCGGACGTGTGAGGGGTGCGTCCGGCCCCTCCCCCTGTCCGGCTCCGGCCGACCGGCCCCGCGGCTGCCGTCAGACGGCAGGCTGCGCGACTGCTGTCAGGCGACCCGCGGCTGCCGTCAGGCGACCGGCTGGGCGACGTTCTGCCGGACCCACTCGACGATCGACTGGGTGGTCGCGCCCGGCGTGAAGATCTTCGCGACGCCGATCCGCTGCAACTCCGGGATGTCGGCGTCGGGAATGATGCCGCCGCCGAACACGACGATGTCGCGGGCGTCGCGCTCACCGAGCAGCTCCACCACCCGCCGGAACAGCGTCATGTGCGCCCCTGACAGCACGGAGAGCCCGACCGCGTCGGCGTCCTCCTGGATCGCGGTCTCCACGATCTGTTCCGGGGTCTGGTGCAGGCCGGTGTAGATGACCTCCATGCCGGCGTCCCGCAGGGCACGCGCGACGACCTTTGCACCACGGTCGTGGCCGTCCAGGCCCGGCTTGGCGACGACGACCCGAACACGAGAGCTCATCAGCGCATCCCTTTCACCGGCTCCGCGGCTTCACTGAACGAACGGTAACCCGCCCGGCCCCGCCCGGGAAATCCGGGCGGCGAACCGCACGGCAACCGGGCGCGGTCGCAGCTCTGCGGGAGCGGGCGCGGCAGACCGCGCCAACGGCCGGCGTCAAGCCGGACACCTCCGCCGTTCGGTCACCCTGCGCGACGAACGGGCAGTTAGGGGGGCACCGTTCGAGGGGTACGAGCCATGACAATCACGGACGCAAAGGGACAGAACGCGGTAGCAATTCGGCGCTTCGGCTTGTGACGGGACTGGTGGTTGGCTAACGTGTCCACGGTTGTCATCAGGTCCACGGACGGGTGACGACGCGGCCAGGCGACGTTCACCCGAGTCTCACGGGCGTCGAGGAAGCCGCATCGGATCCCCGACAACGGAGGGTGTGCGTGCGCCAGCGCCTGTCGTCTGAGCCCGATCGATATCGCGGTCGTCGCCGCGTACCCACCCCCCCGCGTAGCCGCTACGCGGCCGTCGTCACCACCGCGTTCGTCGGGGCCGGCATCGTCGCGATCGGCGCGGGCGCCCTGCCGGACGCCAAGAGCGTCAGCCCGTCGGTCCTCGACGAGCTCAAGGCCGCCTCGACCATCAACCAGGACACCGCGGCCCGCGCCGATTCCGCCAACCGGGCCAGCCGCGACAGCGACCGGGCCGGTGCCGACGAGTCCGCCGAGTCCGAGGTCTGGCTGCTCCCCCTCCAGGGCTACGAATTCAACTCCCCCTACGGCATGCGCTGGGGCAAGCTGCACACCGGCGTCGACCTGGTCGCCGCCGAGGGCACGCCCTACGTGGCCATCCACGGCGGCACCGTCACCAAGGCCGGCTGGTTCGGCGGCTACGGCTACACGGTGATCGTCCAGCACGCCGACGGCAGCGAGGCGATCTACGGCCACTCCTCCGCGCTCAGCGTGAAGGAGGGGCAGCAGGTGAAGGCGGGCGACCAGCTCGGCCTCGTCGGCAACACCGGCCACTCCTACGGCTCCCACCTGCACCTCGAGGTGCATGTCAAGGGTGAGCCGCTCGACCCGGTGCCGTGGCTCAAGGAGCGCGGAGTGGACATCCAGCTACAAGTCGAGGCTTACTACAGCGAGGTAGCCGCGCCCTGACGCTGCGCATCGCACGGTGACCGCCCGGATCTGTCGATCCGGGCGGTTTTTCGTTGGCGACAATTAGCCGAAGTAAGCCGCGTCACACTCACGACTGTGACGGGCGCCATTCACCGGCATGATCACTTTTGCCCGCGAATACCCCTAACGGGCACGCAACAGACGGCGACGGCCGCCACGGCCCGCCCCGACTCCGTATCCCTACCCGTCACGCGGCGTGGCGACACCAGTATTTCGAGGTCAAGTGCCCCCTCGATCAGT
Source organism: Micromonospora sp. ZG13 (assembly GCF_059359355.1). NCBI lineage: Bacteria > Bacillati > Actinomycetota > Actinomycetes > Micromonosporales > Micromonosporaceae > Micromonospora > Micromonospora sp. ZG13. The sequence continues at coordinate 299,101 of NZ_JCADBQ010000001.1, forward strand.
GAAGGTCCGCCGTGCAGGAAGACATTCGGAACGAGAACACCCCCGACGCCCCCGTCCGGCACCGGCGGCGGATCGGCAGCCGTACCCGCGTGATCATCGCAGCGGCGGCCCTGGCCGGCCTCGGTCTCGGCGGAGCCGCCTTCGCGGCCACCGGGAACGACGAGCCCTCCGTGCCGGCCGCCGCCGCGGAGCCGCAGGCCCGCGCGCAGGCCGCCGACCGCGCCGACCGCGCCGCCCGGGAGACCACCGCCCCGGCCACCCCCTCGGCGAGCCCGACGCCCAGCCCCACGAAGGCCAGCCCTTCGGCGAAGCCCCGCCCCAAGGCCACCACCGCCAAGCCGAAGCCGAAGGCGACCACCAAGCCGAAGCCCAGTTGGGTGATCCCGATGAAGGGCGCGGCGATCACCTCCTGCTACGGCCCACGCTGGGGCACGCAGCACGCCGGCATCGACTTCGCGCTGCCCGCCGGCACCCCGGTCCGCGCGGCCTTCGGCGGCACCGTCACCAAGGCCGGCGACGTCGGCGACGGGTACGGCATCTCCGTCTTCGTCGACCACGGCAACGGCTACCTGACCCACTACGCGCACCTGAGCACCACCAAGGTGGGCGTGGGCGACAAGGTCGACGCCGGGCAGACCATCGGCCTGGAGGGGTCCACCGGCGACTCCACCGGCCCGCACCTGCACTTCGAGGTGCACCAGGGCCAGATGTGGAACCAGATCGATCCCGCGCCGTTCCTGCGTGCCCGGGGCATCGACGTGGCCTGCTGACCCCGTAGCCACCGGGACGGCCCGGTCCGGCGTGCTGCCGGGCCGGGCCGCGGCGCGTCTCAGAGCTTGTCGATCGGGGCGTGCCGGAGCACCAGCCACATCGTCTGGTCGCCGAAGTCGATCTGCGCCCGCGCGCCCGGGCCGTGCCCCTCGACGGCGAGCACCCGGCCCAGGCCGTAGCGCTGGTGGTTGACCCGGTCGCCCACGGCGACCTTCGGCCCCTGCGGCAGCTCGCTCGCCGTGGTGAGGCGGCTGGCGTCGACCCCCAGCCGCTTCGCCAACTGCGCGGCCTTGGGAGTGCCGCCGTTGAAGCCCCCGCGCCCGCCGGGCACCCGGTCCGCGCGGCCACCCACGCCGCCGCCCCCGCCGGCCCACGAGGTGTACGAACCCTCGGTGCGCTCCCAGCGCACCAGCTCCGGCGGCAGCTCCTCCAGGAAGCGCGACGGCGGGTTGTAGGCCGGCTGCCCCCACGCCGAGCGGGTGACCGCCCGGGAGAGGTAGAGACGCTGGCGGGCCCGGGTGATGCCGACGTACGCCAGCCGGCGCTCCTCCTCCAGCTCCCGGCTGTCGCCCAGCGAGCGCAGGTGCGGGAAGACGCCGTCCTCCAGGCCGGTCAGGAAGACCACCGGGAACTCCAGGCCCTTGGCGGTGTGCAGCGTCATCAGCGTGACCACGCCCTGGTGGTCGGGGTCGTCCGTCGGCACCTGGTCGGCGTCGGCGACCAGCGCGACCTGCTCCAGGAAGCCGGCCAGGGTGGCCCGCTCCCCCTCCTCGCCGAGGGCCTCGATCCGCTCGGTGTACTCCCGGGCGACGCTGACCAGCTCCTGGAGGTTGTCGACCCGCCCCGCGTCCTGCGGGTCGAGGCTCTCCTCCAGCTCGGTGAGGTAGCCCGAGCGGGTCAGCAGCGCCTCCAGCACCTCCTCCGGGGTGCCCGTCTCGGCCAGCTCGCGGGCGCCGTCGAGCAGGGCCACGAAGTCGGCGATGCCGTTGGCCGCCCGAGTGGAGATGCCCGGGGCGTCCTTGGCCCGCCGCAGCGCCGCCCCGAAGGAGACCCGGTCGCGGCTGGACAGCGCCTCCACGCACGCCTCGGCCCGGTCGCCGATGCCACGGCGCGGCGTGTTGAGGATCCGGCGCAGGCTGACCGTGTCGTCGTCGTTGACCACCGCGCGCAGGTAGGCCAGCGCGTCGCGGACCTCCTTGCGCTCGTAGAAGCGCACCCCGCCGACCACCTTGTAGGGCAGGCCGACGCGGATGAACACCTCCTCGAAGACCCGGGACTGGGCGTTGGTGCGGTAGAAGACGGCCACGTCACCGGGGCGGGTCTCGTCGGCGTCGACCAGCCGGTCGATCTCGCGCGCCACCCAGTCGGCCTCGGCGTGCTCGGTGTCGGCCACGTAGCCGACGATCGGCTCGCCGGCGCCCGCCTCGCTCCACAGCCGCTTCGGCTTGCGCGACGTGTTGCGGTCGATCACCGCGTTGGCCGCGTTGAGGATGGTCTGCGTGGAGCGGTAGTTCTGCTCCAGCAGGATCGTCCGGGCGTCGCCGAAGTCGCGCTCGAACTCCAGGATGTTGCGGATCGTGGCGCCCCGGAACGCGTAGATCGACTGGTCGGCGTCACCGACCACGCAGAGCTCCGCTGGCTCGATCCCCTCCGTGCCGGCGACCAGCTCCTTGATCAGCACGTACTGGGCGTGGTTGGTGTCCTGGTATTCGTCGACCAGGACGTGCCGGAACCGCCGGCGGTAGCTCTCCGCGACGTGCGGGTGGGACTGGAGCAGGTGCACCGTCGTCATGATCAGGTCGTCGAAGTCCAGCGCGTGCGCCTCGCGCAGCCGCCGCTGGTAGAGCGTGTAGGCCTCCGCCAGCGCCCGCTCGTTGGGCCCCTTGGCGCGGCCCGCGAACTCCTCGGGGTCGACCAGCTCGTTCTTCAGGTTGGAGACCTGGGCGGCCAGCCCGCGCGCCGGATAGCGCTTCGGGTCGAGGTCCAGCTCCCTGGCGACCATCTGCATGAGTCGGCGGGAGTCGTCCGCGTCGTAGATCGAGAAGGTCGACTTCAGCCCGGCGTGCTCGTGCTCGGCGCGCAGGATGCGTACGCACGCCGAGTGGAACGTCGACACCCACATCAGCCGGGCGCGGGGACCCACCAGGTGGGCGACGCGCTCCTTCATCTCGCCGGCGGCCTTGTTGGTGAAGGTGATCGCGATGATCTCGCCGGGGTGCACGTCCCGGGCGGCCAGCAGGTAGGCGATCCGGTGGGTGAGCACCCGGGTCTTGCCCGAGCCCGCACCGGCCACGATCAGCAGCGGCGAGCCGGCATGGGTGACGGCGTCGCGCTGCGGGCCGTTCAGGCCCTCCACCAGGGCCTGCGGGTCGAGGTGGACGGCCGACGACCTGGGCCGGTGCGGCGAGGTCGGGGCGGGCGCCGGCGCGGGCGGGGACGCGGGGATGTCGAAGAGAGGATGCATCGCACGGCGAGTCTATGCCGCCGGGCGGACAGTTCCCCCGCCGCGCGTACCCCGGCTCGCCCGAGCCGTTCCCCGGCCGGTCGATCCGCCCGGTCCGCGTCGCCGCCGGCTGCCCGCCGAGGCGCGGGGTGGAGGGAATCGTCCCCCGACTCATCCGGTCGAGACGAAGATGTCACCCTGTCGTGTCTGGTGCCGCCGTCCCCCGTGCAGAACGATGACGGTGAAAATCCGGCTCCTCCCCCGTACACGACTGGGAGAACGACCATGACTCAGCCGCGTTCGCGCGGTCGGGCGGTGCTGCGCCACCTCGCCGCGCCCACCCTCGCGTTGGCCGTCGTCGCCACGCTGTCCCCCGCTTCCCGGCCCGCGCCGGCCCCCGCCGCCGACCAGACGGCCGGCCTCACCCCCGTCTCGGTCTCCTACGCCGCCCCGACCAGCGGCGAGGTCAGGGGCAACTTCCTGAGCTACAACGACTTCCACGGCGCCATCGACCCGCCCGGCGGCAGCGGCGCGGTGGTCAACGGCACCCCCGCCGGAGGCGTGGAGTACCTCGCCACCTGGCTGAAGAAGCTGCGCGCCGAGGCCCGGGCCGAGGGGCGGAGCACCACCACCGTCGGGGCCGGCGACCTGATCGGCGCCACCCCGCTCGTCAGCGCCGCCTTCCACGACGAGCCGACCATCGAGCTGATGGACGAGATCGGCCTGGACGTCAGCAGCGTCGGCAACCACGAGTTCGACGAGGGCGTCGACGAGCTGATCCGGATCAACAAGGGTGGCTGCCACCCGGTCGACGGCTGCCAGGACGGCGACGGTTTCGCCGGCGCGAAGTTCACGTACCTGGCCGCCAACACCGTGAGCAGGAAGACCGGCCTGCCGATCCTGCCCCCGGTGGACCTGCGGTTCGTCGGTGGCGTGCCGGTCGGCTTCGTCGGCGTGACCCTGGAGGGCACCCCGGGCATCGTCAACCCGGCCGGCATCGCCTCCGTACGCTTCACCGACGAGGTGGCGACCGCCAACAAGTGGGGCGGCCTGCTCAAGCTCTTCGGCGTCAAGGCGATGGTGCTGCTGGTGCACGAGGGCGGCGCCCAGTCGCCGCCGCCGGCCACCCCGGGCGTCTCGGACTGCGCCAACTTCTCCGGCCCGATCGTGGACATCGTCCGCGGCCTGCGGCCGGAGTTCGGGCTGGTCGTCTCCGGCCACACCCACCGCTTCTACTCCTGCTCCCTGCCGAACTCCTCGGGCGCCCCCAGCGTGGTCACCAGTGCCGGCAACAACGGTCAGTTGATCACCGACGTCGACTACTCGCTGGACCGGCGCACCGGCCGGTTCACCGGGATCACCGCCCGCAACGTGGTCGTCGAGAACGGCGTCCGCAACCCGGACGGCACCTGGCAGCAGAGCACCCCGGGCACCTACGTGCGCAACCCCGACCTGGTGGACCCGGGCGCCAAGGCCCTGGCCGACAAGTACCGGGCGGCCGTTGCGCCCATCGCCAACCGGGTGGTGGGCCGGATCTCGGCCGACATCGTCCGCGACGCCCGCCCCAGCGGGGAGAGCCCGCTCGGTGACGTCATCGCCGACGCCCAGCTCGCGTACACCCGCTCGAACGGGGCGCAGATCGCGCTGATGAACCCGGGCGGCATCCGGGCGTCCCTGCCGTACGCGGCCTCGGCCGGGGGCGAGGCGCCGGGTGAGGTCACCTACGGCGAGGCGTTCACCGTCCAGCCGTTCAACAACCTGGTGGTCACCCAGACCCTCACCGGCGCGCAACTGCGCAACGTGCTGGAGCAGCAGTTCGTGGGCTTCAACGGGCAGACCACCCAGCGCATCCTCCAGGTCTCGGCCGGGCTGACCTACTCGTACGACAGCACCGCCCCGGCGGGCTCGCGGGTCAGCGCCCTGGCGTTCGACGGCGCGCCGGTCGACCCCGCCGCCAGCTACCGGGTCACCACGAACGACTTCCTGGCCAACGGCGGGGACGGGTTCACCGAGTTGCGGGCCGGCACGGCGCGGACCACCGCTCCCGGCTTCGACGTCGACGCGCTGATCGCCTACCTGGGCGCCGGCGCCCCGGTCGCCCCCGGGCCGGCCGACCGGATCACCCGCCTCGGCTGAGGCGCGGCCGGTCCCGGCGTCACGACGGCGCCGGGGCCGCCCGTCCGGGCACAGGTTGCGCCGAATCCTTGCGCCGGCCGGGCCGGGGTCGGCATACTCGACGACGTGTTCGGTCAGCGCTTCTACTTTTACTACGGCACCGGGAGTCCGGCAGCCGTAGGTCGCGCCTGATCGACAAGACCTACGAGAAAGCCCCGGGCTCCTGGAAGCCCGGGGCTTTCTCCGTCCCGGGATCCGGGCACCGGGCACCTGACGGCGAGGGGTACCCGATGATGACAGACGTGGTGGAGTCCAACGGCAGCCTGACGCGACCCGAGGCGGGCCGGCCCGGCCCGGGTGCCTCCGGGTCCCCGGCCGACGGCCCGAACGGCGCAGACGACGCCAGGCCGGAGGCGAGCACCGGCACCCCGGAGCCGGCCGCGGCCGCCCGGATCGTCGAGATCCGGGAGCGGATCGACGAGATCGACCGGGCGTTGATCGAGCTGTGGCAGGAGCGGGCCCGGCTCTCCCAGGAGGTCGGGGTGACGCGGATGGCCTCCGGCGGCACCCGGCTGGTGCTGTCCCGGGAGCGGGAGATCCTGGAGCGCTTCCGGGTCGCCCTCGGCGCCGACGGCACGCAGCTCGCGCTGCTGCTGCTGCGCGCCGGCCGCGGCCCCCTGTGAGGCGTACGCCGGCAGCGGCCCGCCGTGCGCCCCCGTGGGGCCCGGGCGGGTCGCCCGTGCCCGGAAACGACGAAACCGCCCGCCGTCGTCGCGGTGACGTCGGCGGGCGGTTCCGTGGGGCTCACACCTCGTGCGTCTGCACGATCTCGCGCTTCTCCGCGAAGTGGCAGGCGCTCGGGTGGTCCGAGCTCGGGCGGACCTCCAGCAGCGGGACCTGCTCGGCGCAGATGTCCTGCGCCTTCCAGCAGCGGGTCCGGAACCGGCAGCCCGACGGCGGGCTCACCGGCGAGGGCACGTCACCGGTGAGCCGGATGATCGCCTTGTTGTCCCGCACGGTCGGGTCCGGCACCGGCACGGCCGAGAGCAGCGCCTGCGTGTACGGGTGGGTCGGCCGCTCGTAGATCTCGTCCTCGGTGCCGATCTCGGCGATCTTGCCGAGGTACATGACCGCGACCCGGTCCGACAGGTGCCGGACCACCGACAGGTCGTGCGCGATGAACACGTACGACAGGCCGAACTCGCCCTGGAGCTTCTCCAGCAGGTTCATCACCTGCGCCTGGATCGACACGTCCAGGGCGGACACCGGCTCGTCGCAGACGATGATCTCGGGCCGCAGGGCGAGCGCCCGGGCGATGCCGATGCGCTGGCGCTGACCGCCGGAGAACTGGTGCGGGTACCGGTTGATGTGCTCCGGGTTCAGACCCACCAGGTCGAGCAGTTCCTTGACCTTGTCCCGGCGGCTGGCCTTGGGCGCCACCTCCGGGTGGATCTCGAACGGCTCACCGATCAGGTCGCCGACCGTCATCCGCGGGTTCAGCGAGGTGTACGGGTCCTGCATCACCAGCTGGATCTGCCGGCGCAGCCGACGCAGCGCCGTGCCGGACAGCTTGGAGATGTCCTGGCCCTTGTAGAGGACGCTGCCACCCGTCGGCTTCTCCAGGTTCATCAGCACCCGGGCCAGCGTCGACTTGCCGCAGCCCGACTCGCCGACCACACCCAGGGTCTCGCCGGCCTTGAGCTCGAAGGAGACCCCGTCGACCGCCCTGACGTGACCGATGGTCTTCTTGAACACCACGCCCCGGGTCACGGGATAGTGCTTGACCAGGTCACGGACCTCGAGGATGTTCTCAGTCACGGTTCACCAGCTCCTCGGCGAAGTGGCAGGCGCTGGCCCGGCCGGAGCCGACCTGCAGCAGCGGCGGGACCTTCTCCCGGCAGACCGGCTGCGCCATGGGGCAGCGCGGGTTGAACGGGCAGCCCGGCGGGATGTTCATCAGGTTCGGCGGGAGACCCTTGATCGTCCGGAGCTGCTGCCCCTTCTCGTCGAGCCGCGGGATCGAGTTGATCAGGCCGATCGTGTACGGGTGCGCCGGCTTGGCGTACAGGTCGTAGACGTCGGCTTCCTCGACGATCCGGCCCGCGTACATCACCGCGATCCGGTCCGCGACGTCGGCGACCACGCCGAGGTCGTGGGTGATCAGGATCAGGCCCATCTGCCGCTCACGCTGGAGCTCGGCGAGCAGGTCCATGATCTGCGCCTGCACCGTCACGTCGAGCGCGGTGGTCGGCTCGTCCGCGATCAGCACCTCCGGGTCCAGGGCGAGCGACATCGCGATCATCGCGCGCTGCCGCATACCGCCCGAGAACTGGTGGGGGTAGCTGCTGAACCGCCCCTTGGCGTTCGGGATCTTGACCTGGTCGAGCATCTCGATCGCGCGCTTCTTCGCGTCGGCCCGGCTCATGCCGCGCCGCACCCGGAACTGCTCGGCGATCTGGAACCCGACGGTGAAGACCGGGTTCAGCGCCGAGAGCGCGTCCTGGAAGATCATCGCGATGCCCTCGCCGCGGATGCGGCGCCGCTCCTCGAAGGACATGGCGAGCATGTCCTTGCCGTGGAAGCGGACCTGGCCGCCGGTGACGTAGCCGGGCGGCGTGTCGAGGATGCCCATGATGGTCTGCGCGGTGACGCTCTTACCGGAGCCGGATTCGCCGAGCACGGCGAGGGTCTCCCCCGCGTCGACGTGGTACGTGACCCCGTTGATGACCTTGGCGATGCCGTCCCGGGTGCGGAACTCCACCCGGAGGTCGTCGACCTCGAGCAACCTGCCCGAGGGGCGGCCGGACGCACCGGCCGCGGACTGCTCGGACACCAGAATGTCGGACAACTGAATCTCCCCTAGCGGAGTTTCGGATCGAGGGCCTCGCGGACCGCCTCACCGAGCATCACGAAGCTCAGGACGGCGGCGACGAGGAACGCGGCGGGGAAGAAGAGCAGGTAAGGCGCCACGCGCAGGAGGTTCTGCGCCTCGTTGATCATGATGCCCCAGGAGACCACCGGGCTCTTCAGGCCGACGCCCAGGAAGGACAGCGTCGCCTCGGCGCCGATGTACGAGCCGACCAGGATCGTCCCGTAGACCAGCAGCGGCGCGAGGCAGTTCGGCAGCAGGTGCTTGAGGATGATCCGGCCGGTGCCGGCGCCCAGCGCGCGGGCGGCGACGATGTAGTCCGCCTCCTTGGTGGCCAGCACCGAGGAGCGCATCAGCCGCATCACGACCGGCCAGCCCAGCACGATCAGCGAGATGCTCACCAGGGCCATGATCTCGGCCTTGCTGTTGCTCGTGCCCGACCCGTTGAAGGTGGTCAGGATGACGATGGCGCCCAGCACGAACGGCAGACCGAAGAAGACGTCGGCGATGCGGGAGAGCAGCGCGTCCACCCAGCCGCCCCGGTAGCCCGCGACGATGCCCATCGCGCCACCGAAGAGCAGCACGCCGAGCACGGAGAGCAGGGACACCACGATGGACGCGCGGGCGCCGTAGATCACCCGGGCGAAGACGTCGCGGCCCTGGAAGTCGTAGCCGAACCACGCCTCCGACGACGGGCCGACCAGGCTGTTCTGCAGGTTGCCGTTCTCCGGGTCGCCGGAGCTGAACAGCGAGGGGAACGCGGTCATCAGCATGAAGACGAGGATGAACGTCGCGGAGATCCAGAACAGCGGCTTGCGCCGCAGGTCGCGCCACGCGTCGCCGAGCAGGCCGCGCGGCTTCTCCTTGCGGGCGTTCTCCGGCAGGCCGGCGTTGGTCGGCGCCCCGATCTCGTCGGGGGCCTGCGCGGGCGGCGTGCTGACGATCGAGGCGGAACTCGGGTCGCTCATGCCCGCACCTCACTCCGCTCGGCGCGGGCGCTCGTGCCCGCGGACGCTGCAATCATGATTCGTTCGCTGCGCTCACTCATAGCGGATCCTCGGGTCCAGGGCGGCGTAGAGCAGGTCGACCAGCAGGTTCATCACCAGGTAGACGAGCACCAGGACCACCACGATGGAGACAACGGTAGCGCTCTCCTTGGTGACGATCGCGCGGTAGACCTGGCGGCCGATCCCGTTGATCTGGAAGATGCCCTCGGTGACGATCGCGCCGCCCATCAGGGCGCCGAGGTCGGTGCCGAGCAGCGTCACCACCGGGATGAGCGAGTTGCGCAGCAGGTGGATTCCGACCACCCGGCGCATCGGCAGGCCCTTGGCGATCGCGGTGCGCACGTAGTCGGCGCGGCGGTTCTCCGCGATGCTCGTGCGGGCCAACCGGGCGATGTACGCCATCGAGGCGCTGCCCAGCACGAAGCCGGGCACGATCAGCTCGGAGAGCCGCATCTCGCTGGAGACCGTCGGCTTGACGATGCCCCACTGCACGCCGAGCAGCCACTGGGCCACGAAGCCGATGACGAAGATCGGCAGCGCGATCAGGAAGAGGCTGGAGACCAGGACCAGGTTGTCCAGGAAGCCGTTGCGACGCAGACCCGTCAGCACACCGGCGGTGAGGCCGATGACCGCCTCGATGGCCAGCGCGACCAGCGCCAGCTTCAGGGTGTTCGGGTACGCCGTGGCAATGATGTCGCCGATGTCCCGGTTGTTGAACGTCTGCCCGAAGTCACCTTGGAACAGGTTCTTCATGTAGTTGCCGTACTGCACGACCAGCGGCTCGTCGAGCTTGAACTTCTCGGTCATCTGGTTGACGAAGCTGTCGGGGCAGCGTCGCTCGCCGCACTTGCCGGCGAACGGGTCGCCGGGCACCGACCACACGAGCCAGTAGATCAGGAACGTCGTCCCGATGAAGACCGGGACGAGTTGGAGCAGCCGTCTCAACAGATAACGGCCCATGGGGTGGTCCTCCAGACAGGGGGCGCGCGTCGGACGGCCGACACGGGGATGACAGACGTGGCGAGGAAGTGTGGTGACACCTCCTCACGGAACGGCCCGGGTCGGGCTCACCGGTAGGTGAGCCCGACCCGGGGTCAGACCGTTCGGATCAGAGCTCGACCGAGGTGAGGTCGAGTTCACCGACGTTGGAGAGCTCGAGCTTCTTGATCTTCTCCGAGTGGCCGGACTGCTGACCACCGAAGTAGACCGGGATCGAGGGGACGTCCTGGTCGATCAGGGCGACCGCCTCGGCGTACTTGGCGTGCGAGGCCTCCAGGCTCGGCGCGGAGGCGGCTTCCTTGGCCAGCGCGTCGACCTGCGGGTTGCTGTACTTGCCGTCGTTCGAGGAACCGCCGGTCACGTAGAGCGGGCCGACCCAGTTCTCCACGTCCGGGTAGTCCTGCTGCCAGCCGGCGCGGTACATGCCGGTCATCTTGCCGGCGTTGATGTTCTGGCGGAACACCGCGAAGGTCGGGACACCCTCGGCGCGGGCGTTGATGCCGAGGTTCGTCTTGACCTGCTGCGCGACGGCCTCCATCCACTCCTTGTGGCTGGCGTCGGCGTTGTAGAACATGACCAGCTCGCCGGAGAAGCCACCGGCCTCGGCGAGGAGCTTCTTGGCCTCCTCGACGTTGAACTGGCACGCGGTGCAGTTGCCCGCCTTGGCGCCCGGGGTCAGCGGGTTGGCCCAGCTGTCGGCCGGCTTGCGCGAACCGAAGAAGATCTTGTCGCTGATCTCCTGGCGGTTGATCGACATCGAGATCGCCCGACGCAGCTTCGGGTTCTGGAAGCGCTTGTCGTAGATCGGGAAGGCGATGATGCCGGTCGACGGCGTGGTGGAGGGGATGGCCCGGTCAGCCAGGTCGGTCTTCCACTTGTCGCCCGCGATCGCGGAGACCGGAACCTGCTGCTGGAAGTCCAGGTTGCCGGCGAGCAGGTCGTTGTACGCCGCCGTGTCGTCCTGGTAGAGCTTGATGTTGACGTCCTTGATCTTCATCTTGTCGTTCAAGGAGTAGTCATCGAAGCGCGTCAGCTTGATCTGGACGTCGTCTTCCCACGACACGAACTTGATCGGGCCGTTGCCGATCGGCTTCTTGCCGAACGCCTCGGCGCCCTGGGTGAAGAACGCGTCCGGCAGCGGCATGAAGGTGCTGTAGCCGAGCTTGGTCGGGAACACGGCGGTCGGCGCCGCGAGGGTGACCTCGAAGGTGAAGTCGTCGACGACCTTCAGGCCGGACATCTCCTTGGCCTTCGGCTCCGGGGCCTTCTGCGGGCCCTCGGCGCCGTCCGGGTCCTCGGTGTGGACGTCCGCGAAGCCCTGGATGTCGCCGAAGAAGCTGCCGTTCTGCGCGCCGTTCGGCGAGTAGGCGCCCCAGTTCCAGGCGTCCACGAAGTTCTTGGCCTTGACGACGGTGCCGTCGTGGAACTTCGTGTCCTTCTTGATCTTGATCGTGTAGACCTTGGAGTCGGTCGTCTCGATCGACTCGGCGACCGCGTTGCGCGGGGCGCTGCCGTCGTTCGGGTACTCGACCAGACCGGTCCAGATCCAGTCGATGATCGCCCCACCACCGGTCTCGGTGGTGTTCGACGGGACCAGGCCGACCTCCGGCTGCGTGCCGTCGATGGTGATCGCGCCGTCCGAGCTCGCGCCGGCGTCGCCGCCGTCGCTGTCACTGCTCGAGCAACCGGACGCGACGAGCGCGAACGCCGCGCCCAGCGCGACCGCGCTGCTTGCCCGCTTCGAGACTCTCATTCCGAGGGGCCTCCTCTTTCTGAACCTGGTTCCGTCGTGGGTATCACGCACGTTGGGGGGTGACACGTCCGGCGCCCGCACCGCGGGAGCCGGTTTCACCGCAGAGAATTCGGGACAAGATGTTGTACGAATCCGCCGGGCCGCCCCGCCCTTGACGCTCGGCACCGCGCACACGAGACCACCACGGAGCACCGTCAACAGGCGGATCCCATGGTCGTCAGGCCGTACGGAGTGCCTCACATGAGGGGTGAGGTGCTGCCACTGTGACACCCACCGGCCCGTTCCGTGAAGGTGCCGTTATCAAGCCGTTAGTTGGTCGCCACGTTGCCGATACTTGAAAAAAGATCATGATCTACGCCGGTCGTACCGCTCTGAGCAGGAAAGACACGGTTCGGCGGGGGCGCCGGCCCGGGCGTGGAGGCTGCGGCTGTGACCTTCCCCGCGCCCGCTCCGGCGCTCACGGACGCCGTCCGGGCGTTGGCCGTTTTTGCCCATCCGGAGGATGCCGACCCCGGCTGTGCGGGCACCATCGCCACCTGGGTGGACGAGGCCATCGACGTCGCGTACCCGCCTGTCACCCAGGGTGACCCGACGGTTGCGGCACGACGCCCGCGCGGCGAAGGGCGGCGCCGATCCCCTACCGCTGGCCGAGGGCCGTGGCGCGGTCACCGCGCAGGAGTCGGCCGATGGCGGCGTCGATCAGCGTGGTGCGGTCGCCTCCGGCGGGGCTGGAGCCGTGGGTGGTCCCGGCGATCCGACACGCCGGGTAGGCCGGACAGCGGACGGCCCCGACACCGCGCGGGCGGTGCCGGGGCCGGGGCCGTGGAACGGGTGTCGATCAGGCCGTGAAGCGCAGCTTGCGACGGCGGAACAGCAGCACGGCGACCGCGCCGGCGGCCAGCAGCGCCACGCCGGCGGCGATCGAGGCGGCGATCGGGGAGCCGGTCAGCGGCAGGTCCCCGCCGCTGCTCGCGGGCGAGGTCGACGGGGCCGGGCTGTCGACCGGGGCGCTCGGCGACGGCGACTCCGCCGGGGCGCTGGGCGACGGCGACTCCGCCGGCGCGCTCGGCGACGGCGACTCGGTCGGGGCGGCGGTGAACGCGGCCTCGGCCTTGGCGGTCACGGTGGCGCCGGTGCTGCCACCGAGGATCAGCTTCTGCGCGGCGCGCTCGCCGGTGAAGAGGAACACCCGGCCGAAGGAGACCGAGTCCTGGGCGGAAACGGTCACCTTCACCTCACCGGCACCGTCGGCGACCAGCCAGAACTGCCCGCCGTTGGTGGTCGTGGTGACCGGCTTGCCCTCGGCGTCGACCGCCGAGCCGCCGTCGACCGCGACGGTGATCTCGCCCGCCGGGCCCTTGACGGTGAAGGGGCCGGCCTTCTCGCCGACGGTGGCCTTGGCGCTGGCCGGGTCGACGCTCAGCTCGGCCTTCGGCTCGGGCTGGTCGGTGGCGTTGGCGACCAGGTAGTCGTGGACCTTCTTGACCACGTCGTACTGGTTCTTGCCGAGCAGCTTCGAGTTGTCGACCCAGTCACCCAGCTTGACGCCGTCGCTGAAGTTCCAGATGGCGGTCTGGGTGCCGAAGTAGAGCAGCTTGTCGGCGTCGGCCTTCGCCGGGGCGGTGGCGCCGGCGGCGGCCAGCAGCTTGGCGGCGTCGGCGTTCGGGTAGCCGTGGGTGAGCACCCACTGCACCTTGCCGAGGTTCTTCACCTGGGACTCGTCCCAGGTGCCCTCCTTGTACTTACCGTCGATCGCCACGTTGGTGTGGTAGTCGATGCAGAAGGCGGGGACGAGCTTGCCATCGATCTTGAGCGCCAGCGCACCGGTGCTCTTCGGCTGCCCGTTGAGCATGAGCGTGACGTTGCTGCCCTTGACCGACTTGGCCACGCCGGTCTTGTCGGCGGCGGCGGCCGGCGCCACCGCGCCGAGTGCCAGCGCGCCACCGGCGACGGTCGCCAGGGCGATCCGCGCCCAGCGCCGTCCTCGTTGTCCGAACATCAGATTCGTGCACCTCTCCCCAGGGGTGACCCGCGCACGGCGGGTTGCGTGAAGCCGCCGTTCCCGCGGGATGCGCACCACCCGCACGCGAGAACGCGACGGGGCATTATGTGACGTCAGTTGATCGTTTGTCAGCCCCTGTGGGCCACATTCGTCACTTCCGTCCCAAATGACGGGGAAAAGAAATGGATCACACGAGCCGACGGTCGGCCGCCCAGCGGGACAACTCGTACCTGTTGGACATCTGGAGCTTGCGCAGCACGTTCGACACGTGCGTCTCCACGGTCTTGATGGAGATGTAGAGCTCCTTGGCGATCTCCTTGTAGGCGTACCCCCGGGCGAGCAGCCGCAGCACCTCGCGCTCGCGGTTGGTGAGCTGGTCCAGCTCGGGGTCGGCCACCGGGGCGTCCGGACGGGCCGCGAACGCGTCGAGCACGAACCCCGCCAGCCGGGGGCTGAACACCGCGTCGCCGTCGGCCACCCGCCGGACCGCGGCGGCCAACTCCTCCGGGGAGATCGTCTTGGTGACGTAGCCCCGCGCGCCGGCCCGGATCAGCCCGATCACGTCCTCCGCCGCGTCCGAGACGCTCAGCGCCAGGAACTTGACCTGCGGGTGGGTACGCCGCATCGCCTCCAGCACCGCGCGGCCGCCGCCGTCGGGCATGTGCACGTCGAGCAGCACCACGTCGGGCAGCGTGACGGCGATCCGGGTGACCGCCTCGCCGACGGTGCTCGCCTCCCCCACCACCTCGACGTGCGCGCCCAGCTCGGCGCGGACCCCCGCGCGGAACATGGCGTGGTCGTCGACGAGGAAGACCCGCAGCCGCTCGGTACGGGCAGCAGCCCCCTCGACCGGTTCCATCGACTGCTCGGTCATCCCTTGTCCCTTTCCGCCGTTGCCGAGTCCCGGCTGATCGGCAGGATCAACCGGACCTCGGTCCCTTCCCCCGGCCCGGAGCGGATCTCCGCCCGGCCGCCGTGCCGCTTCATCCGCCCGATGATCGAACCCCGGACCCCGTGGCGGTGATCCTCCACCGTATCCGGGTCGAAGCCCTTCCCCCGGTCCCGGACGAAGACGCTGACCTGTTCGGGCTCGACCTCGGCATAGAGCGAGACGGTCTGCACCCCCGCGTGCCGGGCGGCGTTCACCAGCGCCTCGCGCGCCGCCGCCACGAGCGCGCCGACCCGTTCGTCGGTCTCCCGGTCGCCGACCACCACCGCCTCCACGGTGATCGCGAACGTGTCCTCGACCTCGGCCGCGGCCTGCTCCAGGGCGGCGGCGAACCGCTCCGTGGGCGAGCCGGTGGGCTTGTAGAGCCAGTTGCGCAGCGAGCGTTCCTGCCCCCTTGCGAGCCGCTGGACGGTCTTCACGTCGCTCGCGTTGCGCTGGATCAGGGCCAGGGTGTGCAGCACCTGGTCGTGCACCATGGCGGCCAGTTCGGCCCGCTCCTGCTCGCGGATGCGCCCCTCGCGCTCCGAGCGGAGCTGGTTGTACGTCCGCCACAGCACCGGCGCGGCCACCACGCCGACCCCGGCGAGCCCCACCAGGGCGAAGATCACGCCGTTGAGCACGGCGTCGAAGTTCTGCGCCGGGGAGTAGACCGCGGCGACGCCGATGATGCCGACCGCGACCAGCACCCCGCCGCCGATGAACCGGAGCACGAAGGCCCGCCGGTCGCTCTCCTCCACGACCGCGCCAAGCCAGGGCACCGGCATGGAGTCGCCCCACTGCCGCCGCCGCTCCGGGGCCGACTGGTGCCAGATCACGCCGGCGCCGACCGCGATGATCGCAACCAGCCAGCCGGCGGTGCCCGCCGCGCCGATCGAGTCGAAGACCATCACCTGCACCAGCAGCACGCCGAGGCCGATCACCACGAACGGCAGCAGCTGGGCGACGTCCCTGCGGGGCGGTACGGCGGTGTCGCCCGGGCGCAGCGGCACGACCGCCCAGAAGGCCGCGTAGAGCAGCAGGCCGAGGCCGCTCAGCCCGAGCAGCACCATGAAGGCGACGCGTACCCGCAGCACCGAGATGCCGAGGTGGTCGGCGATGCCGGCGGCCACCCCCGCGGCCATCCGGTGCTCGGGGGCGCGGTAGAGGCGCGGTGGCTGGGTCACGGCACTGATCGGAGACTCCCTGGTCACGACGGGCACGCGGCGGGCGACGGTCCGTCGCCGGCGCCGGGTCGATCGTCACACGGCGCGCCGTCGCCCGACCACGGGGACGCCCCCGACATTCGGGCCACCGGGATCTCAGGGTGGGGTCAGGGTCGGCTCCTGAGGCCGTCCGGCGGGTCGGGGCAGCAGGATCGAGGCATGAACGAGGAAGCTGCCCAGTCCGCCGGTCCCGGGGCGGCACAGCCGGGTGGGCCACCGGCCGCCGCGACGCCGCCCGGCGGCTCTGCGACACCGCCGCCCGTGGCCGCGCCGGCCGCCGGGGGCGCGGGTGCGCCGCCACCACCCGGGCCCGGCCCCGGACCGCAGCCGTCGTTCGGCGGCGCCGGCTTCACCTCGCGGTACGGGCTGGTGCGCCCCCGCGACGGCCGCTACCTGGCCGGCGTCTGCGCGGCGATCGGCCGGGCCACGAACACGGACCCCGTCCTCTGGCGGGTGCTGCTGGCGGTGCTCGGCTTCTTCGGCGGCATCGGCATCCTGGTCTACGTCACCGCGTGGCTGATCATCCCGGGCGAGGGCGACAGCGCCTCCCCCGTCGAGTCCATGCTGGGCCGGGGCCGGTCCAGCATGTCCCCGGTCACCGTGATCGTGCTGAGCATCCTGGTCGCGATCAGCTTCGGCTACATCGTCACGGACGCGTTCCGGGCGGTGCTGCTCGGCGCCACCATCCTGGTCGGCGGCGCGCTGCTGCTCAACCGCGACAACAGGGGCGCCCAGCAGGCTCCGGTCGGCCCCGTGTCGCCCGGTGCCCCGCCCGGGCCGGTGCCGCCGGTCACCCATCCCGCCCCGGTCGCGTACGCGGCCCCGCCGACCGTGACCGTGCCCCCCGGCGCGGGCCCGGTCCCGGCCCCGCCGGCGACCGCCACCCAGGCCGCCTGGAGCGCCCCGGTCCCCACCCCGCCGGCCGACCAGACCGCCGGGCTGCCCGCCTGGCCGCCGGCCGCCCCGGCCGCGCCCGCCCGCCCCTCGACGGGTACGCCGACCGCCGGCTGGCCGCCGGCCCCGCCCACCTCGGGCTGGCCCGCCCCGACCTCGGGCTGGCCCGCCGCGACGTCGGGGGCACCGGCTCGCCCGGTCGCCCCGCCGCTGCCGCCGGGCTACCGGCCCCCCTTCGCCCCGCACGGCCCGTACGCCGCGCAGACCCCCGTGCCACCGGCGCCACCGAAGCCGCGGGTGAAGCCGCCGAAGCGACCCCGCGAGCGCTCCCCGCTCGGCGCGGTGACGTTCTCGCTGATCTTCCTCGCCCTGGGCGTGGTCGCCGTCGTCGACCTGCTGGACGTCTTCGACGTCGGGGCGTCGGCGTACTTCGCCGCCACGCTGGCCACCATCGGGTTCGGGCTGCTGGTCGGCACCTGGTTCGGGCGGGCCCGCTGGCTGATCGCGCTCGGCGTGGTGGCCGCCGCCGCGCTCGGGGTGGCCACCGTCGCCGAGTCCTACGACCGGATCCGGGGCGTCGACGGCAACGTCACCTGGGCGCCCACCGACCACCGCGACCTGGCCCTGCGGTACGAGAACAGCTTCGGTGACACCGTGCTGGACCTGCGCGCGGTCGACTTCGACAAGAAGAACACCGAGATCACCGTCGCCGTCAACTTCGGCGAGTGCACGGTGGTCGTGCCGCCCAACGTCGACGTCACCACCGTGGCCGACGTCAACGCCGGCGACGCGCTCGTCTTCGGCAAGCGCTCCGGCGGGCTCGCCGGCGAGCTGCGGGAGACCACCGACCTCGGCCCGGACGGCACCGGCGGCGGCGCGCTACGGCTCTACATCCACGTCAACGCCGGCAACCTGGAGGTGACCCGGTGAAGGCCCACCGCACCGACATCGTGTCGTTCGCCTTCGGGCTGATCTTCCTCGGCCTCGCCGCGTGGTGGCTGCTCGCGCAACTGCTCGGGCTCGCCCTCCCGGCGGTGGGGTGGTTCCTGGCCGGCGCCCTGATCCTGATCGGCCTGCTGGGCCTGGTGGGCGCGCTGCGCTCCGGGCGGCCCGCCGACACGGCCCCGCGACGCGACGCCGCCGCCCCCGACGACGGCCCCGGAGCCTCGGAGCCGGCCGGCTCCGACTCGGCCCCGCCGGAGCCGTCGGGCCGGGTGGGGACGGACCAGCCCGCCGAGGTCGACCCGACCCGCTGGGACCTCGACCGGCCCGCGCCGGCCGACGAGCCGACGGCGTGGGGCGGCCGGCGCTCCGACTGGGGCGAACCGACCGACTGGGGCACGCGGTCCGAGTGGGACGTCTCCGCGCCGACGACCGGCGCACCGACGACGGCCGGATGGCCGCCGAGCGGAGCGACGACGGAGGAGCCGACGGCCGCCGGACCGATGGCGGAGGGTCCGGGGGCCGGCGGGCCGACGGCGGAGGGTCCGACGACCACCGGGCAGACGACGGACGGGCCGGCGACAGGCGGGCTGCGGGCGGGGAACGAGGCCGACGAGTGGCCGACGGAGGCCGCCACCGACGTCCGGCCCGAGGCGGTGGAGGACCGCGCCGCCGACGAGGGCGCGCCGCAGCGGCGCACCGACCGGCCGCCCGCCGACGAGGAACGCCCGCGCGGCTGACCACAGCGGTGCGGACGCTGTCGGCGGCGGCCTATGCTGGCCGTGGAGAACTCGCCCTCCGCCGGCCGGCCCGCGCCGACCGGGGCGCCGCGCCGGCCGGACCGCGCCGCCGTGGCGGTCCCGCCGCGATTCCCGTCTCTACCCCGTCAGGAGTCCGTCCGACATGACGCAGTCCCCCGCCGTGCGCACCTCCGGCCGCTCCGGTCCGGTCCGCATCGGCGAGCGAGCCGCCCGTACCCTCGTCTCCGAGCTCGCCCGGATCAACGACCCGAAGGCCGCGCTGCTGGTCGGCGCGACGCCCGAGTCCGCGGTGCTGGCCGCGGCGATCGACGCGCTGCTGCCCGGCGACACCCTCACCCTGGTGCCCGCCGGTTCGGCTTCCGCGGCGGCCCTGCGCGAGCACGTCACCGCCCAGGGCCGTTGGGTGGCCGACCGGGTCCGCGTGGTCGACACCCTCGCCGAGGCCGAGCCCGCCGCGGTGGTCGTCGCCGCGGAGCCGCTCACCGGCACGGCCGACGAGACCCGCGCCACCGTCGAGGGCCTGACGAAGTACCTCACCGACGGCGCGGTGCTGAGCGTTGCCACGACCGCCACGCCGGGACGTACCGCGGGCGCGGCCGCCGAGCTGGAGCGGCAGGGCGCGCTGTACGGCGTCGGCGTCGACCTGGTGCTGCGCAACACGCCACCGCTGCGGGTGTACCGGCTCCGCTACACGCCGGCCGACGCCGCGTCGGCGGTCGGGCTGGCCCCGGCGTACCGCCCGTCCAGCGTCCCGCTGACCCGCGGCATGCACATCGACTCCAACGGGGTGGCCGCGGCCGGCATCGCGCTGGGCCTGGCCGCGGTGGCCCGGGCCACCCGGCCGAAGTCGAAGCTCTGGCTGCTCCCGGCCCTGGCCGCCGCCCCGGTGGCCGCCTTCTTCCGGGACCCGGAGCGCGACGTACCGGAGGACGCGTCGGCGGTGGTCGCCTCGGCCGACGGTCGGGTGCTGTCGGTGCAGCGGCTGCACGACGAGCGCTTCGGCGAGGGCGAGTGGCTGCGGATCGCGGTCTTCCTGTCGGTGCTGGACGTGCACGTCAACCGTGCCCCGGTGGCCGGCAAGGTGGTCGACTACTTCGTCGCCGACGGTGGCTTCGCCAACGCCATGAAGCCGGCGGCGGAGCACAACGCGGCCGCTTACACGGTGCTGGACACCGCGCACGGCACGGTGGTCGTGGCGCAGCGCACCGGCCTCATCGCCCGGCGGATCGTGCAGCGGGCGCCGATCGGCGCGCTGCTGGCCCGGGGTGAGCGCTTCGGCCTGATCCGGTTCGGCTCGCGCACCGACGTCTACCTGCCGGCCGACGCCGCGGAGCCGCTGGTCGGCCCCGGGGACAAGGTCGTCGGGGGTTCGAGCGTCATCGCCCGCTGGCGCTGACGGACCGGACGGACGACACGAAGAAGGGGCGCCGCGGATCGCGGCGCCCCTTCTCGCGTACGTGCCTCAGGCGGTGCGACGCTGACGCAGCCAGAGCACCGGGCCGCTGACCAGGTAACCGACCACGATCAGGGCGAAGGTGAGCCGGATGTCGATCAGCGCGCCGATCACCGGGGCCAGCCACAGCCACGGCGGAAGCTTCACCAGCCGCGCGAGCTTCGCGTAGGGGAAGCTGGAGACCATGGCGAAGGCCAGCAGCGCCACGCCGGCGACCAGGACGATGCCCGGCACGGGCAGCCCGATGGCGACGGTCAGGGCGAGCACGGCGGCCGCCATGGTGGTGGGCACGCCGCAGAAGAACCGGCCGTCCTTCGGCGAGACGTTGAACCGGGCGAGCCGGATCGCCGCGCACGCCGCCACGAGGGCACAGGCCACCGCGGCGGCCGGTGTCGAGACCGAGCCGGCCAGCGAGGCGTAGACGACCACCGGGGCGGCGAGGCCGAACGAGCACATGTCGGCCAGCGAGTCCATCTGCGCGCCGAACGGGCTGGCCACGCCGAACTTGCGGGCGAGCGCGCCGTCGAGGCCGTCGAAGATGACGCAGGCGATCAGGAAGAGCGCGGCGACGCGCACCTCGCCCTGCATCGCCAGGAAGATGGCCAGCATGCCGAGCATCAGGCTGCTGAGGGTGCAGGCGTTGACCACCGCGAACTTCATCCGGCGGGCGACCGTACGCTCGCCCGGAAGCAGCGGGATCGACATCGCGGCATCGTCGTCGACCGGTGTCGTGGGGCCGAGGGCGGGGCTGACCGGGACGATCGAGGCGACCTCGGCGCGCTCGACGCGGGTCAGCCCGTTGCGGCGGCGTGGCCGGTCGGCGTAGCGGTGCTCGGGCATCGACAGGTCGCTGCCTCCGTGCAGGTCACCGTCGCGGCGCCCCACCCGGACCAGCAGCACCTGCCGGGCGAACGTGCTGCTGCGGCGCAACGGGCCCGCCCAACGACGCCCTGCGGGACGCGGACTGTCAGTGGTACGACGCCGGCGCCATGGGGCTCTCGGCACGTTTCCTCCATCACCGGATCGGCTTACCGCCGCGAGGGCGGGTGTCCGGCTGTCTCGTGCCGGACCTTTCTGGCCCGGCAGCCGTTTTGCGGAGTACACCATCGCATAGGGGAACGGGGGTTGGCGATAGCTGCCGGCGGTACTTATATCTGGTCTAACCGCTCGAACCGCGCTCTTATTCCCATCCCGGGCTCCATCGCCCGTTTCCTCCACCAACCCCACATCGAATGTACCGGACCCCGTCTCCACCGGCTCGGCGAGCGGGCGTCAGGGACGCCGATGTCCGGTTACGGACGGCCGGCGGCGGGCCCCCCGGCCAGCGCCAGTACGGCGATCTCGGTCAGCGGCAGCCCGACGAGCCGCCCGGGCGTGAACCAGGCCGCCCGGGCCGTGGAGCCGCCGGCGAGTTCGGTCACCCGTGGCTCGGTGGGCAGGTCGACCGCCACCCGGTAGACCACCCGGACGCCGTGCCAGTCGAGCGGGCGCCCCTCCGGGCCCAGCGCGGCCGGATTGTGCAGGTTGTCGACGCCGACCAGCTCGACCACCCGACCGAGCTGACCGGACTCCTCGACCAGCTCACGTAGCAGGGCGGACACCGGCTGCTCGCCGTGGTCGGTCCCGCCGCCGGGCAGGTGCCACCGGCCCGCGCCCGGGTAGCCGTCGGCGATCATGGTGAGCAGCACCCGACCGGCGGGGTCCGTGACCAGGCCGTACGCCCCGAAACGCTGCCTCCGGTCGGGCGGGAGCGCGGCGGCGGGCTCGGTCGCCGACGAACGGGGCAGACCGGACGGCAGGGGCGACACGGGCAGGTCGAGCAGCTCGGCGGTGAACGGCATCAGCGGCACCGCCGCCGCCTCGTCGGTCGTGAACCAGCCCAGCTCGTCGCTGCCGCCGGCCTGCTCCGGTCGCTGTCCGCCGCTCCGCGCGCCGACGTCGAAGACCAGGCGGTCGGTGTGCACCGCGACGCCGGCGTCGCGGAAGGTCGTCACGTCGGCGAGCGCGGCCCGCAGCCCCGCCACCTCCACCGTGAGGCCGGTCGCCTCAGCGAACTCGCGGACCACCGCGTGCGCCGGATGCTCGGCGTGCTCGACCCCGCCCCCGGGAAGCTGCCAGACGCCCGGGAACGGGCACGAGCCCGAGCCGCGGGCCAACAACACCCGCCCGTCCGAACGCCGACACACCCCGTACGCGCCGACCCGCCGCCGTTGCTCCACCCGCTCGCACTCCCCCGCCTGCCCGGCCGATCCCGGGTCGCCCCGTCGATCATGAGGCTAGTCGCAGCGCAGCTCGCGCGCCGCCCGGTCGAGGTCATGATCGGCGAACGGGATGCGGGGGTGGGAGAGTCAGGCCAGATGGGCGGCCTGGACGGCCTCCGCCGTCACCTCGGTCAGCCGGTCGGTCGGCAGGGCGCCCAGCTCGTCGCGGGCGAACCAGCGGGCCTCGCAGGTGGAACCGCCGACGTCGGCGACGGTGGGCGGGGCGGGCTTGTCGACGACGACCCGGTAGAAGGCGCGTACGCCGTGCCAGTCGATCGGGTAGCCCTCCGGGCCGAGGGAGGCGGCATCGCGGTGGCTGGCCACGCCGAGCAGCTCGACGAGGCGGCCGTTCTGCCCGGTCTCCTCGACCAGCTCCCGGATCAGGGCGGCACCGGGCTGCTCGCCGTAGTCGGTGCCGCCGCCGGGCAGGTGCCAGCAGCCCGCGCCCGGGTAGCCGTCGGAGACGCGGGTGAGCAGCACCCGCCCGTCCGGGTCGGTCACCACGGCGTACGCGGCGAAACGCTGGGCCCGGTGCAGCCCGTCGGGGCCGGGCACGGCGTAGAACGAGGGGAACTCCGGCGCCTCGTCCGGCACGATGTCGGCCGACGAGGCGGGCAGGCCCAGCGCCCGGGCGGTGAACGAGCGCAGCGGCAGCTCGCGCGCCTCCGCCGGGGTGAACCAGCGGGCCAGGTCGGTGGGCCGGTCGACCCGGTCGGCGAGCGTCCCGCCCCGCACCGAGACCTGGTAGATCAGGCGGTCGGTGTGGATGGTGATGCCCCGCTCCGGCAGCGCCCGCATGTCGGCGAGCACGTCGTGCAGGCCGGCGACGGTGACGGAGAGGCCGGTCTCGGCGGCGGTCTCCCGGACGACGGTGTGGTGGGGGTCCTCACCGTGGTCGACCGCCCCGCCGGGCAGCGACCACGTGCCCGGGGTGCCGGAGCGCTCCGATGCGCGGACCAGCAACACCCGGCCGACTGAATCAGCACAAACTGCGTATGCCGCGATTCTGCGGAGCGGCTCCAGCATGGTGGTCACGGGGCCAAATTCTCCCCGGCCCAGGTTGCCTCCATCGAAAAGAGTCAGATTCCTGACTGAATGCTCGCGCCTCAGGGCCGGCTCAGGGTAGGGATCCGGGCGGTCACCGAGGCCGACCCGACGACCGGCGCGGACCGTGGAGACATGACCTACACCGCCCCGCCCCAGCCCCCGTACAAGCAGCTCCGCCGGCCCGTCACGGACCGGATGGTCGCCGGCGTGGCCAGCGGCCTCGGCCGGTACTTCGCCGTCGACCCCACCCTGGTCCGGGTGGTCTTCGCCGTCGCCGGCCTGCTCACCGGCGGGCTCGCGCTGCTCGCGTACCCGATCATGTGGTTCCTGATGCCCGAGGAGCCGGCCGACGCGCCGGCCTGGCCGCACCCGGCGCAGGCCGCGTCGCCGGCCGACGGCGCGCAGCCGGCACCGCCGGCCTACCCGCCGGCGGCGTGAGGCGGGCTCACTCCCACTCGATCGTGCCCGGCGGCTTGCTCGTCACGTCCAGCACGACGCGGTTGACCTCGGCGACCTCGTTGGTGATCCGGGTGGAGATCCGGGCGACCACCTCGTAGGGCAGCCGGGACCAGTCGGCGGTCATGGCGTCCTCGCTGGAGACCGGCCGCAGCACCACGGGGTGCCCGTAGCTGCGGCCGTCGCCCTGCACCCCGACGCTGCGCACGTCGGCCAGGAGCACGACGGGGAACTGCCAGACGCCGCGGTCCAGGCCGGCGGCGGTCAGCTCCTCCCGGGCGATCAGGTCGGCCCTGCGGAGCAGGTCGAGCCGCTCCCGGTCGACCGCGCCGATGATCCGGATCGCCAGGCCAGGGCCCGGGAACGGGTGCCGCCAGATCATCGCCTCGGGCAGGCCGAGCTGGAGGCCGAGCGCGCGGACCTCGTCCTTGAACAGTGTGCGCAGCGGCTCGACCAGCGCGAACTTCAGGTCCTCCGGCAGGCCGCCGACGTTGTGGTGGCTCTTGATGTTGGCGGTGCCGGTGCCGCCGCCGGACTCGACGACGTCCGGGTAGAGGGTGCCCTGCACGAGGAACTCGACGTCGCCGTGGGCGGCGACCTCCCGCGCGGCGGCCTCGAAGACCCGGATGAACTCGCGGCCGATGATCTTGCGCTTCTGCTCCGGGTCGGTGACCCCGGCCAGGGCGCCCAGGAACCGGTCGGCCGCGTCGACCACCTTGAGCTTGATGCCGGTGGCGGCGACGTAGTCCTTCTCCACCTGCTCGGCCTCGCCGGCACGCAGCAGGCCGTGGTCGACGAAGACGCAGGTGAGCTGGTCGCCGACGGCCCGGTGCACCAGCGCGGCGGCGACGGCCGAGTCGACCCCGCCGCTCAGGCCGCAGATGACCTCCTTGTCGCCGACCTGCTCGCGGATGCGCGCGACCTGCTCGTCGATGATGTTCTCGGGCGTCCAGGTCGGCTCGATGCCGGCGATGTCGTGCAGGAAGCGGCGCAGCATCTCCTGGCCGTGCGCGGTGTGCCCGACCTCCGGGTGGAACTGCACGCCGGCACGGCGGCCGGCCACGTCCTCGAACGCGGCGACCGGCGCGCCCGCCGACTCGGCGGTCACCGTGAAGCCCGCCGGGGCCTCGGTCACGCAGTCGCCGTGGCTCATCCAGACCGGCAGGTCGTCGGGCAGCTCGCGTAGCAGCACCCCGGCCTCGGGGCGGGCGCGCAGCGGGGTGCCGCCGTACTCGCGGTTGCCGGTGCGGGCCACCGTGCCGCCGAGCGCCTGGGCCATCGCCTGGAAGCCGTAGCAGATGCCGAAGACCGGCACCCCGGCGTCGAACATGCCGGCGTCGATCTGCGGGGCGCCCGGCGCGTAGACGCTCGACGGGCCGCCGGACAGGATGATCGCGGCCGGGTCCTTCGCCAGCATCTCGGCGACCGGCATCGAGTGCGGCACGATCTCGGAATAGACGTTGGCCTCACGCACCCGACGCGCGATGAGCTGGGCGTACTGGGCTCCGAAGTCCACCACGAGGACGGGGCGAGGCGTGCTCATGGCAGCAGATCCTACCGACGCCACCCGCGCCACCCCCGCCGGTCCGTCACCGCGCCGCCGCGGTGATCCCCCCGCGTGGGCGGGCGACGTCGTCCTCGACCGCCGGGGCGTACCCCTCGGCGGCGCTGACCTTGCGCGCGATGACGCTGAGCAGCACGCCGTAGATCACCTTGGAGGTGATGTCGGCCACGGTGTAGGTGATCTGCCTCGCCACCACCCCGTCGGCGGAGTCCCACATCGCCGGCATCAGGTAGGCACCCGGGTAGAGCAGCCAGGAGATGAGCACCAGCCACCAGACGGCGCGCGCGAGACCCCGGGCGGACTCCGGCAGTCGGGCCAGGCTGCCGAAGATCACCCGGGCGACCAGGACGAGCAGGAACAGGAAGAACGCCGTGCTGACCAGGCCCCAGATCCAGTACGGGGCCGAGCGGTCCACCTCGTAGAACTGCCCGGCGTAGCCGGTGTAGATCATCCCGAGGCCGCCGACCACGAACATCGCCCAGTTGCGATGGAACGCCCGACCGGTGACCCCCAGCACGATGAGCAACTGGATCAGCAGGACGGGGACGTCGATGGACCAGTTCATGTACCGGTAGCCGTTGGAGAAGAGCACGTCCGACTGGACGTACGCTGTCCCGTTCCAGGTGAAAGCCTGGCGCCAGCGTTCCGAGAGCACCCACAGCTCGAAGAAGGCCGACACCATCACCACGGCGGAGAGCACCGAGGCGAGCTGGTAGCGCGGTGCGGCAGAGCCGCGGGTCGCGAGGAAGTAGACCAGGCCGGCAGCCATCACCGCGAAGCCCAACGTGAGCACGTGGGACACCAGCGTGTACTGGATCACGTTGTAACCGAACAGGTTCTCGACGTTCACGGTGACCTCACGGCTTTCTGCGGCTCGAACCGCCGCTATTGCCCCTTAAGGGCCTTATGACGCGTATAGGTTATCTGTGCCAGCCGGCACCGGACTCCCGAACGAGATCTCCACCGGCGTGCCGGCAGCGGCGCCCCGCTTACCTCCGGGTCGTCACACGCGGCCGCCCGGCGGGTGCGGCGCCGCCCCAGAACCGGCCGAGGAGCGGACACATGACCGAGTGGTGGCTGTGGACGTACGTGGCCGCCATGGCGGGCGGGGTCCTGCTGTTCAGCCGGTGGCGCGCGGACCCGCGGGGAGTCCCGCGCAGCGAATACCGGGTGGCGATCGCGATCCCGCTCTGGTCCGGCTTCTGGTATCTCGTCATGGCGCTCGGCGGCGGGCGGGCGGAGGTGGCCGGCCACACGGTCTACTGGGCGCGGTACGTCGACTGGGTGGTCACCGCCCCGCTGCTGCTGGTGGCCCTGATGCTGACCGGGACGCACGCCCTGCCCGGACGCCGCTGGCGGTTGATGACCGCCCTCGTCGGGGCGAACGTGGTGGTGATCCTCAGCGGCCTGGCAGCCGATCTCACCGCGAGCGCCACATCCCGCTACGGCCTGTACGCGATCGGGATGCTGTCCCTGCTCGCGGTCTACGCCCTGGTCTGGGGGCCGCTGCGCGCCCACGCCCACCGCCAGCCGGAACGGATCGCGGCCGTCTACACGGAGGCCGCCCTTCTGCTCAGCGTGCTCTGGGCCGGTTACCCGCTGTTCTGGCTCCTCGGCCCGTCCGGGGTGGGCCTGCTCGGTTCCACCGCCACGAGCATGCTCTTCGTCGGGCTGTCCATCCTGTCGAAGGTGGGCTGGAGCATCGTCGATCTCAGCCGGCTACGCACCCTGTCCGACCGTGGTCACCTCACCGTCGTCTGATCCGGCCAGCGGGGTCGCCCCTCCGGTGCCGGTGGCCCAGGACCGGGCCCGGCTCCGACGCCGACAATCTTCCGCGTGTGGAAGCGCGGCGCCGGCGCAGCAGCCGGACCGGCTGCTGCGAGGTGCCGGGACCGCCTCGCAGCTCGCGCTCGGCGGGCTGCTGGCGCTGGCGCCGCTGATCGGCGCCGCCGGGCTCGGCGGCTCGCCGGCCTTCCTGATCGCGGGACTGCTCCTAGGGCTCCCGCACGGCGCGGTCGACCATCTCGTGCCCGCCTGGCTGTCGGCGCGCGCCCGGCCGCTGCCGGCCCGCGTGGCGCTGCTGGTGGTCTACACCGCCGTGGCCGGCGCCGGGCTGGTGGCCTTCCGGGCCGCGCCGGACCTGGCGCTGGTCGGGTTCCTCGTGGTGTCCATCGTCCACTTCGGCAGCGCCGACGTGGCGTTCCACGCCGAGCGGGACCGCCGGCCCGTGCGGCCGAGAGTGACGGCCGTGCTCGCGTACGGGGGACCGCCCGTGGTCGTTCCGTTGGCGCTCTGGCGGGACCAGGTCGACCCGGTGCTGGCCGCTGTCTCCCCCCGGGTCCCGGCCCTGATCGCCGTCGAGGTACGGGCACTGGCGTTGGCCACCGTGCTGTGCGCGGTCGTGCTCACCGCGATCCGGGAGGTCCGCGCCGGACGGCCGCGCGACGCCGTCCAGCCCCTCCTCCTCGTCGCACTGTTCGGCACCGTGCCGCCGGCCCTGGCCATCGGTGCGTACTTCGCGCTCTGGCACTCCTGCCGCCACGTCGCCCGGTTGCTGCGGCACGACCCACGCAACACCGCCGATCTGGCCGCCGGGCGGGTCGGACGGCCGCTGCGTCGCTTCGCCCGGCAGGCGGCGGCTCCCACGGTGCTCGCCGTCGTCGCCCTGATCGCCCTGGTCACCTGGCCCGGCCACCGGGCGGACCCGCTGCCCGCGACGTTCGCCGTACTGGCCGCGCTGACCCTCCCGCACGCGGTGCTGGTCGCCTGGACGGACCGACGCGGGTCCGGGCCCCCGTGCCGGGCGGGTGGCGGGCTGCTCCCCCGCCGGGACACCCGGCGCCGCAGTTGACCGGGCACCGGGCCCTGGTCACGTCCGCAGGGCGCCGGGGGCGTGCGGGGGGACGGCGGGGTGGCGCGGGGGAACCGGGGGCAGGCGACGGTACGGCGAGCCGACCGGCGGCCGCGGGTCCTCCTCGCCCTTGTTGGGCCAGAACGACATGGCCCGCTCCGCCTGGGCGGTGATGGTCAGCGACGGGTTCACCCCGAGGTTCGCCGACACCGCCGCCCCGTCGACCACGTGCAGCCCCGGGTGGCCGAAGACCCGGTGCCACGGGTCGATGACGCCGTCGGCCGGGGTGGCGCCGATCACCGCCCCGCCCAGGATGTGCGCGGTCAGCGGGATGTCGAACGGCTCGGTCAGCGCGCCGCCGGGCGTACCGCCGATCTCCTCGGCCAGCAGGCGCGCCGCCTCGTTGCCGGCCGGGATCCAGGTCGGGTTGGGCGCGCCGTGCCCCGGCCCGGAGACCAGGCGCCGGCCGAGCAGGCCCCGCCGCAGCCGGGTGGTCAGCGAGTTGTCCGCCGACTGCATGACCAGGGCGATCACCGTACGCTCCGACCAGCCGCGCACCGAGGCCAGCCGGGCCGCCGTGCCGGGCTGACGCAGCAGGATCCCCAGCCAGCGGCGTACCCGGTGCGGCCCGCCGTCGACCAGCAGCGACTGGAGCAGCCCCATCGCGTTGGAGCCCCGGCCGTAGCGGACCGGCTCGATGTGGGTCTGCGGGTCGGGGTGGAACGAGCTGGTGATCGCCACCCCCTCGGTGAAGTCCAGCCCCTGCTCGCGGGCCCGCCGGCGGGGCACCGAGGCGCCGAGGATCGCCTCCGAGTTGGTCCGGGTCAGCTCCCCGAGGCGGGGCGAGAGCGCGGGCAGCGCACCCTCCGCCCGCATGGAGTGCAGCAGCCGCTGGGTGCCGAGCGCGCCGGCGGCGAAGACCACCTGGTCGGCGTGGATCACCTGCCGTCGCGTACGCAGCCACGCCCCGGTACGCACGGTGTGCACGGCGTACCCGCCGCCGTCGACCGGGCGGACGGCGGTGACCGTGGTCAGCGGGTGCACCCGCGCGCCCAGCCGCTCGGCCAGCCAGAGGTAGTTCTTGACCAGCGTGTTCTTCGCGCCCTGCCGGCAGCCGGTCATGCACCCCCCGCAGTGCGTGCAGCCGGTGCGCTCCGGCCCCGCGCCGCCGAAGTACGGGTCGGCGGCCCGCCGGCCGGGGCTGCCGATGAACACGCCGACCGGGGTGGCGTGGTAGGTGTGCCCCACCCCCATCCGGTCGGCCACCGCCCGCATCGCCCGGTCCGCGCGGGTGACCAGCGGGTACGTGGTGGCGCCGAGCATCCGCTTCGCCTGGTCGTAGTGGCGGGCCAGCTCGTCGCGCCAGTCGGTGACGTCCCGCCACTGCGGGTCGTCGTAGAAGGCGTCCAGCGGCTCGTAGAGCGTGTTGGCGTAGACCAGCGAGCCGCCGCCGACCCCGGCGCCGGAGAGCACCAGCACGCCGCCGCCGGCCTTCCGGTCGGCCGGGCGCAGCAGGGTGAGCCGCTGGAGGCCGTAACAGCCGAGGCGCGGCGCCCACAGGAACCGCCGCAGCCGCCAGGAGGTCTGCGGGAACTCGTCGTCGGCGAAGCGCCGGCCGGCCTCCAGCACCCCGACGGAGTAGCCCTTCTCCGCCAGCCGCAGCGCGGTGACGCTGCCGCCGAAGCCGGACCCGATGACGAGCACGTCGTACCGCATGACCGCATCATTACCGCTCAGTAGCCATCGCGCCAGCGCCCGTTTTCGCGGGATCATGCACGCGGTCCGCGATCCGGAGGCGCCCGCCCGCAACTCGGTGCCCCCGTCCGGACGTTGTCAACACGGGGGTGTCGCATGACGGAGCGGACAGGGGCACCGCGCCCGCGCTGGATGCTGGGGCTGGCCGTCCTCGCGGCCGTGGTCCTGGTGGCCGTGGGCACGCTGGTGGTGACCCGGCTCGTCCGCGACGACGGGCCGCAGCGCGGCGCCGGGCCGACGGCCGCCACCGGGACGCCGCAGGCGAGCCCCACGCCCAGCCCGAGCCCGACCGTGCCGCCGGGCGCCGGCATCACCGGCCCGCTCAACCTCCTGCTCGTCGGGGTGGACACCCGGGTCAGCGTGCCGGGCTGGGAGCCGCACGGCGACGCCGTACTGGTGCTGCACGTGCCGAAGGGTCTCGACCGCGCGTACCTCTTCTCCCTCCCCCGCGACCTGCTGGTCGACATCCCGGCCTTCCCGAAGGCCGGCTACCGCGGCGGGAAGACCAAGCTCACCCACGCGATGAGCTACGGCAGCCGGGTGCCCGGCAAGCCCAAGCAGCCGAGCACCGCCCAGGGGTACGAGCTGCTGCGCAGCACGGTCAGCGGCTACACCGGGCTGCGCTTCGACGCCGGCGCGGTGCTCACCTTCAACGGCTTCGACCGGCTCGTGGACAGCCTGGGCGGGGTGGACATCTACGTCGACCAGCGGGTGGTCTCGCTGCACCGCCGCCCCGACGGTCGGCACCGGGAGCCCGCGCCGGGCGGCGGCGGCTACGTCGGTCCGCAGATGGTGTACGAGAAGGGCGAGCGCCACCTCACCGGCTGGCAGGCGCTGGACTACGCGCGGCAGCGCTACGTCACCGGCGGCGGCTACGCCCGGCAGCGCCACCAGCAGCAACTGATCAAGGCGATGGCCACGAAGATCCTCGACGAGAACCTGGCCCGGCAGCCGGAACGCGTCCAGCAGGTGGTCGACGCGCTCGGCGACACCCTGGTCTACGCGGGCGGGCCGCGCGTCGTCGACGTGGCGTACGCCCTCGGCGGGCTCACGCCGGAGAGGTTCGTGCTGGTCGACCTGCCCGGCGCGGGCGTGGGGCGGGGCAGCGCCTACCGGGGCGAGGAACTCACGTCGACGGGGCGGAAGTTCCTCACGGAGCTGCGCGCCGGCCGGGCGGACGCCTACCTGGCCGCCAACCCGAAGCTGCGCATCACGCGCTGACCGCCGTCACCGGCGCTCGGGGCGGGCGGACACCGTCACCGGCGCTCAGGGCGGGCGGGGCGCTCGGTGCCGTACAGCCACGCCTCGAAGAGGTCGTCGAGCTGCTCACCCGAGACCCGCTCGGCCAACGCGACGAACTCGGCCGTGGTCGCGTTCGCGTCACGCTTCTGCGCCGCCCAGGTCTTCAGGATCTCGAAGAACGCCTTGTCGCCGACGGTCACCCGCAGGGCGTGCACCGTCATGCCGCCGCGCTCGTAGACCGACTCGCTGAACAGGTTCGCCGCCCCCGGCTCGCCCGGCGGCGTACGCCAGACCTGGCCGGACGAGCCGGCGTAGCGGACGTCGAACGCCTGCTGGGCGGTACGCCCGCCGTCGTGCTCGGCCCACAGCCACTCCGCGTACGTGGCCAGGCCCTCGTTGAGCCAGATGTCCTGCCACTTCGCCAGCGACACGCTGTTGCCGAACCACTGGTGCGCCAGCTCGTGGGCCACCACGCCGGTGTTCTCGCCCCGGGAGAAGAAGCTCGCGCCGTAGACCGGGCGGCTCTGCGTCTCCAGCGCGTACCGGATCCGGTCGTCGGCGACCACCACGCCGCCGTACGCCCCGACCGGGTACGGCCCGAACACGCTCTCCAGGTAGTCGGCCACCTCGACCGTGTCGGCGATCGACCGGTCCGCCGCGCCCTTCGGCAGGTCCGTGGTGATCGCGTGGAACACCGGCCGTCCCTTGTGCTCGCCCTCGGTGATCCGGAACCTGCCGATGACCACGGTGCTCAGGTAGCTCGCCATCGGGCTGCGCTCGGCCCACTTCCAGGTGGTCCAGCCGCCGGTCGTGCTCTTCCCCGCCGGCACGCCGTTGCTGACCGCCGTCAGCCCCTCCGGCACGGTGATCTCGAAGTCGTACGTGGCCTTGTCCGAGGGGTGGTCGTTGACCGGGAACCAGGTGCTCGCCGACTCGGGCTGCCCGAGGGCGATGGCCCCGTCCTCGGTGTGCAGGAAGCCACCGACGCCGAGGGCCTCGTTGCGCAGCGGCTCCGGCTCGCCCTCGTACACGATCTCGGCGACGAAGCCGTTGCCGGCGATCAGGCCGCGGGCCGGCGTGACGACCAGCTCGTCGCCCTTGCGGCCGTGCTTCGCCGGGGCCCCGTCCACCGTCACGGACCGCACGGTCAGCCCGGCCAGGTCCAGGTTGAACGCGGACAGGTCGCTGGTCGCCGCCGCCTGCACGGTGGTGGTACCGCTCAGGCGGTCCTCCGCCGGGTCGTAGCGCACCTTGACGGTGTAGCGGCTGACGTCGTACCCGCCGTTGCCGTAGGTCGGGAAGTACTCGTCGCCCGCGCCGGCCGCCCCGGGGCTGAACTGGCGCGACACACCGGGCGAGGCGGCGGCCGGGGTCGGTGCCGGCGTCGGCTCGTCGGCCGACCCGCA
This sequence comes from Micromonospora sp. ZG13, assembly GCF_059359355.1. Taxonomy (NCBI): domain Bacteria; kingdom Bacillati; phylum Actinomycetota; class Actinomycetes; order Micromonosporales; family Micromonosporaceae; genus Micromonospora; species Micromonospora sp. ZG13. The sequence continues at coordinate 331,843 of NZ_JCADBQ010000001.1, forward strand.
CGCGGTCAGCCCGAGCGTCCCGGCCAGCAGCAGGCCGATGCCCGCACACAGCGTCCGCCGCGACAGCGTCATCGCCTCGCCCCTCCCTGCGCCGCCGGCTGCCCCACCGGCCACGCCCTAGCGGACCCGCGCCCGGCGGGTGCCGCTCGCCCGGGTCGGCGGCGCGGAGGCGGCCGGCGCGAACCGGGCGGTGCGGCGCCGGGGTCCGGCGGCAGCCTACCGAGCGTCGCCGGAGGCCCGGACCCTGCCCGCCCGGCTCAGGGCAGCGCGGGGGCGGTGCCGCCGACGAGCCAGGCGTCGAAGACCGGGCGCAGGGGCCGCCCGGCGACCCGCTCGGCCAGCGCGACCAGGTCGTCGGTGGTGGCGTTGCCGTCGCGTCGCTCGGCGGTCCAGGTCCGCAGGATGCGGAAGAACGTGTCGTCGCCGACCGTACGGCGCAGGGCGTGCACGGCCAGCGCGCCACGCTTGTAGACGGCCGCACCGAACAACCGGGACCGTCCCGGGTCGACGGACGGACGGGACCAGTCGGTGGCGGCGTACTCCAGCTCGAAGTTGCGCTGCGCGGTGCGACCGCCGTCGTGCTCCTCCCACAGCCACTCCGCGTAGCTGGCGAAGCCCTCGTTGAGCCAGATGTCGCTCCACCGGCTCAGCGCCACGCTGTTGCCGAACCACTGGTGGGCCAGCTCGTGCGCGACCACGCCCAGGTTGGGCCGGCCGCCGCGGAAGAACCCCGGCCCGTAGACCGGCCGCGACTGCGTCTCCAGCGCGTAGCCGACCCGGGGGTCGGTGACCACGACGCCGCCGTAGGAGTCGAACGGGTACGGCCCGAACCGGGTGGCCAGGAAGTCGGCGATCTCGCCCGTGCGGGCCAGCGAGGCCGCCTCCGGCCCGGTCGCCGGCAGGCTCGCCGGCACCGCCGTGACCATCGGCCTGCCGGCGTGCGTGCCGCTGTGCACCCGGTAGTCGCCGATCACCAGGGTCGTCAGGTAGCTGGCCATCGGCGCGCGCTCGGCCCAGCGCCAGGTCGTCCAGCCGTCGGCGCTCGTCCGTTGCCCCGGCACCCCGTTGCTCAGCGCGGCCAGCCCCTCCGGGACGGTCACCTCGATGTCGTACGTGGCCTTGTCGGACGGGTGGTCGTTGACCGGGAACCAGGTGGCCGCCGACCAGGGCTGGCCGAGCGCGATCGCGCCGTCGGCGGTGTGCAGGAAGCCGCCGCTGCCGAGCTGCCCGTCGGCCTTCGCCGCCGGCACGCCGGAGTAGTCCACCTCGACGGTGAACCGGGCGCCCCGGGAGAGCCCGTCGCGCGGGGTGACCACCAGCTCGTCGCCGTCGCGGGCGGACCCGGCCGGCCGGCCGTCGACGGCCACCCGCGACACGTCCAGCCCGGCGAGATCCAGGTTGAACCGGGACAGCGCCGCGGTCGCGGTGGCCGTGAGCGTGGCCCGCCCCGAGAGCCGGTCGGTCGCCGGGTCGTAGCGCACGGCGAGGCGGTATCCCGCGACGTCGTAGCCGCCGTTGCCGGCCCCCGGCACGTACGGGTCGGCGAGGTCGGCCGCTCCCGGCCGGAAGTCGCCCCGCTCCTCGCCGCCGTCGGTGCAGGCCGCGAACACCAGCGCCGCGACGACGGCGACGGCGAGCGCGGGACGGATCCGACGGCGGGTACGACGCACCGGCCGAGCCTATCGGCGCGGCCGGTGCGGGTGGTGCTGCTTGCGCAGGTCAGCGGTCGAGGACCAGGCCGACCTTCTGGAACTCCTTGAGGTCGCGGTAGCCGCACTTGGCCATCGCGCGGCGCAGGCCGCCGAAGAGGTTGAGCTGGCCGTCCGGCTCGTCGGCCGGACCGAAGAGCAGCTGCTCCATCGAGCCGAGCGGGTCGCCGGCGGTCTCGAACGCGCCCCGGGGCAGCGACGGGTGGCTGGCGGCGGAGTGCCACCAGGCGCCACCGGCCGGTGCCTCGGCGCAGAGCGACAGCGGCTCGCCGAGCATCACCGCGTCGGCGCCGCAGCCGAGGGCCTTGGCGATGTCGCCCGAGGTCTGGATGTCGCCGTCGGCGATCAGGTGCACGTACCGGCCACCGGTCTCGTCGAGGTAGTCCCGGCGGGCGGCCGCCGCGTCGGCGATGGCGGTCGCCATCGGCACCCGGATGCCCAGCACCGACTCGGTGGTGGACCACTCGTCGCCGCCGATGCCGACGATCACGCCGGCCGCACCCGTACGCATCAGGTGCAGCGCGGTCTTGTAGTCGGTGCAGCCGCCGACGACGACCGGGAGGTCCAGGTCGGCGATGAACTCCTTGAGGTTGAGCGGCTCGTCGGTGGTCGAGACGTGCTCGGCGGAGACGATGGTGCCCTGGATGACCAGGATGTCCACGCCGGCGTCGAGGATCACCGGGGCCAGCGCCAGGGTGTGCTGCGGGGAGACCCGAACCGCCACCGTGCCGCCGCCGGCGCGCAGCTCGCGGACCCGCTCGGCGATCAGGTCGGGGCGGATCGGCTCCGCGTACACCTCCTGGAGCCGCTTGGTGGTGCGGGCGTCCTCGTCGAGCCCGGACAGCTCCTCCAGGACCTTGGTCGGGTTCTCGTAGCGGGTCCACAGGCCCTCGACGTTGAGCACGCCGAGACCGCCCAGCTGGCCGAGCCGGACGGCGGAGGCCGGGCTCATCGTCGCGTCCGAGGGGTGCCCGACGCACGGGATGCCGAACTGGTAGGCGTCGAGCTGCCAGGCGGTGGAGACGTCGTCGACGTCCCGGGTCCGGCGGCTCGGCACGATGGCGATGTCGGCCAGGTGGTAGCCGCGCTGCGCGGTCTTGCCCAGCCCGATCTCGACCACGTCACGCATGGGGGACTCCAGTTGTCGCAGGGGGATGGTCAGCGGGAGTGGTAGTTGGGCGCCTCGACCGTCATCTGGATGTCGTGCGGGTGGCTCTCCTTGAGCCCGGCCGCCGTGATCCGGATGAGCTGACCGCGGCGGTGCAGCTCGGGGATGCTCTCCGCGCCGACGTAGCCCATCGCCGCGCGCAGCCCGCCGGTGAGCTGGTGGGCGACCGCGGACAGCGGGCCCCGGTAGGGCACCTGGCCCTCCACGCCCTCGGGGACCAGCTTGTCCTCGGCCAGCACGTCCTGCTGGAAGTAGCGGTCCTTGGAGTAGGACTTGCCCTGGCCCCGGGACTGCATCGCACCGAGCGAGCCCATGCCCCGGTAGGCCTTGTACTGCTTGCCGTTGATGAAGATCAGTTCGCCGGGGCTCTCCTCGCAGCCGGCCAGCAGGCTGCCCAGCATCACCGTGTCGGCGCCCGCGACGAGCGCCTTGGCGATGTCGCCCGAGTACTGGATGCCGCCGTCGCCGATCACCGGGACGCCGGCCGGCCGCGCGGCCCGCGCGGCCTCCATGATCGCGGTGATCTGCGGCACGCCCACCCCGGCGACGATCCGCGTGGTGCAGATCGCGCCCGGGCCGACGCCGACCTTCACGCCGTCGGCGCCCGCCTCGACCAGCGCCTTCGCGCCGGCGTAGGTGGCGACGTTGCCGCCGACGATGTCGATCGTCACGTCCTTCTTGAGCTGGGCGACCATCTCCAGCACCGCCCGCTGGTGGCCGTGGGCGGTGTCCACGATCAGCACGTCGACGCCCGCGTCGACCAGCGTCCGGGCCCGCTTGTACGCGTCGTCGCCCACCCCCACGGCGGCGGCGACCCGCAGCCGGCCGGCGTCGTCCTTGGTGGCGTTCGGGTACTGCTCGCTCTTGGTGAAGTCCTTGACCGTGATCAGCCCGCGCAGTCGGCCCGAGTCGTCGACGATCGGCAGCTTCTCGACCTTGTGGCGGCGCAGCAGGTCGAGGGCGTCGTCCTTGCTCACCCCGACCGGGGCGGTGACCAGCGGGGTGCGGGTCATGATCTGGTGGACCGGGGTGGCCGGGTCGGAGACGAACCGCATGTCGCGGTTGGTGACGACGCCGACCAGCTGACCCTCGCCGTCCACGACGGGCACGCCGGAGATGCGGTAACGCCCGCAGAGGGAGTCGACGTCGCGCAGCGTGTCGTCGGGGCTGGCGGTCACCGGGTTGGTGATCATGCCGGACTCGGAGCGCTTCACCAGGTCGACCTGGAGCGCCTGGTCCTCCAGGGAGAGGTTGCGGTGCAGCACGCCGATGCCGCCCTGGCGGGCCATGGCGATCGCCATCCGGGCCTCGGTCACCGTGTCCATCGCGCTGGAGAGCAGCGGGATCGACAGGTTGATGTTGCGGGTCAGCTTCGTCACGGTGTTGACCCGGCTGGGCACCACGTCCGACTCGCCCGGCTGGAGCAGCACGTCGTCGAAGGTCAACCCGAGCGGAACCACCCGGGCGGAGCCGGCGGGCAGCTCCGGCAGGTGGCCGCCCAGCTCGCCGTTGTCGGCGCCGGCCGGAAGATCGGTGCTGGGCGAAAATTCCACGATTGCTCCCCTGAGCTGGTCGTACGGGCTTCAGTGAGGTGGCGCGGGCGGGCACCGGCACACGCCGGGTGACGGGCGCGTCGTCCCATCGTACCCACCGGCCCGGGCCGTCCCCGGCCGGTGGCGGCCCAGGTCACCGGTAGCCGGGGGCGGACGCGGCCCGGGCGTTGGGTCTACGGTGAGGGGGTGCACGACGAGCCCATCGACCCCTTCAACGGCGACCCGGCCGATCCGGCCGCCGGCCTGCACGATCCGGGCGACGACGCCCCACTCGACCCGCTGACCGACGTCGAGCGACAGGACGTGCTGGAGGATCTCGCCGACCTGGAGATCTACCAGGCGCTGTTGGCGCCGATCGGGGTGCGCGGGCTGGTCATCGAGTGCGAGGACTGCCGGGAGCCGCACTACTTCGACTGGGACCTGCTGCGGGGCAACCTGCGCCACCTGCTCAGCTCGGGGCGTCCCCGAGTGCACGAGCCGGCCTACGACCCCGACCCGGACCACTACGTCACCTGGGACTACGCCCGCGGCTACGCCGACGGGGTGCACGACACGCTGACCGAGGGCACCGACGAGGAGCCCGAGCCCGAACGCTGAGGCGGGCCGGGGCCGCATCGGGTGGGCTCAGCCCGCCGCCCGGCTCCGCGCGCCGAGGACTTCCGGCCGGCCGTACGGCTCGGGCCACCCGCCCCGTTCCGCGCGCCCGGGCCTTCCGGGGGGCCGTACGGCTCAGGCCACCAGGCCGGCGCGGAAGCCGGCCGCCACGGCGTGGGCGCGGTCCCGCGCGCCGAGCTTGCGGAACAACCGCCGGGCGTGGGTCTTCACGGTGTCCTCCGAGACGAACAGCTCGCGCCCGATCTCGGCGTTGCTCTTGCCCTCCGCCATGCCCAGGAGCACCTGGAGCTCGCGTTCGGTCAGCCCGACCTGGGACCGGCCGCCGCGCTGACCGGGCCCGCCCCGCCGTCCAGCGGGCGCGGCCTCGGCCGGCTCCTCGGCGGCCTCGGCGGGGTCGTCGCCGCGCTGCGCCGGCACCACCGTCGGCGCGCCGCTGGAGCCGTCGGGGGACGTCGCCGACCAGGTGGGGCCGGGCTCGGCCGGTGCGCGCTTGGCCGTCGCGGTCCGGGCGGGACCGCCGACCGCGGCGGTGTCCCGGGCCGGGTCGGTGACCGCGCGCCGGGCCGGCCGTCCGGGCGAGGAGAGCAGCAGCAGGGCCTTGGCGACCGCGCTGGTCAGGTCGTGGTCGACGCCCTGGATCAGGCCCCGGGCGCCCGCGCTGATCGTGGCCGCGGCCGCCTCGGACTCCTCCGTGCCGAGCAGCAGCACGGAGGCCTGCGGCGCGCGGGCGAGCACCCGCCGGACGAAGCCCGCGCTGTCCGGCCGGGTGAGGGCGGTGTCCGCGAGCACCACGTCGGCCGGGCGCTCGGCCAGCCGCAACATCACCTCGGGATCGGAGACGGCCGTCCGCACCACGGCGGACAAACCGAGCCGTGCCGCCGCGGACGCGAGATGCTGCGCCGCGAGCGGTGTCCGAACGCACACGAGAACCGTACGCACAGTGGTCTCCTCTCCGCCCAAGAGCAGACCATGGCCGGGTCGGGTCGCGAGGGGGTTCCGGCAATCCTCCGAACTTTTCCGACAAGTGGGGCATATGCCACCGATTGCCGGAAGTTTTCGATCACAGGTGTGTGAGCCGGCGACCGCCCGGGTACTCCAGGCTCAGGCCGGAAACGGCGCGCCTGCGCGGACCGTCGCCCGGACGCCGATTCACCAGGATCTGCGCGGTGCCGCGCGGGAGGAGGGGTGCTGATGTCGAACGTACGCAGACTGCCCGGACCCATCGTCGACCTCTGGGACTGGCAGCGACTCGGTGCCTGCCGGGGCCGGGACAGCGCGCAGTTCTTCCACCCGGACGGCGAGCGCGGCTCGTCCCGCCTGCGCCGGGAGTCCGGCGCCAAGGCCGTCTGCCGCGCCTGCCCCGTACGGGCCGAGTGCGCCGCCCACGCCCTCGCCGTCCGCGAGCCGTACGGCGTGTGGGGCGGGTTCAGCGAGTCGGAGCGGCTGCGCCTGCTCGCCGTGGGCTGGGAGGACCTGGCCGACCGCCGCCAGAGCCGGGTCGACGTGGCCCGACTGGAGGCCCGCCTGGGCCAGCCGCACCGGTCGACCGTCCCCGCCCAGCGCAAGATCGCCTGAGCCGGCCGCCCTCGAAGACCACACCGACGCCGCGTCCCCGCCCGGGGGCGCGGCGTCGCGGCGTTCCCGGCCGCGCGCGGGCACCATCCCCGGACGGCGCCACGGTCTTGCTCAACGCACCGTGACGGTGACGGTGTGCCAGCCGGTGGCGCCGTCCGGGGCGACCGCCTGGCGCCGCCCGGTCTGCGTCTCGCCGGTGACGTCGGTCGCCCGGACGGCGAGGGTGTGCTCCCCCGGGGTGGCGTCCCACCGCCACGACCACTGGACCCAGGTGTCCACCGAGACCACGGGCGCCAGCTCCGCCTCGCGCCACGGCCCGTCGTCGACGCGTACCTCGACGCGGCTGATGCCACGGTGCTGCGCCCAGGCCACCCCGGCCACGGTGACGGCACCGGCGGTGAGCCGGTTGCGCGGGCGGGGGGTGTCGATGCGCGACTGGGTCTTCACGGGCCCCTGCGCCGACCAGCCGCGCGGCACCCAGTACGCGTCGAAGTCCGCGAAGCTGGTCAGCTCCAGCTCGGTGATCCACTTGCAGGCCGACACGTACCCGTACAGGCCGGGCACCACCATCCGCGCCGGGAAGCCGTGCTCCACCGGCAGCGGCTCGCCGTTCATCCCCACCGCCAGCAGCGCGTCGCGCCCGTCCCGGAGCACGGCGGTCGGCGTGCCACAGGTCCAGCCGTCCACCGAGCGGCCGACGACCTGGTCGGCGCCCTCCTGCGGCTCCGCCTCGTCGAGCAGTTCCCGGATCGGCACGCCCAGCCAGCGCGCGTTGCCCACGAGGTCCCCACCCACCTCGTTGGAGACGCAGGCGAGGGTGACGTACCGCTCGACCATCGGGCGGGCGAGCAGGTCGGCGAAGCTCAGCTCGATCTCGTTGCGTACCCGGCCGTGGATGCGCAGCCGCCAGCTCTCCGGGTCCACCTGCGGCACTACCAGGGCGGTGTCGATCCGGTAGAAGCCGAGGTTCGGCGTGACGTAGGGCGCGAGCTGGGTCAGCGACAGGTCCGCCCCCGCCGGCACCGTCGGGGCGGGCGCCACCGGGGCGGGTAGCACGACGGCCTCGCGGGCCGCCGACACGCCCCGCCGGCCGGCGAGCCAGCGACCGCCCAGCCCGGCCACCCCGGCAGCGCCGACCAGCACCCCGGCCCCGGTCAGGAACCGCCGCCGCGACGCCGGGTCGCTGGGCTCCAACGGCTGCGGAGGCGCTGTGGCAGCCGGCGGCACGGGCCCGTCGGCGGGCAGCGGCGTGGCCCTCTCGGCGGGCGGCGGCGCGGGCGGGGACCAGGGCCAGGGGTCGAGTTCGAGCGGGCCGGCGACGAAGGCCCAGAGCACCGCCGCGCCGAGCACCGCGCCGAGCAGCGAGGGCAGCGCGTCGGCGGGGCCGGCGCCGGCCCGGGTCACGGCGGCGGCCACGCCGAGGGCGGCGAAGGCGGCGATGCCGGCGAGGCCGATCGCCAGCCGGCGCCGGGACAGCATGCCGAGCAGCGCGGCGAAGGCGGCGAGCAGCAGGCCCGTCCCGACCAGCAGGGCGATCTTGTCGTACGTGCCGAAGAGGGCGATGCCGAGCTGTTTGAGCGGCTCGGGCACCGTGTCGACCACGAGCCCGCCGACGGCGACCAGCGGCGCCGAACGGGGGCCGGTCAGCACCGCCACCAGTTCGGCGGAGCCGATCGCCACCGCGGCGGCGGTGACCCCGGCCAGGGCGGCGTAGCCGCGTGTCGTACTGCTCATCGGGCCAGTGTTTCCGATGCACCGGACGGCCGGTAGTCGCGTCGGTGCCCACAAGGGCGTCGGGGCGCACCGTCACGCGGACGGTGCGCCCCGACGAGGCGTACGGCGAGGGTCAGAAGCCCGGGCCGTGCTGGTGGCCGTGACCGTGGCCGTGGCCGTGCCCACCGGCGGCGGCCGGCTCGGCCTTCTCCGGCTTCTCCACCACGAGGCTCTCCGTGGTGAGCAGCAGGCCGGCGATCGACGCGGCGTTGGTGACCGCGTTGCGGGTCACCTTCACCGGGTCGAGGATGCCGGCCTTCGCCAGGTCGACGTACTCGCCGGTGGCGGCGTCGAGGCCGTGGCCCCACTCCTTGCCGGCGACCTTGTTCACGACGACGTAGCCGTCGTGGCCGGCGTTCTGGGCGATCCAGCGCAGCGGCTCGACCAGCGCCTTGCGCACGATCGAGACGCCGACCTTCTCGTCACCGGTGAAGCCGAGGTCGTCGTCGAGCGCCGGCAGGATCTGCACCAGGGCGGCGCCGCCGCCCGGGACGGTGCCCTCCTCGACCGCGGCCTTGGTGGCGGCGATCGCGTCCTCGATGCGGTGCTTGCGCTCCTTCATCTCGACCTCGGTCGCGGCGCCGACCTTGATGACCGCGATGCCGCCGGAGAGCTTGGCCAGCCGCTCGGCGAGCTTCTCGCGGTCCCAGTCGGAGTCCGAGGCCTCGATCTCCTTGCGGATCTGCGCGACCCGGTCGGCGACCTCGCTGGACTTGCCGCCACCGTCGACGACCGTCGTGTTCTCCTTGTCGACCACGACGCGCCGGGCGGTGCCGAGCACCTCCAGGCCCACCTGGTCGAGCTTGTAGCCCAGCTCGGGCGCGACCAGCTCGGCGCCGGTGAGGATCGCCATGTCCTGGAGCATCGCCTTGCGCCGGTCACCGAAGCCGGGGGCCTTGACCGCGCAGACCTTGAGGGTCTTGCGGATCGAGTTGACCACCAGCGTCGACAGCGCCTGGCCGTCGACGTCCTCGGCGATGATCAGCAGGGGCTTGCTGTTCTGGAGGACCTTCTCCAGCAGCGGCAGCAGCTCCTCGATCGCCGAGATCTTCTGGGTCGTGATCAGGATGTACGGGTCCTCCAGGACCGACTCCTGCGACTCCATGTCGGTGACGAAGTTCGGCGAGATGAAGCCCTTGTCGAACTGGAGACCCTCGGTCACGTCCAGCTCTGTGTGCAGGGCGGAGCCCTCCTCGACGGTGATGACACCGTCGCGGCCGACCTTCTCCATCGCCTCGGCGATCAGCTCGCCGATCGTGGCGTCCTGCGCGGAGATCGTCGCGACGTGCGCGATCGACTTCTTGTCGGCGACGTCGACCGCGCGGCCGAGCAGCGCCTCGGAGACCTTGGCGGCCGCCGCGTCGATGCCCCGCTTGAGGCCGGCCGGGTTGGCGCCGGCCGTGACGTTGCGCAGGCCCTCGCGGACCATCGCCTGGGCCAGCACGGTGGCGGTGGTGGTCCCGTCGCCGGCGACGTCGTTGGTCTTGGTCGCCACCTCCTTGACCAGCTGCGCACCGAGGTTCTCGTAGGGGTTGGTGAGCTCGATCTCCTTGGCGATGGTCACGCCGTCGTTGGTGATCGTGGGCACACCGAACTTCTTGTCCAGGACGACGTTGCGCCCGCGCGGGCCGAGGGTGACCTTGACCGCGTCCGCGAGGGCGTTGACACCGTGCTCGAGCAGGTGCCGGGCGTCGTCCGAGAAGCTCAGGATCTTCGCCATGAATGTCCCTTCGAAGCGACGTCGCCCCGGCCCGGCGAGCCGGACCGGGGCGACGACACTGATCGGTTGCTTACTTCTCGATGACCGCGAGGACGTCGCGGGCGGAGAGCACCAGGTACTCCTCGCCGGCGTACTTGACCTCGGTGCCGCCGTACTTCGAGTAGAGGACGGTGTCGCCGACCTTCACGTCGACCGGCACGCGGTTGCCCTTGTCGTCGATCCGGCCCGGGCCGACAGCGAGGACGGTGCCCTCCTGCGGCTTCTCCTTGGCGGTGTCGGGGATCACGATGCCGGAGGCGGTGGTGGTCTCGGCCTCGTTCGCCTGGACCACGATGCGGTCCTCGAGCGGCTTGATCGCAACCTTGGTCGCGGTAGTCACGGGCATACCCTCCTGGGGTACTGGTTTCGTTACCGGTCGGCGAGCCGACCGGCGTCAATCTGCCACATGCCACCGGGCGGGGCCGTCGTCGCGGGTGCCGGTCCGCCTGGCGTTCAGCGTCCGGGCCACGAGGCCCGGAAGCTGGCACCCTCAGGGCGAGAGTGCTAATCGCAGGTTATTCCTCGGCTAGCACTCCGTCAAGGAGAGTGCCAACCCGCCGCCCGGCGCGTCGGGTCCGACGACCACAATGACCGGGTGGATCTCGACCAGCTCGCCGCCCTGCGTACGCCCGAGGGGTCGGCCGCGCTCGACGCCGCCGCGCGGGTGGCCGGCGGCGACCCGCTGACCGCGGCGGCCGCGCTCCGCTCGGCCGGGCTGCCGGCCGGGCTGGCGTCGGCCGCGCTCACCCAGGCCGAGCTGCGGCGCCGGGCGGTCGGTAAGTTCGGGCCGGCCGCTACGGGCATGTTCCTCACCCGGGCCGGGCTGGAGCAGGCCACCCGGGGGGTCGTCGCGGCGCGGCGGGCCGACCGGTTGCGGGTCGCCGGGGTGCGCACCCTCGCCGACCTCGGCTGCGGCCTCGGCGCGGACGCGCTCGCCGCCGCCCGCGCCGGCATCCGGGTGTACGGCGTGGAGGCCGACCCGGTGACCGCCGCGATGGCCGCCGCGAACGCCGAGGCGGCCGGGCTGGCCGAGCTGTTCACCGTGGAGTGCGGCGACGCCACGGCGTTCGACGTGGACCGGGTCGACGGGGTGTTCTGCGACCCGGCGCGGCGCAGGGCGGGCACCGGGCGACGGATCTTCGACCCCAACGCCTACTCCCCGCCCTGGGACTTCGTGGTCGGGCTGGCCCAGCGGGTGCCGCACACGGTCGTGAAGGTGGCCCCCGGCATCGACCACGCGCTGGTCCCGGCGGGCGCGGAGGCCGAGTGGGTGAGCGTCGACGGCGACCTGGTCGAGGCGGCCCTGTGGTGCGGCGAGCTGGCGCGGGTCCCCCGCCGGGCCACCGTGCTACGCGGCAGGGCAGGGCTTCCGGCCGACGCCCCCGGCGCGGCGGCGGAGGCCTCCGCCCGACCGGCCGGCCCCGGCGGCTGCCACCAGCTGACCGGCTCCGGCGTCGCCGAGGCCGCCGTCGGTCCGCCGCGCCGCTTCCTGTACGACCCGGACCCGGCGGTCGTCCGCGCGCATCTGGTCGCGGAGCTGGCGGACGTCCTGGGCGCGACGCTGGCCGACCCGAGCATCGCCTACCTCTACGCGGACGCCCCGACGCCGACGCCGTTCGCCCGCTGCCTGGAGGTCACCGACGTGCTGCCGTTCTCGCTCAAGCGGCTGCGGTCGCTGCTGCGGGAGCGTCGGGTCGGGCGGGTGGAGATCCTCAAGCGCGGGTCGGCGCTGGAGCCGGAGAAGCTCCGGCGGGACCTGCGGCTGGCCGGGGACGAGCCGGCCAGCCTGGTGCTGACCCGGGTCGCCGGGGCGCCGACGGTGCTGCTCTGCCGACCGGTCGGGTAGCGCGCGAGAGGGTGGGTGCCGGTGTCGTCGACCGCCCGGCGCTTTCGGCTCGCGGGTCGCGCGGGGTCGGGTTAGCTTGACCGTCATGGCGGGACAGGGCACTCCGGCGACCGCGCTGCTGACGAAGCGGAAGATCGCCCACACCACCCATCCGTACGACGTCTCCCCCGATGCGCCGAACTACGGCGCGCTGGTCGCGGCGGCGCTGGGGGTGCCGCCGGAGCGGGTGTTCAAGTCGCTGGTCGCCGAGGTCGACGGCGCGCTGACGGTGGCGGTCGTGCCGGTCACCGGCGAGCTGGACCTCAAGGCGCTCGCGGCGGCGGTCGGCGGCAAGCGGGCCGCGATGGCCGACCGGGCGGTGGCCGAACGGGCAACCGGCTACGTACGCGGCGGGATCAGCCCACTCGGGCAGCGGCGGCGGCTGCCGACCGTGCTCGACTCGTCGGCGCTCGACCATCCCACCGTCTACGTCTCGGCGGGCCGGCGCGGGCTCCAGCTCCAGCTCGCCCCGCAGGATCTGGTGGCGCTCACCGGGGCGGTCACGGCCCCGCTGGCCGCCCACTGAGCTGCGCCGCTCCGGCGCGCGCCGGGAGAGCGCTCCCCGGTGGACGTCGGCCGGGTGTCAGGGACGTTGCTGAATTGTTACCGCCGACAACAAACTCGCGACCTCGGTGGTCTTGTGCCCACGGCGCGAAGCGGAATACGTTGCCGGACACAACAAAACAACATCATCCCCCACCCCCGAAAGGACCCTGCTGATGCGCAAGGGCTTCCTCACCTTCGCCGCTGTGGGCCTGCTGGCCACCGGCGGCCTGACCGCCTGCGGCGACGACTCCGGTTCCGAGGCCGGCGGCTCCACCGAGAAGAAGCCGAAGATCGGCGTGATCCTGCCGGACAGCAAGTCCTCCGCCCGCTGGGAGGGCGCGGACCGCAAGTTCCTGGAGGAGGCGTTCAAGGCCGCCGGCGTCGACTACGACATCCAGAACGCCCAGGGCGACAAGACGGCGTTCCAGACCATCGCCGACCAGATGATCACCAACGGCGTGACCGCCCTGATGATCGTCAACCTGGACTCCGGCACCGGCAAGGCCGTGCTCGACAAGGCCAAGTCCCAGGGTGTGGCCACGATCGACTACGACCGGCTCACGCTGGGCGGCTCGGCCACCTACTACGTCAGCTTCGACAACGAGGCCGTCGGCAAGCTCCAGGGCGAGGGCCTGAGCAAGTGCCTCACCGACAAGGGCGTCAAGAACCCGGTGGTGGCATACCTCAACGGCTCGCCGACCGACAACAACGCCACCCTGTTCAAGAACGGGTACGACTCGGTGCTCAAGCCGAAGTTCGACTCGAAGGAATACACCAAGGGCCCGGACCAGAACGTTCCGGAGTGGGACAACACCCAGGCGGCCACGATCTTCGAGCAGATGCTCACCCAGCAGCGGGGCAAGATCGACGGCGTGCTCGCCGCCAACGACGGCCTCGGCAACGCGGCCATCTCGGTGCTGAAGAAGAACAAGCTCAACGGCAAGGTCCCGGTGACCGGCCAGGACGCCACCCCGCAGGGGCTGCAGAACATCCTCGCCGGCGACCAGTGCATGACCGTCTACAAGGCGATCAAGGAGGAGGCGAAGGCCGCCTCGGACCTGGCCATCGCGGTGGCCAAGGGTGAGAAGAAGGAGACCGGCCAGACGGTCAAGGACCCGGAGGGCGGCCGGGACGTCCCGGCGGTCCTGCTGACCCCGAAGCTGATCTTCAAGGAGAACGTCAAGGACGTCATCGCCGACGGCTTCGTCACCAAGGACGAGGTCTGCGCCGGGGCGTACGCCAAGCTCTGCGCCGACGCCGGCATCAGCTGACCCGTACCCGATTCCACGCGCACGCCGCCCGGCACGGACCCTGTGCCGGGCGGCGGTTCGCGCCGGACGGGATCCGAGACCTCCCCTCCACCTGAAGGAGCCCCCGTGTCCGCAACCCCCCTGCTGGAACTACGCGGGATCGACAAGAGCTTCGGTCCCGTCCAGGTCCTGCGCGACGTCGCCTTCTCCGCCCACCCGGGCGAGGTCACCGCGTTGGTCGGCGACAACGGCGCCGGCAAGTCGACCCTCGTCAAGTGCATCAGCGGCATCTACCCCACCGACGCCGGCGAGTTCCACTTCGACGGCCGGCCCGTGACCATCCACAGCCCCCGCGACGCCGCCGCGCTCGGCATCGAGGTCGTCTACCAGGACCTCGCGCTCTGCGACAACCTCGACATCGTGCAGAACATGTTCCTCGGCCGGGAGAAGCGCAGCGGCATCGTGCTCGACGAGCCGACCATGGAGCAGATGGCCGCCGACACCCTCGCCGGGCTGAGCGTACGGACCGTGAAGTCGCTGCGGCAGCACGTCTCCAGCCTCTCCGGCGGCCAGCGCCAGACCGTCGCGATCGCCAAGGCCGTGCTCTGGAACAGCAGGCTCGTCATCCTCGACGAGCCGACCGCCGCGCTCGGCGTCGCGCAGACCGCCCAGGTGCTCGAACTGGTCCGCCGGCTCGCCGACAACGGCCTGGCCGTGGTGCTCATCTCGCACAACATGAACGACGTCTTCGCCGTCTCCGACCGGATCGCCGCGCTCTACCTCGGCCAGATGGTCGCCCAGGTGAAGACCACCGACATCACCCACTCGCAGGTGGTCGAGCTGATCACCGCCGGCCGCTCCGGCGGGCACGGGCTCGCCGCCGAGCCGGCCAACGGCGGCAACGGGCACGGCGCGGAGCCGGCCGACAGCAACCCAGGAGGCGTCCGATGACCACCACCGTCGTGCACAAGGACGGCCCGGCGGCCGCCACACCGCCACCCACCCTCGGCAGCCACGTCCGCAACTACGTCAGCCGGGTACGCGGCGGCGACATCGGTGCGCTGCCCGCCGTACTCGGTCTGGTCGTGCTCTGCACGGTCTTCTCGATCATGCGGCCGTCCTTCCTCACCGCCGGCAACTTCGCCAACCTGTTCACCCAGGGCGCCGCTGTCACGCTGATCGCGATGGGGCTGGTCTTCGTCCTGCTGCTCGGCGAGATCGACCTCTCCGCCGGCTTCGCCAGCGGGGTCTGCGCCGCCATCCTCGCCAACGTCGTCACCGTGCTCGGCTACCCGTGGTACGTGGCCGTGCTCGCCGCCCTCGTCACCGGCGTGGCGATCGGCACCACCCTCGGCTTCCTGGTGGCGAAGATCGGCATCCCGTCCTTCGTGGTGACCCTCGCCGGGTTCCTCGCCTTCCAGGGCATCGTGCTGATGCTCATGGAGGAGGGCACCAACATCTCGGTCCGCGACGAGGTGCTGGTGGCCATCGCCAACCGCAACCTCCCGCCCGTCCTGGGCTGGCTGCTGGCCGCCGTGGCGGTCGCCGGCTACGCGGCCGTGCAGTTGCTCCGGCACCGTAAGCGGGCCGCCCGGGGCCTGACGACCGACCCGATCGCGGTGGTGTTCGCCCGGATCGGCGGGCTGGCGCTCGTCCTCGGCGCGGCGGTCTTCATCCTCAACCTGGAGCGCAGCCGCAACGTCGTGATCAGCTCCCTCAAGGGCGTGCCGATCGTGGTGCCGATCATCGCCCTGCTGCTGATCTTCTGGACCTTCGTGCTCCAGCGCACCAGCTACGGCCGGCACGTCTATGCCGTGGGCGGCAACAAGGAGGCGGCGCGCCGGGCGGGCATCAACGTGGACCGCATCCGCATCTCGGTCTTCGTGATCTGCTCCTCGATGGCGGCCGTCGGCGGCATCGTCGCCGCCAGCCGGGCCAACTCGGTGGACCCGAACACGGGTGGCAGTAACGTACTGCTCTACGCGGTCGGCGCGGCGGTCATCGGAGGCACCAGCCTCTTCGGCGGCAAGGGCCGGGTGCTCGACGCCGTCCTCGGTGGCGCGGTCGTCGCGGTCATCGACAACGGGATGGGCCTGATGGGATACAGCTCGGGGGTGAAGTACGTGGTCACCGGCGTGGTGCTGCTGCTCGCCGCGAGCGTGGACGCGTTCTCCCGCCGGCGCTCCACCGCCACCGGCAACCGTTGACCGCGCGGCACCGGAAGTGACGACGGCGATGCGCGCAGGACCGAGCCAGGACGAGATCCGTCGGCAGAACCTGGGCGCGTTGCTGCGCTACGTGCACGTGCACGGGGCCACCACCCGCGCCGAGCTCACCACCGCGCTCGGGCTCAACCGCAGCACCATCGGAGCGCTGACCGCCGACCTGGCCGGCGCCGGGCTGGTCAGCGAGGGGACGCCGAAGGAGACCGGCCGGGCCGGACGACCGTCGCTGGTCGTCCGGCCCGAGTCGGACCGGGTGCACGCGTACGCGTACAGCATCGAGGTGGACCGGCTGCGGGCCGCGCGGATCGGTCTGGGCGGCGCGGTGCTCGACCGCCGGGAGCTGGACCGCCCCCGCGGTCTGACCGCCGCGGAGGCCGCCCCGCTGCTGGCCGGGGCGGTCAAGGAGATGCAGCAGAGCGCGCCGGCGGACGCCGTCTGCGTCGGCGCGGGCGTCACCGTCTGCGGCATGGTCCGGCGCGACGACGGGCTGGTCCGGCTGGGCCCGACCACCGGGTGGGTGGACGAGCCGATCGGCGCGGCGCTCGGCGCCGAGCTGGGCTGCGACGTACCCGTCACCGTGGGCAACGTGGCCGACGTGGCGGCCTTCGCCGAGCACGCCCGGGGCGCGGCCGCCGGCTGCGACAACGTCATCTACCTGTACGGGGACGTGGGCGTCGGCGCCGGCATCATCGCCGGCGGGCGCCGGCTGACCGGGCACGGCGGCTATGGCGGCGAGGTCGGCCACATGGTGGTCGTCCGGGACGGCGCACCCTGCGAGTGCGGCTCCCGGGGCTGCTGGGAGACCGAGATCGGGGAGTACGCGCTGCTGCGTGCGGCCGGCCGCTCCGACGCGCGGGGCCGCGACGCGCTGCTGGCCGTCTTCGACGCCGCCGACCGGGGCGACCTGCGGGCCCAGACGGCGGTACGCCAGGCCGGCGACTGGCTCGGCTTCGGGGTGGCGAACCTGGTGAACATCTTCAACCCGGAGATGGTCATCTTCGGCGGCGGCATGCGGGACCTCTACCTCGCGTCGGCGGCCCAGGTGCGCAGCCGGCTCAACTCGGTCGCCCTGCCCGCCTGCCTGGAGCACGTCCGACTGCGTACCCCGATACTCGGCGACGACGCGGCGCTGATCGGCGCCGCCGAGCTGGCCTTCGAACGCCTGCTCGCCGACCCCCTCGACGCCGGCTGACCGGTCCCGCCCCCCGGCCCGGAAGCGCCGTCCCGCCCTCGGCCCTGAGGCACCGTCCCGCCCCCGGTCCCGGAGCGCGGCGGGGCCGGTCCGGTGAACCGATCGGACGGCCCGTCCGTACCAGTGCGCGGACGGGCGAGGGCGCAGCGGCGCCGGCCCGGACCCGTTTCGGACCGGACGAGGAGGCACCACGGACATGGCACCGCTCAGATCCGCCCGTCGCCCGCGCGGACCTCGGAGTCTTCGCCTGGCGGTGCTGCTCGTCGCCGTCGCCGCCGGACTCGGCCCGCTACCCGGCGTGGCCGTCGCCGCGCCGGGCGGTCAGCAGCTCAACGCGGCCGACGCCGCCCTGCTCAACGGGGTGCGCCTGGCGGGGCTCTGGGAGATGCCGGCCGGGCAGATGGCCGCCGAGAAGGGGCAGAGCCCGAAGGTACGCGAGATCGGCGCCGGCATCGCCACCGAGCACGAGGAACTGGACCGGCTGACGGTCGAGGCGGCCAACAAGCTCGGGGCGAGCATCCCGAACGACCCGACCGCCGAGCAGAAGGGCTGGCTGACGGAGATGCAGAACGCCTCCGGAGCCCGCTTCGACCAGCTCTTCGTCACCCGGCTCCGGGTCGCCCACGGCAAGATCTTCCCCGTCATCGGAGCGGTCCGCGCCAGCACCCGCGACCCGGTGATCCGCCAGCTCGCCGACGACGCCAACCGCTTCGTCCTGCACCACATGCAGATGCTGGAGAGCACCGGACTGGTGCGCTGGCCGGAACTGCCGCCGGCCGCCCTGCCGGCCCCCGGTGAAGACGGCCTGCTCGCCGCCGCCTCCGCCAACTCCGGCCCGCCGATCGGGGTCAGCAGCACGGTGGTCTGGCTGGTCTTCCTCGCCGCCCTCGGCACGGGCGGCATCGCCACGTACCGCATCCTGCGCCGCACCTGACCACGGCGGTCCTCCCGGCGGCCACGGCCGGGAGGCCGTCGAACCGCAGGGGATCCTGCCGCCCTGGCGGTTCAGCGGTGTAGCGGTGTAGCGGTGTAGCGGCTCGGCGGCCTGGCTGCCTGGCGGTGTGGCTGCCTGGCTGTTCGCGGCCCTGCTTTGAATGTCCTGCTGTTAGCGGACCAGCCGACGACGTTACTTTCGGTAATCGCTAGGGGTGTCACACCATCGCCACCGGGCACCCGCCTCGGCCCCTTTGCTCTGCAGCCGCCGACGCACCAGCCACCCTCCGTAGCTGGTGCGTCGGCGGCTGCAGAGCAAAGGGTGCGTGAGGACGATCGGCCGGCTCGGTGTTCGCGAGAAGAAACCGCTGGTGAGCAGGCTCAGTGCCGAAAACGAGTCCGCTCGCGCTTGGAAGCCAAGCAAATACGACTATCGTGCGTGATAACTGCGGCCCCTCGCGCTCATCGTCACGATGAGTTATCAGCGACAGATCTACTCAGCGGTCGACCGCGTGCCGGCACGTCGGTGCGGCCCGCAGGCCCGCACACCCGGCACGCCCGCCTGCAGGGGCCGGGCCACTTCTTGCGCAGGAATGCGCCTTGCAGGCCGGCGTGGCGCATCAACCGCTCGACCGCTTGCGGCCGACGTGGCGGCCTTGGCGGCGCAGCATGGCGTGCACCCGCGGGCTGCCGTAGGTGCGGCCGGAGACGTCGTGGATCTCAGCGACCTCCACCGCAAGGTCCGCGTCCTCGCGCCGTCGAAGGGAGGGGTTGGCTGCCTGGGCGTGCCAGCCGTAGTAGGTGGAGGCGGCGACGTTGAGGACCCGGAGGACGGGCTCGACCCCGAAGCGGTCGCGTAGCTCGTTGACGAGCGTCACGACCGTCGCCGGGTCGGGTCGAGTTCCGAGGCGAAAAAGCCGAGGCGGCCTTCAGGATCTCGTTGGCCCGCTTCAACGCGGTGTTCTCCCGCCGCAGCCGGCGCAGCTCCTCCAGCTCGGAGATCGTCGGCCGGTCGTCACGCTGGCCCCGGTCGGCCTCATCTTGGCGGATCCAGTTGCGCAACGCTTCGTGATGCACACCAAGCTACCGCGCCAACTGGCGGGTCACGGGCTTCGGGTCCGACTCCCGATACAAGCGCACCGCACGTTCACGCAGCTCATCGGGGTACTTCTTCCGTGCTGCCACGGTGACTCCCTTCAGCTCCATCAGAGCATGATCGAAAGCCTCCGAGCTACCGGGGGAACCTCAACCGACGCCAAGGCGTGAGCCAATACGACGTGCAACCAACCCCGAGCAGAACAAGACACAACGCCAGGCTGGACGGGTCATCGAACCGATGCGCGCTGAAGTCCCACCACTCATAGCGACCAGACCCCGCATAACCCCAGTAAAGGGCCGCTACCACCGCGACCGCTGGGCCGGTCCAGGCTAGGCGCCAGCCGAACATCCGCGCCGACAACAAAGCCAGCCCGAACCACCCCAGCCATGCCCGGACAGCAGTCGCGAGGGACACCAGCGGCAATTCTGCCGCTGCCAGCCCCAGAAAAACCACCAGGCAGGTGACACTCAAGCCCAGGAGAAAGCCGTCCTGGAATCGCCGCAACCTCGCGGTGACGACGTGTTCGAGGCTGGCCATGGTGCTGTGCTGTCCGAGCACAGGTATAACTGCCACAGCCAGGACGAGGAGATGCCACAGGGGCCGCCCGGCTTGAGCGTCTGTGACCGCTCCCGGCGCCGATGCGTTGGTGCCGCCCCAGAAGACCGCAAGGAACCCTGCGATCGCTGCTCCCAGAACCGCCGGTTGCCCTCGTCGAACGGCGACGCGGCGCAGGACACTGGTCAGCCTCTCCCCATCCTCGTCACTTACAGTAGCGACCACGAAGATCAACTACCTCTCGCTCAGCCCAAGAAAACTGATCGGACTTACCCTTTTCACTCGCAATGGACCAGCCCTCCTCCCACGCCTGCTGAATCTCAGCCGGCGCATCCGTACGGTAGTCAGGGCGACTACTTCCCGCCAAATATCCCTCGAGCCAGGCATCCAGTACGAGTAGGCGCCGCTCGTCACTCGGCGTCAGCCGGTTCCAAGCGCAAGCGTCCGCATCAGCGAACTGAAACGTTCGGACCTGAATCGCCGATGCGATCGACCCGGAGTAGGACCAGATACTTCCCTGGATAATCTCAAAAGTCGGGGCCTCAAGATCGTCCACGACCCGAACCTCTCCGTTGCTCCCAAGCTGCCGCTGTTGCTTGAGTCCCACCGCATTCAACTCAACCGGCCACTGGAAAGCGGCGGGCAGGGCGCGCACGCGCTCACTCACTTCGCGTAGCTCAGGCAGATATTTCCTCTGTTCGGGCCAGACGCAGATCCGCGGGCCTTCACTGGCGCATGCGACTGCTTTCTGGACCGGATTCCGCGGCGTCAGCGTGCCTACCGCGGAGAGCGCGAACACCACTGCCAGCGCTGCAACCACCGACGGCCACGCCTGGATTATCCGCCAGTTTGAGGGCGGCTTGAGGGGCAGCCACGCAAGGGCTGCCAACAACGTGCCGACAGCCAGAATACGCACACCTAGGCCGACTGTGTTGACCATCATTTCCGGACGGCCGCGTAGGACGATATTTCCCGGCGCCAAGTTGACGATCACTACTAAAAGAACCCATCCGAGCGCTGCAACAAGTGCCGCGAACACCGGGCTCAGCAATTTGCCGACGAACCAGCCGAGCGCAACCGACAGCAACACGACGAATTCCCCCAGCGCGACATAGCCCCACCAGAGCGAGATGCCCGGCGGCCAATTGGGCGCAGTCATCGCGAATGCGACCGACTGACCGACCAGGTACGGTAGAGACAATAGGAGACCCGTGCTTCCCAGCCGGCAAGCCTCCACCACTGCCGGGTGAACCTGGGCAGCCCCGATCTGCTCTGTCATGCCATGTCGCACAGGCGCTGATGCAGCCCACGCCGCAGCCGGGGCCGACAAGGCACCGAGCAAATACGGCGGAACCTGAGCGGCCGCGCCGGCCTCTGGCCAGACACCGGCCCAGTAGGTGTCTCGAATAAGCAGGACTCCGAGATCGAGCAACAGGAGAACCGGTAGATACCACCGCACGGGCGCGATGCGGAGATGGAACCAGAGTGTCCTCACAGTCGCTGCTCCTCGGCGGGCATGAGACGCATGTAAGCTCTCTCGAGCGGGGAATGACCAGGCAAATCCTCCCGGCCCATGACCTCCAACTCGGAGACGGGACCTTCGAACTGCACGGCGCCGCCATTCACGACGACAACGCGGTCGCAGATTGCCGCGACGTCGTCGATCAGGTGCGTGCTCAGCACGACAATCGTGTCGCGAAGGCCGCCGATAATGCCCCGAAAGTGAAGGCGCTGGCGCGGATCCAGCCCGACCGTAGGCTCGTCGAGAAGCACCAGCCGCGGTCCGCCGACGATAGCCCAGGCAACGCCGGCACGCTGACGCATCCCGCCGGAGAGTCTCCCCATACGGTCACGTCTGCGATCAGCAAGATCGACGAGGCCAAGCACGTGCTCGATCGCTTGCCCAGCCGCTCGCGCTGGCACTCCCCGAAGCCAAGCGCCATAGGCAACAAAATCCCACACGTTCATCTGCGGATCGCACCCGAAGTGCTGGGGCAGATACCCGATCCCGTTACGCACCGCGCGGGCACTCTTCTCGTCCCTAACCTCGACACCGTCAATAGCGACCGTGCCGGAACGCGGTGGCATGACGGTCGCCAACGTGCGAAGGAGAGTCGATTTTCCAGCCCCGTTGGGCCCCACCAGGGCGGTCACGCCAGGGCTGAGGGTGAGACTGAGTTGATCGATGACGTTTGAGGTGCCATACCCTTGAGAAACATCAGCGAGCACTACACTCATCTAATAGGCCTGTTCTCGTAATTCGAATGATGGGGAAGCGCGAGAACGCTTCCCCATCATCACTTCACTTCATCGAAGCTCGGTTCAGGTTCCCTCGTAACCGATGGTCCCGGAGATCACCGAGAAGGTGCAGTCGTGACCAGAAACCGGGCCGACGCTGCCCTTGTTTCGCCAAGGCCGGATGGACGACCCGACCTGAGCCGTGCAGGTGACACTCGAGCGGTAGTAGCCAGCAACGGACGCACCCGCACTGGTGCACTTCTGCGCCCAAGCGGTGCTCCACCACTGCGTGTAGCAGTTGTTAACCGTGCCGGTCTGGCCTGCAGCGACTGCAGGCGCGGCACCAACAGCAGCAATACCACCAGCCATCAGCCCGAGCACTGCAATTTGAGTGGCACGCTTAATGCCCGGCCGCGACGTTCTTTCCACGTAAATGCCCTCCGTTCGTAGACGCGAGGGAAAGCGGTATCCAAATGTGAATTTCGGATACGACCCCCGTCGATTGATTTGGACTCTAGCACGGTGATCAGCGCGCCGATGTCCCCACAAGAGAGGCACCCGAAAGGCAGCTACAGAGAGTCACGATGCTACTCGACGCGCCCCCACCGAGCCCTGCCAACATTCGATGAGTAGCGTCTAGGACAACAGAATGTGATAATCACAGTTAGGTAACAAAAGATCATTTACGTGGTTGCGTCCACGGGAGTGGTGTACGACTTGCCCGTGATGGGCGTGTTGCGTAGATGAGAGAGGGCCATCGCGTCGGTCCTTCCAGACGACCAAGTCAGAGAAGGAAGAGAGGACACGATGGCCGCTTCACAGAGCGTGAACCCTGTTGACCTACTGCGCGAGCAGCTCGAAGGCGCGTCGCCGGACATGTTGCAGGCGATGATCAACGTTCGCGCAGGCGGTGATGTCCGCCGAGGCGGACGTGGCCTGCGGTGCCGGGTATGGGCAGCGCAGCGACGAGCGGGTGAACTCCCGCAACGGTTACCGGCTGCGGGAGTGGGACATCCGGGCCGGGACGATCGACTTGGCGATCCCGAAGCTGCGGCAGGGCTCCTACTTCCCGGACTGGCTGCTGACGCACCGGCGGTGGGCGGAGCAGGCCCTGGTGTCGGTGGTAGCGACGTCGTATCTGCTCGGTGTGTCGACCCGGAGGGTCGAGGAGCTTGTCGAGCAGGTGGAAGCGTTCCGGAACCGGCCCCTCGACGCCGCCCACTACACGTTCGTGTGGATGGACTCGTTGACGATGAAGGTCCGCGAGAGCCGACGGCAGGCGCGAAGTGCTGGGCGTGGATGTCGCGTCGGACGAGGACGGCGCCGGCTGGCTGGCGTTCCTACGGTCGCTGACCGCCCGCGGCCTGACCGGAGTCCGTCTCGTCATCTCCGACGCCCACGCCGGCCTCGTGGCCGCGATCGGGGCAGCCACCAGCCCGACGCCGACGCCGTCTGGGCCCGGGCCCAGTTCGACCGGGTCGTGGCCACGATCGAAGCAAAGTTCCCGACCGCGGCTTCCTCTACCTGGCCACCGTCACCGACCTGCACTCCCGGCGCCTGGCCGGCTGGGCGATCGCCGATCACATGCGCACCGACCTGGTCCTCGGCGCCCTGCACGCGGTGCAGCGCACCCGAGGCAGCCTGCACGGGGCGATCATGCACACGGATCACGGAGCCCAATGCACCTCTCGGGCCTTCGCCGCCGAATGCCAGGCCGCCGGAGTCCGGCAATCAATGAGCGCGGTCGGTAGCTCCGCCGACAACGCCGCTGCGGAGTCGTTCAACGCCACCTTCAAACGCGAGACCCTGCAAGGCCGCCGCGCCTTCACCGAGGAACGCCAAGCACGGCTGACCACGTTCCGGTGGCTGCACCGCTACAACACCGTCCGACGCCACTTCCGGCTCGGACAGCAGTCACCGATCACCTACGAGAAGAGCACCCGGCCAGCGCCAGCTACGCTGGCCCCGGCCGCATAAACCCGGTGTCCAGGATCAGGGGTCAAGCCCCGCACGCACGACCCGCACACCTGGCACGCCCGCACGACCCGCACACCCGGCAGGCCCGCACGCCTGGCACGCCCGGACGCCCGGCGCGACGGGCGGCCATGGCTACTCGTTGACCTCCGGGCCGAGCAGGCGGATCTCCTCGATGTCCAGGACGGCCTGCAACTCCCGCAGGACGATGTCGTCGATCTCGTTCGTGTCCCGCAGCCGGGTGATCTCGCGGCGCTTGTGTTCGAGCACGGCGAGGCGCAGCCGCCGGTCCAGCTCGCGGGCCTGCTCCGTCGCGCGGCCCTCCTCGGTGGAGCGGACGTCGTCGAGGTGCTGCTCGTAGTCCGCCCGGATCCGGTCGACCGCCTCCGGCCCGGCGCCGATCCGGTCGGCGACCTCGGGCAGCACCGCCAGCGCGGCCTCGGTGGCGCGCATCCGGGCCAGCCGCAGCTCGGCCAGTCGCCGGGTGTCGCCGACCAGGCCCGCCCACCCGACGACGGCGGGCAGCGTGGTGCCCTGGACCAGCATCGTCAGCAGGATGACCACGGCGGTGGCGAAGATGATCAGGTCGCGCTCGTGCACAGGTGTGCCGGTGGGGGTGGTCACCGGCACCGCCAGGGCGGCCGCGAGGGAGACCGCGCCCCGGAACCCCGCCCACCCGGCCGCCGTGCGTACCCGCCAGTTGACCCGCTCGTCCTGCTGCGCCGCCCGGCGGTCGACGACCAGGAAGGCGAACGCCGCCAGGTGGATCCACAGCATCCGGGTCAGGACGACCACGCCGGTCACCACGACCGCGATGGCCAGCGCCCGCATCACCGACAGGCTGGTGACCCCGCGCAGTGCGCGCGGAATCTGCATCCCGAGCAGCACGAAGAGCCCACCGTTGATCAGGAACGTGGCGAGGTCCCAGAAGCCGTACGCCAGCACCCGGGAGCGGGCCCGGATGACCCGGGGGGCGGCGTACGACAGCATGAGGCCCGCGACCACCACCGCCAGGACGCCGCTGGCGTGCACGAACTCGGCGAGAAGGAAGGCGACGAACGGCGTGAGTACGCTCAGCGCGCCCTCGCGCAGCGGATCGTCGAGGCGCCGCCGGACCAGGATCACCGCCCCGCCGACCAGCAGGCCGGCGGTGATGCCACCGGCCGACGCAAGGACGAACCGCTCGGTCAGCCCGAGCACCCCCGGCTCGGTGCCGCCCACGATGAGGCCCACGCCGACGGAGAAGAGCACCAGCGCCGTACCGTCGTTGATCAGGCTCTCCGCGTGCAGGGTCGTCAGGATCCGGCGCGGCATCCGCTTGGCCAGCCCGGCGACCGCCGCGGCGTCGGTAGGCGCGAGCACCGCGCCGAGCACCCAGGCGGCGGCCGGATCCACGCCGAACCGCTGCGCGACGAGCGACACCGCCACCATCGTCGCCACCACCAGCCCCACCGCGAGCAACGCGATCGCGAAAAGGTTCGTGCGGATCTCGCGCAGACTGGTGGTGATGCTCTCCTTGTAGAGGATCGCCGGCAGGAACAGCAGCAGCACCACGTCGGGCTCCAGCACCACGTGGGACAGCGGCGGCAGGAGCGCGAGCAGCGCGCCCATCGTGATGAGCAGGACCGGGGGCGCCACGCTGTACCGGCCGCCGAGGGTCGTGCCGATCAGCACCGTGACGCCCAGCACCACGATCAGCTCGAGACCGCCCACGTCGCACCCCCGTCACCGGCCGACGCCACGGTGACCGGTGCGCGCCGGTCGCCTGCCGCTCCACCATCGTGGTACGACGCCGCGACGCGGCACCCTCGAACCCGGAAACAGGCCCTGCCCACCGGCATCGGCGGCGACGCCCTCGAACAGGGCGCGGCGCGTCAGGAGCCCGTGCCGTGCCAGGAGCGCCAGAGGGCCGCGTAGGAGCCGTCGGCCGCGACCAGCTCGTCGTGCGAGCCGATCTCGGCGATCCGTCCGTCCTCCACCACCGCCACCCGGTCCGCGTCGTGCGCCGAGAAGAGGCGGTGTGCGATGGCCACGACCGTACGGCCCGCGAGGACGGCCGCGAGGGACCGTTCCAGGTGCCGGGCGGCACGGGGGTCGATCAGCGAGGTGGCCTCGTCGAGCACCAGGGTGTGCGGGTCGGCCAGCACCAGCCGGGCCAGCGCGAGCTGCTGCGCCTGCGCGGGCGACAGCGGGTGCCCGCCGGCGCCGACCAGCGTGTCCAGCCCGTCCGGCAGCCCGGCGGCCCAGTCGAGCGCGTCGACGGCGGCCAGCGCCGACTCCACGGCCGACTCGTCGGCGCCCGGTCGCACCATCGCCACGTTCTCGCGCAGCGTACCGATGAAGACGTGGTGTTCCTGGGTGACCAGGGCGACGTGCGTACGCAGCTCGGCCAGGGGCAGCTCGTCGAGCCGCCGACCGGCCACCGTGACCGAGCCGGTGCGGGGCGCGTGCACCCCGGCGAGCAGCCGGCCCAGGGTGGACTTGCCGGCGCCCGAGGGACCCACCATGGCCAGCTTCTCCCCCGGTTCCGGCACCAGGGTCACCCCGTGCAGCACGTCCCGGCCCTCCCGGTACGCGTACCGGACGTCCCGGGCGGCGAGCCGCCGGTCCCCCGGTGGGGCGGGATCGGCCGGACCCGGGGAGCCCTCGGCGGGCGGGGCCGGTGCGCCGACGGGCGGGGCCGGTGCGCCGGGCGGCGCGTCGGCGGCGGCCACCCCGAGCAGGCGGGCCATCGAGGCGCCGCCCACCTGCAACTCGTCCAGCCAGGAGAGCAGCCGGTCGACCGGGTCGATCAGCTGCTGCACGTAGAGCGTGGCCGCGGTGACCTCGCCGAGGCTCACCCAGCCCTTCAGGTAGAACCAGCCGCCGATGAGCAGCGTCGCCACCACCGGCAGCACGTAGCCGATCTCGGCGACCGGGAAGAACACCGTGCGCAGCCGCAGGGTGTAGCGCTCGGCCGCGTACGACCGGCGGATGTCCGCGTCGGTGCGGGCCCGGCGGCGCGCCTGCTGCCGCAGCGCCTCCGTGGTCCGCGAACCCTCGACGGTCTCGCTGATGCCGTCGGTGATGTCGGAGTAGGCGGCGTTCTCCCGCAGGTAGCCGGCAGGGGCACGGCGCAGGTACCAACGGGTGCCGGCCCACAGCAGCGGCACCGCGAGCAGGCAGGGCAGCGCGAAGAGCGGGTCGACCAGGAGCAGCGCGCCGACGATGAAGCAGCCGGTGACCACCGCGATCAGCGTCTCCGGTACGGCGAACCGGACCGTCCGCGACAGCGCGGAGACGTCCCGGGACGTCCGGGTGAGCAGGTCGCCCGTGCCGGCCCGCTCGACGGTGGCCAGCGGCAGCGCCAGGATCCGGTCGACGAACTCCTCGCGCAGCTCGGCCAGCACCCGCTCGCCCAGCCGGGCCGACGCCAGGTGGGCGAAGCGGACCAGCACCGCCTGCACCAGCACGAACCCGGCGATCAGCAGGGCGATGCGGTCGACGGTGACGCCGGACGTGCCGCGCGAGACCCCCTCGACCAGGTCGCCGAGCAGCCACGGCGCGACGAGCCCGGCCGCGGCGGCCAGCGCGTGCAGGCCGAGCGCGGCCCCGAGCGCCCTCGGGTGCCGGTGGACGAGCGTACGGGCGTAGCGGCGCACCTGGCGCGCGTCGGCGACGGGCAGCTCGGTGGCCATCAGTCCTCCCCCCGGCTGACCGTCGCCCGGTAGCGCGGCTCGCCGTCGAGCAGTGCGGTGTGCGCCCCCTCGGCCACCACCTTGCCGTCCTCCACGAAGATCACGCGGTCGGCGCGGTGCAGCACGAGCGGGCTGGTGGTGCAGACCAGCGTGGTCCGGCCCGCCCGGGCGGCGCCGAGCCGGTCGGCGATCCGGGCCTCGGTGTGCGCGTCCACGGCGCTCGTCGGCTCCACCAGCAGCAGGGTCTCCGGGTCGGCGACCAGGGCCCGGGCCAGCCGCAGCCGCTGCTGCTGGCCGCCGGAGAACTCCCGGCCGCGCTCGGCGACCGCGCTGTCCAGCCCCGCCGGCAGCGCCTCGACGATGTCGGTCGCGCTCGCCGCCGCCAGCGCCGCCGCGATGGTCGCGTCGTCGGCCCGGTCGTGCGGGTCCAGCTCCGCGCGGAGCGGGCCGGTGAACAGGTGCGCGTCGTTGTCGGCCACCAGGATCCGCTCGCGCACCGTCGCCAGCGCCACCTCCCGCAGCGGTACGCCGTGCAGCGTCGCGTCCGAGTCGACGTACCGGCCGAGACGGTCCACGATCGCCACCGCGTCCTCGGGCGCGGTGGCCGCGAGCGCGGTGAGCCGGCCCGGCCGTACCGTCACGCCGGAGGCCACGTCGACCAGCTCACCGGGGCCGTCCGGCAGGGCGGCCGGGCGTGCCGGGTCGAGCAGTTCCGGGGTGAGCCGCAGCAGCCGCACCACCCGCCGGGCGGCGACGTGCCCGCGGGTCAGCTTGTCCACCGCCTCGGTGAGCTGCCGCAGCGGGCTGACCAGGAACGCGGTGTAGCCGTAGAACGCCACGAGTTCGCCGGCGCTGATCTCGCCGCGCAGCGCGAACCGGGCGCCGAGCCAGGTGACCAGCACCAGGAACGCCCCCGGGAGCAGCACCTGGGCCGCCTCCAGCAGCGACTCGATGCGGGCCACCCGCAGCCCGTCGGCGCGCAGCGCCTGCGAGCGCGCCCGGTAGTGGTTGGAGAGCACCGGTTCGCCGCCGACGCCGCGCAGCACCCGCAGCCCGGAGACGATGTCGCCGGCCCGCGCGGTCAGCGCCCCCTCCGAGTCCCGGTACGCCTGCTGCTGCCGGTGCAGCGGCCGGATGAGCAGCCCCACGACCGCCATCAGCAGCGGTACGCCCAGCACCACGACCAGCCCGAGCGGCACGGAGGCCCCGAGCAGGATCACCCCGACGGTCACGATCGCCACGACCGCGCCGGTGCCCCGGGCGGTGATGTCGATGGCCGAACCGATCTGGCTGATGTCGGCCGTGCCGATGCTCACCACCTCGCCGGCGGATACGCGACGGGGCAGCGCGGCGCCGAGCCGGTTCGCCGCGCCCACGGTCAACTGCACCGTCCCGTACGCGCCGGCGAGGAAGTTGTGCACCGCGCAGCGGTGCCGCAGGATCCCCGCGACCGCCTGGAGCACGCCCAGCCCGAACAGCACCAGTCCCCAGGTGAGCAGGGCGTCCTCGTCGCGGCGGGTGAGCCCGTCCACGGCCCGGCCGACGGCCGCCGGCACCAGCGCCTGGGCGACCATCCACACGACGCCCAGCAGGATGCCGACGGTGAGCAGCGCCTTGTGCCGCCCGGCGAGCCACACGAGGTAGCGGGTCGCCGAGCGGATGTCGGGTACGCCGGGGTCCCCGGCCGGTGTGAAGCGCATGGCCCACCGACGCTAGGTGGCGGGCCGGTCACCCCGCCAACCAATTACCGCCTCGGCGTGCCGTGGCTCACGTATCTTCCGCCGTCGCCCGGCCGGCCCCGCCTCAGCGGTCGACCTGGGTGAAGTCCCACGAGTGCGGCGGGCGGGCGAGCAGCATCGCGGGCGGCGCCGGCAGCGGGCGCGGGTTGCTGCGCCACTTGGAGATGACCACCACCCGGTGGTCGGTGGAGGAGAACACCTCGCTGGACAGGTGCATCGGGTCGTGCTCGAACTCCGGCAGCGCGGTGTCGCAGACCCAGGTGATCAGGTCCGTGACGCCGTACGGCTCCGCCCGCGCCTCCCACATCCGCACGATCACGTCAGCCATCCTCGGGGTTCACACGCTGACCGTGGTCAGCGGCATGGCGGAGTCGGCGGGCAGGTCCAGCCGGCTCGGCGCGACACCGGCGGCGACCAGGTGCGAGCCGAGGGCGGCGACCATCGCGCCGTTGTCGGTGCAGAGCCCGGGGCGGGGCACCCGGACGCGGATGCCGTGCGCGGCGGCGCGGTGCTCGGCCATCGCCCGCAGCCGGGAGTTCGCCGCCACGCCTCCGCCGATCACCAGCGTCTCGACGCCGTTGGCCCGGCAGGCATCCAGCGCCTTGCGTACCAGCACGTCGCAGACCGCCTCCTGGAAGGACGCGGCGACGTCGGCGACCGGCACCGGCTCGCCGGCCCGCTGCCGCGCCTCGACCCACCGGGCCACCGCCGTCTTCAGCCCCGAGAAGGAGAAGTCGTAGCGGTGGGCGGCGAGGTCCTTGGCGGCGGTCAGGCCGCGCGGGAACCCGATGGCGGCCGGGTCGCCGGCCCGGGCCTCCCGGTCGATGTACGGACCGCCGGGGAACGGCAGCCCGAGCAGCCGGGCCACCTTGTCGAACGCCTCGCCGGCCGCGTCGTCGATGGTGGCGCCGAGCGGGGTGACGCCCCGGGCCAGGTCGTCGACGAGCAGCAGGGAGGAGTGCCCGCCGGAGACCAGCAGGGCGATCGCCGGCTCGGGCAGCGGGCCGTGTTCCAGGGTGTCCACGGCGACGTGCGCGGCCAAGTGGTTGACGCCGTAGACCGGCTTCTCGGCGGCGATGGCGTAGCCCTTCGCGGCGGCCACCCCGACCAGCAGCGCACCGGCCAGCCCCGGCCCCGAGGTGACCGCGATCGCGTCGATGTCGGCGAGGGTCACCCCCGCCTCCGTCAACGCCCGCTGCATGGTCGGCACGATGGCCTCCAGGTGGGCCCGGCTGGCCACCTCGGGCACCACACCGCCGAAGCGGGCGTGCTGTTCGACGCTGGAGGCGAGCGCGTCGGCCAGCAGGGTGTGCCCGCGTACGATGCCGACCCCGGTCTCGTCGCAGGAGGTCTCGATGCCGAGGATCAGGGGTTCGTCAGTCATCGCTCACATCCTGCGCTGCGCTGCATGACCAGCGCGTCGGTGTTGCTCGGTTGGTAGTAGCCGCGCCGCACGCCGATCGGCTCGAAGCCGTACGTCGCGTAGAGCTTCTGGGCGGGGGCGTTGTCCGCCGCGACCTCCAGCAGCGTGCTGCGGGCGCCGAGCCGGGCGGCCTCGGCGAGCAGCGCCTCCAGCAGGAGCCGGCCGACGCCGCGCCGCTGGGCGTCCCGGCGCACCGCGACGTTCTGCACCCACGCCTCGTCGGGCGGTGCCACGGCGAGGCCGGCGTAGCCGAGCACCTCGCCGTCGTCGGTGGCGACCAGGTAGAAGTGCCCGTTGGCCAGCTCGTTCCAGAACATCGCCGCCGACCACTGCTCGGCACCGAACAGGTCCGCCTCGATCGGCAGCACCTCGTCGACGTGCCACCACCGGAACCGCTCCAGGCGGACACTCACGGCGTCACCTCGGTTCGCGACTGCGGGGCTCGCAGACCCGGCTCACTCCTCGCGCTCACGGCAGGACCGGCTTTCGGGCGGTCGCCGCCACGGCGTCCGGGCGGCGCAGGTAGAGCGGGGTGAGCGCCTCCGAGGGGGCGCCGGCCCGGATGCGCTCGGCGGCCAGGGTCGCCAGCACGCCCGCGTCCGGGTAGCGTGGCTCGTCGCGCACAGGCAGGCCGAGCGCGTCCGCGTACCGGTGCGCGCCGTCGCCGACCGCCGCCGTGACGGCCAGGCCGCGGGCGCGTTCGGCGGCGACCGCCGGCACGGACACCTCCGGCCCGACGATCCGCTGGCCCGCACCGTCGTAGACCGCCCAGTAGATCTCCCGGCGGCGCGCGTCGCTCGCCGCCAGCACCGGCTCGCCGGCGGCCGCCGGGTGGCCGATGGCGTCCAGCGAGCAGACACCGTACGTCGGGACGCCCAGCACCTGGCCGATGGTGGCGGCGGTGACCAGCCCCACCCGCAGCCCGGTGAACGGGCCGGGGCCGAGCCCGGCGACGATCGCGCCCAGGTCGGCCGGGCGGGCGCCGGCCTCGGTGAGCACGGCGTCGACCTGCGGCGCGAGCAGTTCACCGTGGGCGCGGGCGTCGACCGTGCAGCGGTGCGCGCGGGTCGCCACGCCGTCCGCCGCGACCTCCACCAGCGCCGCGGTCACCGCGGGGGTCGAGCTGTCCACCACCAGTACGAGCACGGTAAGCCAGCCTAGTCGCCCCCGGTCACACCCCGTCCGGCGGCGCGGGCGGGCACGGTCAGCTCGGGGTGCGGAACTTGCGCAGGAAGCCCGGCAGCAGCCAGGGGCGCCGCCCGCTGACGCGCACCCTGCCGGTGAGCACCGCCCGGGCCCGGCTGACCCGGCCGAACATCATCAGGTTGAGCGTGCCGGGGTCGTGGTCGATCCGGGCGTCGGGCCGGGCGTCGGGGTCGGCGAACGTCATCCGCCCCCGGTGCAGCAGGAGCCGGACCGGGGCCGCGTACGCCGAGCGGAACTCGACCACGACCGGGCGTTCGCTCGGCGGCGCGCCGCCGTCGATCAGCCGCCCGTAGCCGTGCCGGACCACCCCGGCCACGAACAGCTCCATGAACAGCGCGGCGTCCCGGCCGGGGAGCGACCACGGCCGCCCGGCGACGCGGGCGACGTCGTGACCGTGGATGAGCAGCTCGTTGACCAGGTGCGCGCAGAGGCCGGCGAGGGGCACCCGGGCCCCGCCGAGCCAGGGCACCGTCTCGTCGGGGCGCCGGCCCTCGCAGGCGAGGAGGAGCCGCCCCACGTCGGCCCGCAACCGGTCGGCCAGGGCCTGGGGCTCGCGCTCGGTGAGGTGCCGCAGCAGCACGTCGTTGAAGTCCGCCACCGTGTCGACGGTGACGTCGGAGAGCTGCCGGAGCAGACCCGGCACCGGCAGGGGTGGATGCTCCGGGTCCACCAGGCACACGTAGTACCACGCGAGGGAGCCCACGTGGGCGAGCGTGTCGGCCACCGACCAGTGGGCGGTGGCCATGGCGTCCGCCGGGGTGGCGCGAACCAGGTCGAGGAAACGGTCCGTCTGGTCCGCCAGCGCCGTCCGCGCCACCCGCCACCGCTCTGCGCTGACCGTCGCCGCCATCGCCGCCTCCCGGCTCGCCGACCGCTCGAGGCACAGGCTACAACGGACGGTCACCGCCCGGTGACCGCGAAAGTGCGCAGCTGTCAGCCGGCGGAACGCTCCCAGTCGACGGTCGGCAGGCCGGCGTCGGC
Source organism: Micromonospora sp. ZG13 (assembly GCF_059359355.1). Classification (NCBI taxonomy): domain Bacteria; kingdom Bacillati; phylum Actinomycetota; class Actinomycetes; order Micromonosporales; family Micromonosporaceae; genus Micromonospora; species Micromonospora sp. ZG13. Next base: position 364,918 of record NZ_JCADBQ010000001.1, read on the forward strand.
GAGCGCCTTGTTGGCGGCGCTGAACGGGCGGCTGCCGAGGAAGCCACGCGGGTTCATCGGGCTGGGGTGCCCGGCCTCCAGCACCACGTGCTGCGAGTTGGTGACCAGGGCGGCCTTCTTGCGCGCGTAGCCGCCCCAGAGCAGGAAGACCACCCGGGACTCCATCGCGTCGAGCGCCCGGATGGTGGCGTCGGTGAACTCCTCCCAGCCCCGGTTGGCGTGCGAGCCGGGCGTCGCCTCGCGGACGGTCAGCACCGAGTTGAGCAGCAGGACGCCCTGCGCCGCCCAGCCGCTGAGGTTGCCGCCGCGCGGCTTCGGCACGCCGAGATCCTCGCCCAACTCCTTGAAGACGTTGCGCAGCGAGGGCGGCACGCTCACGCCCTCGCGCACGCTGAAGCTGAGCCCGTGCGCCTGCCCCGCCTTGTGGTAGGGGTCCTGCCCGAGGATCAGCACCCGGCAGTCGGCCGGCGCGCACAGCCGGTAGGCCGAGAAGAGGTCCTCGACCGGCGGGAAGACGGTGCGGGTCGCGTACTCCCCCGCGACGAACTCGGCCAGGGCGGCGGTGCGCGCCGGATCGAGGTGCGGGGTGAGCACGGCACGCCATTCCTCCGGCAGCAGCGCCAGCAGGTCCAGGGTGGGGGCGTCGTCGGGCATCGGCAACCTTTCGCCTGTCGGGTCCGTCCCGCGCACTCTAGGCAGCCGGTACGACAGCGCTCACCCGAGGGCGGTCAGGCGCTGCGCCCAGTCGCCGCCGACCGGCTCCAGCTCGACCACCCGGGTGTCGTCGTCGCGCCGGTCGACGCGTACCCGCAGGTGGGCGTCGACGAGCTGCTCGACCAGGCCCTCGCCCCACTCCACCACGGTCACCGACTCGTCCACCGAGGCGTCCAGGTCGAGGTCGTCGATCTCGGCGCGCGGGTCGGCGGCGTCCCCCAGCCGGTACGCGTCGCCGTGCACCAGCGCCACCGTGCCGCCCCGGGCCGGATCGGGCCGGTGCACCCGGGCGATCACGAAGGTGGGCGAGGTGACGTCCCCGAGCACGCCGAGCCCGACCCCGATGCCCCGGGTCAGCGCGGTCTTGCCGGCGCCGAGCGGTCCGGTCAGCAGCAGCAGGTCGCCGGCGCGCAGCAGCCCGGCCAACCGCCGCCCGAACTCGTGGGTGTCCTCGACCGTCGGCAGCTTCACGACGTGGCTCACAGCGCCTCCAGGAACCGCAGCAGCGCCGCGTTGACCTCGTCGGCGTGCTCCAGCATCACCACGTGCCCGCTGTCGGAGATCTTGACGAACTCGGCGTGCGGCAGCCGCCGGACGATCTCCTCGGAGTGCGTCACGGGGGTGATCATGTCCTTGTCGCCGACGACCACCAGCACGGGGGTGTCCGCCAGCGCGGCGAGCGCCGGGAACCGGGAGTGCGTGGCCAGCGTCCGCAGGTAGCGCGTCACCGTGTCGGCGGACGTGCGGGAGTTCATCGTCTCGACGTACGACACCAGGGCCGCGCTGGGGTGGCGGGTGCCGAAGCCGTACTTGCGGGTGAGCAGCCAGGCCACGTTGGTGGTGGAGCGGCGCGCCCGCTCGATCACCGGGCCGCCGTAACGGGTGACGTTGCCGACCATGTGCAGCACCGGCGCGCCGACCCGGCCGAGCAGGGCGGGCGCCACCAGCTTGGTCTCGGCGAGCAGGCCGCCCGAGGTGGCCATCAGCACGGTGCCCACGACCCGGTCGCCGAACAGCTCTCCGAACAGCTCGGCGAACGCCATGATGGTCATCCCGCCCATCGAGTGGCCGACCAGCACCAGCGGCCCCTCCGGGGCGGTCCGGTCGATCACCTCGCGCAGCGTCCGGCCGAGCGCGGTGAGGTCGTACTCGCCGGTCTCCAGCCGCCCGGACCGGCCGTGCCCGGGCTGGTCGTACGCGACGATCCGGTGCTCGCCCCGCTCGGCGAGCAGCTTGCGCTGGAAGTGGAAGGTGCCCATGTCGAGGCAGAAGCCGTGCACCAGCACCACGGTCGGGTTGCCGGGCCGGGGGCGGGTCGGCTCCACCACCTCGACGTGGATGTCGGTGCCGTCGGGCATCTCCAGCCGGAAGGACTCGTCGTGCCGCTGGTCGCCGAAGACCTCGCCCGCGTACGGGTCGGCGGGGTCGGCCTTGAGCTTGCGGACCAGGGCACGTTCGGTGGCGACGCCGGCCGCGAGCCCGGCGGCGGCGACCCCGACGGCGGCCAGGGCGCCGACGGCCGCCCTGGCGTGCCCGGTACGCGGCAGCGGGATGCGGGAGCGGGACGTCACGGGCGCTCGCCGTCGTAGACGCGGGACACGCGGGTGCCGCCGAACCGCGTGACGATCTCGTAGTTGATCGTGCCGACCGCCTCGGCCCAGTCGTCGGCGGTGGGCCCGCCGTCGGCGCCGTCGCCGAAGAGGGTGACGACGTCGCCGGCGGCCACTGGGTCGTCGCCGCAGTCGAGCACGAACTGGTCCATGCAGACCCGACCCGAGATCGTCCGGCGCTTGCCGCCGAGCTGCACCGGGCCGCTGTTCGAGGCGTGCCGGGGCACCCCGTCGGCGTAGCCGAGCGGCACCACCGCGAGGTTCGCCTCCCGCTCGGTGGTGTAGGTGTGCCCGTACGAGACGCCGGAACCGGCGGGGACGCGCTTGGTCAGCATCACCCGGGCCCGGGCGGTCATCGCCGGGCGCAGCCCGTAGCGCTCGCCGGCCACCGGCGAGAGGCCGTAGATGGCCAGCCCGGGCCGGACCAGGTCGAAGTGGGTGTCCGGCCGGGTGAGGGTGGCGGCCGAGTTGGCCAGGTGCCGGTAGCGCGGCCGCAGGCCGGCCTGCTCGGCCATGCCGATCCCCTCGTGGAAGACGGCGAGCTGGCGGTCGATGGTCGGGTGGCCGGGCGAGTCCGCGTACACGAAGTGGCTCCACACCCCGACCACCTCGACCAGGCCGTCGGCCTGCGTCTTGGCGGCGGCGTCGAGCAGGGCCGGCCAGTCGGCGACGGTCGCGCCACCCCGGGCCAGGCCGGTGTCGATCTTGAGGTGCAGCCGGGCCGGCCGGCCGGCCGCGCGGCCCGCCTCGACCATCTCGGCGAGCTGGGGCAGGCTGGCGACGCCGAGGTCGACCCCGGCGGCGACGCCCTCGTGCAGCGGCAGCCCCGGCGCGAGGAGCCAGGCCAGCACCGGTACGTCGATCCCGGCCCGGCGCAGCGTGAGCGCCTCGTCCAGGGTGCAGACCCCCAGCCAGTCGGCCCCGCCGTCGAGGGCGGCGCGGGCGGCCGGGACCATGCCGTGGCCGTAGCCGTCGGCCTTCACCACCGCCATCAGCTCGGCGCCGGTGCCGGACCTCAGCCGGCTCACGTTCTCGCGGATCGCGTCCAGGTCCACGCGCACCTCGGCCTGCCACATGCCCCCAGCCTACTTTCCGCGCCGATCCCCCCGACCGAGGCTGGCGTAGCCGGTCGTGGCCGGTCGTGGCCGGTGCCGCGTCCCCTGGGCACGGGAACGCGGCACCGCCGACGTGGAGGGTGCGGCCGGATCAGCGCAGGCGGGCGAGGACCGGGCGCAGGGCGTCGGCCACGTCGGGCGCCGTCACCGGACCGCCCCGGGCCGCCTCCCGTCCGGCCAGCCCGTGCAGGTACGCGGCGGCGGCCGCCGCCCGCTCCGGGGGCAGCCCGGCCGCGAGCAGCGCGCCGAGCAGCCCGGCCAGGACGTCGCCGGTGCCCCCGGTGGCCAGCGCGGGGGTGCCGGTCGGGTTGACGTACGCCCGGCCGTCCGGCGTGCCGATCACCGTACGGTCGCCCTTGAGCAGCACCACCGCGTTCATCCAGGCGGCCAGCCGCAGCGTCGCGCCCACCCGGTCGGCGCCCGGTTCCTCCCCGCAGAGCCGGGTGAACTCCCGGTCGTGCGGGGTGACCACGATCGGGGCGTCCCGCCTGCGCAACCGGTCGGCGAGCGAGCCGTCGACCAGCAGGGTCAGCGCATCGGCGTCGAGCACCACCGGAACCGGGGCGGCGAGCACCGCCCGCAGCTCCCCGGCCGCCTCCTCGCCGGTGCCCAGGCCGGAGCCGCAGACCCACGCCTGCACCCGTCCGGCGTCGGCGACCCGACCGGTCGCGATCACCGACGGGTGCCGGCGCAGTACGTCGGCCCGCGCCGAGCCGGCGTAGCGGACCAGACCCGTCGGGCCGGCCAGCGCGCCCGCGACCGAGAGCACGGCCGCGCCGGGGTAGGTCGCCGAGCCGGTCGCGACGCCCACCACGCCCCGGGTGTACTTCTCGGAGGCCGGGCCGAGCCGGGGCCACCAGTCGGCGACGTCCGACCACTCGGTGACGCCCAGCGCCGGGCTGCCCCGCAGCCACGGCTCCAGCCCGATGTCGACCAGCTCCACCTCGCCGGCGAGTGCGGCGGCCGGGCCCACCACCAGCGCGGGCTTCAGGCCGCCGAACGTCACCGTCACGTCGGCCCGTACGGCGCTGGGGCGGCCGGAGGCGGTCAGCGGCACGTGGCCGGTGTCGACCGCCACCCCGCTGGGCACGTCCACGGCGACGACGGCGGCGGGGGCGCCGTCGCGGCCGCAGTGCCGTACGAGGCTGGCGGCGAGCTGGTCGGCGGTGTCGCGCAGCCCGCCGCGCCCGCCGATGCCGACGATGCCGTCCAGCACCAGGTCGACGGTTCCCGGCGGCCGGTCGACGATCCGCCCACCTGCGGCCCGCAGCGCGGCCAGCCCCTCCGCGTGCGCCCGGCCGGGGGTCAGCAGCAGCGCCGACACGGCCGCGCCCCGCCGGGCCAGGTGCGCGCCGGCGTAGAGCGCGTCGCCGCCGTTGTCGCCGGAGCCGACCAGCAGCAGCACCCGCGCGGCGTAGACGCCGCCCCGCTCGGCGAGCAGCAGGGCGCAGCGGCGGGCCAGCCCGGCGGCCGCCCGCTTCATCAGCGTCCCGGCGGGGAGCGTGGCCATCAGGCCCGCCTCCGCCGCGCGTACGTCCGCGACCCGCCACACCTGTCTCATGCCACCCCGTCCCGTCCGACTACCGGCGTGCCGCGACCCGGCACGCTTCGATCACCGTTCCGCGACCACCATCGCCGAGGCGATCCCGCCGTCGTGCGACAACGAGAGATGCCAGCGGTTGACCCCGCGTTCGGTGGCCGCCGCCGCGACCGTGCCGGAGACGGTCAGCCAGGGCCGGCCGTCCGGGTCCGGCACGATCTCGCAGTCGTGCCAGCTCAGGCCGGCCGGTGCGCCGAGCGCCTTGGCGACCGCCTCCTTGGCGGCGAAGCGGGCCGCCAGGGACTCGGGCGAGCGCGGGTTGCCCGAGCGCGTGCGGCGCTCGGCCTCCGTGAAGAGCCGGTCGGCGAGCAGCGGTGTGCGTGCCAGTGCCTTGGCGAACCGCTCGACGAGGACGACGTCGATGCCGACAGCGACGATCACCCGCTCACCCTACCGGCGGGGGCGGGCGCACATTAGCCGCCGGTTGCGCGCGCGGCAACGCCTGTGGACGACCGGCCGTGGGCCGCAGGGGCCGTCGTCCACAGGGCACGCGCCGGGGTGTGGACGGCGCCTAGCGTCGCAGCCGTCGATGTTTCCGCGAGGCGGGGGCCGAGGATGACCGAGGAGCCGTTGACCGTACGACCCGACGTGCTGCGCCGGGCCGCGCACGGGCTCGACGACGACGCGTACCGGCTGGGGCACGGGCTGGCCGGGGCGTCCGGGCTGGTGGTGCCGGCCCCGCAGTGGTCGGCCGGGGCGGCGCTGGCCGGGCTGGAATCGGCCGTGCACGCCTGGTTCTGTGGGCTCGCCGCCCGGGTCGCCGGCACGGCCGGGGCGGTCCGGACGGCCGCCGAGGCGTACGAGACGGTGGACGACCGGGCGGCCGGCCGGCTCACCGCGCTGTCCCGGTGACCGCCCCGGCACCCCCGGCGTCGGGTCCGGCGGCCGGGGCATCGGGTCCGGCGGCCCCGACGTCGGCTCCGGTGGCCCGGGCCGGGCATCCGGCGCGCCCGGCACCCCCGAGGCCTCCGACGCGCCCGGCGCACCCCGCCGACCGGGCGGCGGACGTCGGCCACCGGGCGGCGCACGTCTCCTACCGGCAGCTGTGGGCAGCCGATCCCGACGCGTGGCGGGCTGCCGGCGCGGCCTGGCGGGGGCTGACCGAGCCGGTGGCCCACCGGGCCGGCGCGCTGGCCGCCGGCGCGGCGGTGCTGCGGGGTGGCTGGTCGGGTGGGGCGGCCGACGCCGCCGACGCCCGGCTCGCGGCGCTGCGCGGTGAGCTGACGGCCGTCCGCCCCGCCCTGATCGAGGCCGACCAGGTGCTGGCGGAGTTCGCCGCCCGGCTGGGCGTCGCCAAGGCCCGGCTCGCCGCCGCCGTGGCCCACGCCGAGGCGGCCGGGCTGCTGGTGGACCGCCAGGGCCGGGTCACCGCCGGCCCCTCCCGCGCCCCGACGACGGCCCGTCCCGGGACGGGCAGGGCCGACACGGGCGCAGCCGGCGCGAACGCGCCCGGGTCCGGCGCGGGCGGAACCGGCGGGTCCGGGACGGACCCGGCCGAGGCGGGGGCGGCGATCCGGGCGGCGCTGGAACTGGCCGGTACGGCCGACCGGGAGGCCGCGGCCCGGCTGGACGCGCTGGCCGACGGCGCCCGCGTGGCATGGGCCGACGTGCCGCCGCCCGGTCGCCCGGCACCCGGCGCCGACCCGGCCACGGTTCGGGCGTGGTGGGCAGGGCTCACCCCGGCGCAGCGCCGGTGGCTGGTCGCGTACGAGCCGGGGCTGGTCGGCCGCCTCGACGGGGTGCCGGTGGCCGCCCGGGACCAGGCCAACCGGTTGCTCCTCGGGGTGCGCCGGGAGGAGCTGCTGGCCGCGCGGCGGCGGCTGCTGGAGCGGGTGCCGCGGGGGCCTGTCGAGCTGGCCGGGCTGGCGCGCGTCGGAAAGTCCCTGGCGGGGCTGGACGCGCTGGCCGCCCGCCTGACCGGCGACGAGCAGCCCCGGGCCTACCTGCTGACGCTGGGCACAGCCGGTGAGGGGCGGGCGGTGGTGGCGCTGGGCAACCCGGACCGGTCGGCCCGGGTGCTGACCTACGTGCCGGGGATGACCTCCGGCCTGCACGACGTGCCCGGCGAGCTGGGTCGGGCCGCCCGGGTGCTGTCCCGCTGCGGCGCGCTCGACTCCGGGCAGGAGGCCGCCGCCGTGCTCTGGCTGGACTACGACGCGCCCGACTTCCTGCACGAGGCGGCGTGGTCGGGCCAGGCCCGCGACGCCGGCCCGGCGCTGCACCGCTTCCAGGAGGGGCTGCGGGCGACCCACGACGACCCGCCGGGCCGGCAGACCGTGCTCGGGCACAGCTACGGCTCGCTGGTGGTCGGCACGGCCGCCCGCGACCACGGGCTGGCCGCCGACGCGCTGGTCTTCGTCGGCTCGCCCGGGGTGGGCGTCGCGCACGCGGGCGAGCTGGGCCTGCCGCCCGGGCAGGTCTGGGCGAGCACCGCGCCGGACGACGTGATCCGGTGGGCCCGGTCCCCGGACGAGCTGACCCGCCGGGCCCTGCTGGGCGCGTCGCCGGTCGGCCCGGCGATCGGGGCACTGCTCGGCGCGCCGGAGCGGGAGCTGTGGTTCGGGCAGGATCCGTCCCACCCGGGCTTCGGCGGGCGTACGTTCCCCAGCGGCCGGCACGGGCACACCGGCTACTGGGAAGCCGGCAACCCGGCCCTCGACGGGATGGCCCGGGTGGTGCTCGGCCGGTGACCCGCGCACGCGGCGGGCCCCCGCCCACCGGCGGGTGGACGGGGGCCCGTGGCGCGGCGGTGCGGGCTACTCGACCGTGACCGACTTCGCCAGGTTGCGGGGCTGGTCCACGTCGTGCCCCCGGGCGGCGGCGATCTCGGCCGCCATGACCTGCAACGGCACGGTCGTGACCAGCGGCGCGAGCAGCGTCGGCGTACGCGGCACGTAGATCAGGTGGTCGGCGTAGCGGACGACCGCCTCGTCGCCCTCCTCCGCGATCACGATCGTCCGGGCGCCGCGCGCCCGTACCTCCTGGATGTTGGAGACGACCTTGTCGTGCAGCATCCCGCGGCCGACCGGGGACGGCACGATGCAGATGACCGGGGTGCCCTTGTCGATCAGCGCGATCGGGCCGTGCTTCAGCTCGCCGGCGGCGAAGCCCTCGGCGTGCATGTACGCCAGCTCCTTGAGCTTGAGCGCGCCCTCCAGGGCCACCGGGTAGCCGACGTGCCGGCCGATGAAGAGCACGGTCGGCTCGGCCTTCAGGTCGCGGGCCAGTTCGCGGACGGGCTCGATCCGCTCCAGCAGCTCGCGCAGCTTGCCCGGCATCTCCTGGAGCTGGGCCACCACGGCGGCCACCTCGTCGGCGAACTTGATGCCGCGCACCTGGGCCAGGTGCAGGCCGATCAGGTAGCAGGCGACGAGCTGGGTGAGGAACGCCTTGGTGGAGGCGACGGCGATCTCCGGCCCGCCGTGGGTGTAGAGGACGGCGTCGGACTCGCGGGGGATGGTGGAGCCGTTGGTGTTGCAGATGGCCAGCACGCGGGCCTTCTGCTCCTTGGCGTGCCGCAGCGCCATCAGGGTGTCCATCGTCTCCCCGGACTGCGAGATCACGACGATCAGCGTGGACCGGTCGAGGACCGGGTCGCGGTAGCGGAACTCGCTGGCCAGCTCCACCTCGCACGGGATCCGGGTCCAGTGCTCGATGGCGTACTTGGCGACCAGACCGGAGTGGTACGCGGTGCCGCAGGCGACGATGAAGATCTTGTCGACGTCGCGCAGGTCCTGGTCGCTGAGGCGGACCTCGTCGAGCATGATCTCGCCGGAGTCGGTGAGCCGGCCGAGCAGCGTGTCGGCGATGGCCTGCGGCTGCTCCTCGATCTCCTTGAGCATGAACCAGTCGTAGCCGCCCTTCTCGGCGGCGGAGGAGTCCCAGTCGATGTGGAAGTCCTTGCCGCTGGCGGGCTGGCCGGCGAAGTCGGTGATCTCGATGGTGTCGCCGGTGATGAGGACGATCTGGTCCTGGCCGAGCTCCACCGCCTCCCGGGTGTGCTCGATGAACGCGGCCACGTCGCTGGCCAGGTAGTTCTCCCCGTCGCCGCGCCCGACGACGAGCGGGGAGTTGCGGCGGGCGCCGACCACCGCGCCGGGCACCGCGGCGTCGACGGCGAGCAGCGTGAACGCACCCTCCAGTCGCTGGCAGACCACCCGCATGCCGGCGGCGAGCAGCTGCGGCCCGTCGGGGTGGCCGGCGGCGCGCAGGTCGGCGAGCGCGGCGGAGAGCAGGTGCGCCGCGCACTCGGTGTCGGTGTCGCTGGTGAACTGGACGCCGTCGGCCTCCAGCTCGGCGCGCAGCTTCGCGAAGTTCTCGATGATGCCGTTGTGGATCACGGCGACGCGGCCGTCGGGGGCCAGGTGCGGGTGGGCGTTGCGGTCGGTCGGGCCGCCGTGGGTGGCCCAGCGGGTGTGCCCGATGCCGGTGGTGCCGTCCCCGATGCCGATCGGGCTGGCCGCGCAGGACGTGGGATCCTCGGCGGCCCGCTCGGAGAGCACCTTCTCCAGGTTGGCCAGCTTGCCGGCCTTCTTCTCGGTCAGCAGCGCGCCGTCGCAGACGATGGCGACGCCGGCCGAGTCGTAGCCGCGGTACTCCAGCCGCCGCAGTCCGTCGAGCACGATGCCGAGCGCCGGGCGCGCGCCGGCGTAACCCACGATTCCACACATGACCCGCAGCCTAACCTAGTTCCACTCATCGCGCGTGCGCGAAAGCCGGCCAAACGATCAGCCAACTTGAGCGATCGGAGGGGAATCGACACGCTCGGTGACATACTTCCGCCGGCCGGAGGGGGCGTCGGAGCCGGTTCCGGGCGTGGCGGCGGCCCCGGCAGGGGGTTGAAGCCGCGCCGGGAGTCCGTAGGCTGGCGGGCGTGACGACCGCCGACGTGGATCCGCTGGTGGCCCGGATGCGTCCGTTCGGGACGACCATCTTCGCCGAGATGTCCGCCCTCGCCGTCCGCACCGGCGCCGTCAACCTCGGGCAGGGCTTCCCCGACACCGACGGGCCGCCGGAGATGCTCGCCGCCGCCGCGCAGGCGCTGCGCAGCGGGCAGAACCAGTACCCGCCGGGCCCCGGCGTCCCGGCGTTGCGCGCGGCGGTGGCGGCGCACCAGCGCCGGTTCTGGGGGCTGGAGTACGACCCGGACGGCGAGATCGTGGTGACGGCGGGCGCCACCGAGGCGATCGCCGCCGCCATCCTCGGGCTCTGCGAGCCGGGCGACGAGGTGGTCTGCTTCGAGCCCTACTACGACTCGTACGCCGCCTCGATCGCCCTGGCCGGCGCGGTCCGGCGCCCGGTCACGCTGCGTCCCGCCGCCGACGGCCGGTACGCCTTCGACCCGGCTGCCCTGCGCGCCGCGTTCGGCCCGCGTACCCGGCTCGTGCTGCTGAACTCGCCGCACAACCCGACCGGCAAGGTGTTCACCCCCGACGAGCTGGCGCTGATCGCCGAGCTGTGCCGGGAGCACGACGCGTACGCGGTGACCGACGAGGTCTACGAGCACCTGGTCTTCACCGACGCGGCCACCCCGCACGTGCCGCTGGCCACGCTGCCCGGGATGCGCGAGCGCACCCTGCGCATCTCCTCGGCCGGCAAGACGTTCTCCTGCACCGGCTGGAAGGTCGGCTGGGCGAGCGGGCCGGCGGCCCTGGTGTCGGCGGTGCTGCGGGTGAAGCAGTTCCTCACCTTCGTCAACGCCGCGCCGCTCCAGCCGGCGGTCGCGATGGCCCTCGCCCTGCCGGACGGCTACTTCACCGACTTCCGCGACGGCATGCAGGCCCGCCGCGACCAGCTCGTCGGCGGGCTGACCGACGCCGGTTTCGAGGTGCTCGCGCCGGAGGGCACCTACTTCGTCACCGCCGACGTCACCGGGCTCGGCGGCCGGGACGGGGTGGAGTTCTGCCGGTCGCTGCCCGCGCGCTGCGGCGTGGTCGCCGTGCCGACCCAGGTCTTCTACGACGACGCGGAGGCGGGCCGGCACCTCGTCCGCTTCGCCTTCTGCAAGCGCCCCGAGGTGCTGGCCGAGGCCGTCGACCGGCTGCGTCGCCTGGCAACCGGTTGACCACCGCGAGGGCTGCGCGGACGGCCGGCGCGGCACCCGCCGCCGGGCCGGTACGGAAAAGGCGGCTGCCCGGGCCCGCCAGCGGCGGGCCCGGGCAGCCGGGAGAAGTCAGGCGGTCGGGCTGGCGGTGCGGACCTGCTCGGCGATGCGCTCGGCCGTCTCGCGGGCGGCGCGCTCGGTGGCCGCCTCGACCATGACCCGGACCAGCGGCTCGGTGCCGGAGGGACGCAGCAGCACCCGCCCGGTCTCCCCCAGCTCCGCCTCGGCGCGCTCGACCTCGGCCCGGACGGCGGGCGCGGCAGCGCCGACCGTACGGTCGCCGACCGGCACGTTGATCAGCACCTGCGGCAGCTTGGTGACCACGGCGGCCAGCTCCGCGAGGGACCTGCCGGTGGCGGCGAGCCGGGACATCAGGTGCAGCCCGGTCAGCACGCCGTCGCCGGTGGTGGCGTACGCCGGCATGACGATGTGCCCGCTCTGCTCGCCGCCCAGCGCCAGGCCGGACGCGCGCAGCTCCTCCAGCACGTACCGGTCGCCGACCTTGGTCTCCAGCAGCCGGATGCCCTGCGCGGACATGGCCAGCCGCAGGCCGAGGTTGCTCATCACGGTGGCGACGAGGGTGTCGTCGGTGAGCGTGCCGGCCTCACGCATGGCGAGCGCGAGGATCGCCATCACCTGGTCGCCGTCGACCTCGTCCCCGTCGGCGGTCACCGCGACGCACCGGTCGGCGTCGCCGTCGTGGGCGATGCCCAGGTGCGCGCCGTGCTCGACCACGGCGGCCCGCAGGGCTTCGATGTGGTTGGAGCCGCACTCGTCGTTGATGTTGAGCCCGTCCGGCTCGGCGTGGATGGCGACGACCTCGGCACCGGCCTCCCGGTACGCCACCGGCGCCACCTCGGCCGCCGCGCCGTTGGCGCAGTCGACCACGACCTTGATCCCGTCGAGGCGGTGCGGCACCGTGCCGATCAGGTGCTGCACGTAGTGGTCGGCGCCGTCGAGCAGGTCGTGCACCCGGCCGACGCCGGCGCCGATCGGCCGCTTCCAGGCGGTGGTGGCGTTCGCCTCGACGGCCGCCTCGATCCGCATCTCGATCTCGTCCGGCAGCTTGTGCCCGCCGGCGGCGAAGAGCTTGATCCCGTTGTCGGGCATCGGGTTGTGCGAGGCGGAGAGCATCACGCCCAGGTCGGCCTTGGCCTCGGCGGTGAGGAACGCCACGGCCGGGGTGGGCAGCACACCCACCCGGACCACGTTGGCGCCGGCGCTGGTGAGCCCGGCGACCACGGCGGCCTCCAGCATCTCGCCGCTGGCCCGGGTGTCGCGCCCGACCACGGCCAGCGGAGGATGGCTCCGGTCCGACTCGGCGAGCGTGTGCGCGGCGGCGACCGCCACCGCCAGCGCCAACTCAGGCGTGAGATCCGCGTTCGCCCGCCCGCGTACGCCGTCCGTGCCGAACAACCGGCCCATACCCGCCAACCTCCGATGAAACGGTCCAGGAAAGGCGAACGGCCGGGCCACCTCCCATCCAGGGGAGGTGAACCCGGCCGTTCGTCAGAAGTACAACGTGCAGCTGTTGATCAGCGCTTCGAGTACTGGGGAGCCTTGCGGGCCTTCTTGAGGCCGTACTTCTTGCTTTCCTTGACCCGGGCGTCCCGGGTGAGGAAGCCGGCCTTCTTCAGCGCCGGGCGGTCGTCCGGCTCGTTGACGATCAGGGCCCGGGCGATGGCGAGCCGCAGCGCGCCGGCCTGACCGGTGGTGCCGCCGCCACGCAGGTTGGCGATGACGTCGAACGCCTCCGGCTTCTCGGCGGTGACCAGCGGGTCCTTGATGAGCTGCTGGTGCACCTTGCTCGGGAAGTAGGCCTCGAGGTCACGGCCGTTGCAGGTGATCTTGCCGCTGCCGGGGACGATGCGCACCCGGACGATGGCCTCCTTGCGCCGACCCACGGTCTGGATCGGGCGGTCACCACGCGGCGCGCGGGCGACGGGCGCCGGCGCCTCGGTGGCCTCGGGGGCGACCTCGGTCTCGGTGATGTCGGTCATGCTGTTTCCTTCGCCCGCGCTCACTGCGCGATCTGCTTGATCTCGAACGGCACCGGCTGCTGCGCGCCGTGCGGGTGCTCGGCACCGGCGTAGACCTTCAGCTTCTTGATGAGCTGACGGCCGAGCTTGTTGTGCGGGAGCATGCCCTTGACGGCCAGCTCGATGGCCCGCTCGGGACGCTTGGTCAGCAGCTCGTCGTAGCCGACCTGCTTCAGACCACCCGGGTAGCCGGAGTGGCGGTAGGCGACCTTGGTGTGGCGCTTGTTGCCGGTCAGCGCGACCTTGCCCGCGTTCACGATGACGACGAAGTCGCCCGTGTCGACGTGCGGCGCGAAAGTCGGCTTGTGCTTGCCGCGCAGCAGCGTGGCGGCGTGGGTGGCCAGGCGGCCCAGCACGACATCAGAGGCGTCGATGACGTGCCACTGACGCTCGATCTCACCCGGCTTCGGGCTGTACGTACGCACAGGTATACCTTGTCTCGTCGTCGGTCTGGGGTCGCGCGCCGAGGTTACCGGGCGCGCACGAACGACCAAGCGTACCTCAGGCGGCACGCCTCTGGATGTCGTACAACAGCAGGCAACGATACCCGCCGCCCCGTCGGCAGGTCAAAACGGGGTACCGCCCCCGCCTGGCCCTCCGAGGATACCCGGCGGGGCTCACTCCCCGGCCGGCCGGTGGGCTCCCGGCCGCAGATAGACCAGCCACGTCACCGCGAGGCAGACCGCGTACGCGGCGATGAAGGCGACGTACGCCGCGTCCGCGCTGCCCCGGGTCAGGAACGACTGCCGGAAGGCGACGTTCACCAGCACCCCGCCGGAGGCCCCGACCGCCCCGGCGACACCGATGAGCGAGCCGGTCATCCGCACGGCCCAGCGCTGCGCCGGGGCCGCCTCCCGCCGACCGGCCGCCACGTCGGCCGTCGCGCGGGCCCGGAAGATCGCCGGGATCATCTTGTACGTCGAGCCGTTGCCGATGCCGGAGAAGACGAAGAGCGACAGGAAGCCGAGCAGGTAGAGCCCGAACGACCGCTCGCGGGCGGCGTACAGCACCAGCGAGGCGCCGGCCGCCATCGCGACGAAGTTCCAGAAGGTCACCCGGGCCCCGCCGAGGCGGTCGGCGAGGTGCCCGCCGACCGGCCGGACCAGCGAACCGATCAGCGGGCCGAGGAAGGTCAGCCAGACGGCGTCGGCCGGGGTCGGGAAGCGCTCGGCGAACTGGAGCTGGAGCACCTGGCCGAAGGCGAAGCCGAAGCCGATGAACGAGCCGAAGGTGCCGACGTAGAGCAGCGACATGATCCAGGTGTGCGGATCGCGGGCGGCCTCGCGCAGCGCGCCGGGCTCGTTGCGCGCCCCCGGGACGTCGTCCAGCCAGCGCGCCGCGGCGAGCGCGGCCAGCACGATCAGCGGCAGGTAGACCGCCGGCACCAGGCGGGGGTACGCGGCGCCCGCCGTCGCCAGCACCGCCAGGCCGACCAGTTGCACCGCCGGCACGCCGAGGTTCCCGCCACCGGCGTTGAGCCCGAGGGCCCGGCCCTTGAGCCAAGACGGGTAGAAGAGGTTGATGTTCGCCATCGAGGAGGCGAAGTTGCCCCCGCCCACGCCGGTCAGGCAGGCCAGCACCATCAGGGTGGAGTAGGAGACGCCGGGCTCCAGCAGCACCGTCATCGGCACGGCCGGGACGAGCAGCAGCAGCGCGCTGACGATCGTCCAGGTCCGTCCGCCGAAGCGCGCCACGGCCAGCGTGTAGGGCAGCCGCAGCGCCGCCCCGAGGGCGGCCGGCACGGCGGTGAGCAGGAACTTGCCCGCCGGGTCGATGCCGTACTCGGGGCCGAGGAAGAGCACCGTGACGGACCAGAGGCTCCACACGGAGAAGCCGACGTGCTCGGCGAAGATCGAGACCCAGAGGTTGCGGCGGGCGATCGGCGCCCCGGTCGTACGCCAGAAGTCCGGGTCCTCGGGCCGCCAGTCGTCGATGCGGCGCCGGCGGCCGGCGGCCGGCGGGGCGGCCTCGGCCAGGGGTGCGGTGGGGGCCAGTGTGCTCACGGCGACTCCTCCTCGTCGGTGTGACCTGGAGGAACGCTAGGAACCGTGGATTACCCGACCGTGCCCGTCGCGGGTCGGGCCGGAAACGGAGACCGCACCGCGGGCGGGTGCGGCCCGTGAGATGTCAGAGCTCCTGGAGGATACGCAGCGCCCGACCGACCCGGAGCATGGTCTCGGTGTCGGCGACGTCCACGCACTCCGTGAACCACTTCTTCATCGGCGAGGAGAGCCGGTCGGGCATCACCACGTACGCGCCCATCCGCACCGCCAGGGGCGAGTCGCGCAGCAGCGCCTCCTCGACCACCTCGGCCACGATCACGATCGGCACGTCGGTGGAGTTGTAGACGTCGGAGCTGATCACCAGCCCGAGCCGTTCCCGGGCGCCGTCGATGCGCCAGACCTCGCCCCTACGCAGCACGCGGGCGCCCGCCGAAGAGCACGTCGTCGACCATGCCCACCTCGCGGGCGTCGGCGAGGGCGGCGGCTTCGAGGTCGAGACCGGCCCGGCCGACGGCGGCGGCGTGCGCGGTGAAGACCTCGCGCAGCGCCTTCTCGCGGGCCGCCTGGTCCATCCACGCCGAGAGGGAGAGCCCTTCGCGTTTGGCGAACCGCCGGGCCTCCTCGATCGTCTCGTCCGAGAACGACAGGGTCACCTTGGCAGTCATGCCGAGCAGACTACCCAGCGGTATGACCGGCAGTCATCCCGCCGCGGCCCGCTATTCGCGCCGGCCGCCGAACACGGCAAACCGCCACTGCTTGAAGAAGCAGTCGACGTCGACCAGGCCCGCCTCGGCGAGCCAGCGGCACTGCGCGTCGACCGGGGCCGGCCGGTCGTACGCCATCCGGCCCTCGGCGGCGGCGATCTCGTCGGCGTCGGAGCCCAGCGCGGCGACCTGCCCCAGCCACACCTCGTGGTAGCGCCGGTCCAGCGCGGCCGTGGGGCCGGCGACCTGCTCGGCGTTGACGAAGACGCCGCCGGGCGCCAGCGCCGCCGGCACCCGGCGGTAGAGCGCGCGCTTACCGGCGTCGTCGAGGTGGTGCACGGCCAGCGCGCTGACCACCGCGTCGTAGCGGCCGGCCGGCAGCGGGTCGGCCAGGTCGGCCAGGACCGTCCGGTGGGCCACCCCGCGGGCGCGCAGGTGGTCGGCGGCGACGGCGAGCATGGCCGGCGCGGCGTCGACCAGGGTCAGCCGGGCCCCGGGCACCGCCGCGGCGAGCAGCAGCGACAGCAGCCCGGTGCCCGCGCCCAGGTCCAGCACCTCGGGGGTACGCCCCGCGGCGAGCGCGGCGCGCAACGGTGGCGCGGCCACCTCGACGGCGGTGCCGTAGAAGGCGTCGAAGCAGGGCACCAGGCGACGGCGGGCCTCGTCGTAGCTGCCGGCCACCGCGTCGAAGACCTCGGCCACGTCCATCGTGTCTCCCGAAATATAGGACTGATTTCCCAGATTGTAGACCCCCGCGAGCCGATCCGCCGCCCCCGTGCGGTGTGAGCGGCTCTTGACAGGACCGAAACAAACGGGACCCGGACCGGAAATCGCCCCCCGGCACGCTTTGCCGACATGACAGACGGTGCACACGCGGCGACCGGACCGGGGCGCACGCCCCGGGAGGTGGCGACGCACTGCCCGTACTGCGCCCTCCAGTGCGGGATGACGCTGCGCGAGGAGCCCGACCGGGTGACGGTGCTCCCCCGGCGGTTCCCCACCAACCGGGGCGGCCTCTGCCAGAAGGGCTGGACCGCCGCCGAACTGCTCGACCACCCTGAGCGGCTGACCACCCCGCTGCTGCGGGACCCGACCGGGGGCGGCCTGCGCCCGGCGAGCTGGGACGCCGCCCTCGATCGGATCGTCACCGGCCTGCGCGCCGTCCAGGAGGGACACGGCCGCGACGCGGTGGCCGTCTTCGGCGGCGGCGGGCTCACCAACGAGAAGGCGTACGCGCTGGGCAGGTTCGCCCGGGTGGCGCTGCGCACGAAGCACATCGACTACAACGGACGGTTCTGCATGTCCTCGGCGGCGGCGGCCGGCACGCGCGCCTTCGGCATCGACCGGGGACTGCCGTTCCCCCTGGCCGACCTCGGCCGGGCCGACACGCTGCTGCTCGTCGGCGCAAACCCGGCGGAGACCATGCCCCCGCTCGTGCGCTGGCTCACCGAGCAGCGCGAACGCGGCGGCCGGCTGATCGTGGTCGACCCCCGGGTCACCGCCACCGCCCGGCTGGCCGACCTGCACCTACAACCCCTGCCGGGCACCGACCTGGCGGTGGCGAACGCGCTGCTGCACATCGCGCTCACCGAGGGCTGGATCGACAGGGAGTACGTGGCCGACCGCACCACCGGCTTCGAGGCGGTCCGCCGGAGCGTGGCCGGCTGGTGGCCGGCCCGCGCCGAGGCGCTCTCCGGGGTGCCGGTGGCCGACCTGGAGGCGACCGCCCGGGCCCTCGGCACCGCCGGACGCGTGATCATCCTGACCGCGCGCGGCGCCGAGCAGCACGCCAAGGGCGTCGACACCGTCACCGGCTTCGTCAACCTGGCGCTCGCCCTCGGGCTGCCCGGACGCCCCGGCTCCGGCTACGGCTGCCTCACCGGACAGGGCAACGGACAGGGCGGCCGGGAGCACGGGCAGAAGGCCGACCAGCTCCCCGGCTACCGCAGGATCGACGACCCGGCCGCCCGGGAACACGTCGCCGGGGTCTGGGGGGTGCCGGCCGAGGACCTGCCCGGGCCGGGCGTGCCGGCGTACGAGCTGCTGGAGTCGCTGGGCACGCCCGCCGGGCCGAAGGCGCTGCTGGTCTTCGGCTCGAATCCGGTGGTCTCCGCGCCCCGGGCGGCCCGGATCGAGGGCCGGCTACGGGACCTCGACCTGCTGGTGGTCGCCGACTTCCTGCTCTCCGAGACGGCCGCGCTGGCCGACGTGGTGCTGCCCACCGCCCAGTGGGCCGAGGAGGACGGCACGATGACCAACCTGGAGGGCCGGGTGCTGCGCCGCCGCGCCCTGCGTACGCCGCCGCCGGAGGTCCGTACGGACCTGGAGATCCTCGCCGACCTGACCGCCCGCCTCCGGGATGGTGCCGGCGGCGCGGACGCCAGCGACCCGCGGGTCGTGTTCGCGGAGCTGCGGCGGGCCTCGGCCGGCGGGACCGCCGACTACGCCGGGGTGAGCTGGGAGCGGATCGACGCGCACGACGGCGTCTTCTGGCCCTGCCCGGCCGAGGACGCCCCGGACACCCCCCGGCTCTTCGCCGACCGCTTCGCCACCCCGGACGGGCGGGCCCGCTTCCACGCCGTCGAACACCGGCCGGCGGCCGAGGAGGTGTGCGCCGAGTATCCGCTGCACTTCACTACCGGCCGGGTGCTCGCCCAGTACCAGTCGGGCACCCAGACCCGCCGGGTCGCCGCCCTGCGCCGGGCCGCCCCGGACGCCTTCGTCGAGCTGCACCCCGACCTGGCCGGGCGGCTCGGCATCGGCGACGGCGAGCCGGTGCGGGTGGTCTCGCGCCGGGGTGAGCTGCGCGCGCCGGCCCGGCTCAGCACCGCCATCCGGCCGGACACCGTCTTCGCGCCGTTCCACTGGGGTGGCGCCGCGCGGGCCAACTCGGTCACCAACGACGCCGTCGACCCGGTCTCCGGGATGCCGGAGTTCAAGATCTGCGCCGTCCGGCTGGAAAGGGTGGACGCACCATGAGCGAGCGAACCGTCCCGCAGAGCCCGGTAGCGCGGCCATGACCGAGCGGGTCGTGATCGTCGGCAACGGGATGGCGGGCTCCCGGCTGGCCGGCGAGCTGCACGCCCGGGGCGGGGACCGCAAGGTCACCGTGCTCGGCGCGGAGCCGCACCGGGCGTACAACCGGATCATGCTCTCCACGCTGCTGGCGGGCCGGATCGGCGAGGCGGACGTGGAGCTGGCCGAGGCCGCCGGGCAGGGCGTCGACCTGCGCAGCGGGGTGGCCGTCACCGCCGTCGACCGCGCCGCCGCGACCGTCCACACCGACGACGGCGACCGCGTCGCGTACGACCATCTGGTGCTCGCCACCGGCAGCCGGGCCGTCGTACCCCCGCTGCCGGGGCTGGCCGGGCCCGGGCTGCCGGAGCGGGTGGTGCCGTTCCGCACCCTCGACGACTGCCGGCGGATCCTCGCCGTGGCCGACGGCGCGCGCAGCGCCCTGGTGCTCGGCGGCGGGCTGCTCGGGCTGGAGGCGGCCCGCGGGCTCGCCGCCCGGGGTTTGGCCGTCGGGGTGGTGCACCCGGTGCCGTACCTGATGGAACGGCAGCTCGACCCGGCCGGCGCGGCCGTGCTGGCCGACACCCTCGCCGGCCTCGGGGTGACCACCCACCTGGCCGTGTCGGCCACGGAGGTGGTCGCGGACGCCGACGGGGTACGCCTCGACCTGGCCGACGGCCGCTCGCTCGCCGCCGACCTGCTGGTCCTCTCCTGCGGGGTACGCCCCGACACCGCCCTCGCCGCCTCGGCGGGGCTGGCCGTCGAGCGGGGCGTGCTGGTCGACGACCGGCTGCGCACCAGCGACCCGCGGATCTCGGCGATCGGCGACTGCGCCCAGCACGACGGTGCCCTCACCGGGCTGGTCGCCCCGGCCTGGGCGCAGGCCCGGGTGGTGGCGCAGCTGCTCACCGGGGAGGACCCGGGCGCCCGCTACCGGCCCCGGCCTGCGGTGACCCGGCTCAAGGCGGCCGGCATCGACCTCGCCGCCATGGGCGACCCGGGCGACGGCGGGACCGGCGAGGAGCTGACCTTCGCCGACCCGGCCCGGGGCACGTACGCCCGGCTGCGCATCCGCGACGAGCGGCTGACCGCCGCGATCCTGCTCGGCGACAACCCGGCGGTCGGCACGGTCATCCAGCTCTTCGACCGGGGCCAGCCGGTGCCGGCCGACCGGCGTTCCCTGCTACTCGGCCGGTCGTTCGGCGCGGCGACAGCAGCGCCGGCCGCCACCCCGGCGCTGATGCCGGACGCGGCGACCGTCTGCCGGTGCAACGACGTCAGCAAGGGGGCGCTGGTGGGTTGCTGGCGCTCCGGGGCCCGGACGGTCGACGCCGTGGTCGCCGCGACCCGGGCCGGTACGGGATGCGGCGGCTGCCGGGACGCCGTCGCCGGCATCGTCGACTGGTTGTCCGAGGTGGAATCGGTGGAGGTGGCGCGATGAGCGAGCGGAGCGAGCGAATCAGCAGGCTCAGTGCGACGGTGCCTCATGACGGCACGCAGCGGAGCGGAGTGCCGTCATGAACGGTGGCCGGTTGGTGGTCGTCGGCAACGGGATGGTCGGGCAGCGCTTCGTCGACGCGCTGCGCGCCCGCGACCCGCAGGGGCGGTGGCGGGTCACCGTGCTCGCCGAGGAGAACCGCCCGGCGTACGACCGGGTGCGGCTCTCGGCCTTCTTCGACGGGGTCGGCGCCGAGGAGCTGAACCTGCACACCCCCGACGACGGGGTGGAACTGCGCCTGGGCGAGCCGGCCACGGAGATCGACCGCGAGCGGCGGCTGGTCCGTACGGCGGCCGGCGAGCACCCGTACGACGCCCTGGTGCTGGCCACCGGCTCGTCCGCGTTCGTGCCGCCGGTGGCCGGCGCGACCCTGCCCGGGGTCTTCGTCTACCGCACGCTGGACGACCTGGCGGCGATCCGGGAGTACGCGCGGGGCCGGCGCACCGGCGCGGTCGTCGGCGGCGGGCTGCTCGGGCTGGAGGCGGCGAACGCGCTGCGGCTGCTCGGGCTCGACACCGCCGTGGTGGAGTTCGCGCCCCGGCTGATGCCCGTGCAGGTCGACACGGCCGGCGGCGCTATGCTGCGCCGCTACGTCGACGAACTGGGCGTGGCGACCCACCTGGGCGTCGCCACCACCGCGCTGCGGCCCGGGCCCGACGGCGCGGTCGCCGGGCTGGAGCTGGCCGACGGGACCGTCGTCGACGCCGACCTGGTGGTGGTCGCCGCCGGCATCCGTCCCCGCGACGAGCTGGCCCGGGCGGCCGCTCTCGCCCTGGGCCCGCGCGGCGGGGTGCTGGTCGACGACGCCTGCCGCAGCGCCGACGCGCGGATCTGGGCGGTCGGCGAGTGTGCCGCCGTCGACGGCGTCTGCCACGGCCTGGTCGCCCCCGGGTACGCGATGGCCGAGGTGGTCGCCGACCGGCTGGTCGGCGGGGCGGCCACCTTCCCCGGCGCGGACACCGCCACGAAGCTGAAGCTGCTCGGCGTGGACGTGGCCTCGTTCGGCGACGCGCACGGCACCACGCCGGGCTGCCTCGACGTGACGTTCACCGACCCGGCCACCCGGGTCTACGCCAAGCTGGTCCTCTCCGACGACGCGCAGACCCTGCTCGGCGGGGTGCTGGTCGGCGACGCGAGCGCCTACCCGACGCTGCGGGCCAGCGTCGGCGGCCCGCTGCCCGCTCCCCCGCTGGCGCTGCTCGCCCCCGCCGGCGCGCCGGGGGCGGGCGCGGGGGCGCTGCCCGCCGCCGCCCAGGTGTGCTCCTGCAACGCGGTGACCCGCGCCGACATCGACGACGCGATCGCCGGTGGCTGCGCGGACGTGCCGGCGCTGAAGGCGTGCACCCGGGCGGGTACGAGCTGCGGCTCCTGCGTGCCGATGCTCAAGCAGCTCCTCGACGCCGCCGGGGTGCGGCAGTCCACCGCGCTCTGCGAGCACTTCGACGCCAGCCGGCAGGAGCTGTTCGACATCGTCCGGGTGCGCGGCATCCGTACCTTCTCGCAGCTCGTCGCCGAGCACGGCCGGGGTCGCGGCTGCGACATCTGCAAACCGGTGGTCGCCTCGATCCTCGCCTCGCTGGGCACCGGGCACGTGCTGGACGGCGAGCAGGCGTCGTTGCAGGACACCAACGACCACTTCCTGGCCAACCTGCAACGCGACGGCAGCTACTCGGTGGTGCCCCGGATCCCGGGCGGGGAGATCACCCCGGAGAAGCTCATCGTGATCGGCGAGGTGGCCCGCGACTTCGGGCTCTACACGAAGATCACGGGCGGGCAGCGGATCGACCTGTTCGGGGCCCGGGTCGAGCAGCTTCCGCAGATCTGGCGGCGGCTGGTCGACGCCGGCTTCGAGTCCGGCCACGCGTACGGCAAGGCGCTGCGCACGGTGAAGTCCTGCGTCGGCGAGACGTGGTGCCGGTACGGGGTGCAGGACTCGGTCGGGCTGGCCGTCGCCCTGGAGCTGCGCTACCGGGGGCTGCGCGCCCCACACAAGATCAAGTCGGCGGTGTCGGGCTGCGCCCGCGAGTGCGCCGAGGCACGCAGCAAGGACTTCGGCGTCATCGCCACCGAGACCGGCTGGAACCTCTACGTCGGCGGCAACGGCGGCTTCCGGCCCCGGCACGCCGACCTCTTCGCCACCGACCTGTCGACGGAGGCGCTGGTCCGGCTGATCGACAGGTTCCTGATGTACTACGTCCGCACCGCCGACCGGCTGCAACGCACCGCCGCCTGGATCGAGGCGATGGAGGGCGGGCTGGAGCACCTGCGCGCCGTCGTCGTGGACGACTCGCTCGGCCTGTGCGCCGAACTCGACGCCGCGATGGCCCGGCACGTCGAGTCGTACTCCGACGAGTGGCGCGACGTGCTGGAGGACCCCGTACGACTGCGCCGGTTCGCCTCCTTCGTCAACGCCCCCGACGTGCCCGACCCGTCGATCACGTTCGCGCTGGAGCGGGGCCAACCCGTCCCGGCGGGCCGTACGCCGGCCGACGGGGTCCGCCAACCGGTCGCGCTCGGCATGCCGGAGCTACGGCGATGACCACCACGACGCCCGGACTGCTGGAGGTACGGCGATGACCATCACGATGACGACGACGCGCACCTGGGCGCCGGTCTGCCCGCTCGACCGGCTGGAGCCGGAGCGGGGCGTCGCCGCGCTCGTCGACGGCGTGCAGGTGGCCCTGTTCCGCACCGCCGACGGGCTCTTCGCCATCGACAACCTCGACCCCGTCGCCGGCGCGTACGTGCTGTCGCGCGGGATCGTCGGTAGCCGGGGCGGGGTGCCGACGGTCGCGTCGCCGCTGCACAAGCAGGTGTACGACCTGCGTACCGGCGCGTGCCTAGACCTGCCCGGCGTCGCCGTGCCCCGGCACGACGTGCGCTGCCGGGACGGCCTGGTCGAGGTGCGGCTGCGACGGGAGGGGTGAATGCGCGACGAACTGGCCGGCTTCACCATCGGGGTGACCGCCGACCGACGACGGGACGAACTCGCCGCGCTGCTGCAACGGCGGGGCGCCCGGGTGGTGATCGCCCCGGCTCTGCGGATCGTGCCGCTGGCCGACGACACCGACCTGCGTGAGGCCACCCGGGCCTGCCTGGACCGGCCCCCGGACGTCCTCATGGCCAACACCGGCATCGGGATGCGCGGCTGGCTGGAGGCGGCCGAGGGCTGGGGGCTGGCCGAGCCGCTGCGCGGCGTGCTCGCCGACGCGTACGTGGTGGCCCGGGGTCCCAAGGCGCGCGGGGCCATCCGGGCCGCCGGCCTGCACGACCAGTGGTCGCCCGACTCGGAGAGCTGCGACGAGGTGGTCGCGCACCTGTGCCGGCGCGGGGTGGCCGGGCAGGTGGTCGCCATGCAGCTACACGGCGAGCGGCAGCCGGAGTGCACGCTGGCGCTGGAGGCGGCCGGGGCGACCGTGATCGAGGTGCCCGTCTACCGGTGGGCGCCGCCGACCGACCCGGCCCCGCTGCACCGCCTGATCGACCTGGTCGCCGGCCGGCTCGTCGACGCGGTCACCTTCACCTCGGCCCCGGCGGCCGAGGCGCTGCTGCGCGCCGCCGGGGACCGCTGCGACGCGGTGCTCGACGCGTTCCGGGGCGACGTGCTCGCCAGCTGCGTGGGCGCGGTCACCGCGGAGCCGCTGCTGCGGCGCGGGGTGCCGGTCAGCGCGCCGGCCAGGGCCCGCCTGGGCGCCCTGGTCCGGACCATCGTCGACGAGCTGCCGCGCCGGACGGTCACCCTGAAGGTGGCCGGTCACCTGCTCACGCTGCGCGGGCACGCCGCCGTGGTGGACGGGGAGCTGCGCCCGCTCGCGCCGGCGCCGATGGCGGTGCTGCGGGCGCTGTGCGGCTCGCCGGGTCGGGTGCTGTCCCGGACGGCCCTGCTGCGCACGCTGCCGCGCGGCGCGGACGAGCACGCCGTGGAGATGGCGGTGGCCCGGCTGCGCGCCGGGTTGCGCGCGCCCCGCGTGGTGCAGACGGTCGTCAAGCGCGGCTACCGTCTCCGGGTCGACTGACGCGACCCGGAGACGGTGGCCGTCCCGTTCAGCCGACCGGCGCCGGGTAGCCCCGGCCGTGCTCGGCCTCCAGGCGGAGCATGGCGTGCTCCACGACGGTCACGAGCACCTGCTTGACGGCGTCCCGGTGCCGGGCGTCGGTCAGCACCAGCGGCACGTCCGGCGAGATGGCCAGCGCCTCGCGGACCTCCTCCAGCTCGTACTGCGGCGCGCCGTCGAAACGGTTCAACGCCACGACGTACGGCAGCCGGCGGTTCTCGAAGTAGTCGAGCGGCGCGAAGGCGTCGGTGATCCGGCGGGTGTCGACCAGCACGGCCGCCCCCACCGCGCCCTTGATG
Organism: Micromonospora sp. ZG13; assembly: GCF_059359355.1. Taxonomy (NCBI): domain Bacteria; kingdom Bacillati; phylum Actinomycetota; class Actinomycetes; order Micromonosporales; family Micromonosporaceae; genus Micromonospora; species Micromonospora sp. ZG13. The sequence continues at coordinate 389,673 of NZ_JCADBQ010000001.1, forward strand.
ATCTCGTCCCACATGAACCAGAACCGGGTCTGACCCGGCGTGCCGAAGAGGTACAGGATCAGGTCCTCGGCCATGGTGATCCGGCCGAAGTCCATGGCGACCGTGGTGGTCTGCTTCCCCGGCACCTTGGACGGGTCGTCGATGCCGACGCCGGCCGCGGTCATCACCGCCTCGGTTCTCAGCGGGGTGATCTCCGAGATCGCGCCGACCAGCGTCGTCTTGCCCACGCCGAAGCCGCCCGCGACCACGATCTTCGCGGAGATGATTCCCCGGTTTCGGCGGGCCCCGGCGGGGTCATAGCCTGCGAAGTCCACTTAGCACCCTTCCAAGGATTTCCATCCGCTCCTCGAACCCCTCGGCGGGAGCGGCAGTGTGTAGCGTCAGCAGGCTCTCGGCCACCATGTCGGCGACCAGCACCCGGGTGACGCCCAGCGGCATCCGGGTGTACGCGGAGATCTCGGCCAGCGACTGTGCCCGGCCCTCGCAGACGGTGGCGATGCGGTGCTTGTCGTGCCCCGCGAAGCGGGCCTCCGCGGCCTGGGTCGCGTTGGCCGTCAGGACCGCCTCCAGGGCGATGTCCATCCGGGCCTCGGTCCGGCCGCGGGTGACCGCGTACGGCCGTACCAGCGCACCACGTGGGTCCACGCGCCGTTGGTCCATTGACGATCACCTCCTCTCCCGGCCGGGCCCCTGGTCGGGCACCGGATCTTCTCGTTCCTGGCGACGTACGGCCCGCACGTCGCGTCCCGCTAGGACCGCACCGCGTCCCGGGGCAGCGGCACCAGCGCCGCACCGACCCGCTCGACCAGCAGCGCCATCTCGTAGCCCACCTGACCGACGTCGCAGCTGCGGGCCGCCAGCACGGCCATCGACGAGCCGTCGCTGATCGACATCAGGAACAGGTAGCCGCTGTCCATCTCGATGACCGTCTGGAGCACGCCGCCGGCGCTGAACATCCGGGCGGCGCCCTCGGTCAGGCTGACGACGCCCGAGGTGATCGCGGCGAGCTGGTCCGCCCGGTCCGCGGGCAGGTCCCGCGAGGAGGCGAGCAGCAGCCCGTCGGCGGACACCGCCACCACGTGGGCGATTCCCGCCACGCTGTCGGCGAAGTTGGTGAGCAACCAACTCATGTCCTGCATGGCCGCTGGCCTGTTCATCGACTCGTCTCCTTGGTCGAGGTGCTGTTCTGGTCCGTGCCGGCCGCCCGGCCGCGCTGCACGCCGCGGTGGTAGGCCGACAACAGGCCCCGAACTTCGTCCGGGGTACGCCGGCTGCGGTCGCGGCCGCCCCGGGGCTCGATCCCGCCCGGCACGAGCTGTGCCTGCGGCTGCCGCTTGGGCAGCCCCGAGCGGGTGGTGCCGGCGGTGGCGGGGGCCGCCGCCCGGCTGGCCCGGGACCAGCCCTCGTCTGCCGCCGTCCGCCAGGCTTCCGTGTCGGCTGCGGGCGCCGCCGGCGGCGGGTCCGCGACCGGCGCCGCAGGCGGGGTGGGGGGCGCCGCGGGAGGCGCCGCGGGGGGTGTGTCCGGCGTGGTGGGCCGCGCCGCGGCCGGCGGGGTGTACGACGGCGGTGCCGGCTGCGCGGTCGGCGCGGTCGGCGCGGTGGTGTCGGTGCTGCCCGGCGTACGCGTGGGCAGCCGCGGCGCGCGGGGCGCCGGTGCCGGCTGGGCGGCTGCCGGCGCGGCCGCGCTCGGCGCTGCGGTGCTCGGCGCTCCGCCGGCCTGCTGCGCGGCGGGCGACTGGCTGAAGTCCGGGCGGGTGAAGATGGCCGTGGCGTCGTTACCGTGCGACCGGAACCACACCGCCTCCATCTCCCGGAAGATCGGCGCCTCGGCCGGCAGCTCGGGGCGCGGGGTGATCGGCGCGGCCGGGGCGGGGGCGAGCGGAGCCGTGGCGGCCAGGTTGGCCCCGAGGCCACGGCCGGTGCCCTGGTCGGAGCCGGCGAGGCCCGCCGACAGCCCGGCGGTGGCCGGCGAGCCGGCGATCGGGCCCACCGGCAGCCCGGGCGCACCCGGGGCCGCAGCCTCCCCGCCGGGGACGCGCTTGGGCAGCGCCTCGACCGTGGGGTACGCGACGGTCGGCGTGCCGACCGAGACGCCGCCGAAGGCCGGCCGGGCCGGGGGCGCCGGCGGGGCGGGCGGCGGTGCCGCCGGCAGGCCACCTGCCTGAACCGGGGCCATGGTGTCCCGCGCCTGCTCCGGGGCCTGCCACGGCGCCGGGGCGGCGGAGCGCCACTGGTCGGTCAGGGTGGCCGAGGCGGTACGCCCGGCGCCGGCCGGCTCGGCGAGGCCGGCCGGGGTGAGCGGGTTCTGCTCGACCGCGAGCGGCTGCCGGGGCCGGGTGATCTGCTGGTCCCGGCTGTGCACGGGCGGCAGCACGACCGTCGCGGCGGGCAGCGTCACCTGGGCGACGGTGCCGCCCTCCACGTTGCGGCGCAGCTCCACCCGGATGCCGTAGCGGGAGGCCAGCCGGCTGACCACGGCCAGACCCATGAGCCGGAACGCCGCGACGTCGACGCTCGGCGGGGCGGCCAGTCGCCGGTTGAGCGAGTCGAGCTGGTCGTCGGTCAGGCCGAGACCCCGGTCCTCGACCTGGATGAGGACGTAGTCGCGGATCCGGCGGCCGTCGGCGACCACGGTGGTGGTCGGCGGCGAGAAGCGGGTGGCGTTGTCGAGCAGCTCGGCGACGAGGCGGACCACGTCGTTGACGGCGTGCGCGGCGACCGAGATGTCGGTGTCGACGGTGCCGAACTCGATGCGGTTGTAGAGCTCCACCTCGGACTGCGCGGCCCGCAGCACGTCCACCAGCAGGGCGTCGTCGCGGCGCGGCACGGCGGAGTCGGCGCCGGCCAGGACGAGCAGGTTCTCGTCGTTGCGGCGCATCCGGGTGGCCAGGTGGTCCAGCTCGAAGAGCTGCGCGAGCCGCTTCGGGTCCTCCTCGCCGCGCTCGATCGCGTCGAGCTCACCGATCATGCGGTCGACCAGGGTCTGACTGCGCCGGGCGAGGTTGAGGAACATCGCCGAGACGCTGGTACGCAGCGCGGCCTGCTCGGCCGCCACCCGGACCGCCTCGCGGTGCACGACGTTGAAGGCGAGCGCCACCTGGCCCACCTCGTCGCGGTTGTTGAGCTGGATCGGGTCGCGTACCTCCCGGACGATCTCCTCGACGCCGCCGTCGCCGACGTTGCCGACGTTCTGCAGCCGCTTGACCGCGTCCGGCAGGTCGTGGTTCGCCACCGAGAGGGCGCCCTCCCGCAGCCGGCGCAGCGAGTGGTTGAGCGAGCGGGCCAGCACCACGGCGAGGGTCACGGCGACGATGAGGGTGAGCAGCACCAGCGCCGTCTCGATGACGGCCTGCCGGATGACGTCCGAGCGGGCCTGGTCGGCCTGGCTGAGCAGCCGGTCCTGGAGCCGGATCTCGGCCCACCGCATCAGGTCGTTGACGGCGCCGATGGCGGCGGTGGCGTCCTGGGCGGTCACCAGGGAGGGCTGCCCGACCGAGCGGGTGATGTCGGCGGCCACCCGGTCGGCGAGGGTGACCGCGTCGCCGGAGACCGTGCTCTCGACCAGGGCCCGCTGGGTCGGGTCGGCGGCGAGGGTGAAGGCGCCCAGCGCCTCCTGCTGGCTGGTCAGCGTGGCGACGAAGGAGGAGAACTGCTCCTCGTCGAGCCGGCCGCCGAGGAGGGCGGTGAAGGCGACCGACTGCTCCTCGGCGACGGCCGCCTTGGCGCGGGCGAACGCGGCGACCGCGCGCCGGGCGTCCGCGAGCCGCTCGTCGCCGGGCAGCTGGGCCAGCCCGTCGCCGTACGCGACCAGGTCGGTGATGATGACGCCGTAGCGCAGGGCCGCCTCGGCGACCGCCATCTGCTGGCGGTCCAGCACCTCCTGCCGGGTGGCGGCGAGCGTCTCCAGGTGCTCGTCGATGGTCGCCAGCCGCTCGCGTACGGCGGACGGCAGGTCACCGATCCGACCGCGCTCGGCCCGGTACGCCGCGACCCGCTCGTCGGTGCTGCGCACCCGCAGGTTGTAGGCGTCGGCCTTCTGCTGGGGGGTCGACAGGAAGGCGGCGGCGGCCATCCGCTCGGCGTGCAGGTCCTGCGTCAGGGCGGAGACGTCGATGGAGAGCGCGGTCAGCGCCCGGGCCTGGTTGGCGTCGAAGGTGTTCTCGCCGACGGCGACGAGTCGGACCGTCGCCAGCGCGAGCACCGCGGCGAGCGGCACGACCAGGATCAGCGCGAGCTTGGAGCGGATCCGCACGTCGCGGAGCCGGGGCAGCCGACGCCGCTTCGGCTGATCGGTGTCGCCACTCGCGGGCAGGGTCGTCGGTCCGGTGCTCACGACATCGCCTCCGTCGTTTCTTCCACGCCTGCCCCGCCGACTCGCGCCCGGTGCAGCGGACTGCGCCACACGCGGCACGGCCGCGATTTCATCAGAAGTGATCCTGTTTGGGAAGCCGCAGCGGGGTAGGAAACGGTCGGAGGGCACGCATCCCGTGATCCGGTCAACTAATACCTTCAATTCTCCATGCCCGTGAACAGGGCATGTAACTCCAGAGTGGTCATCCGTGTCGTATTAGTAAGCGTTTGCAAACTTCCCGTTGCCCCACCATGTGGGATACGCGTCCCGAAACGCTTCAGACGCTCCGCTTGACCGCAGGGCCCGGCGTTGGCAAGGTTTTGCAGGCTTCGCGCACACCGTACGGCAGACCGATCCCGTTCCTCTACTGAGGACGGACAACCCGGCGGTGACCGGGTATCGCCCGGGCCGCATCTGGAGGACTGAGTTGAGCCCCATCCGCTCCGCGACCGCCGCGGCGCTCGCATCGGCCGTGCTGGCCACCACGCTCACCGGCTGCCAGTTCGGGGCGGACGAGCAGGACACCAGTCCCATCGTCATCGCCGCGGACCTCGAACTCTCCGGCGCCGCCGCGCCGGTCGGCAAGGCGTACCAGCGGGCGCTGGAACTGAAGGTCGAGCAGCTGAACTCCTCCGGTGCGCTGAACGGCCGGAAGGTCGAGCTGAGGGTGAAGGACAACCGGTCGGACGCGAGCGAGTCGCTGCGCAACATCGGTGACTTCAGCGCTGATTCCCAAGTCAGCGCCATCATCATGGGCGGCTGCAACGAATGCGCCGTCGGTGCCGTACGCACCATCAACGAGAAGCGAATTCCCACCATTGCGCTCGCCGCGTCCAGCGCCGTGTCCACCCCGGTCGCCGAACGGCGGTACGTGTTCAAGCTCTCGCCGAACGCGGCCGACAGCGCCGCCGCCCTCGCCGGCGAGATGCGCCGCAAGGGCGTACGCAAGGCGGGCGTGCTGCACAGCGACGACGCCTATGGCCGTGAGGGGTTGACCGCGCTGCGCGCCGAGTTCGCGAAGGCCGGCGTCAAGCTGGTGCGCGAGGAGGCCGTACGCACCACCGACACCGAGGTCGGCCAGCAGGTCAAGGACCTGATCGCGAAGAAGCCGGACGCGCTGGTCGTCTGGACCCCGGCGGAGCAGGCGACGCTGGCCGCCACCGCCGCGCAGCAGGCCAAGTTCGAGGGCGGCCTCTTCTTCGACGCGGCGGCGGCCGGCGACCTCTTCCTCGGTGCCGCGTCCCGGGCGACCGAACGCGCCACGCTGGTCTTCACCCAGACCATGGTGATCGACGACGTGATCGCCACGACCCCGGCGAAGGCGGCCCGCCGGCAGTGGTTCCAGGACTACACCGCCCGCTTCGGCAGCTACAACGGCTCCTCGTCGTTCGCCGCCGACGCGGTGCAGCTCATCGCCGACGCCGAACTGCGCGCGGGCGGCGAGCCCGGCGAGGTCGACCGCGACGGCATCCGGGACGTGCTGGAGACGACCCAGTTGGACGGTCTCTCCGGGCCGATCCGGATGACCCCGGACAACCACTCCGGCCTGATGCCGCAGGCCCTCACCACCCTGGTCGCGCGCAACGGGCGCTGGCGCCTCGCGAGCTGACCGGCCGGTGTGGCCCGCCGGAGGACGGCGGGCCACACCGGCGGTTGGCCGAACGGGTCAGCGGGCCGAGGTGGTGGCGCGCACCCACGGCAGGGCGAGCCGCTCGACCAGGGACAGCGCGCTGTAGAGCAGGATGCTCATCAGCGCGATCAGCACGATCGCCGCCCAGGCGGTCGCGGTGTCCCCGATGCCGTTGTACTGCAGGATCTGGTAGCCCAGCCCCGGCTTGTCCGAATAGAACTCGCCGATCACCGCGCCGATCGCGGCCAGCGGCATCGCCACCTTGAGCCCGACGAAGATCTGCGGCAGCGCGGCGGGGAGACGCACCTTGCGGAAGGCCTGCCACCACGAGGCGTTCAGCGACCGGGCCAGCTCGGCCAGGTCGTTCGGGGTGGTGGTGAGGCCGGTCGCCGTGGAGAGCACGACCGGGAAGAAACAGAGCAGGAACACCATGGTCAGGATCGGCTTCGTGCCCCAGCCGACCGAGACCACCAGCAGCGGGCCCAGGGCGATCTTCGGCACCGCGTTGACCGCCACCAGCAGCGGCGCGAACATCCGCTCGACCCGCCGGGACCCGGCCAGGGCCATCCCGATCAGCACCCCGGCAACCGCCGACAGCAGGAAGCCGACCACCGTCATCGTGGTGGTCACGCCCAGCGCCGGCAGCAGCACGTCGATCCCCGCCACCATCGCCTGCCACACCGACTGCGGCGGGGGCAGCGCTACCGGGTGCACCAGTTGCAGGCCGGACGTGACCAGCCACCAGGCGGCCAGCGTGATCACGGCCCCGAGCAGCGGCAGCCCGACGGCCGCGGGGCGTACGCCGGACCGGCGCGGGGGTGCGCCGGCACCCGTGGGCTTCTTCCCGACGTGGCCGGACCGGGTAGCGGTCGTCTCCGTCACGGGTTCTCCTCTCCTGCCGGCCGGGCCGGCACGCGACGGGGGTGCGGCCGCCGGGTCGCCCCGGCGGACCGCACCCCCGTGCCGTGGTCGGCGTCCGTCAGGCCTTCGGCGCGAGGCTGAAGTCGATGATCTGGTCGGGGGTGATGTTCTGCTTGAGCGCGCCGGCGCCCTGGAGGATCGCGATGCTCTTGGCGACCCGGCCGCTGTCCAGCGTGCCGAGCTGGGTGCCGGAGTTGCTGGAGCGCACGTAGCCGGCCATGAGCTGGAGCTCGGCGGCGGCCGCGGCGGGGTTGGCGGCGTCGACGTTCTTCTTCAGCAGCTCACCCGCCTCCTGCGGGTTGGTCAGCGCGTACTCCAGGCCCTTCATCAGGGCCGCGGTGAACCGCTTGACCATCTCCGGCTTCTCCTTGGCGATCTTGGCGGAGGTGATCAGCACATTGCCGTAGAGGTCCTGCATCACGTTGCTGTAGGGCAGCATGACGGCCTTCTGCTTGGTCACCGTCTCGATCGTGGGCTGGCCGACGACGAACTGGCCGATGCCGTCCACCGTGCCGGAGCCCAGCATGCCCATCAGGGCCTGCGCCTGACCGGGTACCCAGGTCACCTTGCTCGCGTCCACGCCGGCCAGCCGGGCGTACGTCGGGAAGAGGTTGCGGACGACGGAGCCCTCGGTGTCGGCGAGCTTCTTGCCCTCCAGGTCCTTCGGCGACGCGATGCCCTTGCCCTCGACGGTGGCGATGGCGGCCATGGTGCGCTGCTGGATCGCGGCGACCGCGACGAAGTCCTTGGCCGCGCCGTTGCCGAACTGGAGCAGACCGCCGGTGAGGTCGATCGGGCCGAACTGGGCCTGCCCGCCGACGATTGTCCCGATCACGGCGTTGGTGCCCTGACCCGGCTTGATGTCGACGTCGAACCCGGCCTCCTTGAAGAAGCCCTTCTCCTTCGCGACCCAGGCGTAGGAGTCACGGCCGAAGTTGCCGAACGAGGTGAGGTAGGTCACCTTCTCCAACGCCGTGCCGTTGCCGCTCTTGGCGTCGGCGCCGGAGTCCGAGTCGCCGCTGCACCCGGAGACCAGGGCAAGGGCGGTGGCCAGCGCAGCGGCAGCGACCGTACGGGTCAGCCTTCTCATCAGTGCACCATGTCCTTTCCGACCGGAGCGGCGCGCCGCCACCGGAGGGGGTTGTCTAGGTGGGCCGGCCGAGGGGTTGGGCCGACACCAACCGTCGTGAGGGGACTCTTAGCGGGGGACAGCGTACGAGAAACCGACCCCGACAATGCCAGGCGTATGGGTTTCGTTACGGAAAAATCCTCGCGTCCACCCCGGACGACGTGCAGTCCACACGGGCCGGTTACCCTGGGCCGCGACTGCTGATCGCCCACTCAGGGAGGCCGCCGGAGATGATCCAGCTTTCCGGGGTGTCCCGCACCTTCGACGGCCGCAGCGGCCGCGTCGAGGCGCTGCGCGGCATCGACCTCGACGTCGCCACTGGCGAGTTCGTCGCCGTACTCGGCCGCTCCGGTTGCGGCAAGTCCACGCTGCTGCGCCTGATCGCCGGCCTGCTCCCGGTCAGCGACGGCAGCATCACCGTGGCCGGTACGCCGATCACCAAGCCGCGTCCGGACATCGCGATGCTCTTCCAGCGGCCGGCCCTGCTCCCCTGGCGCACGGTCCTGGACAACGTCCTGCTCCCCGTGGAGATCTTCGGCTGGAAGCGGGCCAAGCACCGCGACCGGGCCCGGGAGCTGCTGGACCTCGCCGGGCTGGCCGGCTTCGAGAAGCGGCTGCCGCACGAACTCTCCGGTGGCATGCAGCAGCGGGTGTCGCTGTGCCGGTCGCTGATCGGCGAGCCCCGGGTGATGCTGATGGACGAGCCGTTCTCCGCGCTCGACGCGCTGACCCGCGAGGAGCTCTCCGGCGAGCTGCAGCGCGTACACATGACCTCCGGGGCCACCATCGTGTTCGTCACCCACTCGATCGACGAGGCGGTGCTGCTGGCCGACCGGGTGGTCGTCCTCAGCCCCCGCCCCGGCCGGATCCGCAAGGTGGTCGACGTGAACATCCCGCGACCGCGCACCCTGGGCCGCAACGCGCACCTGGCCGACGTCGCCCGAGTCAGCGCCGACCTGCACGAACTCCTCATGGAGCGGGACCTGCCGGCGACCGCCGGCGCGGAAGGACGATGAGCATGCGGGTCACCGTCTTCACCGAGCCGCACCGGGGCGCCAGCTACGACGACCAGCTCCGCTTCGCCCGGCTGGCCGAGGACGGCGGCTTCGAGGGCTTCCTCCGCGCCGACCACTACCAGGCGATGGGCGACGAACCGGCCCTGCCCGGCCCGACCGACGCCTGGCTCACGCTGGCCGCGCTCGCCCGCGAGACCAGCCGGATCCGGCTCGGCACCCTGGTCACCTCCGCCACCTTCCGGCCGCCCGGCCCGCTGGCCGTGATGGTGGCCCAGGTGGACCAGATGAGCGGCGGCCGCGTCGAACTCGGCATCGGCGCCGGCTGGTACGAGCGGGAGCACACCTCCTACGGCATCCCGTTCCCGGCCGTCGGCGAACGCTTCGACCGGCTGGCCGAGCAGCTGGAGATCGTCACCGGGCTGTGGCGGACGCCGCCGGGCGAGACGTACAGCTTCACCGGCGACCACTACCGGCTGGTCCAGGCCCCCGCCCTGCCGAAGCCGGTGCAGGTGCCCGGCCCGCCGATCATCGTCGGCGGTCGCGGCCCGAAGCGCACCCCCGAACTCGCCGCCCGGTACGCCGACGAGTTCAACATGCCGTTCAAGACCGTAACGGAGACCGCCGCCGCGTACGAGCGGGTGCGGGAGGCCTGCGACCGGACCGGCCGGGCCGAGTCGGGACGCGCCCCGCTCACCCTCTCCGCCGGGATCGTGGTGGCGATCGGCCGCACCGACGCCGAGGCACAGCGCCGCGCCGCCCCGCTGCACGTCAAGAGCGCGTTGCCGCCGGAGGACCCGGTGGTCGGCTCGCCCGCGCAGCTCGTCGACCGGATCGGCGAGTTCGCCGCGATCGGCGCCACCCGCGTGCACCTGCGGCTGATCGACCTCGCCGACCTCGACCACCTGGAGCTCATCGCCGCCGAGGTGCTCCCCCGACTGAACGGAAGCCGATGACCGACGCGCACCTCGAACTCGGGCCGGTGGGCCAGGAGATCGTGTACGAGAACGACCGGGTCCGGGTCTGGCACATCCGCCTGGAGCCGGGCGAGCGGCAGCCGCTGCACCGGCACGACCACCCGTACCTCGTGGTGGCGATCCAGGGGGCGAAGAACGTCGTGCAGACGATCGACGGCACCCTCATCGACGCCGACGAGCCGACCGGCGGGGTCGTCTACCGGGACCCGGGCGCGGTGCACATGCTGACCAATGTGGGCGACACGACGTACCTGGCCCGGCTGGTCGAGCTGAAGTAACCGCCGGCCGGCGGGTCACCCCCGCTCGCGGCGCGCCGGTGGCGGCCTGGTCAACAGGTGCGTAACGTGCCGGACATGGCCTTTCGGACCTGGGGCAGACTGCTGCTCACCGCGCTCGGGGTGAGCCTGCTGGCCGGGGCCGGTCAGCTCGGCATCGCCTTCGGCTTCGGCATCGTCCGGCTCACCGGCACCTTCACCGGCACCACCGTCAACCAGTGGCCGGCCCAGCTCGTCTGGGCGGGCTGGTTCGCCGCCAACGCCGCCGTGGTGGGCGCGGTGCTCACCGAGCGCCTGGCCCGCCGGGACGGAGGGCTGGCCGGCACCGGGCGCCTGCTCGCCGTCGCCGGCGCCGCCGCACTGGGCGCCACCGTCGTCGCGCCGCTGTGCATGCAGCCCGCCCGGGCGGCCGAACTCGTTTCGGTGGACCCCGTCTGGGCCGTCGGCATCTGCGCCGTCCTCGGTGCGGTGGTCGGTGCGGGCGCCGCCCTCGCCGTACTGCTCCAGCCGCCGGTGGGATGGAACATGGCGGCCGTCGCGGGCGCCGTCTGGCTGCTGGCCCTGATCTCGGTGACGCCGTCGCTGCTGTCGACCGGGCCACTGGAGACCGTACGCCTCGGGGTGCTGGAGCCGGCGTCGCTCGACGCCGGCACGGCGCAGCGGCTGGCCCTGGTCGTCCTGCCGCTGGTGGCCCTGCTGGCCGGCGCCGCGACCGGCGGGCTGGCCCGGTGGCGCGGCCACCCGCCGCTCGTCAGCGGCGCGACGGGAGTGGCGGGGCCGGTGCTGGTCGCGTTCGCCTACCTGACCGCCGGTCCCGGCGACACCGCCGACCGCTACCAGCTCACGCCGTACTACGCGGCACTGCTCGCGGTGGCCGCCGGCGCCCTCGGGTCGGCCGCCGCCGCGCTGCTGCGCTGGCCGCTGGTCGCCCGCACCGCCCCCACCGGAGCCATCGAGCCGACCGACATCCTGCGTCCGTTGCCGGCCGGTCCGGCCCTGCCGCACGCCCCGGCGTCCGCCGCCGGGGACGAGCCGGAGACGGTCGACCTGGCCGGCGCCACCCTGGCCACCACCGACCGGGCCTGCGGTACGGACTCCGGCGCGGTCACCACCGCCACCGGCGAGGGCCGGGAGCCCCGGACCGTCCCCCCGCACTGGGACTGGCCCGCCGAGGGCGGAATCGCCCCGGCCCCCGCCGCCCGGACGGGCGCGGATCCGCAGTGGACGGTCGGCCCCCCGGCCGAGGCTCCGGCCACAGCCGGGCGCCCGGTCGAACCGGAGCCCGCCCGTACGCCGGACGCCCCGGCGGCCCCGTCCGTCCCGGCCACCGCCGAAGCGACACCCACCGCCGAAGCGTCACCCGCCTTCGAGGCGCCCTCCGTCCTTGCGGCGTCGACGGCCGCCGAGGCGACCCCCGCCGGGCAGCCCCTCGGGGAGGCGACGCTTGCCGAACGCCCGGCCGGGGGGACCACTCCCCCGGCACAGCCGGCCGAGGCCCCGACGCCAGCCGCGCAGCCGGCCGAGGGGTCCACGCCCGTCGCGCAGCCGGCCGAGGGGTCCACGCCCGCCGCGCAGCCGGCCGAGGGGTCCACGCCCGCCGCGCAGCCGGCCGAGGGGTCCACGCCCGCCGCGCAGCCGGCCGAGGGGTCCACGCCCGCCGCGCAGCCGGCCGAGGGGTCCACGCCCGCCGCGCAGCCGGCCGAGGGGTCCACGCCCGCCGGCCAGCCGGCCGGAGCGGTCGCCGGGCAGCTGGCCACGGCGAGCGCGCCCAAGCCCCGCCGTACCCGCAAGCCCCGGTCCACGCGCCAGGTCGCCCCCGCGGCGGCATCCGAAGCTGCGGACCCGACGCCCACCGCCGAGACCCCGACCCCCGGGACCGGGGACCCGACGCCCGCCACTCCGGACCCGACGCCCACCGCTGCGGACCCGACGCCCACCACTCCGGGTCCGACGCCCGCCGCTGCGGACCCGACGCCCGGGGACGCGGACCCGACGACCGCCGCCCGGGACGCCCCCGCGAACGCGGACACCGCCGCCAACAGCACGACGGTCCCCGCTGCCGGCGCCGCGCCGCCGCCCGTCCCCGCGTGGCCGGTACCGCCCCGACTCCAGGCCGACACGGCCGAGGTGGCCCGGCCCGCCATCGAACCCGCCTCCGAGAGCACGCCGCGCCCCCGCCACCGGGCCCCGATGCCCGACCTGGCCCGCGCCGCGAGCTGGGAGGCGCTCGCCACCGCGCGCCGGGGCGGCCCTGCCCCGGCGTCCGCCGACACCACCCCCACGAACGGCGCCGCCGCCACCGGGGCGGAGGCGTCGCCCGGATCCGAGCCCACCGGGCGGGGACGGAGCCGGCTGGGCCTGTTCCGCCGCAACCGGTCCCGGGCCGAGGAGGCCCCGGCCGAACAGGAGCCCGAGCCGCTGCCGGCGCAGGACGAGGAGTACGTGGACTGGGTCACCGGCCTGAGCAGGCCGGTGCCGGACAACGAGCCCGAGCAGGAGAACGGTCGGCGGTCGTTGCGCTCCACCGGCCGCCACCACCGCGACTGACCCGACCGACGACGCCCGCCCCGCCCGGAGGACCGAGCAGGGCGGGCGTCGTCGATCTTCCGGCAGTCCGACAGCTCGGACGGGCGGTCGCGGCGCTCAGGCCAGCGGCAGGTAGACGCGGCCGCCCGAGGAGAGGAACTCCTCCGACTTGTCCTTCATGCCGCGCGCCGCGTACTCCTTCAGCTCCTGGGTGATCTTCATGGAGCAGAACTTCGGGCCGCACATCGAGCAGAAGTGGGCGGTCTTCGCCGGCTCCGCCGGCAGGGTCGCGTCGTGGTACGAGCGCGCGGTCTCCGGGTCCAGCGACAGGTTGAACTGGTCCTCCCAGCGGAACTCGAACCGCGCCTTGGACAGCGCGTCGTCCCACGCCTGCGCCCCGGGGTGCCCCTTGGCCAGGTCGGCCGCGTGCGCCGCGATCTTGTACGCGATCACGCCGGCCTTCACGTCGTCGCGGTCCGGCAGCCCCAGGTGCTCCTTCGGGGTCACGTAGCAGAGCATGGCGGTGCCGAACATGCCGATCATCGCGGCGCCGATCGCCGACGTGATGTGATCGTACGCGGGGGCGATGTCCGTGGTCAGCGGGCCGAGGGTGTAGAACGGCGCCTCGTGGCACCACTCCTGCTGGAGGTCCACGTTCTCCTTGATCTTGTGCATCGGCACGTGGCCGGGCCCCTCGATCATCACCTGGACGTCGTGCTCCCAGGCGACCTTCGTCAGCTCGCCGAGGGTGCGCAGCTCGGCGAACTGGGCGGCGTCGTTGGCGTCGGCGATCGAGCCGGGGCGCAGCCCGTCGCCGAGCGAGAACGTCACGTCGTAGCGCGCGAGGATCTCGCACAGCTCGCGGAAGTTGGTGTAGAGGAAGTTCTCCTCGTGGTGCGCCAGGCACCAGGCCGCCATGATCGAGCCGCCCCGCGAGACGATGCCGGTCACCCGGTCCACCGCCAGCGGCACGTACGGCAGCAGCACCCCGGCGTGCACCGTCATGTAGTCGACGCCCTGCTCGGCCTGCTCGATCACGGTCTCCCGGAACACCTCCCAGCTCAACTTCACCGGGTCGCCGCCGACCTTCTCCAGCGCCTGGTAGATCGGCACGGTGCCGATCGGCACCGGCGAGTTCCGCACGATCGCCTCGCGGGTCTCGTGGATCCGCTTGCCGGTCGACAGGTCCATCACCGTGTCCGCGCCCCACCGGGTCGCCCAGGTCAGCTTCTCCACCTCCTCGGCGACCGACGAGGTGACCGCCGAGGTGCCGATGTTGGCGTTCACCTTCACCAGGAACGCCTTGCCGATGATCGCCGGCTCGCACTCGGGGTGGTTGACGTTGAGCGGCAGCACGGCCCGCCCGGCGGCGATCTCGTCGCGGACGAACTCCGGCGCCATGCCCTCCCGGATCGCCACGAACTCCATCTCCGGCGTCACCACGCCGGCCCGCGCGTACGCGAGCTGGGTGGGGCGCCGGCCGTCGGCGCCGGCGAGCGGGGTGCCCGCACCCCGGACGGGGGCGACGTCGCCGCGTTCGGCGATCCACGGTCCGCGCAGCGGCGGCAGCCCGACCTCCGGGTCGGAGCCGGGTCCGGAGGTGTCGTAGAGCCGGAGCGGCGGGTTGTCGCCGGTCAGTTCCACCTCGGCGAACGGCACCCGCACGTCCGGCCGGGACCCCTCCACGTACACCTTGCGACGTGCCTGCATGACAGCCTCCCTGGTGATCAAGCGGACCAGCCGAAGTGGTCCAGCGGGCCGCGTCCAGCGCCCAGCTCCCAGTCCCGCGCGCCGGTCAGCGCGCGGAAGACGTACTCCTTGGCGGCGGCGACCGCCGTCGGCACCGGGTCGCCGAGGGCCAGCCGCACGGCGATCGCCGCCGAGAAAGAGCACCCGGTGCCGTGGTTGTGCCGGGTGTCGACCCGGGGCCCGCGCAGCAGGGTGGTGACGCCGCCGCCGTGCAGCACGTCGACCGCCTCACCGTCGGCGTCCACGTCGCCGCCGGTCACCACCACGTGCGCCGGGCCGCCGGCCGCGAGCGCCTCGGCGGCGGCGATCATCTCCTCGACCGAGGTCACCGGGCGTCCGGTGATGGCCGCGGCCTCCGCGCAGTTCGGTGTCGCCACCTCGGCGTACGGCAGCAGCCGCTCGACGGCGGCGACCACGCCCAGCCGGTGCCCGCTGGTGGCGACGAGCACCGGGTCGACGACGAGGTGCGGCAGTCGCCCGTCCTTCGCGGCGTCGGCCACCGCGTCGGCGACCGCCGGGGTGCCGAGCATGCCCGTCTTGACGGCGCGGACGGCGAAGTCGGCGAGCACGCTGTCGAGCTGCTCGGTGACCGTGCGCGGCGGCAGCGGCAGCACGGCGTCGACGCCCCGCGTGTTCTGCGCGGTGACGGCGGTGAGCACGCTGGTGCCGTACGCGCCGAGGGCCGCGAAGACCTTCAGGTCGGCCTGGATGCCGGCGCCGGCGCCGGAGTCCGAGCCGGCGATGGTGAGCACGGTCGTCGGGGTCATCGTTCCTCTTCCGTGGTGGCGTACGGGAGCCCGCGCGGGGCCGGCGCGGTGGTGACGGTTGACGGCTGCGCGGGCGCGGCGCTCGGGGGCTGCGGCCGACCGTGCCCACTCCGGGCGGTCAGGCTTGATCCCTCCGTGGGCACGGTCGGCCGCAGCCCCGTCCCGGAGACCTCCGTGCGGTCGTGCCGGCCGCACGTCGCCCCGGCAGGATCTGAGCTGCCGTGCCAGGTCCGCGTCGCCCCGGCGGGATCTGGACCGCCGTGCCGGCTCCGGCTCGCCGTGGCGGCGGCTGCCGTGAGGGTGGCTGCCGCAGTCCCGGGGTCGTCGGCGCGCATGACGGCACCCAGCACCGCCACCCCCACGGCACCCGCCTCGACGCAGGCGGCCACCTGCTCCGGGCTCCGTACTCCGCCGAGCGCCAGGACCGGCACGGGGCTGACCGCGATCAGCGCGCCGAGCCCGTCCGGGCGCAGCGGTGGGCCGTAGCCGGGCTTGGTGCTGGTCGGGTAGACGGGCGAGAGGGTCGCGTAGTCCTCCGTGGTCAGGCGCGCCAGCTCCGCCCGGTCGTGGCAGGAGCGGCCCACCAGGCCGAGGCGCGGCGGCGGGTACGGTCCCGCCGACGGCAGGTGCACAGCGTCCCCGTCGAGCGGGTCGGGGCCGGCGACGATCAGCGTGCCGCCCGCCTCGGCGAGGATCGCGCGCAGGTCGACGGCGAGGGCGGCGCGCTCGGCCCGGGGCAGGTCCTTCTCCCGCAGCACCACCCACCGCACTCCCCCGGCCACCGCCCCCGCCACGACCTCGGCCAGCGGCCGCCGCGCCTGCCACCGGTCGGTCAGCAGCAGGACGCCGGCCGGCCCGCCCGAGATCTTGGTAGGAGACGGCCCCTCCAGGGGCCCCTCCGTACCAAGATCCGCAATAGCGGGACCGGGGCCGGCGGTCACAGGTCCGGCCGTCCCTCGTCGGGGGTGGAGGCGAGCGCGTGGAAGCGCCGGGCGATCCGGCCCGCCCCGTACGCGAGCCGGCCCGCCTCGACCGCGTACCGCATCGCGGTGGCCATCGCCACCGGGTCGGCGGCGCGGGTGACCGCGCTGGCGAGCAGTACGGCGTCGCAGCCCAACTCCATGGCGAGCGCGGCGTCGGAGGCGGTGCCGATGCCGGCGTCCAGGATCACCGGCACGTCGACGCCCTGCCGGATCAGCCGGATGTGATGCGGGTTCGACACGCCCAGGCCGGAGCCGATCGGCGCGCCCGCCGGCATCACCGCGGCACAGCCGACGTCGGCCAGCCGGCGCGCCAGGATCGGATCGTCCGACGTGTACGGCAGCACCACGAACCCGTCGTCGACGAGCTCCTCGGCGGCGCGCAGCAACTCCACCCCGTCGGGCAGCAGCGTGCGTTCGTCGCCGATCACCTCCAGCTTCACCCAGTCCGTGCCGAACGCCTCCCGGGCCAGGTGCGCCACCTTGACGGCCTCGCCCGCCGTGTAGCAGCCGGCGGTGTTCGGCAGCAGCCGCACGCCGCAGCGGTCCAGCAGGTCCAGCAGTCCGCCGGCGGTGCCGGGGGCGGTGTCGACCCGGCGCAGCGCCAGGGTGACCAGTTCGGTGCCGGAGGCGCGGATCGCGTCCTCCAGCACCCGCAGGTTGGCCGCGCCGCCGGTGCCGAGGATCAGCCGGGACGTGAAGCTCACGCCACCCAGGTCGAAGCTCACCCCGTCACCCGCCCTGCGCGGCGCTGAGCACCTCGACGCGGTCGCCGTCGCGCAGCACGGTCGCCGGCCAGCCCGTACGCGGCACCACCTCGCCGTTGACCGCGACGGCGAGGCCGCGCTGCTGGTCGGTGACCGCGCGGACGAGGTCCGCCACCGTCGAGCCGCCGGGCAGGTTGCGCCCGGCACCGTTCACCGTCAGTTCCACGTGTGCTCCTCCTCGGGTACGAAGGGACCGGCCCGCCCGGCCGCCGCGACGTCCGGCCCGGCGGATCCCGTTGGTCCGGCGGCGGACGGCGCAGCGGCGGCACCCGCCCCGACGGGTGCGGACGGTGCGGCGGCACCCCCCGCGACAGCAGCGGACGGCGCGAACCGGGCCGGGGTGAAGGGGGCGAGCAGCGGGTCCACCACGCCCGTGACGACCAGGTCGGCGATCAGGTCGGCGGTGACCGGCGTGAGCACGATGCCGTGCCGGTGATGCCCGGTCGCGGCGAGCACGCCGGGCCGGCCGGGCAGCGGGCCGAGGATCGGGGCGTTGTCGGGGGTGCCGGGGCGCAGGCCGGCGAGGGTCTCCACCAGGTCGTACTCGGCCAGCTCGGGCAGCAGGTCGACAGCGGCGCGGAGCAGGCGCAGCACCGCCCCGGCGGAGACGTCGGTGTCGGAGCGCTCCTCGACGGTCGCGCCCACCACCACCTCCCCGTCGACGCGGGGGACGAGATAGACGTGCTCGCCGTCGGCGTACCCCCGGATGACGTGCCGGAAGCCCGGCGCGCCGCCACCGGGCGCGCGGAGCCGGACCATCTGGCCCTTCACCGGTCGCACCGGCAGTCCCGTCAGGGCCGCCGCGCCGCAGCCGGCCGCGACGACCGTGACCCGGGCGTCCACGTCGGACAGGGCACGCACGGCGGCGGGCACCAGCGCGGCGCCGGCCCGCTCGGCGGCCACGCGCAGCGCCGGCACCAGCCGGCGCGGGTCGACCTGGTGGTCGGTGGCGGCGAACGCCCCGCCGCGCACCCGGGGGGCCAGCGCCGGCTCGCGGTCCCGCAGCGCCGACGGGCGCAGCGGCGTCACCGGCAGCCCGATCCCCTGCTGGTACGCCCACAGCCGGCGCGCCTCGGCCAGGTCGTCGGCGGTCAGCCCGACCATCAGCGTGCCCTCGCTGCGGTAGCCGACGTCCACGCCGGTGGCGGCCGTCAGCTCGGCGGCGAACGCCGGCCAACGGGCGGCGGAGGCGGTCAGCAGCCCGGTCAGCTCGTGCTCGCCGAAGTACGCCTCCGCGACCGGGGCGAGCATCCCGGCGGCGACGTGGGACGCGCCGGAGCCCGGGGCGGGATCGTGCACGACGACCCGCAGTCCGCGCTGCGCGCAGCGCCAGGCGATCGCCAGCCCGACCGGTCCCGCCCCCAGCACGGCGACGTCCGGCCGGTTCAGCACCCCAGGGCTCCCAGCAGTTCCGCCGTCGCCCGGGCCGGATCGGCAGCCCCGGAGAGCGCCCCCACCACCGCCACCCCGTACGCCCCGGCCGTCAGCAGCGCGGGCACGTCGGCGGCGGTCACCCCGCCGATCGCGACGACCGGCACGTCCACGGCGGCGGCGACGGCGCGTACCCCGGCCGGGCCGATCGGTGCCGGCAGCCCATCCTTGGTGCTGGTGGCGTTGCAGGGGCCAACGCCCAGGTAGCTGGCTCCGGCGGCGACCGCCTCGGCCGCCGTACCCGGCTCGCGGGCGGTGGCGCCGAGCACCGCCGTCGCGCCGAGCACCCGGCGGGCCGCCCCGACCGGCAGGTCGTCCGCGCCGACGTGCCCACCGGCGGCGCCCACCGCCAGCGCCACGTGCAGCCGGTCGTTCACCAGGCAGGTGGCGTCGTACCGGGCGCAGAGCGCGACGACCCGGCGGGCCAGGTCGTACGCCTCCCGGTCGGTGGCGTCGTCGGTCACCCGGACCTGCACGACCAGTTCCGCGCGGGCCACCGGAAGGGCGGCCCGCAGCACGGCGAGCGGATCCCGCCCGGGGCGGGTGTCGGTGATGAGATGCAGTCGTCCGAGGGACGGCACGGCAACACTCCTCCCTGCGCCGGCATTACCCGGATCAGGTTCGACGGTCGGGGGCTCACAGCCCCCCTCTCAGCCCGGTGTACCGGGCTCCCGTGGGTCACTTGCGGGTGTCACCGTACGACGGATCGCCGGATCCGCCAAGGTCGAGCTGCGGATTTCACACCGACCGCCCGAACCCGAGGGACGGGGCGGCGCGTGACCGTCCCGTCACGCGATGCTGTCCGGATGCCCTCCGCCGCCCGGGTGCCGCCCCGCCTGGCCTTCCTGCCGTTCCGGGCCAGCACCGCGATCGCCGACGGCCTTCTGACCTGGACGATGCTGCGCGGGCCGTCCTGGCGGCGGTTCCTCCCCGACGTTCACGTGCACCGCGACGGCTACCGCGCCGACGACCACCGCATGTGGTGCGACGCGGTCGCACTGGCGCTGCCGATCGGCGGGCGATCGCCGGCCGCAGCGCCGCGTACCTGTGGGGCGTCGACCTGCTGGCCCGGGACGCGCCGGTCACCGTCCTGCTGCCGCGCGCCGCACGGATGCGCCTCCACCCGCGTCTCCGGGTGACCCGATCCGTGGTGCCGGATTCCGACCGTACGCGCTTCGGCGGCCTGCCCGTCACCACCGGGTCGACCTGGCGTGGCCGACCCTGCGCGTCGCGGTCGAGTACGACGGTGACCACCACCGGGAGCGCGCCCACTTCCGTCAGGACGTCGCCCGGCTGGACGCGCTGCGCGCGGCCGGCTGGATCGTCCTCCGCTTCACCGCCGACGACGTGCTCCGACACCGGGCCCGCACCGCCGCCCTGGTGAGCCAGGCCCTCCGCGAGCGCCACACCTCCGCCTGACCCACCGACGCCACGCCACGGGGCGGCCGGCCGATCGGCCAGCCAGCCGGACCGGTGCTCGGCCGGTAGGCCGGGGTGGTCGGTCGCCCGGCCCGGTGGAACACCATGGGTGCCTCCGCCACTCCTTGACACCCATGACGTTCCACTGACAGGCACGCGGTAGCGGCTGCGCCCCCGCCCCTGGCGCCAGCATCAGCATCATCGGCGGGCGGGCGGGTCTGCGGGTGACTGGTGGCGCACCGCTCCCGGACGAGGCAGGGCCGGCGCGTCCCGTCAGAAGATCGCGCGCAGGGCGTCGAGGTCCTCGTCGGTGGGCTGCCAGGTGCCCGCCTCCGCGTTGGCGCGTACCTGCTCCGGCGTGGTGGCGCCGGCGATCACCGAGGTCACCGCCGGCTGGGCGGCGAGCCCGCCGATGGCCACCTGGAGCATCGAGAGCCCCCGCTCGGCGGCGTACGCCTCGATCGCCTCGATGGTGTCCCAGTCGGCGGCGGCGAGACGCTGCGCGTACCGGCCGCCACCGGCGAGGCGGCTGCCGGCCGGCGGGGCCTCGTTGCGCCTGTACTTGCCGGTGAGCAGCCCGTTGGCCAGCGGGAAGAACGGCAGCAGCCCGAGGCCGAACCGCTCGCACGCCGGTACCACCTCGGCCTCGACGCCGCGTTCCAGCAGGCTGTAGTGGTTCTGCGCGCTGATGAACCGGGACCGGCCGTTCGACGAGGCCACCCAGTCGGCGTCGGCGATCTGCCAGCCGGCGAAGTTGGAGTTGCCCAGGTAGCGGACCTTGCCGGCCCGCACGAGGTCGTCGAGCGCGGCGAGCGTCTCGTCGATCGGGGTGCCGGGGTCGGGCTCGTGCATCTGGTACAGGTCGATGTGGTCGGTGCCGAGCCGGCGCAGCGACGCCTCCACCGCCCGGGCGATGTAGCGGCGCGCGCCCCGGGCGCCGAAGTCGGGGCCGTTCATGCCCTCCATGTCCATGCCGAACTTGGTGGCCACCACCACGTCGTCGCGCCGGCCCTTGAGCGCCTGGCCCAGCTGTTCCTCCGAGCCGCCCTGCGGTTCGCCGTAGATGTCGGCGCTGTCGAAGAAGTTGATCCCGGCGTCGAGCGCGGCGTCGACCACCGCCCGGGTGCCGTCGAGGTCGAGCTTGCGGCCGAAGTTGTTGCAGCCGACGCCGACCACGGACACCACGAGCCCGGAGTCGCCCAACCGGCGGTAGGTCATCTCTGTCACGAGATCCACCCTATGCCGGCCACGAGCCGCACGCCGAGGAGCTGGAAACCGGCCCGCCCTGGTCAGCCGCGCACGACGGCGACGGCAAGGGCGACGGCGACGGGGCGGGCGACGACCCCGCCGACCGCGAAGAGGCGGTCGGCGGGGGTCAGGCCACGTCCCAGACCGGCTCCGGGGTCTCCACCACCTCGTTGTCGCCCCGGAACAGCACGAACCGGTCGAAGGTGCGGGTGAACCAGCGGTCGTGGGTCACCGCCACCACGGTCCCCTCGAACGCGGTCAGCCCGGCCTCCAGCGCCTCCGCCGAGGCCAGGTCGAGATTGTCGGTGGGCTCGTCGAGCAGCAGCAGCGTCGCGCCGGACAGTTCCAGCAGCAGCACCAGGAAGCGGGCCTGCTGCCCGCCCGAGAGGGTGCCGAAGCGCTGGTCGCCCTGCCCGGCCAGCTCGTAGCGGCTCAGCGCCGCCATCGCGGCGTGCCGGTCCATGCCGGCCCGGTGCTCGTCGCCGCGCCAGAGGATCTCGACGAGGGTCTTCGCCGTCAGCTCCGGCCGGTCGTGGGTCTGCGAGAAGTGACCCGGGCGTACCCGCGCGCCGAGCCGGGCCACCCCGTCGTGGGCCACCGGGGCGAGCGCGGCGGCGCCGTCGACGGGGCCGTTGGCGGGGTCGGGGTCGCTGCCGCCGCGGGCCAGCAGCCGCAGGAAGTGCGACTTGCCCGTGCCGTTGGCGCCGAGCACCGCGACCCGGTCGCCGTACCAGATCTCCAGGTCGAACGGGAAGGTCAGGCCGTCGAGCTCGAGCTGCTCGCAGATGACCGCGCGCTTGCCGGTCCGCCCGCCGGTCAGCCGCATCCGGATGTCCTGGTCCTTCGGCGGTACGGGCGGCGGCCCGGCCTCCTCGAACTTGCGCAGCCGGGTCTGCGCGGCCTGGTAGCGCGACGCCATCCCGTCGTTGTACGCGGCCTTCTGCTTGTACATCAGCATCAGCTCGCGCAGCTTCTGGTGTTCCTCGTCCCACCGCTTGCGCAGCTCGTCGAGGCGGGCGTGCCGGGCCACCCGCGCGGAGTGCCAGCTGGCGAAGCCGCCCGGGTGCACCCAGGCGCTGCCGCCCTCCACGGCGACCACCCGGTCGGCGGTCTGGGCGAGCAGTTCCCGGTCGTGCGAGACGTAGAGCACCGACTTGCCGGACTCGCGCAGCCGTGCCTCCAGCCAGCGCTTGCCCGGCACGTCGAGGAAGTTGTCCGGCTCGTCGAGGAGCAGCACCTCGTCAGGGCCGCGCAGCAGCAGTTCGAGGGCGAAGCGCTTCTGCTGGCCGCCGGAGAGCGTCCGGACCCCCCGTTCCCGGGCGCTGTCCCAGGGCAGGCCGAGCACGATGGTGGCGACCGTGTCGAAGAGCACCTCGGCGTCGTACCCGCCGGCCTCGCCCCAGGCCGCGAGCGCGTCCGCGTACGCCAGTTGGGCCTTGCCTGCGGCGGTGCTGTACTTGCCGCGGACCTCGGCCGCGCGCATGGCAGCCTCGGTCTCGACCAGGCGGCGGCCGGCGTCGCGCAGCGCCGGCGGGGCCAGCGACAGCGCCAGGTCGGCCAGCGTGGAGTTGTCACCGATCATCCCGATGAACTGGCGCATCACGCCCAGCCCGCCGGCCCGCGCGATGGCGCCGGTCTTCACCGGCAGGTCGCCGGCGACCATCCGCAGCAGCGTCGTCTTGCCGGCGCCGTTGGGCCCGACCAGGGCCACCTTGGCGCCCTCCCCGACGCGGAACGACACGTCGGAGAAGAGTTCCCGGCCGTCGGGAAGGATGTGCCCGACCGCTGCCACGTCCACGTATCCCACGTCGGCATCCTGCCCGAGCAGGGGCCCGGCGGCCCAACCATTTACCGGGTGACCCGCAGCACCCGGTAGCCCTTCTGGCTGGCGTGCCGCCCCACCTGCCAGCCCTGCTCGACCAGCCAGCGCTGCAACGAGTCACCGCCGAGGTAGCGGGCCACCACCAGCCAGGCGACGCCGTCCGGGGCGAGCCGGGGCAGCCAGCGCAGCAGGATCCCGTGCAGTTCGTCCTTGCCGACGTGGATCGGCGGGTTGGACCAGATCTCGGCCAAGGTCAGGTCGGCCGGTACGTCGTCCGGGGTGGCGACGCGCACCCGGTCGGCCGCGCCGACCCGCGCCGCGTTGGCCGCGGTGAGTTCGCGGGCCCGTTCGTTGACGTCGACGGCCCACACGGTCGCCGACGGCGCGGAGCTGGCGAGCACGCAGGTGATCGGGCCGAAGCCGCAGCCGAGGTCGAGCAGGGCGCCGGTGGTTTCGGCGGACGGCAGTTCGGCCTTGCGCAGCAGCACCGCCGTGCCGGGGTCGAGGCGGGCGGCGGAGAAGACGCCGGCGGAGGAGGCCAGGGTGTAGTCGCGGCCGGCGACGGAGAACTCGACCTCGCGCGGATTGGCGGCGGTCGTGGGTTCAGCGGTGAAGTAGTGTTCGCCGGTCACGCCGGCAATTCTCGCACCGTCGCCCGGCCCGGCGGCGCGGGCCCGGCGGCCTGGGTCCACGCCGGGGAGGCGCGGCCACAGCGGCACGGCGCAAAACGACCCCGTACGCAATTTCCCATTATTCACGCCTAAAGGGACAATGCCTCCTACTCTGGGCGGCATGGTGTATCGGTACGAGTCCGATGAGGACGCATTCATGGAGTACCCGGAGCCCGGGTCCGACCGGTCGGTGCTCGGTGCCGGTCCGCCTCCCCCGGCCGGGCCCTCCCCCTCCCGCTTCCCGACGCCGTCGCTGCCCCGCGCCAACCGGCTCGTGCTGCCCTCCGCACAGGAGCCGGTCCGTGCCGCCGCGCAGGTGTCGCCGCCGCTGACCGCCCACGTGCAGGCGCAGGCGCCGGTCGAGCCGCCCCCGCCGGCCCCGCCGCTCGCACCGGCCGGGCCTGCCGAGCCGCCCGCGTCGGCAGGTCGGCAGCGCGGCGGCGGCGGTCGGCTGTGGCAGGTCGTGGTCGGCGGCGCGGCCGTCCTCGCGCTGCTCGCGCTCTGCGGCCTCGGCGCCGCCGCCCTGCTGGCCGAGCGCGACAAGAACCCGCAGGCCACGCCCACGGCCCAGCCGGAGGTGGCCGAGTCCGCCGGGGTCGAGCCGCAGGCCCTCGACTCCCGGGACACCGACCAGGCGCCGCTGACCGCCAAGGAGCTCTTCCCCGGCAGGCAGCTCGTCGTCGCCGACGGCGAGCCCGCCTACCGGGTGTTGAAGACGCAGTCCAGCGCCAGCTGCGCGGTGGCGGCCACCGGTGAGGTCGCCGACCTGCTGGTCCGCCTCGGCTGCACCCAGGTGGTCCGGGCCACGCTGCGGACGTCCGACGGCGACCACCTCGTCACCACCGGGCTGTTCAACCTGACCGACCGGGCCAACGCCGAACGCGCCCGCGACCGCATCCGCCTGCTGCTCGACGAGCGGGAGGGCCGGTTCCGGGGCATGGCGGCCAACGAGGACGGCGCGGCGATCGCCACCGCGCCGGCCCGCGTCGGCTGGCAGGTGCGCGGCCACTACCTCGCGTACGCGGTGGTGGCCCGCAGCGACGGCGAGACGATCAGGTCCGGCGACACGAAGGCCCGGGAGATCCTCTTCGACATGATCGAGCTGCACCTCAACCGGGGCGTGCTGGAGCGCCGTGCCGCCGGCGGCACGGCCGGCCAGCCGACCGACGGGGGCGCGGGCGACACCGGCAGCCAGGACGGGGAAGACTGACCGGATCACGACGGGAACGGGTGCGTGGCCCACGGCCGCGCACCCGTTCGCGCGTACGGCCGCCGGTTCCCGTCGCCGCGCGCCCCCGCGTCGAGCCCGGTCACGCCCGCAGTTCGACCCGGTGCGCCCGGAGCAGGTCGAGCATCCGGTCGTGCGGCACGGCGTACTTGACCCGCCCCTCGACGCCGACGGTGGTACGCGCCATGAACAGCGAGTTCAGCAACGCCTCCTCGACGGCCTCCAGCACCGCCGCGAAGACCGGTTCCAGGTCGGACTCCGGCGCCGTCGGGGCCTGCGTGTCGGCGGTGGAGAACGCCAGGGCGTAGTCGCCACTGCCGCCGGCGAAGTCCGAGCCGACGCGCGCCATGGCGAAGATGGCCCGGCGGGCGACGCGACCCAGCTGGCGCGCGTCGAGGCGGCCGTCCGTGGCGACCACGATGACGCAGGAGTTGCCCGGGTGCTCGGGCCGGCCGGGGTGCGCCAGGGTCGGCACCCCCACCTGCTCCGGCCGGACCGGCACCCCGGCCACCTGTAGCACGCCGGAGAAGTTGGCCTGCACCAGCACACCCACGGTGACCGTGCCGCGGGAGGTCGCGGCGAGCCGCGAGGACGTGCCGATGCCCGCCTTGAAGCCGAGCGCGGCCGTGCCCGTACCGGCGCCGACGGCGCCCTCCGCGGGCAGCCCGCCGCGGGCCTCCGACAGCGCGGCGAGGACGTGCTCCGCCCGCACCGGCCGCGCCCGGATGTCGGACAGGTACCCGTCGTTGGTCTCCGCCACCACCGGGTTCAGCGACCCGGCCGTCTCCCGGCCCGGCTGCGCGAGCATGTAGGTGAGCAGCGCGTCCGCGGCCCGGAACGTCGACAGCGTCGCCGTCAGCACCACGGGGGTCTCGATCTCGCCCAGCTCGGCCACCTGGGTCGCGCCGACCATCTTGCCGTGCCCGTTGCCCACGAACAGTCCCGCCGGCAGCGACCGGCGGCCGGTCAGCTGGTCCGGGACGATCGCCGTCACCCCGCTGCGGATGCTGTCGCCCTCGACCAGCGTGGTGTGCCCCACCCGGACCCCGGGCACGTCGGTCACGGCGTTCAGCGATCCCGTCGGCATCGCTCCGACGACGACGCCGAGTTCCCGGCAACGGCGGGGTTCCTGCACGGCTTCCACTCCTTCAGGTCGACGATGCACTGCCGGGCCGGCGCGCGGGCCGTGCGGGCGGCCGGCGGGGCCCGGCCCCGACGACCCGGCGGCCGGGAGGCGAGCCCCGGGCGGTCAGCCTTCCACGGGTACGCGCAGCCGGCGGGTCGCCTCGGCGCGGCGGGCGTACTCGGCCGGGTCCTCGGGGTAGCCGACGGCGACCAGCGTCAGCCCGTGCGCCGGCGCCACGGTCACCTCGCTGGAGCGTTCCCGGCGGGCCAGGAGGCTGCCCGGCCACTCGACCGGCCGGCGCCCGTCCCCGGCGACCAGCATGGCGCCGACGAGGCTGCGCACCATCGCCTGGCAGAACGCGTCGGCCTGCACGGTGGCCACGAGGATGCCGTCGGGGTCCCGCCGCCAGTCCAGCCGGGTCACCTCCCGCAGCGTGGTGGCGTGCTCCTTGCGCCGGCAGTACGCGGCGAAGTCGTGCTCCCCCACCAGCCCGGCGGCGGCGGCGTTCAACGCGGTCAGGTCCAGCGGCTTCGGCCAGGCCAGCACCTCGTGCCGGCGCAGCGGCTCGGCGCCCCAGGGGGCGTCGGTGACCCGGTACTCGTAGCGGCGGAAGGTGGCCGAGAACCGGGCGTCGAAGTCCGCCGGCACCTCGGTCATCGCGCGTACCCGCACGTCGGTGGGGAGCAGTCGGGCCAGTCGGCGCAGCAGCCGCCCGTCCTGCTCACGCCACACGGCGCTCGGCAGGTCGACGTGACAGACCTGCCCCGTGGCGTGCACCCCGGCGTCGGTGCGGCCCGCCACGGTCAGCCCGGTCGCCGTGCCCACGCCGAGCACCAGGTCGAGGGTCTCCACGAGCACCCCGGCGACCGTACGCCGCGTCGGCTGGGCGGCCCAGCCGGAGAAGCCCGACCCGTCGTACGCGACGTCCAGCCGCAGCCGGGTGCGCTCGTCCACTCGTACCTCCGCCTCACGGGGTCGGGCCCGGCACCCCACGTGGGGGTGCCGGGCCCGACGGTGGCCTGGATCAGGCCTTGTCGTTCTCGCCGGCCTCGTCGCTGTCCTCGCGGGCGGCGGCGGTGTCGCCGGACGCCGACACGGGCGGCTCGGCGTCCTGGTCGCCCGAGTTCGACTTCGGGGCGTCCTCGGCCGGGGCGAGCGCCTCGACCTTGTCCTGCTGCGCGGCCTTGCGGGCGGCGGTCTTCTTGTTCGCCTTCGGCTCGGCGACCTGAAGCTCCTCGACCAGCTCGATGATCGCCATCGGGGCGGCGTCACCCTTGCGCGGACCGGTCTTCACGATCCGGGTGTAGCCACCGTTGCGGTTGGCGAACCGGGGAGCGATCTGGTCGAACAGGGCGTAGACCACGTCCTTGTCCTTGACGACGCCCAGCACCCGCCGGCGGGACGCCAGGTCGCCGCGCTTGGCCTTGGTGATGAGCTGCTCGGCCAGCGGACGCAGCCGCCGGGCCTTCGTCTCGGTGGTCTGGATCTTGCCGTGCTGGAACAGCGCGGTGGCCAGGTTGGCCAGCATCAGCCGCTCGTGCGCGGGGCTGCCGCCGAGGCGGGGGCCCTTGGTGGGCGTGGGCATGCTTGGTGCTCCTCAGGTGTGGCGGCAGCGCGGACTAGAGCTGCTCGGTCTCGCGATAGTCGTCGGTGTCGTAGTCGGCCTCGCCAAAGGCGTCCACGACGTGCGCCGGGTCGAAGTTCGGGGCCGAGTCCTTCAGCCCCAGACCCATCCCGGCGAGCTTCATCTTGACCTCGTCGATCGACTTCTGACCGAAGTTGCGGATGTCGAGGAGGTCGGCCTCGGTACGCCCGATGAGCTCACCAACGGAGTTGATGCCCTCGCGCTTGAGGCAGTTGTAGGAGCGGACGGTCAGGTCCAGCTCCTCGATCGGCAGCGCCAGATCGGCCGCGAGCTGGGCGTCCTGCGGGGACGGCCCGATGTCGATGCCCTCGGCGGTCTCGTCCAGCTCCCGGGCCAGGCCGAACAGCTCCACCAGCGTCGAGCCGGCGGAGGCCAGCGCGGTACGCGGGCCCATCGACGGCTTGGTCTCGACGTCGATGATCAGC
This sequence comes from Micromonospora sp. ZG13, assembly GCF_059359355.1. Taxonomy (NCBI): domain Bacteria; kingdom Bacillati; phylum Actinomycetota; class Actinomycetes; order Micromonosporales; family Micromonosporaceae; genus Micromonospora; species Micromonospora sp. ZG13. The sequence continues at coordinate 417,773 of NZ_JCADBQ010000001.1, forward strand.
CGGTCGAAGTCGGTCCGCTGCTCGACACGGGTCGCCTCGACGCGGTACGTCACCTTCAGCACCGGCGAGTAGATCGAGTCGACCGGGATCCGGCCGATCTCGGCGCCGGCCTGCTTGTTCTGGGCAGCCGTGACGTAGCCGCGACCCCGCTCGACGGTCAGCTCCATGTCGAGCCGGCCCTTGCCGTTGAGGGTGGCGAGCTTCAGGTCCGGGTTGTGCACCGAGACGCCGGCCGGCGGCTGGATGTCGCCCGCCGTCACGTCGCCCGGGCCCTGCTTACGCAGGTACATGCTGACCGGCTCGTCGTGCTCGGAGCTGACGCAGAGCTCCTTGATGTTCATGACGAGCTCGACCACGTCCTCCTTGACACCGGGGATCGTGGTGAACTCGTGCAGCACGCCGTCGATCTTGATCGAGGTGACCGCCGCACCCGGGATCGACGACAGCAGCGTGCGCCGCAGCGAGTTGCCCAGGGTGTAGCCGAAGCCCGGCTCCAGCGGCTCGATGGTGAACCGGGACCGGGTCTCGTTGATCGACTCCTCGGAGAGAGTCGGTCGCTGGCTGATGAGCATGTCTTCTCTTCTCTTCCGGGGCGCCCGCCATATGACGCCCACGACAAACTGTTCCGGTGGCCCGCCCCGGAAGGGCGGGCCACCGCAACGAGCTCCGACTACTTGGAGTAGAGCTCGACGATCAACTGCTCCTGGACCTGCGTGTCGATGACCTGGCGGGCCGGGAGCGAGTGCACGAGCACCTTCATCTGGCTGGGGATAGCCTCCAGCCACGCCGGAACCGACTTCGAGCCGGCCTCGGCCTGCGCCACGATGAACGGGGTGAGCTCCTTGCTCTTGCCCCGGACCTCGATGATGTCGTGCTCCTTGACGCGGTACGACGGGATGTCGACCTTCTTGCCGTTCACGGTGAAGTGGCCGTGCTTGACCAGCTGGCGGGCCATGTCGCGGGACTTGGCGTAGCCCGCCCGGTAGACCACGTTGTCCAGCCGCGACTCGAGGATCTGGAGGAGAACCTCACCGGTCTTGGCCTTCTTGCCCACGGCCTCTTCGTAGTAGCCGCGGAACTGCTTCTCCAGCACGCCGTACACGCGGCGGGCCTTCTGCTTCTCACGGAGCTGGAGCAGGTACTCCGTCTCCTTCGTGCGGCCGCGGCCGTGCTGCCCGGGCGGGAACGGCCGGGACTCGAACGGGCACTTCGGGCCATCGCACTTGCTGCCCTTGAGGAACAGCTTCATCTTCTCCCGCCGGCAACGGCGGCAGTCAGCACCGGTGTAACGAGCCATCTCTCTCTACCTCTCAGACCCGACGACGCTTGGGCGGACGGCACCCGTTGTGCGGCTGCGGGGTGACGTCGGAGATCTGTCCGACCTCGAGCCCGGCGGCCTGCAGCGAACGGATGGCGGTCTCCCGGCCGGAGCCGGGGCCCTTGACGAACACGTCGACCTTGCGCATGCCGTGCTCCATGGCCCGACGAGCGGCGGCCTCGGCGGCCAGCTGCGCGGCGAACGGAGTCGACTTGCGGGAGCCCTTGAAGCCCACCTGGCCGGACGAGGCCCAGGAGATGACCGCACCGGTCGGGTCCGTGATGGACACGATGGTGTTGTTGAAGGTGCTCTTGATGTGCGCCTGCCCGTGGGCGACGTTCTTGCGTTCCTTGCGCCGGACCTTCTTGACGGCGGCTCCGGCACGAGCCTTCGGTGGCATAAGTCTGTGCGCTCCTATTACTTCTTGCCGGGCTTCTTCTTGCCGGCGACGGTCCGCTTCGGGCCCTTCCGGGTCCGGGCGTTGGTCTTGGTCCGCTGGCCACGCACGGGCAGGCCCCGGCGGTGCCGGATGCCGGCGTAGCAGCCGATCTCGACCTTGCGGCGGATGTCAGCGGCGACCTCGCGGCGCAGGTCGCCTTCAACCTTGTAGTTGCCCTCGATGTGGTTGCGGAGCTGGACCAGCTCCTCGTCCGTGAGGTCCCGGACGCGCTTGTCCGGCGAGATGCCGGTGGCAGAGAGCGTCTCCAGGGCCCGGGTGCGACCCACGCCGAAGATGTAGGTGAGCGCGATCTCCATCCGCTTCTCGCGGGGGAGGTCGACGCCGACTAGACGTGCCATGTGCGGGCGTACTCCTCGTGATGTTCTGGCGGAGGTGTGGACCCGTCCCACCCCGCTACCGACCGTTCCCCCACCGGCGTCGTGCGCCGGCGACCGGGGACGGTCGCTGCCCGAGCGGGCCCCGGCCTCCGACCGGGGGTCAACCACGAAGAGGTACGCGCTGCGCACCGCTCGCGGCTGGAACGAGCATGTGATTCGTTGTCTGGATCTGCGGCCTGGACCGGTGTCGACCGACCCTTGTCACACGGTCGGCCGGAACTGGTTCAGCCCTGGCGCTGCTTGTGGCGCGGGTCGGTGCAGATCACCATGACCCGGCCGTGCCGGCGGATGACCCGGCACTTGTTGCAGATCCTCTTGACGCTCGGCTTGACCTTCACGGTTGCCTTACTTCCCATCTGGCCCGACGACGCGCCGAGGCGCGACACCGGACGTCGAAGACGGACACGGGGACGTCCCGGCCGTCGTCAGGCTTACTTGTAGCGGTAGACGATGCGCCCGCGGGTCAGGTCGTACGGCGAGAGTTCGACGACGACCCGGTCCTCCGGCAGGATACGGATGTAGTGCTGCCGCATCTTGCCGCTGATGTGAGCCAGCACCTTGTGGCCGTTCGCGAGCTCCACCCGGAACATGGCGTTCGGCAGGGGCTCGATGACCCGACCCTCGATCTCGATGGCTCCGTCTTTTTTCGGCATGTACTCCGCTGTCCTGACGTCGGTTACTCCGGACGGCCCACAACGTCTTACACGGACCACCGATCAAGATCGAATGGCCCGCGCCAGCCGCGGCTCCGACTCCCACCGAAGCGCAGGGTGGGCATGCCGGAGTGGACGCTGTGCGCCGATCAGAAAGTGTACGCCCGCCTGCGGGCCGTCGCCAAACCGGCCAGGAATCGGTGCGTCGGATCGGACAGAACGGGCCATTCACCCCTCGGCGCCGGCCGCCGTCGAGGTCCGGCGCATCCAGTCACGGTTCCTGGAACAGGCGCTAGGCGGCCGACACCGGCCCTTGGCGCTCCTCGTCGGCGGCCGGCAGTTCCCGGTCCGCACCCCGGCGATCCTCCTCGGCGGCGGCCGACAGTTCCCCGCCCGAGGCCCGGCGCTCCTCCTCGGCGGCAGCCAGGGCCCGCTCCGGGTCGCGGGTGCTCCCCTCGGCGGCAGCCAGCTCCCGCTTGCGCGCCCGCTTCGCCCGCCGGCGCTCGCGCCGACGAGCCCGCTGTTCGGCCTGCCGCTGCGGCTCCCCGCCGACGAGCCCGGCGACCGTGCGCACCACGAGCACCCCTCCCCACGGCCCGGCCACCCAGGCGGGCCAGAAGTAGAGCAGATCCGTGGCGAGCGCGGACGTCACCGCCCAGACCGTCACCACGATCGCGACCACCCGCAGGTACGGCAGCCAGACCTCGGCCAACCACCGGGCCGGCACCGACGACGACCGGGCACCTTCCGGCCGCGCGGGGACGGCGTCCGACGGCGCGGGGATGGCGTCCGGCCTCGTGGCGAGCTCCGACGCCGCCGGGGCCGCTGGCGCCGGCAGGTCGGTCACCAGCGCGTCCAACTCGCCGTACGTACGCGAGGCGTACGCCCGCTGCAACCGCTCGTCGTACTCGTGCAGGTCCAGCCGGCCCTCGTCGACGGCCACCCGCAGCCGCTCCGCCACGGCCTGGCGGTCGGCGTCGGCGGCCCGCATCCCGTCGCGTCCCTCCATGCCCGCAAGCATGCCACCGCCCCTCCACCCGGGGCCTGCCGCGCCGACCGCTCCGGACGGCCCGGGTGCCGGCCCGGACAGCTCGGGTGCCGGCCCGGACGGCGGGTCGGGGGCTCAGCGCGCGGGCGAGTCGGCCGGCTGGCGGGAGGTGACCAGCTCACCCAGCCGGGCGCGTCCGCCGTCCGGTGCGGTCAGCACCCAGACGCCGTCCGGAAGCAGCGCCATCGTGTGCTCGACGTGCACCGCCATCGACCGGTCCCGGGTGATCACGGTCCAGCCGTCGGAGAGTTCGACCGTCCGGGGCGAGCCCATCGTGATCATCGGCTCGATGGCCAGCGCCATGCCCGGCACCAGGCGGGGGCCCTTGCCAGGCCGCCCGTGGTTGAGCACGTGCGGGTCCTGATGCATCTCGGTGCCGATGCCGTGCCCGCCGTAGCCGTCGACGATGCCGTACCGCCCGCCCTTGCGGACCGCGTCCTCCACGGCGTGCGAGATGTCGGTGAGCCGGCCCTTGCCGCTGGCCGCGCCGCGGGCCGCCGCCGCGATGCCCGCCCACATGGCGTCCTCGGCCACCGACGCCATCTTCAGCAGCGCCGGATCGACCTCGCCCACGCCGGCGGTGATGGCGGCGTCGCCGTGCCAGCCGTCGAGCACGGCACCGCAGTCGATGGAGATCAGGTCGCCGTCGCGGAGCACCTGCTGCGCCGACGGGATCGCGTGCACGACCTGCTCGTTGACGGACGAACAGATCGAGGCGGGGAAGCCGTGGTAGCCCTTGAACGAGGGGACGGCACCCGCCTCGCGGATGGTCGACTCGGCGATGGCGTCCAGGTCGGCGGTGCTGACCCCGGGGGCGACCGCCTCCCGCATCCGACGCAGCGCCTCGGCGACCACCAGCCCGGCGGCGCGCATCTTCTCGATCTGGTCAGGGGTCTTCAGCTGGATGTCCAGCTGGGGACGACGCATGGAGCCGTTACCTTTCGTTGCCGATGCCGAAGAGCGGGGCACGTCGCACGTACCCCGCTCTTCGCACTCTATCCGCCGGGGACCGGCGGGACGTCAGCCGCCGTACGACCGCAGGGCGTCGATGGCGCGGACCGTGACGTCCTCCACCGGGCCGGTGGCGTCGATGCCCACCAGCTTGCCCTGGGCGCCGTAGTAGTCGACCAACGGCGCGGTCTTGTCCGCGTACTCCCGCAGGCGGGTGGCGATGGTCTCCGGCTTGTCGTCGTCGCGCTGGAACAGCTCGGCGCCGCACCGGTCGCAGATGCCCTCACGGGTGGTGGCGTCGAACTCGACGTGCCAGATCTTGCCGCAGCCCCGGCAGGTACGCCGGCCGGAGAGCCGCCGGATCACCTCGTCGTCGTCGACGACCAGCTCCAGCACCAGGTCCAGCGCGGTGCCGAGGTCGGCGAGGAGCTTGTCCAGCGCGGCGGCCTGCGGCGTGGTCCGCGGGAAACCGTCGAGCAGGAAGCCCTCCGAGGCGTCCGGCTCGGCGAGCCGGTCCCGCACCATGTTGATGGTGACCTCGTCGGGCACCAGCTCACCGGCGTCCATGTAGCGCTTCGCCTCGACGCCGAGCGGCGTGCCCTGCGAGACGTTCGACCGGAAGATGTCACCGGTCGAGATCTTCGGGACCGAGAGGTGCGCGGCGATGAACTCGGCCTGCGTGCCCTTGCCCGCACCCGGCGGGCCAACCAGAACGAGTCTCATCTACCGCAGGAACCCTTCGTAGTTCCGCTGCATGAGTTGGCTCTCGATCTGCTTCGTGGTCTCCAGACCGACGCCGACCATGATCAGCACAGCGGTGCCGCCGAACGGGAAGTTCAGGTACTGCTGCTTGTCCAGCCATATGAAGAAGAAGTTCGGCAGGATCGAGATGATGCCCAGGTAGAGGGCGCCGGGCAGCGTGATCCGGCTGAGGATGAAGTCGAGGTAGTCGGCGGTCGGCTTGCCGGGGCGGATGCCCGGCACGAAGCCGCCGTACTTCTTCATGTTGTCCGCGACCTCGGTCGGGTTGAACGTGATCGAGACGTAGAAGTAGGTGAAGAAGATGATCAGCAGGAAGTAGACCGCGATGTAGATCGGGCTGGTCGGGTCGACCAGGTTGTTCTGGATCCACGTCTGGGTCTTGCCCGGGTTGTTCTGGTCGAAGAACTGCAGCGCCAGCTGGGGCAGGTAGAGCAGCGACGAGCCGAAGATGACCGGGATGACACCCGCCTGGTTGACCTTCAGCGGGATGTAGGTCGAGGTGCCGCCGTACATCCGCCGGCCGATCATGCGCTTGGCGTACTGCACCGGGATGCGGCGCTGCGCCTGCTCGATGAAGGTGACCGCGGTGATGACCACCAGGACCAGCGCGATGACGAGCAGGAACTTGCCCCAGCCGCCCGTCTGCTTGATCTGCCAGCCCTCGCTGGGAAGCCGGGCGGCGATCGAGGTGAAGATCAGGACGGACATGCCGTTGCCGACGCCCCGGTCGGTGATCAGCTCGCCGAGCCACATCACCACGCCGGTGCCGGCGGTCATCGTCATGACCAGGAGGCTGAGGGTCAGCCAGTCCGGGATCCCGGTCCCCTCGGGGATGATCGGGAACTGGTCGCACTGGTTGTTGAAGAGCTGCCCGGAGCGGGCCAGCGCCACGAACGCCGACGCCTGGAGGACACCCAGACCCAGGGTCAGGTAGCGGGTGTACTGGGTGATCTTCGCCTGGCCGGACTGGCCCTCCTTGCGGAGCTGCTCCAGCCGGGGGATCACCACGGTCAGCAGCTGCAGGATGATCGACGCGGTGATGTAGGGCATGATGCCCAGCGCGAAGACCGAGAGCTGCAGCAGCGCTCCGCCGGAGAAGAGGTTGAGCAGGTTCATCACGCCGGTGGAGCCGTTCTCCATGGCGTCGATGCACTTCTGGACGTTGCCGTACGAGACACCCGGGCTGGGCAGCGTCGCCCCGAGCCGGTAGACCGCGATGATGCCTACTGTGAACAGCAGCTTCTTGCGCAGGTCAGGCGTACGGAACGCACTGAGAAAGGCGGACAGCAACTTCTTCCTCCTGCGCGAGGCGGGCCGCCGGTGATCCCTGGCGGGGCGGGTGGGTGCCGGGCGAGTGCCCGATATCCATGGCTGGGAAGGGACTCTAACAGCCCGATCCCGGTCCGGGCAGATGTGCCCGGCTACATAAACCGAATCCGATGTTACCCGGCGCACACATGCCAGGCAGACCATGGCGCCCGCCCAGTTGCGACAACTGAGCGGGCGCCACGGGTCGTACAGCCCTTACAGCTCGGTGACCGAGCCACCGGCGGCGGTGATCTTCTCCTTGGCCGACGCGCTGAACGCGTGCGCCGACACCTGGAGAGCGACCCCGCCCAGGTCCCCGGTGCCGAGGACCTTGACCGGGTGGCCCTTGCGGACCGCGCCGGCCTCGACCAGCTCGACGGGGCCGACCTGGCCGCCGTTCGGGAACAGTTCGGCGAGCCGGTCCAGGTTGACCACCTGGAAGACCACCTTGAACTTGTTCTTGAAGCCCTTCATCTTCGGCAGGCGCATGTGGATGGGCATCTGCCCACCCTCGAACGCCGCCGAGATGTTCTTGCGGGCCTTGGAGCCCTTGGTACCGCGACCGGCGGTCTTGCCCTTGGAGCCCTCACCGCGACCCACGCGGGTCTTCGCGGTCTTGGCACCGGGCGCCGGGCGCAGGTGGTGGACCTTGATCGTCATTACTCGACCTCCTCGACCTTCACGAGGTGGTTGACCGTGAAGATCATGCCGCGGATCTCCGGACGGTCCTCCTTGACCACCACGTCGTTGATCCGCTTGAGACCGAGCGAACGCAGCGAGTCACGCTGGTTCTGCTTGGTCCCGATCTCGGACCGGACCTGGGTGACCTTCAGGCGAGCCATCAGGAAGCCACCCCCGCCCGCGACGCCAGCATGGCGGCCGGCGCGACGTCCTCGACCGGCAGACCACGACGGGCGGCGACGGCCTCGGGGGACTCGAGCCCCTTCAGCGCCGCCACGGTGGCGTGCACGATGTTGATCGGGTTCGACGAACCGAGGCTCTTGGAGAGCACGTCGTGGATACCCGCGCACTCCAGCACGGCGCGCACCGGACCACCGGCGATGACACCCGTACCGGCGGAAGCCGGCTTGAGCAGCACCACGCCGGCCGCCGCCTCACCCGTCACCGGGTGCGGGATGGAGGAGGCGATGCGCGGCACCTTGAAGAAGTGCTTCTTGGCCTCCTCGACGCCCTTGGCGATCGCCGCGGGCACCTCCTTGGCCTTTCCGTAGCCCACACCGACGGTGCCGTCGCCGTCGCCCACGATCACCAGGGCGGTGAAGCTGAAGCGACGACCACCCTTCACGACCTTGGCGACGCGGTTGATCGCGACGACCCGCTCGAGGTGCGGGGTCTTCTCGACGGGCGCGTTTCCGCGGCCGCCCTCACGGCGGTTGTCGCGGCGACCACCCTCGTTGCCACCGGACCCGCCGCCACGGCGCTGTTGACCTGGCATCAGCAGCCTTCCTTCTCTCTCGTGACGGGGTTTCTAGAACTCGAGCCCGGCTTCGCGGGCGGCGTCGGCAAGCGCGGCGACCCGCCCCGCGTACCGGTTGCCACCGCGGTCGAAGACGACCTTGGAGACGCCGGCGGCCTTGGCGCGCTCGGCGAGCAGCGCGCCGACCTTGCCGGCCAGGGCGCTCTTGTCGCCCTCCGTGCCGCGCAGCGAGGCGTCCAGGGTCGAGGCCGACGCCAGGGTGTGCCCCTTGGTGTCGTCCACGATCTGGGCGACGATGTGCCGCAGGGAGCGGGTGACCACGAGGCGGGGACGCTCGGCGGTGCCGCTGACGTTCTTGCGGACCCGGAAGTGCCGGCGCGCACGCCCGACGGCACGCTTGGCGGCGACGCCGCGGCGGCGCTTGAGCAGCGTGGCGCTCACTTCTTACCTGCCTTTCCAGCCTTGCGGCGGATGACCTCGCCCTGGTACTTCACGCCCTTGCCCTTGTAGGGCTCCGGCGGGCGGATCTTCCGGATGTTGGCGGCAACCTCACCGACGAGCTGCTTGTCGATGCCGGCCACGTGGAACAGCGTCGGCTTCTCCACCGTGAAGGTGATGCCGTCCGGCGCCGGCACGTGCACCGGGTGCGAGAACCCGAGCGCGAACTCCAGGTCCTTGCCCTTGGCGGTCACGCGGTAACCGGTGCCGGCGATCTCCAGGCTCTTGCGGTAGCCCTCGGTGACGCCGACGATCATGTTGGCGACCAGGGTACGGCTGAGGCCGTGCAGTTCCTTGGCCTTGCGCTCGTCGTTCGGGCGGTTGACGTTCAGCTGCCCGTCCTCGGCCCGGTCGATCGTGATCGGCTCGGCCAGGGTGTGCGAGAGCTCGCCCTTCGGGCCCTTGACCTTGACGGTCTGCCCGTCGATCGTGATGTCGACGCCGGCTGGCACCGGGATCGACTTACGTCCAATACGCGACATTTCTACCTGTCTCCCGTTACCAGACGAAGGCGAGGACTTCCCCGCCAACGCTCCGCTTGCGGGCCTGCCGGTCGGTGAGCAGCCCCTGGGACGTCGAAATGATCGCCACGCCCAGCCCGCCGAGCACCCGCGGGAGCCCGTCCGACTTGGCGTAAACCCGCAGACCGGGCTTGGACACGCGCTTGATGCCGGCCAGGCTCCGCTCCCGGTTCTGGCCGTACTTCAGCTCGACGACCAGTCGCTTGCCGACGGCGCCCTCCTCGGGCTCCTCGACCGACCAGGTGGCGATGTAGCCCTCGGCCTTGAGGACCTCGGCGATGTTCGCCTTGATCTTCGAGTAGGGCATCGTCACCCGGTCGTGGTACGCCTGGTTGGCGTTACGCAGACGCGTGAGCATGTCTGCGATCGGGTCGGTCATCGTCATGGATTTCGTCAGCCTTTCTCGCCGGGGTTCCCGAGGCGATGCGCCCGGGCCTACGGCGAAGAGCAATACGTGATCGGTGCAAGGGGTCCCGGCCCGAAGGCCGGGACGCGGTCGCCCTTACCAGGAAGCCTTGGACACGCCCGGCAGCTCACCGCGGTGGGCCATCTCCCGGATGCAGACCCGGCAGAGACCGAACTTGCGGTAGACCGCCTTGGGGCGCCCGCACCGCTGGCAGCGGGTGTACGCGCGAACCGAGAACTTCGGCTTCGCGGCCGCCTTGATGATCAGCGCCTTCTTGGCCATCTCAGTTCTCCTTGAACGGGAAGCCCAGGAGCTTGAGCAGCGCCCGGCCCTCGTCGTCGGTCGTGGCGGTCGTGACCACCGTGATGTCCATGCCCCGCTGCCGATCGATCTTGTCCTGGTCGATCTCGTGGAACACCGACTGCTCGGTCAGACCGAACGTGTAGTTGCCGTGCCCGTCGAGCTTGCGCCCGTCCAGACCGCGGAAGTCACGGATACGCGGCAGCGCGATCGACAGCAGCCGGTCCAGGAACTCCCACATCCGGTCGCCGCGAAGGGTCACCTTCGCACCGATCGGCATGCCCTCGCGGAGCTTGAACTGCGCGATGGACTTGGTCGCCCGCCGCACCTGCGGCTTCTGGCCGGTGATGGTGGCCAGGTCCCGGACGGCGCCGTCGATCAGCTTGGCGTCCCGGGCAGCCTCGCCGACACCCATGTTGACGACGATCTTGACGAGCCGCGGCACCTGCATCGGGTTGCCGAACTGGTGCTGCTCCTGCAGCTGCGCCACGATCTCGTTGCGGTACCGCTCCTTGAGGCGCGGCATGGTCTTGGTTTCGGTAGCCGTGGTCATCACAGGTCCTTACCGGTGCTACGCGCGATGCGGACCTTCTGGCCGTTGTCGTCGATCCGGTAACCGACGCGGGTCGGCTTGCCGTCGGAGTCCAGGACCTGCACGTTCGAGACGTGGATCGGGGCCTCCTGGGTGACGATGCCACCGGTCTTGGCGCCACGCTGGGTGGTGCTGATGCGGGTGTGCTTCTTGACCCGGTTCACGCCCTCGACCAGGACCTTGTCCTGCCGCGGGTAGGCCGCGATGACCTTGCCCTTGGCACCCTTGTCCTTGCCGGCGATGACGACGACCGTGTCGCCCTTCTTGACCTTCACGGTCACAACACCTCCGGCGCGAGAGAGATGATCTTCATGAACCGCTTGTCCCGCAGTTCCCGGCCCACCGGGCCGAAGATGCGGGTACCGCGCGGGTCTCCGCCGTCCTTGATGATGACGGCGGCGTTCTCGTCGAAGCGGATGTACGAACCGTCCGGCCGCCGCCTCTCCTTGGCGGTGCGAACGACGACGGCCTTGACGACGTCGCCCTTCTTCACACCGGCACCCGGGATCGCGTCCTTGACGGTGGCCACGATGACGTCGCCGATACTCGCGTAGCGCCGACCGGAGCCACCGAGAACCCGGATGCACAGGATCTCCCGGGCACCCGTGTTGTCGGCGACGCGCAGTCGCGACTCCTGCTGAATCACGTCTATCTCCTATGTCTGCCGGTTCTCCGGCCGCGCACGGCGGCCGGAGCCTGGCGGAACCCGCGCCCGACTGACGCCGGGCGAGCTCGAGCCTTCGCTACTTGGCCTTTTCCAGGATCTCCACGAGCCGCCACCGCTTCGTGGCGGACAGCGGCCGGGTTTCCATGATCATGACCCGGTCGCCGATGCCGGCGGTGTTCTGCTCGTCGTGCACCTTCAACTTGCGCGTACGGCGCATGATCTTGCCGTACAGCGCGTGCTTGACCCGGTCCTCGACCTCGACGACGACGGTCTTTTCCATCTTGTCGCTGACCACGAGGCCCTCACGCACCTTGCGGCGGGCCCGCGCGGCGGCGGTGGTGGTGTTCTCGCTCATGATGCAGTCACCTCAGTCGGCGCGGCCGAGAGACCCAGCTCGCGCTCACGCATGATCGTGTAGATCCGGGCGATCTCCCGACGGATGACCTGCAGCCGCCGGTTGTTGTCCAGCTGGCCGGTCGCGGCCTGCACGCGGAGGTTGAACAGCTCCGCCTTGGCCTCGCGCAGCTTCGTGACCAGCTCCTCCTCGGAGAGCTCACGCAGCTCGGAGGCCTTAACGCCCGCTGCCATCAGGATTCACCCACTTCGCGCGTAACAATGCGGCACTTCATCGGGAGCTTGTGGATCGCGCGACGCATCGCCTCTCGCGCGATCTGCTCGTTGGGGAAGGACATCTCGAAGAGAACCCGCCCCGGCTTGACGTTGGCGACCCACCACTCGGGCGAGCCCTTACCGGAACCCATCCGGGTTTCCGCCGGCTTCTTGGTGAGAGCCTGGTCCGGGAAGATCGTGATCCAGACCTTGCCACCACGCTTGATGTGGCGGGTCATCGCGATACGCGCCGACTCGATCTGGCGGTTCGTCACGTACGCCGGCTCGAGAGCCTGGATCCCGAACTCGCCGAACACCACCCGGTTACCACCCTTGGACGCGCCACTGCGGTCCGGGTGGTGCGGCTTGCGGAAGCCCTTCGGGGGCTTGCGCGGCATCAGCATCTGTCAGCCCTCCTGCTGCGTTTCTGCCGCGGCGGCGACGGCGGCGGGATCCACCGCGTCCCCACTCGGCGTCTCGGCCTGCTGCGCGATGGTCGTCGCGGCGGCGGCCCGGCCGGCCTCGGTACCGCCGGCGGTCGTGCCGGACGAGCCGGACCGGCCACGGCGCGGCCGCTCGGGGCGGTCGCCACGGTCACGGCGCGGACGCGACGGCGCCTCGGCCGGAGTCTCCCGACCCGGCACCGCGTCGCCCTTGTAGATCCAGACCTTCACGCCGATCCGGCCGAAGCTCGTACGGGCCTCGAAGAAGCCGTACTCGATGTTGGCCCGCAGCGTGTGCAGCGGGACCCGGCCCTCGCGGTAGAACTCGGTCCGGCTCATCTCGGCGCCGCCGAGCCGGCCCGAGACCTGGACCCGGATGCCCTTGCAGACCGGGTTCTTCATCGCGGACTGCATGGCCTTGCGCATCGCCCGACGGAAGCTGACCCGGCTGGAGAGCTGCTCGGCCACACCCTGTGCGACGAGCTGCGCGTCCGACTCGGGGTTCTTCACCTCGATGATGTTCAGCTGGACCTGCTTGCCGGTCAGCTTCTCGAGCTCGCCGCGGATCCGGTCGGCCTCCGCACCCTTACGGCCGATGACGATGCCCGGCCGGGCGGTGTGGATGTCGACGCGGACCCGGTCCCGGGTGCGCTCGATGTCGACCTTGGAGATGCCGGCGCGCTCGAGGCCCTTGGACATCATGCGGCGGATCTTGACGTCCTCGCCGATGTAGTCCTTGTAGAGCTTGTCCGCGAACCAGCGGGACTTCCAGTCGGTCGAGATGCCGAGCCGGAACCCGTGCGGGTGAACCTTCTGACCCATTACTCGGCGCCCTCCGTCTTGCTCTGCGTCTCGGCCGTCTCGGCCGGCTCCGCCTGCTTCGCCGGGGCCGCCTTCTTCGCGGCCGCCTTCTTCGGCGCGGCCGGCGCCACCGCCTCGACCGCGACGGTGATGTGGCAGGTGCGCTTGCGGATCCGGTACGCCCGGCCCTGCGCCCGCGGCTGGAACCGCTTCATGGTCGGGCCCTCGTCGACGTACGCCTCGCTGACGAGCAGCGCGTCGGGGTCCAGCCGCTCGTTGTTCTCCGCGTTGGCGATCGCGCTAGCGAGCACCTTGTACACCTGCTCGCTCGCAGCCTGCGGCGCGAACTGCAGCACCGTGAGCGCCTCCTTCGCGGGCAGGCCGCGGACGAGGTTGACCACCCGGCGCGCCTTCATCGGCGAGATGCGCACGTGCCGCGCAACCGCCCGCGCGCCCGGAAGCACCGGAGCGTCGCCCTTTCCTGGCATCGCTGTAACCCCTTGTTCCTCTATCCGTATGCCCGCGGCGTCAGCGCCGACGGCTCTTCCGGTCGTCCTTCTCGTGACCCTTGAACGTGCGGGTCAGCGCGAACTCGCCGAGCTTGTGCCCGACCATCGCCTCAGTCACGAACACGGGGACGTGCTTGCGTCCGTCGTGCACGGCGATCGTGTGGCCCAGCATCTCCGGGATGATCGTCGAGCGCCGCGACCAGGTCTTGATGACGTTCTTCGAGCCCTTCTCGTTCTGCGTCTCCACCTTCTTGAGCAGGTGGTCGTCGATGAACGGGCCCTTCTTCAGGCTGCGAGGCATGTCTTATCTCCCTCAGCCGCGCTTACGCGTGGCGTAGCGGCGGCGGACGATCAGCCGGTCACTCGGCTGGCCCTTACGACGGGTGCGGCCCTCGGGCTTACCCTGCGGGTTGACCGGGTGGCGACCACCGGAGGTCTTACCCTCACCACCACCGTGCGGGTGGTCGACCGGGTTCATCGCGACACCACGGACGGTCGGGCGCTTGCCCTTCCACCGCATGCGGCCGGCCTTGCCCCAGTTGATGTTCGACTGGTCGGCGTTGCCGATCTCGCCGATGCTGGCGCGGCAGCGGACGTCGACCCGCCGGATCTCGCCGGACGGCATACGCAGGGTCGCGTACACGCCCTCACGGCCGAGCAGCTGGATGCCGACGCCGGCCGAGCGGGCCAGCTTGGCGCCGCCACCCGGACGCAGCTCCACGTTGTGGATGGTGGTACCGACCGGGATGTTGCGCAGCGGCAGGTTGTTGCCGGGCTTGATGTCGGCGCCCGGGCCGGACTCGACGCGGTCGCCCTGCTTCAGGTCCTTCGGCGCGATGATGTAGCGCTTCTCGCCGTCGGCGTAGTGCAGCAGCGCGATGCGCGCGGTGCGGTTCGGGTCGTACTCGATGTGGGCGACCTTCGCCGGCACGCCGTCCTTGTCGACCCGCTTGAAGTCGATCAGACGGTACTGGCGCTTGTGACCGCCACCGTGGTGCCGCGTGGTGATCCGGCCGTGGGCGTTACGCCCGCCCTTCTTCGGCAGCGGAGCCAGCAGCGACTTCTCGGGCGTCGACCGGGTGATCTCAGCGAAGTCGGCGACGCTGGAGCCACGCCGGCCCGGCGTCGTCGGCTTGTACTTACGGATAGCCATTGTCTACACCCCTCAGCTGACCGGGCCGCCGAAGGCCTCGATACGGTCACCGTCAGCCAGCTTCACGATCGCCCGCTTGGTGGCCTTACGCTGCCCGAAACCGGTCTTGGTCCGCTTGCGCTTGCCCTGGCGGTTGAGCGTGTTGACCGTCAGGACGCGGACGCCGAAGATCTGCTGGATCGCGATCTTGATCTCGGTCTTGTTCGCGTCCGGGTGCACCAGGAAGGTGTACCAGTTGCGGTTCAGCTCGCTGTAGCTCTTCTCCGAGACGACCGGCGCCACGATGATGTCGCGCGGGTCGGCGATCGTGCTCACTTGCCACCCTCCTCGGTGGTCTCGGCGGGAACACCCAGGAACTCGTCCAGGGCGTCCTTGGTGAAGACCACGTCGTCGGCCACCAGCACGTCGTACGTGTTGAGCTGGCCGGCCTCGATCAGGTGCACCCGCGGCTCGTTGCGCAGCGACACCCAGTTCAGCTCGTCGGTGCTGCTCAGCACGACCAGGACCCGACGGGCCTCGGTCAGCTTCGCCAGCGTGGCCAGAGCGGCCTTCGTCGACGGCTTCTCGCCCGAGACGAACGCCTCGACGACGTGCACCTGCCCGGCGCGGGCCCGGTCGGAGAGGGCGCCACGCAGGGCGGCGGCCTTCATCTTCTTCGGGGTCCGCTGGCTGTAGTCGCGCGGCACGGGGCCGTGCACGACGCCACCGCCGGCGAACTGCGGCGCGCGGATCGAGCCCTGCCGGGCGCGACCGGTGCCCTTCTGCTTGTACGGCTTCTTGCCGCCGCCGGCGACCTCGCCGCGGGTCTTGACCTTGTGCGTGCCCTGCCGGGCAGCCGCGAGCTGAGCCACCACGACCTGGTGCATCAGCGCGACGTTCGCCTGGACGTCGAAGATGTCGGCGGGCAGCTCGACGGAGCCGCTCTTGGAGCCTTCGACGGTGAGGACGTCAACGGTGGTCACTTGGCCGCACCGCCCTTCTTCGCCTTGGTCTTGGCCGCGGTACGGACCAGGACCAGCGCGCCCTTGGGGCCGGGAATGGCGCCACGGACGAGCAGGAGGTTGTTCTCGGTGTCGACCGCCTGGACGGTCAGGTTCTGGACGGTGTAGCGCACGCCACCCATCCGGCCGGCCATCCGGGTGCCCTTGAAGACACGACCCGGGGTGGCGCAGGCGCCGATGGAGCCGGGCGAGCGGTGCTTGCGCTCGACACCGTGGCTGGCGCGCAGACCGTGGAAGCCGTGCCGCTTCATCGGGCCGGCGTAGCCCTTGCCCTTGGTCTTGCCGGTCACGTCGATCGACATCCCCGCCGGGAACTCCTCGACCGTGACCTCCTGGCCCAGCGAGTAGTCGGTGGCGTCGCTCGTGCGCAGCTCGACGATGTGGCGCCGCGGCGCGACGTCGGCCTTCGCGTAGTGCCCGCTGATCGGCTTCTTGACCTTGCGCGGGTCGATCGTGCCGTACGCCAGCTGGACCGCGGAGTAACCGTCCTTGTCGGCGCTACGAACCTGGCTGATGACGCACGGGCCGGCCTCGACCACGGTCACCGGGACAACACGGTTGTTGTCCCAGACCTGGGTCATGCCGAGCTTTGCGCCCAGGATCCCCTTGACTTGCCTGTCCATTTGTCCGGTCCCTACAGCTTGATCTCGATGTCGACGCCAGCCGGCAGGTCGAGGCGCATGAGCGAGTCGACCGTCTTCGGGGTCGGGTCGATGATGTCGATCAGCCGCTTGTGCGTGCGCATCTCGAAGTGCTCGCGCGAGTCCTTGTACTTGTGCGGCGAGCGGATAACGCAGAAACGGTTGATCTCCGTGGGCAGCGGCACCGGGCCCGCGACCTGCGCCCCGGTACGCGTCACCGTCTCGACGATCTTCCGAGCCGAGGAGTCGACGACCTCGTGGTCATAGGCCTTGAGCCGGATGCGGATCTTCTGTCCCGCCATGGTGGCTTCTGTTCCTTCTCTCGATGCCGCTGTGTTGCGGGCGCCTGTACCGGCTGGCACAGGCCCACTTCGCCGACCCCCGCGGTCGGGCGTGTCGCGCCCTCGGGCCAGGCTCCGCCCCGGGACTCCGGAGCGACTCTGACCGCGCGGTGGGTCAAGGCGCCGATCGCACTACCGCGACCTGAACGCCGCGCGAGGGTGGTTGGCGGACTGGCCGCCAACCACCCTACGCTCGACTGCTCTGCCACCCGGAGGTTCAGCGAAAGCCGAACACAGGCAGCGAACTGTCGTTACGCAACCTGACTAGTATGCCGCACGACCGGCGGCGGGTCTAATCGGGGTTACCTAGCTCACTTGATGATCTTGGTGACGAACCCGGCGCCGACGGTGCGGCCACCCTCGCGGATCGCGAACTTGAGGTTCTCCTCCATGGCGATGGGCTGGATCAGCTTCACCGTCATGGTGGTGTTGTCACCCGGCATGACCATCTCGGTGCCCTCGGGGAGGGTGACGACACCGGTGACGTCCGTGGTCCGGAAGTAGAACTGCGGACGGTAGTTCTGGAAGAACGGGGTGTGGCGGCCACCCTCCTCCTTGGAGAGGATGTAGACCGTCGCCTCGAACTCCGTGTGCGGGGTCGTGGTGCCCGGCTTGATGACGACCATGCCGCGCTCGACGTCCTCGCGCTTGATGCCACGCAGCAGCAGACCGACGTTCTCGCCCGCGCGGGCCTCGTCGAGCAGCTTGCGGAACATCTCGATGCCGGTGCAGGTGGTCTTCATCGACTTCTCGCGGATGCCGACGATCTCCACCTCCTCGTTCGGCTTGAGCACGCCACGCTCGGCCCGGCCGGTGACGACCGTGCCACGACCGGTGATCGTGAAGACGTCCTCGATGGGCATGAGGAACGGCTTCTCGGTCTCGCGCTCCGGCTGCGGGATCGCGGTGTCGACCGCGGTCATCAGGTCCAGCAGCTTGCCGGTCCACTCGGGGTCACCCTCGAGGGCCTTCAGCGCCGAGACCCGCACGACCGGCAGGTCGTCGCCCGGGTAGTCCTGGTTCGACAGCAGCTCACGGACCTCGAGCTCGACGAGCTCCAGGAGCTCCTCGTCGTCGACCATGTCGCTCTTGTTGAGCGCCACGACGATGTACGGCACGCCGACCTGGCGGGCCAGCAGCACGTGCTCGCGGGTCTGCGGCATCGGGCCGTCGGTCGCCGCAACCACCAGGATCGCGCCGTCCATCTGCGCGGCACCGGTGATCATGTTCTTGATGTAGTCGGCGTGACCGGGGCAGTCGACGTGCGCGTAGTGCCGCGCCTCGGTCTGGTACTCGACGTGCGCGATGGAGATCGTGATGCCGCGGGCCTTCTCCTCCGGCGCCTTGTCGATCTCGTCGAACGGCGTGTACGGGTTCAGGTCCGGGTACTGGTCGTGCAGGACCTTGGTGATGGCCGCCGTCAGCGTCGTCTTACCGTGGTCGATGTGACCAATGGTGCCGATGTTGACGTGCGGCTTAGTCCGCTCGAACTTCGCCTTCGCCACTGGGTCCTCCTGTGGACTTCTTGGTTCGTTCGCCCCGGCGCGCCGGTCGGCGCTTAGGACTCTGTCGACAGCCTTTCCGGCCTGACGGCCGGAGAGCTTTGGTGGGTTCTGCGGCGATGAAGCCTACAGGCCCGGTCTCACGCATCCCGACCGAGGTGGTCGCGGGCGGGGAGCACCCTCCCGCGACCGCCCCGGATCATCGATCACGTCAGGTGAGGGTCACTCACCCGTCGCCTTGGCGATGATCTCCTTCGCGACCGAGGACGGAACCTCGGCGTAGGAGTCGAACTGCATGCTGTAGCTAGCCCGGCCCTGGGTCTTCGACCGCAGGTCGCCGACGTAGCCGAACATCTCCGACAACGGCACCAGAGCCTTGACGACGCGGGCGCCGCTGCGCTCCTCCATCGCCTGGATGATGCCGCGGCGGGAGTTGAGGTCGCCGATGACGTCACCCATGTTCTCCTCAGGAGTGGTGACCTCAACGGCCATCATCGGCTCGAGGAGTGCGGGGTCGGCCTTGCGGGCCGCCTCCTTCATCGCCATCGAGCCGGCGATCTTGAACGCCATTTCCGACGAGTCGACCTCGTGGTACTGGCCGTCCACCAGGGTGAGCTTGACGCCCACCAGGGGGAAGCCGGCGAGGATGCCGTACTGCATGGCGTCCTGGGCGCCCGCGTCCACCGACGGGATGAACTCCCGGGGGATACGGCCACCGGTCACCGCGTTGGCGAACTCGTAGGTCGGTGCGTCGTTGCCCAGCGGCAGCGGCTCCAGGCTGATGATCACCCGGGCGTACTGGCCGGAACCACCGGTCTGCTTCTTGTGGGTGTACTCGACCTTCTCCACCTTGCGGCGGATGGTCTCGCGGTAGGCCACCTGCGGCTTGCCGATGTTGGCCTCGACGTTGAACTCGCGGCGCATCCGGTCGACCAGGATGTCCAGGTGCAGCTCGCCCATGCCGGAGATGACCGTCTGACCGGTCTGGTCGTCCAGCTTGACGCGGAAGGTCGGGTCCTCCTCGGCCAGCCGCTGGATGGCGGTGCTGAGCTTCTCCTGGTCGGCCTTGGTCTTCGGCTCGATGGCGACCTCGATGACCGGCTCCGGGAAGGTCATCGACTCCAGGATGACCGGGTTCGCCGGGTCGCACAGCGTGTCACCGGTGGTGGTCTGCTTCAGACCCTGCACCGCGATGATGTCGCCAGCCTGGGCCGAGCTGCGCTCTTCCCGCTTGTTGGCGTGCATCTGGTAGATCTTGCCGATCCGCTCCTTGCGGTCCTTGGTGGAGTTGACCACCTGGGAGCCGGACTCGAGCGTGCCGGAGTAGATCCGGACGTAGGTGAGCTTGCCGAGGTGCTTGTCCGTCTGGATCTTGAAGGCGAGGCCCGAGAAGGGCTCCGACTTCGACGGCTTGCGCTGCATCGGGGTCTCGCCGTCGGTGGCCGTACCCTCGATCGCCGGGATGTCCAGCGGCGACGGCAGGTACGCGACGACCGCGTCGAGCATCGGCTGGATGCCCTTGTTCTTGAAGGCGGTGCCGGTGAGGACCGGGTTGGCCTTGCCGCCGATGGTGGCCCGGCGGATGGCGGCCTTGATCTCCTCGACGGAGATCTCCTCGCCCTCCAGGTACTTCTCCATCACCGCGTCGTCGACGTCGGCCAGGGTCTCCACCAGCTTCTCGCGCCACTCGGCGGCGGAGTCGGCGAGGTCGGCCGGGATCTCCTCGACCGCGTAGTCCTCACCCTTCTGGGTCTCGCCGCGCCAGGTGAGGGCGCGCATCTCGACCAGGTCGACGACGCCGATGAAGTCGGACTCGGCGCCGATCGGGATCTGGAGCACCAGCGGGGTGGCGTTCAGCCGGTCGATCATCATCTGCACGCAGCGGAAGAAGTCGGCACCGGTCCGGTCGAGCTTGTTGACGAAGCACATCCGGGGGACGTTGTACTTGTCCGCCTGCCGCCAGACGTTCTCCGTCTGCGGCTCCACGCCGGCGACACCGTCGTAGACCGCGACCGCGCCGTCCAGCACCCGCAGCGAACGCTCGACCTCGACCGTGAAGTCGACGTGGCCGGGCGTGTCGATGATCTGGATCGTGTGGCCCTTCCACTCACACTTGGTAGCAGCGGAGGTGATGGTGATACCACGCTCCTGCTCCTGCTCCATCCAGTCCATGACGGCACCGCCCTCGTGGACCTCACCGATCTTGTACGTGATGCCGGTGTAGAACAGGATCCGCTCGGTGGTGGTGGTCTTACCGGCATCGATGTGGGCCATGATGCCGATGTTGCGTACGTTGGCGAGCGCGTCTGCGGCGGCCACTTCAATCCCTACTTATCGTCGTCTCGACACAACTGGTGGCGGTTCCGGCGCCCGAGGGCGCCGGAACCAGGGTGTTACCAGCGGTAGTGCGCGAAGGCCTTGTTGGACTCGGCCATCTTGTGCGTGTCCTCGCGCCGCTTGACGGCGGCACCGAGGCCGTTGCTCGCGTCCAGCAGCTCGTTCATCAGGCGCTCGATCATCGTCTTCTCGCGACGGGCGCGGGAGTAGGTGACCAGCCAGCGCAGGCCCAGGGTGGTCGCCCGGGCGGGGCGCACCTCGACCGGAACCTGGTAGGTGGCGCCACCGACGCGGCGGCTGCGCACCTCGAGGGTCGGCTTGACGTTGTCCATCGCCCGCTTGAGGGTGACGACCGGGTCGGTGCCGGACTTCTCACGGCAGCCCTCGAGGGCGGCGTAGACGATGCGCTCAGCGAGCTGACGCTTACCGCGCAGGAGGATCTTGTTCACCAGCTGGGTGACCAACGGCGAGTTGTACACCGGGTCAGCGACCAGCGGCTTCCGCGGAGCGGGTCCCTTGCGCGGCATGTCAGCTCTTCTCCTTCTTCGCGCCGTAACGGCTGCGCGCCTGCTTACGGTTGCGGACGCCCTGGGTGTCCAGCGAACCGCGGACGATCTTCACGCCGCGCCGCTGAGGGGAACCCTTCAGCGCCGGGGTCTTGGTCTTACTCGTCTTCGCCTGGCGGCCCTTTCGGACCAGCTGCTGGATCGTGGGCACCGGGTTTCTCCGCTCCCTTCGACCGCCTGGTGGCGGCCGCACCGTCTGCCGTAGCCGACCTGATGGCCGACTCTCCTACATTCCGACCAGGGCCACCTCGCGATGGCCCGGCACCCGCGGTCGGGCGTGTCGCCCAGCTCACGGTCCCGGTGCCGACGCTCGCGCGTGTCGACCGGGTCTTGCACTGGCACACGGCAGGCCGCGCGCCGGTTCTGTGGCTTTGTCGTGCTCCCACGCGATCTCCGGCTCACCGGATCCAGCGCACGCACGAGTTGCCCGGGCTTGCCCGGGCACAAGGGGAAAGAGTACCTACCACAACCGCACAGGTCAAAACGGAGCGGCTGGCGGAGCGTCCACCGCCCGCCCGATCCAGTCCGTCGCGCCTACCCGCCCGTGGTGGGCACCTACGGATCCCAGTGTACCGGCTTCCCCGTGGAGCGGCCCGTCGACCCCGTCTCGGCGGTGGTCAGGCCCCCCGGGCGGGCACGGCCGTCACCCGAGCCCCAGCAGCAACGCCAGCCCCAGGCCGAGCAGGCTGAGCACCAGCCCCGCGCCGCCACAGCAGACCCCGGCCACCGCCAGGCCCCGCCCGGTGAACCGGACCGCCGGCGGGGGCGCGGGGCGCCGGATCTGCCGCATCCCCAGCAGGCCGGCCACGACGGCGCCCGCGCCGGCCAGGACGCCCAGCACCGTGAACGCGCCGGCCGCCCACGCGCCGCCCACGCCGCCGACCGCGCCGACGCAGATCACCAGCAGCGAGACCAGGGTCGACACGATGCCGGCAACCAGCGAACCCACGGCCAGGCCGGAGGTGACCGGCGGCACGTCCAGGTGCACCACGCCGAACGGCGTACCCGCGACCGGGTCGACCCGCTTCGGCGGCCGGGCGGCCTCGCGCGGGGGCGGGGGCGGGGCGGCCGGGCCCGGGCCCCAGCCCGGAGCCGGCGACGGAACCGCGGCCGAGGTGCTCCCGGGCGACACGGACGGCGGGCCCGACTCCCCCGCGCCCCAGGGCGACACCGGCGACGGACCCGACTCCCCCGCGGCCGGCGGGGCACTCCAGGGCGACACGGACAGCCGACCCGGCTCCCCCGCAGCCGGCGGAGCACCCCAGGGCGACACCGGCGGCGGGTAGCCCGGCGCGGACGGGCCGCTCTGGGCCGTGTCGGGCCGCGCCCACTGCCCGCCGGGCGGGGCGTCGGGATTCGCGGCGGGGGGCGCCACGGGATCGCCGGGGTGGCGCGCCGGTTCCGTCACGGGTCCTCCTGTCGACGTGTCGGCGTCCACCGCCGCGCGACGGACACCCGGGCCAGGCTACCGCCGCCGGCCGACGGCCCGCGCCCGGCGCGGACACGTCCCCGACGGTCGGGCTAGTCCACGTTCGGTGCGAAGTCCTGCCCGTAGGGCGTGTCGGCGAGCCGGACCACCCCGAGGACCACCGCGGCCACCACGCTGACGGCGGCCAGCACCAGGCCCGCCCAGGCCAGCCGCTCCCCCCGACGCAGCCAGGCCGCGCCGGTCAGGAAACCCCCCGAGGCGTACGCCTCCCGGCGCGCCTGGCGCGCGAGCTGGAGCGCCACCGTGGCCGGCACGATGCCGCCGATGAACAGGCCGGTCAACGCGCCGATCAGGCCCAGTGCGAAGACCGCGCGCGCCTTCGTGGCCCGGACCGGGTCCGGATCGAGCGGATGGCGGGGCGGCCCCGGCTGGGCGACGGGCGCCTGCCCGGGTGCGGTCGTCATGCCCCCATCATGCCCCGGTCCGCCGCGCCGCGACGCCCGCACGGGCCACCCCGGGCCCGGACACGACGAGGCCCCCGGCGCGTGCCGGGGGCCTCGTCGATCATGCTGCCTAGCGGTACGACCCGAAGTCGAAGTCGTCCAGCGGAACGGCCTGGCCGCTGGCCGGGCCGAAGCCGTAGTCGGTCTCGGGGTAGCCGGTCATCGAGTAGACCTTGGCCTTCGCCTCCTCGGTCGGCTCGACCCGGACGTTGCGGTACTTGCTGATGCCCGTACCGGCCGGGATGAGCTTACCGATGATCACGTTCTCCTTGAGGCCGACGAGCGAGTCGCTACGCGAGTTGATCGCCGCGTCGGTCAGCACCCGGGTGGTCTCCTGGAAGGAGGCCGCCGAGAGCCAGGAGTCGGTGGCCAGCGAGGCCTTGGTGATACCCATCAGCACCGGACGGCCGGCGGCGGGCTCGCCGCCCTCGGAGACGAGTCGGCGGTTCTCCGACTCGAACAGCGCCCGGTCGACCAGCACGCCCGGCAGGAACTCGGTCGAGCCGGAGTCGATGACCGTCACCCGCTTGAGCATCTGGCGGATGATGATCTCGATGTGCTTGTCGTGGATGAGCACACCCTGCGAGCGGTAGACCTCCTGGACCTCACTGGTCAGGTGGACCTGGACCGCCCGCGGACCCATGATCCGCAGAAGCTCGTGCGGGTCGATGGTGCCCTCGGTCAGCTTCTCGCCGACCGCGACGTGACCGCCGTCGTGGGTACGCAGGCGGACCCGCTTGGAGATCTTGTCGTAGACGATCTCGTCGCTGCCGTCGTCCGGCACCACGATGATCTTCCGCGAACGCTCGCCGTCCTCGATCCGGATCCGACCCGGGGTGTCGGCGATGGGCGCCTTACCCTTCGGGACCCGGGCCTCGAAGATCTCCTGCACACGGGGCAGACCCTGGGTGATGTCCTCACCCGCGACACCACCGGTGTGGAAGGTACGCATCGTCAGCTGCGTACCCGGCTCACCGATCGACTGGGCGGCGATGATGCCGACCGCCTCGCCGACGTCCACGGTCTTGCCGGTCGGCAGCGAGCGGCCGTAGCACGCACCGCAGACGCCCAGCTTCGACTCGCAGGTGAGCACGCTGCGCACCCGGACCGTCTCCGTCCCGGCGGCGACGATCTTGTCGACCAGGATCGAGTTGATGTCCTGACCCCGCTCGGCGACGACGACGCCGTCCGGCCCCTTGATGTCGTCGGCCAGCGTCCGGGCGTGCACGCTGGTCTCGGCGTGCTCGTGCACGACCAGCTTGCCGTCGATCCGCTCGCCGATCTGCATCGGGATGGCGCGGTCGGTGCCGCAGTCCTCCTCGCGGATGATGACGTCCTGCGAGACGTCCACCAGACGACGGGTCAGGTAACCCGAGTCGGCGGTACGCAGGGCGGTGTCCGCGAGACCCTTGCGGGCACCGTGCGTGGAGATGAAGTACTCCAGCACGGACAGACCCTCCCGGTAGCTGGCCTTGATCGGCCGCGGGATGATCTCGCCCTTCGGGTTGGCCACCAGACCACGGATCGCCGCGATCTGCCGGAGCTGGAGGAGGTTACCGCGGGCGCCCGAGTTGATCATCTTCCACAGCGGGTTCTCCTGCGGCAGGGCGGTGTCCATCTCCTTGGCGACCTCGTTGGTCGCCTTGGTCCAGATCTGGATGAGCTCGCCGCGACGCTCCTCCGGGGTCATCAGACCGCGCTGGTACTGCTTGTCGATCTGGTCGGCTTCCTTCTCGTACCGCTCCAGGATCTCCCGCTTGCGCGGCGGGGCGATGACATCCTCCATGCCGATCGTCACGCCGGACCAGGTGGCCCAGTGGAAGCCGGCCTCCTTGAGCCCGTCCAGGGTGGCGGCCAGCGCCACCTTGGGGAAGCGCTCGGCGAGGTCGTTGACGATCGCGGAGAGCTGACCCTTGCGGATCTCGTAGTTCACGAAGCGGTAGCCCTGCGGCAGCGTCTCGTTGAACAGCACCCGACCGAGGGTCGTCTCCACGGTCAGCGGCTCGCCCTCGACCCAGCCCTCCGGGGCGGTCCACGCCTCGGCGCCGGCACCGTTGTCGACCCCGACCACGCCCCGCAGGCGGATCTTCACCGGGGCCTGGAGGTGCAGCTCGCCGTTGTCGTACGCCATCCGCGCCTCGGCGTCCGAGCTGAACGCCCGGCCCTCGCCCTTCTCGCCCGCGGTGAGGTGGGTGAGGTGGTAGAGGCCGATGACCATGTCCTGGGTGGGCATGGTGACGGGCTTGCCGTCGGCCGGCTTGAGGATGTTGTTCGACGACAGCATCAGGATCCGCGCCTCGGCCTGGGCCTCGGCGGACAGCGGCACGTGCACCGCCATCTGGTCACCGTCGAAGTCGGCGTTGAACGCGGTGCAGACCAGCGGGTGGATCTGGATGGCCTTGCCCTCGACGAGCTGCGGCTCGAAGGCCTGGATGCCCAGGCGGTGCAGGGTCGGCGCCCGGTTCAGCAGCACCGGGTGCTCGCCGATGACCTCTTCCAGCACGTCCCACACGACCGGACGCTGCCGCTCGACCATCCGCTTGGCGGACTTGATGTTCTGCGCGTGGTTGAGGTCGACCAGCCGCTTCATCACGAACGGCTTGAACAGCTCCAGCGCCATCTGCTTGGGCAGGCCGCACTGGTGCAGCTTGAGCTTCGGGCCGACGACGATGACGGAACGGCCGGAGTAGTCGACGCGCTTGCCGAGCAGGTTCTGCCGGAACCGGCCCTGCTTGCCCTTGAGCATGTCGGAGAGCGACTTCAGCGGGCGGTTGCCCGGCCCGGTGACCGGCCGGCCGCGGCGGCCGTTGTCGAACAGCGCGTCGACGGCCTCCTGGAGCATCCGCTTCTCGTTGTTGACGATGATCTCGGGCGCGCCGAGGTCGATCAGCCGCTTGAGGCGGTTGTTCCGGTTGATCACTCGGCGGTACAGGTCGTTCAGGTCGGAGGTCGCGAAGCGGCCACCGTCGAGCTGCACCATCGGGCGCAGGTCCGGCGGGATGACCGGCACGCAGTCGAGCACCATGCCGAGCGGCGAGTTGCGGGTGTTCAGGAACGCCGCGACGACCTTGAGCCGCTTGAGCGCCCGGATCTTCCGCTGCCCCTTGCCGGAGCGGATGGTCTCGCGCAGGTTCTCGGCCTCGGCGTCGAGGTCCATGTTCTGGACCAGCGCCTTGATGGCCTCGGCGCCCATGCCGCCGGTGAAGTACTCGCCGAAGCGGTCGCGCAGCTCGCGGTAGAGCAGCTCGTCGGTGACGAGCTGCTTCGGCTCCAGCTTGCGGAAGGTGTCCAGCACCTCGTCGAGGCGGTCGATCTCGCGCTGGGCCCGGTCGCGGATCTGGCGCATCTCGCGCTCTCCGCCCTCCTTGACCTTGCGCCGGACGTCCGCCTTGGCACCCTCGGCCTCCAGCTCGGCCAGGTCGGCCTCGAGCTTGGTGGCCCGCTTCTCGATCTCCGAGTCGCGGCTGTTCTCGGCCTGCCGCTTCTCGGCCAGGATCTCGTTCTCGATCGTCGAGAGGTCACGGTGACGCGACTCGGCGTCCACGCTCGTCACGACGTACGAGGCGAAGTAGATGATCTTTTCGAGGTCCTTGGGGGCGAGGTCCAGCAGGTAGCCCAGCCGGCTCGGCACGCCCTTGAAGTACCAGATGTGGGTCACCGGAGCGGCGAGCTCGATGTGCCCCATCCGCTCACGGCGGACCTTCGACCGGGTCACCTCGACGCCGCAGCGCTCGCAGATGATGCCCTTGAACCGGACCCGCTTGTACTTACCGCAGTAGCACTCCCAGTCCCGCTGCGGACCGAAGATCTTCTCGCAGAAGAGCCCGTCCTTTTCCGGCTTCAGGGTGCGGTAGTTGATCGTCTCAGGCTTCTTGACCTCACCGTGCGACCACTGACGGATGTCGTCAGCGGTGGCGAGGCCGATGCGCAGCTCGTCGAAGAAGTTGACGTCGAGCACTATGTCCCCTATGTCGTCGTCTGTACTGCTAGCTAACCGGCGGGGTCCGGGGCAGGGTGACCCTGCCCCGAACCACCACCTCAGACCTCTTCGACCGAGCTCGGCTCGCGCCGGGACAGGTCGATGCCCAGCTCCTCCGCAGCGCGGAACACCTCGTCGTCGGTCTCGCGCATCTCCAGGGCCACACCGTCGCTGGAGAGCACCTCGACGTTGAGGCACAGCGACTGGAGCTCCTTGAGCAGCACCTTGAACGACTCCGGGATGCCCGGCTCCGGGATGTTCTCGCCCTTGACGATGGCCTCGTAGACCTTCACCCGGCCGAGGACGTCGTCGGACTTGATCGTCAACAGCTCCTGCAGGGCGTAGGCGGCGCCGTACGCCTGCATCGCCCAGCACTCCATCTCGCCGAAGCGCTGGCCACCGAACTGCGCCTTACCACCCAGCGGCTGCTGCGTGATCATCGAGTACGGACCGGTCGACCGGGCGTGGATCTTGTCGTCGACCAGGTGGTTGAGCTTCAGGATGTAGATGTAGCCGACCGCGATCGGGTCCGGCAGCGGCTCGCCGGAGCGGCCGTCGAACAGCTGCGCCTTGCCGGTGGAACCGATCAGCTGCTTGCCGTCCCGGTTGGGCAGGGTCGACGACAGCAGGCCGGAGATCTCCTCCTCGCGGGCACCGTCGAAGACCGGCGTGGCCACGTTGGTGTCCGGCTCGGACTCGTGCGCCTCGATGGAGCGCAGCTGGCGCTTCCACTCGGCGTCGTCGCCGTCGACGCTCCAGCCCGTCTTCGCCACCCAGCCGAGGTGCGTCTCCAGCACCTGGCCGATGTTCATCCGGGACGGCACACCCAGCGGGTTGAGCACGATGTCGACGGGGGTGCCGTCCTCCAGGAACGGCATGTCCTCGATCGGCAGGATCTTGGAGATGACGCCCTTGTTGCCGTGCCGGCCGGCGAGCTTGTCGCCGTCCTGGATCTTCCGCTTCTGGGCGACGTAGACCCGGACCAGCTCGTTGACGCCCGGGGGCAGCTCGTCGCCGTCCTCGCGGGAGAAGGTACGCACACCGATGACCGTGCCGGTCTCGCCGTGCGGCACCTTCAGCGAGGTGTCCCGGACCTCGCGCGCCTTCTCACCGAAGATCGCGCGGAGCAGCCGCTCCTCCGGGGTCAGCTCGGTCTCACCCTTGGGCGTGACCTTGCCGACCAGGATGTCGCCGGGGACGACCTCGGCGCCGATCCGGATGATGCCTCGCTCGTCGAGGTCGGCGAGCATCTCCTCGCTGACGTTCGGGATGTCGCGGGTGATCTCCTCCGGGCCGAGCTTGGTGTCCCGCGCGTCGACCTCGTGCTCCTCGATGTGGATCGAGGTGAGGACGTCCTGCTGCACGAGGCGCTGCGACAGGATGATCGCGTCCTCGTAGTTGTGGCCCTCCCAGCACATGAACGCCACGAGCAGGTTGCGCCCGAGCGCCATCTCGCCCTCGTCGGTGCAGGGACCGTCGGCGATGACCTGGCCGGCCTCGACGCGGTCGCCCTCGAAGACGACCGGCTTCTGGTTGACGCAGGAGCCGGCGTTGGAGCGGCGGAACTTGTGCAGCAGGTACGTGCGGCGGTGGCCGTCGTCCTGGTGGATCGTGATGTAGTCGGCGCAGAGGTCCTCGATGACGCCACCGACCTCGGCGACGACCACGTCACCGGCGTCGACCGCGGCACGGTATTCCATGCCGGTGCCGACGAGCGGGGACTCGGCCTTGACCAGCGGCACCGCCTGGCGCTGCATGTTCGCGCCCATCAGCGCGCGGTTGGCGTCGTCGTGCTCGAGGAACGGGATCATCGCGGTCGCGACCGAGGTCATCTGCCGCGGCGAGACGTCCATGTAGTCCACGGCCGACGGCGCGACGTCCTCGGTCTCGCCGCCCTTACGACGCACCAGGACGCGGTCCTCGGCGAACGTGCCGTCCGCCTTCAGCGGCGCGTTCGCCTGCGCCTTGACGAACCGGTCCTCCTCGTCCGCGGTCAGGTAGTCGATCTGGTCGGTGACCCGACCGTCGACGACCTTCCGGTACGGCGTCTCGATGAAGCCGAACGGGTTGACCCGGGCGAAGGTGGACAGCGCGCCGATCAGACCGATGTTCGGGCCTTCGGGCGTCTCGATCGGGCACATCCGGCCGTAGTGGGACGGGTGTACGTCGCGGACCTCGAAGCCGGCCCGCTCCCGGGACAGACCACCCGGGCCGAGCGCGCTCAGCCGGCGCCGGTGGGTCAGACCCGCCAGCGGGTTGGTCTGGTCCATGAACTGGGACAGCTGCGACGTGCCGAAGAACTCCTTGATCGCCGCCACCACGGGACGGATGTTGATCAGGGTCTGCGGCGTGATCGCCTCGACGTCCTGGGTCGTCATCCGCTCGCGGACGACGCGCTCCATCCGGGACAGACCGACCCGGACCTGGTTCTGGATCAGCTCGCCCACGGTACGCAGGCGCCGGTTGCCGAAGTGGTCGATGTCGTCGGCCTCGTAGCCGTCCTCACCGGCGTGCAGCCGGCAGAGGTACTCCACGGTGGCGACGATGTCGTCCTCGGTCAGGGTGCCGGTCGTGATCGGCACCTCCAGCTCGAGCTTCTTGTTGAACTTGTAACGACCGACCTTGGCGACGTCGTACCGCTTCGGGTTGAAGAAGAGGTTGTCGAGCAGGGTCTGGGCGTTCTCGCGCGTCGGCGGCTCGCCAGGGCGGAGCTTCCGGTAGATGTCGAGCAACGCCTCGTCCGCGCCGGCGATGTGGTCCTTCTCGAGCGTGGTCATCATCAGCTCGGACCAGCCGAACCGCTCGCGGATCCGCTCGGCCGACCAACCGACGGCCTTGAGCAGGACCGTGACGGCCTGCCGGCGCTTGCGGTCGATGCGGACGCCGACCGTGTCGCGCTTGTCGATGTCGAACTCGAGCCAGGCACCCCGGCTGGGGATGACCTTGACGCTGGTGAGGTCGCGGTCGGAGGTCTTGTCCGGCTGCTTGTCGAAGTAGACGCCCGGCGAACGGACGAGCTGGCTGACCACGACGCGCTCGGTGCCGTTGATGATGAAGGTGCCCTTCGGCGTCATCATCGGGAAGTCACCCATGAACACCGTCTGGCTCTTGATCTCGCCGGTGGTGTTGTTGGTGAACTCCGCGGTCACGAACAGCGGGGCGCAGTAGGTCAGGTCCTTCTCCTTGCACTCCTCGATCGAGGCCTTGACCTCGTCGAAGCGCGGAGCCGAGAAGGAGAGCGACATGGTGCCGGAGAAGTCCTCAATGGGACTGATCTCGTCGAGGATCTCCGCGAGACCCGAGCGTGCGTGCGGGTCGTCCGCCGACCGGCCCTGCCAAGCCTCGTTGCCGACGAGCCAGTCGAAGGACTCGTTCTGAATGGCGAGGAGGTTGGGGACCTCGAGGTGTTCGGTGATCCTGCCGAATGAAACTCGGCGGGGAGCGAATGCGCTCGACGTACGACTGGTCTTCGCAGGGCGGGAAGCTGCCAAGATGCGTCCTTCCGAGGACCGGTGCTGCATAACGGCTGGTACGCGTGCACTCCAATGACCCCACCAGAAATATCCGTAAACGGACATTTCCGAGCAGGGGTCAAGTCGGAAGGCAGCGCAAACTAGCAGTGTAGCCGAGAGGCTAACCGCTGTCCAGCCCACCCCGCAGGTCGTCGCGGAACGTGCCTCGGGACCCCTCGAACAGGGTCTCACCGGGCCGCTCGGAACGCGACGTTCCTGCCGGGCCGCTCAGGTGTCGCAGCCGACGGTGTCGCCGCTGCCATTACCCAAGTGGTGGCCGTTGCAAGCGCGGAAGGTCTTGCTGTGTCAGCGTGCCTGTCAGCCCGGGGCCGCGTCAAGGCCCGGCATCCGGGTCGCTGCTTCTTTCCCACCCACGGGCTACCGCCGGGGCGCGGCAACCGACCGCTTCGGAGTGCCCACGCCCTGCTCACCGCGCCTGCCGCCGGATCCACCAAGACGGCGGGCGGCGATCCAGTGTCGGATCACCGCCCGCCGTGACGCGTGTGCCCCGGCTCACCCGAGCCGGACGCGCGCCTGGTGGTGCGTCAGGTCACTTGAGGGTGACCTTGGCGCCCTCGCCCTCGAGCTTGGTCTTCGCCTTCTCGGCGGTCTCCTTGTTGGCCTTCTCCAGGACGGCCTTCGGAGCGGCCTCGACCAGGTCCTTGGCCTCCTTGAGGCCCAGGCCGGTCAGCTCGCGCACGACCTTGATGACCTGGATCTTCTTGCCACCGTCGGCCTCGAGGATGACGTCGAACTCGTCCTTCTCCTCCTCGACCGGGGCGGCGGCGGCCGGGCCGGCCGGGCCGGCGACGGCGACCGGAGCCGCGGCGGTGACCTCGAAGGTCTCCTCGAACTGCTTCACGAACTCGGAGAGCTCGATCAGCGTCATCTCCTTGAACGCGTCGAGCAGCTCGTCGGTGCTGAGCTTCGCCATGTCTGGCGTCCTTTCCTGAATCTGTTAGGTAAGAACTGGGTGCGCCGCGGGGCCTCAGGCCGCCTCGGCGCCCTCCTTCTCGCGCTTGTCCTGCAGGGCGGCCGCCAGGCGGGCGGTCTTCGACAGCGGGGCCTGGAACAGGGCCGCGGCCTTGCTCAGGTTGCCCTTCATCGCGCCGGCCAGCTTGGCCAGCAGCACCTCGCGGGACTCCAGGTCGGCGAGCTTCGTGACCTCGGCCGCGGTGATGGCCCTGCCCTCGAAGACACCGCCCTTGATGACGAGCTTCGGGTTGGCCTTCGCGAAGTCGCGAAGCCCCTTCGCCGCCTCGACGACGTCGCCCGAAACGAAAGTCAGCGCGGTAGGACCGGTGAACATCTCGTCGAGGCCGGAAATGCCAGCGTCAGTCGCGGCACGCTTCGCGAGCGTGTTCTTCGCGACCGTGTAGCTGGTCTCCTGACCCAACGAGCGCCGCAGCTGCGTGAGCTGGGAAACCGTCAGACCGCGGTACTCGGTCAGCACCGTGGCACCCGCGTTGCGGAAGCTCTCGGTCAGCTCAGCGACGGCCGTGGCCTTGTCGGCCCGGATCGGCTTGTCCGCCATGTCCCTCCTCTCTCGTTACTCGAGGCCGGTCACCGTCGTCGGCCGGAGCTTTCGACGGGGGCGCAGGCGCCACGACAACGAGAAAAGCCCCGGCGCAGGGCGCACGGGGCGAGGGCCGGCACAAGGACACGGTCGGCGGACCATGCTCAGCACCGATTTTCGCTTACCGCCCTGCGCGGGTCGCCCGTAGTCGCGGGACCTTCGACCGTGCCGGGGCACGGTGACCAGCGGTCTCTGGGTGGAACTTCGCGGCCCAGGTTACGCGAGGACCCCCACGACCACCAAATCGCCCCCGACGTGGCCCTGGTCACCCGACCCGCCCCGGAGCGGCCACCCCGGCTTCCCCGAGCGGCGGCGGGCCCACGCCGGTCACGCCCACGAACCGGACGCGCCGGCCTCGGTCAGGGCCGGCATCGGTGTCAGGGCCGGCACGGTCAGGGCCGGCACCGTCAGGGCCGGCACCGTCAGGGCCGGCACCGTCAGGGCCGGCACCGTCAGGGCCGGCACCGTCAGGGCCGGAAGCGCCGCCGCCACAGGTAGGCGGCGCCGGCCGCCGCGCTCCAGGCCGCCGCCCAGGCGGTGTGCAGCACCACGGTCGACGCGGCCAGCCCGTCGGCGGCGGCCCGCGCGGTCGCCATCACCGGCGGCGCCAGCCACGGCGCCACGGACCCGCCCAGGCCGAGCACGACCGCGCCGACCCCGCCGAGCGCGAGCACCGCGACGCCGTAGCCGGCGCTGCCCGTCGACGCGCGGCTGGCCAGCGCCCCGAGCGCCACCGCCGCGGGTACGGCCAGCAGGTGCGCCCACAGCCCGACGGCGACGCCCACCGGCACCGACCGGTCGCCCGGCTCGACCGGGCCGGCGACCCCGCCGACGAGCCACGGGAAGACCAGCGCGACGGCCACCGTGCCGAGCCCGGCCACGCCGGCCGCCAGCAGCCCCGCCAGCCGCTCCCGGCGTACCCCGACGAGTGCCTGGGCCAGCCGGCGCTGCACGTCCGGCTCGACGTCCAGCAGCACCTTGGTCTGCCACGCGAGCACCGGGAAGAGCACCACCGCCGAGACGCCGTACGCCTCCCCCGGCTGTGCCCGCCCGCCGCCGTAGAGGACGCCGAGCGCCACCAGGCCGGCCAGCACCGGGGCCAACGCGCGTCCCGTACGCAGGAAGCCCGCCAGCCGCAGCCGGAGCAGCGCGGTCACGACGACCCTCCGGTGGTCCCGCCCGTGGCCTCCGGGGCCCCCACGGCGTCCACGGCCCCCGGCAACGGCCCGTCGGGGGCGGGCGCGGCGGGCCGGCGTACGCCGACGATCCGGTGGCCCTCGGCGCGCAACCGGGCGACGGTGCCCTCGACCCGCGCGGCCGGGACCGCGACCTCGACCACAGCGAGCGGCGCGTCCGCCGACGGCGCGGCCTCGGTGACCGTGCCGTCCGCCACCGTCCAGCGGCGGGCGCCGGGCAGCCGGGCGATCTCGCCACGGTGGTCGCTGACCAGCACCGAACCGCCCGCCGTGGCCACCTCGTCGATCAGCGCGGGGACCAGGTCCCGGGTCGCGGCGTCGAGGCCCTCCCACGGTTCGTCGAGCACCAGCAGGCCGGGCGTACGCAGCATCGCCTGGGCCAGGCCGACCTTCTGGGCGGTGCCCTTGGACAGCTCCGGCAGCCGGACGCGGTGGAACCCGGCCAGGCCCAGCCGGGACGTCCAGTGGTCGACCGCGTGGGCGGTGGCGGCCGGGTCGAGGCCGGCGACCCGGCCCATGGCGGTCAGGTAGTGCGCGACGGTGAACGGCTGGTCGGCCGGGAAGCGCTCCGGCACCCACCCGACCTGCCGGGGTCGACCGGTCACCCGCCCCCGGCTCGGCCGCAGCACCCCGGCCGCCACCTGGAGCAGGGTCGACTTGCCCACGCCGTTGCGACCGAGCACGACCACGACCTCACCGGGGCCGACCCGCACCGCGGCTTCCCGCAGCACCCACGGTCCCCGCCGCCGGTAGCGCAGCCAGACGTTCTCCAGGCGCACCGGCCGAGCATGCCACAACGGACACGGAACGGGGCGCCGCCACGATGTGGCGACGCCCCGTCACGGGTGCTTGAGGATCAGCCCTCGGCCGAGGCCTCCTGCAGGTTCTTCACCACGTTGGGGTCGACCGGGACGCCCGGGCCCATGGTGGTGGTGAGGGTGACCTTCTTGAGGTACTTGCCCTTCGCGGCGGACGGCTTGGCCCGCAGGACCTCGTCGAGGACCGCCGCGTAGTTGTCGATCAGCTGGGACTCGGAGAACGAGGCCTTGCCGATGATCAGGTGCAGGTTGGAGTGCTTGTCCACCCGGAAGGTGATCTTACCGCCCTTGATGTCCGAGACGGCCTTGGTGACGTCCATGGTCACCGTGCCGGTCTTCGGGTTCGGCATGAGACCGCGCGGGCCCAGGATCCGCGCGATCCGACCGATCTTGGCCATCTGGTCCGGCGTGGCGATCGCCGCGTCGAAGTCGAGCCAACCGCCCTGGATGCGGGCGACCAACTCGTCGGTGCCCACCTCGTCCGCACCGGCGGCGACGGCCTCCTCGGCCTTCGCGCCGGCGGCGAAGACGATCACGCGGGCGGTCTTACCGGTGCCGTGCGGCAGGTTGACCACGCCACGGACCATCTGGTCCGCCTTGCGGGGGTCGACGCCGAGGCGCATGGCGACCTCGACCGTGGCGTCGAACTTGGCGGTGGTGGTGTCCTTGGCCAGCTTCACGGCCTCGGCGGGGGTGTAGAGCTTCGACCGGTCGATGACCTCGGCGGCCTTGCGGTAGCTCTTGCTGCGCTGCATTTTCTGCGTACTCCTGTGGTCTATGGCGGGCCGCGGGGTCCGCGCGCCCTCCCACGAACTGGATCTGGTGGTTACCGAGGTCAGTCGGTGACGTTGAGGCCCATCGACCGGGCGGTGCCGGCGATGATCTTCTCAGCCTGGTCGATGTCGTTGGCGTTGAGGTCGGCCATCTTCTTCTCGGCGATCTCACGCAGCTGGGCGCGGCTGACCGAGCCGACCTTCTCCTTGTGCGGGACGCCCGAGCCCTTCTGCACACCGGCGGCCTTGATCAGCAGCCGGGCGGCGGGCGGGGTCTTCAGCACGAAGGTGAAGCTGCGGTCCTCGTAGACGCTGATCTCGGCGGGGACGATGTCGCCCCGCTGGGACTCGGTCTGCGCGTTGTAGGACTTGCAGAACTCCATGATGTTCACGCCGTGCTGGCCGAGCGCGGGGCCGACCGGCGGCGCCGGAGTGGCCTGGCCCGCCGGCAGCTGAAGCGTGAACGTCTTGACGAGCTTCTTCTTCGGAGGCATGTCTCTTCCTGGGGCTTGAAACTGGGAAAGGTGCCGGCCGCGGGCGCGCACGGTCAGCGCGATGCGACAGCGGCGACGTTCTAGAGTAGCGCAGCGTCCCGCCGTCGCCTGCGCCGAGGTCGGGCGGGAGGGCGGAACGGGTGCGCCGGCGGCGGGCCGCTGCCCACCGCCGGCGCTCCGGACGTCAGATCTTGGCGACCTGGTTGAAGTTCAGCTCCACCGGCGTCTCGCGGCCGAAGATCGACACCAGCACCTTGAGCTTCTGCTGGTCGGCGTTGATCTCACTGATCGTCGCCGGCAGCGAGGCGAAGGCGCCGTCGGTGACGGTGACCGAGTCGCCGACCTCGAAGTCGAGGACCTTGATCTCGGGCTTGGCCTTCTTCTGCTCGGTCTCGACCGCCGGCGCCAGCCACTTCAGCACCTCGTCGAGGGAGAGCGGGGCCGGCCGGTCGGCCCGGTCCGTGGCGCCCACGAAGCCGGTGACGCCCGGCGTGTTGCGAACGCAGGAGTAGGACTCGGCGGTCAGCTCCATCCGGACGAGGATGTAGCCCGGGAAGACCTTGGCCTGGATCTGCGACCGCTTCCCGTTCTTGACCTCCACCTCTTCCCGGGTCGGCACCTCGACCTGGTAGATGTAGTCCTCCATGTCGAGGCTCGTGATCCGGGTCTCGAGGTTGGTCTTGACCTTGTTCTCGTAGCCGGCGTACGAGTGCACCACGTACCAGTCGCCCGGCGCGTAGCGCAGCTTCTGCCGCAGCTCGGCGACCGGGTCGTAGTCCTCGTCCGGCGCGGGCTCGGTGGTGGGGAACTCCGGCTCGCTGGCGGCCTCGACCGACTCGTCACCAGCCGCCGTCGCCACCGTGGACTGCTCGTCCGTGGTCTCGGCGGTCTCGTCGTACTCAGGCACGCTCGCTCACTTCCGTCACTATCGGCTCAGTCGGCCGGTCAGCTGGGGTTGCCGAAGACCCACAGCACGCCCTTCGCGAAGGCGAAGTCAAGGCCGGCCACGATCGTCAGCATCACCGCGACGAAGGCGACCACCACGGCCGTGTAGGTCAGCAGCTCCTTGCGGGTCGGCCAGATGACCTTACGCAGTTCCGCCACGACCTCGCGGATGAATCGGGCGATGCGGCCGAACAGACCGACCCGGTCGGTTTCCGCCTTGGTCTTCGGCTTGCTGTCCGCCGAATCCGCCTTCGCCCGCGACCGCGTCACGGTGCCGCCGCGGGAAACCGGCTCCTCCGCGTCGGTGGCGTCGTCGTCGGCCACGTCGTCGACGACCTCGTCGTGCAGACGGTCGTCGCCGGCGTCCTCGCCGCGCCGCTTCTTGTCGGCCACTTCGCCCTCCGTCGCGGGATGTCGGGGTCGCACGCTGTCGGGCGTGCGCGGCGCTTGGTCACGCCGGCCGGACCAACCGTCCCGCGACGGGCCGCGGCCGGCGGATCAGCCGGGAGGGCCCGAATGCCTCGGAGCCACCCCGCCGATGCCACCACCACGGGCCGGACGCCGCCAAACGGCGGCGCGACCCACGGGAACGGTCAGGCCTGAGGCGCAGGGGTGACAGGACTTGAACCTGCAGCCTGCGGTTTTGGAGACCGCTGCTCTGCCAATTGAGCTACACCCCTGTGCGGCAATGCTCTCCCCACCCGGTCACGCACGACCGTGCAGGGGTTACTTGCCCCACGGCGGACCAGTGTACGGGTAGCGGCACGACTTTCCCAACCGGTCTGCCCCTCGCGCGTCGGGAGCCTGGTCAGCGGGCCGTCCGGACGGTCGCCCGCGCCTGCGACAGCACCTTCTCGCCACCGCACACGGCGGTCACGTCGAGCCTGGTCAGGCCGTCCTCGGTGACCTCCCGGACCTTTGCCGAGACCTCGATCTCGGTGCCCTCGTCGTCGTCGGGGACGACCACCGGCCGGGTGAAACGCACGTTGTAGTCGACGATCGCGTCGGGCGCCCCGGCCCACTCCGCCACCGCGCGGCCCACCAGCGCCATGGTGAACATGCCGTGGGCGATCACCCCCGGCAGACCCACCTTCGTCGCGGTCCGGTCGCTCCAGTGGATCGGGTTGAAGTCCCCGGAGGCGCCGGCGTAGCGGACCAGGTCCGCGCGCGTCACCCGGAACGTCCTGGTTGGCAGCTCCATCTCAGCCCTCCCCACGTACGACGAGCTTCGACCAGACCGTGACCACCGGCTCACCGGCCGCGGTGGCGACCTCGGTGCGGGTGGTCAGGAAGCCGTGCCCGCCACGGCTGCTGACGTCGTCGATGACGCTGACGCAGACCAGCTCGTCGCCCGCCACCACGGGACGGGTGTAGGCGAAGCGCTGGTCGCCGTGGACGACACGGCTGTAGTCGACGCCGAGATCCGGGTCGTCGATGATCTGCTGGTTGGCCGCCAGGGTCAACACGATGGGGAAGGTCGGCGGGGCGACCACGTCCGGGTGGCCCAGCGCACGGGCGGCCGCCGGGTCGTGGTGGGCCGGATCGGCGGCGCCGATCGCCGTGGCGAACTCGCGGATCTTTTCTCTGCCCACCTGGTAGGGGGCGGTCGGCGGATACGTCCGGCCGACGAAGGACGGGTCCAGGGACATGCCCGCGAACCTACACGCATACGCCGATCGCCGGTCCGTACGGTCGGCGGCGGCCAGAGCCGCGCCGTCCCTACGGACCGGCGATCGGGAAGTGCCTGAGGACCGGGCCGGCGGAGCCGGCCGTGGGTCAGCGGGTCTCGCGGTGGACCGTGTGCTTGCCGTCCCGCGGGCAGAACTTCTTCAGCTCGATGCGGTCGGGGTCGTTACGACGGTTCTTGCGCGTGATGTAGTTGCGCTCCTTGCACTCCACACACGCCAAAGTGATCTTCGGCCGGACATCGGTCGCCTTCGCCACGGCGGAGTGCCTTCCTCGCTACGGGTAACAACTACGGCGCATCAGCCTACGCGCTGACGGCGCGGACATGCAAAGTGGGCGCCTGTGGCGCCCATCCCACCGACCGCCGGGAGCTGGCCCGGTGGACGAGAGTAGCGGTGGCCGGACTTGAACCGGCGACACAGCGATTATGAGCCGCTTGCTCTGCCATCTGAGCTACACCGCCGTGGCGGGTCCAGCCGGACCCTCTGAGCCCCCTTACGGAATCGAACCGTAGACCTTCTCCTTACCATGGAGACGCTCTGCCGACTGAGCTAAGGGGGCCTGCGCGATCTCCCCGGGGGGTGACGCGCAGGGGATACATTACACGGCCGCGCGGCGGAGATGAAATCGGATCCCCTACCAGGGCGTTTCCGCAGATCAGGGCACGGCCCGCAGCCGGGGCAGCTCCCCCGGTGAGATCGTCTCCGGGTCCACCTGGGCGCCGAACCAGGCCTCCAGCCGCTCGTACGGCAGCGGGCGGCTGAACAGGAATCCCTGGCCGATCTCGCAGCCGATGTCCTGGAGCAGTTCCAGCGTCAGCTCGCTCTCCACGCCCTCGGCGACCACGGCCAGGCCGAACTGCTGGGATAGCGTGACCACCGCGTTGACGATCGCCAGGTCGCCCGGGTCCGTCGCCATGCCCTGCACGAACGAGCGGTCGACCTTCACCTCGTGCACCGGCAGCCGGCGCAGGTGGGCCAGGGACGAGTCGCCGGTGCCGAAGTCGTCCACCGACAGCCGTACGCCGAGGTCCCGCAGCCGCCGCAGGGTCGGGATGGGCCGGTCGGTGCCGTCCAGCACCCCGGCCTCCTTGATCTCCAGCGTGAGCAGCTGCGGCGGCACGCCGTACTCGTCGAGCAGCTCCTTGACGCGGGCCGGGAAGTGCTGGTCGGTGAGCGTACGGGCGGAGAGGTTGACCGCGACGGCGAGCGGCTGGCCGGCGTGCGTCCAGTCCCGGCTGCGCCGCAGCCCCTCCCGGAGCACGAGCTCGGTGAACCGGCCGAGCTGGCCGGTGTGCTCGGCCACCGCCACGAAGTCCTCCGGCGCGACCGTGCCGTGCGCCGGGTGCTCCCAGCGGGCGAGGCACTCCACGCCGACCAGCCGACGGTCGCGCAGCGTCACCTTGGGCTGGAAGTAGACCTCCAGCTCGCCGTCGTCCAGGGCCCGCCGCAGGTCGCCGGCGAGGCCGAGCCGCCGCAGCGACCGCGACTCCAGCGCCGGGCTGAACAGCTGCACGCTGCCCGGCACGGACTTGGCCGCCGTCGCCGCCAGGTCCACCCGTTGCAGGAGGGACGCCGCGTCGCTGCCGTGGTCGGGATGCACGGCGACACCGACGGCCGTGTCCACGTCGAGGGTGAGCGCGTCGAAGACCATCTCGTCGCGGATCTGCTCGCGCAGCTGCGCGGCCAACTCCACCGCCGCCTCCGCGCTCTCCAGCCGCAGCGTGACCAGGAACTCGTCCCCGCCGGCCCGTCCGACCAGGGCCGACGAGGGTACGCAGGCACGCAGCCGGTTGGCGACCTCCACCAGGACCTTGTCGCCGGCGGCGTGCCCGAGCGACTCGTTGACCTGGCGCAGCCGGTCGACGTCGAACAGCAGCAGGGCCACGACCTCGCCGGGTGCCCGGATCTTGACGGCCTCCTCCAGCGCGCCCGTGATCCGCCGCCGGTTGGGCAGCCGGGTGAGCGTGTCGTGGCTGGCGTCGTGCCGGAGCCGGTCGACCAGCCGCGAATTCTCCAGTGCCACCGCCGCGTGCGCCGCCACCGTCTCGAAGAGCGGCACGTCGGTGCGGACGAAGTAGTTGCTGTCCCCCAGCCGGTTGGCCACCTCCAGCGTCCCGATGACGGCCTGACCGGAGCGCAGGGGAAGGACGATGACGTCCTTGACCCGGTGCGCCGACAGCGGGGCGCGCAGGTCGCCGTCGGTCGTGAGCCCCCGGCCGACGGCCACGGTGCGGCCCGCGTCCCGGGCCCGCTCCCGCAGGACGACCGGGGTCTTGGCGAAGTCGAGCAGACCGGGGGCGTCGTTGCGGGCGGTCAGCAGCACCTCGGGGTGCCTGCCCTGAGCGGGTAGCCAGAGCGTCGCGTACTCCGCCTGCATCAGCGCGCGCACGCGGCCCAGGAGGGCGTCGGGCAGGGTGCCGTACTCGCCGCTCTCGCTGACCGCGCGGCTCAGCTCGTACATGTCGGTGAGGGTGCGGTGCTGCCGGAAGAACTGCGCGTACGCCCGGTAGACGAGGGCCAGCGCGACGAGGAGGGCCCCGAGCAGCAGCAGCGACCACCAGGTGGCCGCGATGAGGATGACGACGATCATGCCGCTGGCAATGTTGATCATCGCGGCCAGGAGCGCGGGCGGCGACTGCCGGAGCGTGCCCCGACCCGCCTGCCAGCCCTGCAACAGCGTGTGCACGCCGGCGACCGAGGCGAGGCTCAACAGGTTGACCATGCTGGCCGCGAGGGACAGCTTGAGCCAGGTTGCCGGGCCGACGCCCTCGACGGGCGGCAACGCCTCGAGCACGAGGACGGCCAGCGACGAACCCGCGGCCGCCCGGCCCACGTTGAACCAGAACTTCGTCGCGCCGAACCGGTGCCGCAGGTGGGTCGCCGCCGACGCGACCGTGTAGATCACGACGACCGTCAGCGGTTCGACGAGGTAGAACGCGAGGACCAGCGGGATCTCGGTCAGAGTCACGCCGAGGGACTGCCGCCGGACGGTGAAGTTCAGCACCGGAAGCCCGGCGGCCACCATGGCCACGAGGAGTGGCAGCGCGAGCGACCACCCGCCGAACGGCTGCGGTGCCACGAGGCCGACCGCCGTCGTGCAGACGATGGCGATCAGGGCCAACGGCCCGGTGATCAGCCACGCGTATTCAGTCGAGCGGGGGCCGGTGGGGCCACGACCCGCCATCCCGTGCCCCCTTACCGGCCCGCCGGTCTCACGTCATCGAGCGGTGGTTGCTCAGCGAGGTGCGGGCATGTTCCAGATGATGTCGGCGGTCTGGAAGTCACCAATCATCACGCCGCTCGCGAGGGCGGCGAGTGCGAAAAGCGAGCCAAGCAGCCGGCCCAGCCTTCGACCAGACATGTTTGCTCCTGTCGGGGGAAGTCTCACGGGGATGGTGGAGGTTCCACGATCGTGCCACAAGGCAGGTACCCAGAAAAGCGGTGCGCGTACCGCCGGACCGAGCGTCGACGACGTT
Organism: Micromonospora sp. ZG13; assembly: GCF_059359355.1. Classification (NCBI taxonomy): domain Bacteria; kingdom Bacillati; phylum Actinomycetota; class Actinomycetes; order Micromonosporales; family Micromonosporaceae; genus Micromonospora; species Micromonospora sp. ZG13. Next base: position 459,364 of record NZ_JCADBQ010000001.1, read on the forward strand.
GCGCCGTTCGGCCACCGGGCCGCCCCGACCGAGCCCTGATCACGGGGCTGAGCGGCCACCGTGCACTTCGCACATTGCGGATTGCGACCTTCCACGCAATTGGGGGAAGGCCCGGGAGTCCAGACGTACCCACCACCACCGTCGGCGACCCCCCGCCGAGGGAAACTTGACCGGACATCGACCACCATACTCGTTCTGCGCCAGCATGCCACAGCTTCTGCCGGCGGCCCGACAGACCTCGTGCGCGGACGGGACAGGCACCGGCCGCCCGGCCTGGCCGCGGGAGCCGGTGTGCACGGTGCTGTCGATCGCGTCGCGGGCATCGCCGCAGGCCGCCCCGGTGGCGCCGTCGTGAGCCCCCCCCCCCCCCCCCCCCCCCCCCCCCGCGAATGCGGTGGTGTTCCTCGGTGGCCCGCCGGTACTGTCCGGAGCCACCATGACAGCGAGCGGTGAGGTCGAGATGGGCAGCGGTGGCGGAACGACGGTGCTGTGGCGCCCGACCGGACCGGAAGAACTCGACCTCGTTCGCGAATCGGGATGGCGGAAGTGGCCACCGCGCCTGCCGGACCAGCCGATCTTCTATCCGGTCCTCAACGAGGACTACGCGATCATGATCGCCCGCGACTGGAACGTGCCCGCCTCCGGCGTGGGATACGTGACCCGCTTCCACGTCGAGACTGACTTCCTCAGCCGCTACCCCGTACGGCAGGCCGGTGGCGACACGATCCTGGAGCTATGGGTGCCAGCCGAGGAGCTCGACGAGTTCAACGCCCACCTCGTCGGCACGATCGAGGTTGTGCACGAGTTCCGGTAGCCGAGCGGCGGCGAGCGGTGCCATGGCCGGCGACCGACCCTACGGGACCCCGTAACCTGCCGGGATCGGCCGCATGTCTCCTGACCCCGAGCGCACTCCGGGCCGGCCGGCCAGGCCTTGGCCAACGACTACGACAGCTCCGCCGAGGCGTACGCGGCCGAGACCGAGTCCAACCTCATTCCCGCTGGCGGGGGCCGCTGGCACTGCTCGACGGGTAGAGGATCCGAGCCGATCGCGCGCTACAGCGTCATCCGGACCGACTCGACGAGACGCCAACTCGCGGCGCTCGCCGCCGTCGACACCGTGGCGCTCACCAGGAAGATCCGTAGTGAGACCGGCGGCCGGCGGAGCAAGAACGCAACTGCTGCGGCAAGGAGAAGTTGCACCGCCGCCGCTCCAAGCCTGGCCCAGACCAAGGAGCCCACAGGCCCGACCCAGATGAAGACGACGTGGAAGATGGCATAGATAGCCTCCCCGGTGAGCAGTCCGAACGCAATGCCCAGAGCAACACTGGCGTTGCGTACCGTGCCCGTCCTGACGACGTGCGCGAGCAGACCGAGCCCCAGTCCGCCGAACAACGCGCCGACCAACCAGAAGGCCGACGCACGCGTGACGGAACCGAGCCCCTCCGGTGGCAGCGCTGGCCCCGAATCGCTGAGCCACTGCCGGCTGAGCGAGCCAACGAGGCCGTAGTAGGTCAGGGTCGCCAGGACGAGTGTGCCGACCCCAACAACGAGAGCTGGCCTCAAGGCCAGGGCGTGGTAGCTCACGGCGAGGGCCACCACGCCCCAGGCGAACCCCGAACTGAAGGCTGGCACGAGGAACCTGCCCACAGCTTCCGGCACGAGGTCGGCAGCGAACGCCGCCATCCCCAGGGCGACTCCCGCAAGAAGCGAGGGAAGCACCTCACGCCTTGTCGATCGTCCGCGGAGGACCTTCAGCTCCCTCATCGGAAGAACTCCGGACAGTTGGGCTTCGCGTCGCTTCCTCCGACCTCCGGTGGCAGAGGCCAGACGTCCCGCGAGTCGTTGAACGCCGGTCCCGGCGGTGGCTCGACCGTCAGTGACCTCGCCCAGCTCGGTACAGCTACAGCCGCGCGTTTCACCGACCACCACAGCCAATTCGTCAGGTACCACAGAGCGAAGACCGCCGCCAGGCCCAACGCCATCAGCACCAGACATACGAACGCCAGCTTGAAGATCACTCAGGCATTCTTGCTCGGCGTGCGGATATCTCGAGACAACGCCGGCTCGCCGGCGGACCATGTCCCGATGCGTGGCGTGGATGTCCCCGCTCGCCTCCACAGCCGCACACCGGCCCGCAGATCGGCGACGCGACAAACCCCCAACGGATGGTGTCAGCCTTTGCTGGCGCTTGGCGTGGGAGTCGGTGCGGTGACCATGTCGCGCAGCGCATCCAGGAGAAGCTCATGCTCGTCAGCAGGGAGACCAAAACGGGCACGCGAAAGCTTCGTGGCATACGACGCGAGGGCGTCGAGATCGGCGAGTTGTTGCCGCACTTCCGCATCTATCGCGGCATCGGGATCAAAGTCGATGGCCTCATCACCCGTGTAGTCCTCGGACGCCAGCTCCACACGGTGATCGGCGGCGTCGATGGCCCGACCCGCGACATGTGCGGCGAAGACTGGCTCCGCATGGAGGAAACACTCCGCCGCGAAGAGAATCGCGGCAGCCGGGTCATCGTCGGCGTCAGCCGGACCGGTCTGTCCGTCGTTGTGGCAGTACTCGCTCATGTAGAACCCGCCGAGGGCAACGGCAATCGGCTTGAAGGCAGTCTGATCGCCGGCAGCAGCACGCCACACCAGGTCAAGCAAAGGTCGCAGGCTCTGCGTGAACGGCAGCCCTTGCGGGTCCAGCCGCATCAGCCGCTCTGCTGTGAGAGCGGCGAATGCCACCGCCGTACCAGCGTTGGCAGCCAGCACTCGCGACCGCACCTGCTCGCTCAGGGTCCGCCAATCCGTCACACCAACCTCCGAGCACCGACGCGGGTCAACACAGGACCGGAGCCTTCGGCCCCGGATGGCCCGGCGACTCAGCGACACGCCCAGCGCCTATGGATTGGGACGGACGCTGTCGCAGCCGTTCCCGCGACATCCGCCGCTTCAGCCGAGCACCACCGCTGGCGGCACCGGGTGAGGTACTTGCGCCAACGCCTGGACCTGTCGGCCTGCCCCGCTGCTTCGTTGAAGCAGCGGGGCCACGCAGGTCGGGTCAGTGGACCTCGAAGCTGCGGGTGTCGCTGTAGCTGGCCAGGTGGTCGAGGTCGGGCGGCATGTGAACCCGGTAGTGGTGGGTGCCCTTCGCGGAGGGCTGGATGGTGAACGAGTAGCCGCCGGTCCACGACAACGCCGTGCTGCTCACCGTGGACCAGCTTCCGTCCACGTAACGCTCCAGGCGCACCGTCCTGCCTGGGTGGGCCGGGGACACGCTGCCCGACAGGGTGACCGAGCCGCCGAGGGGCACGGACGTCTTCGACAGCGTGGCAGTGACGGTGGTCTTCACCCAGACCGTCGTGAGGCTGCTCTCCGAACCCAGGTGGGTCGTCGAGCCGCGGTACTGCCACTTGTAGTCCAACCCCCACGAGGGCTTGTGGCTGTAGCTCGCCTCGCCTGAGCTGTCAGTGGTCGACGTGGTGATCAACGTCCACTGGCTGGTGCCCTTACGCCTGCCGTAGAGCCGCATCGGAGCGTCCGCGATACCCGCACCGGTGTCCGCGCGGACTGCCGCGCCCGACACCGTCACCGCCGACCCGTGCGCCAGCGACGTGGCGCTGACCGCGATCGTGGTCGTGCTGCCGACCAGGGTCACACTCGGTGCGGCCGACAGCTTGCCGTTGCTGTCCTTGACCCACACCGCGAACGTGTACGTCGTACCCGGCGCCAACCCCGTCGCCGTGGCACTGTTGCCCGTGCCCTCGTACACCGCCGTGCCGGCGGTTGGTGACGACGGCGCCGTCGGGCCCGTGGCACTTCGCACGATCACCTGGTCCAGATCCGTGATCGACGGCAGCGTCCAGGACAGCGTGGCCGAGCCGACACCACCCGTCGCCTTGAGATTCGACACCGTCAGCGGGCCCTCGACGGTGAAGCTGTACGTGGTGACCATGGAGGCGGTGCGGTCGGCCGTGAAGCTGCGGACGCTCAGGACGTACCTGTCGGCGGCCGGCGGCGTCCAGGTCACCGTCGCGCTGCCATCGGCCTCGGCGGCAACGGTGCCGCTGCCCGCGGCAGACCCGTTGCTGACCCACCATTGGTACGAGGTCGAGCCGGGCATGCGCGGTGTGAAGCTGAAGGTGCCCGGGGCGAGGTGACCGCTGCCGGTCGCCGGGAAGTCGGTCGAGGCGACCCGGGGCCCGTCCGTCACGGTCCAGGTCACGCCGTCCGACTCCGTCTGCACGCCGGCGGCGTTGCGGGCGATGACGGTGACGGCCTTGTAGCCACTTCTGGTCGGGGTGAAGCTGAAGGTGGCGGTGCCGTCGGCGGCCGGCTTGACGACCTGGCTGCTGGCCTCGTCGTAGTGGAGCGTCGCCACGTAGTCGACCACGTCGGCCATCCCGCTGCGGGCCGTGAAGGTCGCCGGCGTGCCCAGGTCGGTGCCGCCGGTGCGGGTCACCGTCGGTGCCGCTCCGTCCACGGAGATCGGTTGCCAGCGCGGATGGGAGAGGGTGCCGTCGGCGCTCCGGCTCTGGATCCGCAGGCCGGCGACGCCGGTCTCGGTGGCCGTCCAGGTCACGTCGGCAGTGCCGTCCGGCCGGGCCGGAACGGTGATCTTCTCGATCGGCCGCTGCTCCAGGCTCGAGTATTCCGCCCAGTAGACGTACGCCTCGACGTTCGGCATCCGGGGCGCGAGGCGGAAGGCGAGCGACGACCCGATGACCACGTCGCCGCGCGTGTCCCCGGTGAGCGTCGGGCCGTTGTCGACGATGAACCGGTAGGCGCGGTCCGCGTGCGCCGTGCCGTCGTGCGCGACGCTGTGCACGTAGAGGGTCTGCCAGCCGCCGCGCGTCGGAGCGATCATGACCGTCGCCTTTCCGGTGGCGTCCGCCGGCACGGTTCCCGATGGTCCGCCCTCGTCGATCCGCCATGCGAACGACGCTGTGCCAACGAGCCTGGCGGCGGTGAACTCAAACGCGCCGGGCACGCCGACGTTGTAGTCGAGGTCCGGAGCCAAGTCCTGGTACGCGGCGGAGAAGACCGACGGTCGGGTCTCCTTGACGTAGAACTCGTAGTGGGCCGGCTTTGACCGGTTGCCAGCCCGGTCGATGGCGTAGACGATGAGCGAGTGGTGGCCGGCAGCTCGCGGGCTCCAGCGGACGGTCGCCGGACCGCCGAGCCCTTCGGCGTTCACCGTGCTCTCCACGGGGTCTTCCGCGAGCTCGGCCGAGCCGAACCGGTAAAGGTAGCTGACGGTGTCGGCGGAGACCGGGGCCAGCGCGAACACGCCGGGGACGCCGATCGCGCCGCTGGCGTCGTCCCAGCTGCCTGCGGGATATTCGGCAGAGGTGACGGTCGGTGCCGGGCCACCGCTGCGGTCGACGGTGAAATGGCACGTGTCGCTCCACGCCGACGCTGCCGCGCCATCGAGGACCCGCACCCGCCAGGCGTACGTGACGCCGTCGAGCTGCTTCGCCGCGTCTTCGAGCTGGACGTAGACCTCGCCCTGCTCGCCGACGGTGCGGAGCCACTGCTGCGGATGCTCCGGGTCGGCCACGTCCCACACCTGGAAGTCGGCCTCGAGATGGGGACCCGCACCCGTACGGTCGAAGGTGCCCCGCAGCACGACGGCCTGAGCGTCGTTGAGCCTGGCCGGGCTCAGGTACGGCCCCGGTGCGGCGGTGGCGCACGACTGGCCGGCGGTCTTGAGGTCAGTGGGTGCGCCCGCGGCCGCGGTGGCCGGGGCCGCGGTGAGCCCCACGATCGTTCCGCAGCCAAGTGTCGAGGCCATGATCAGCGCCATGGCACGCTGACGAGCGCGCGGAGCGTTACGCACGTGGTCTCCCAGATTGACGGGTAGCGTTTATCAGCCGCGAAGAGGATCGCATGCCGCCGCGACGGAGGACGCCCCGGAACCGTTGCATTGAACGTCAGGTCGCCGCGTCTGGCGGCGGCGTTGTCCAGTGTGGTGACCGGCAAGCGCCGCCAACACCAACAGGCGCAGCCCCAGAGGAGCGCTCAGAGGAAGATCGATCCGCCCATGACCAGTCGTCGACGGCTGGACGCAGCCGGACTCCGCCGGACGAACGACAACGGCCCCCGATCAGCATTCCTGCTGGTCAGGGGCCGTTGGTGCTCCTGGTGGCGGGTAGAGGATTCGAACCTCTGTAGCTTTCGCGACGGATTTACAGTCCGCTCCCATTGGCCGCTCGGGCAACCCGCCAGGGCACCCCACCGCGCCGTAACGCGGCAGCGGAAGCAAGGATAGCGGCTCCCCCCGGCACCGGCGCAACCGGGTACCGTCAGGGGGTCGTACCGCTGGTCAGCGGGGGACGAAGGACCACAGACCGCCGGACAGCAGGAGCATGAGCATGGCAGCGAACCCGTCGTTCGACATCGTGAGCAAGGTCGACCGCCAGGAGGTCGACAACGCTCTCCGCCAGGCGGAGAAGGAGCTCGCGACGCGGTTCGACTTCCGGGGCACCGGCGCCGAGATCTCCTGGTCGGGTGAGGAGGCCATCAGCCTCCAGGCGGAGACCGAGGAGCGGGTGCGGGCGGCGCTGGAGGTCTTCAAGGAGAAGGTGATCAAGCGGAACATCTCGCTGAAGTCGCTGGACGCCGGCGACCCCCGCTCGTCGGGCAAGATCTTCAAGATCGACTGCAAGGTGATCCAGGGCATCGACTCGGACAAGGCGAAGGCCATCAGCAAGAAGATCCGCGACGAGGGCCCGAAGGGCGTCCAGGCCCAGATCCAGGGCGACCAGCTGCGCGTCACCGGCAAGAAGAGGGACGACCTCCAGGCCGTCATCGCGCTGCTCAAGGGCGAGGACTTCGGCGTCGCCCTCCAGTTCACCAACTACCGCTGACACGCGTCCGGTCGGTCCTGCCTCGGCGGGACCGACCGGGCGGCGGCCGGCCGCTCCTGACAACCCGGGTCGAGAGGACCGCGCCGGTTCAGCGGGAGAAGACGAGCAGCAGCACGACCGTCAGGATCGCGCTGATCAACAGGGATCCGAGGCAGCCCACCCGGTTCGAGAAGAAGACGAACATGCCCGGGTGGTACCCCTCCAACGCGACGGAAATCCCGGGAGCCCGGCCGGAACGTCAGGCGGGCAGCAACTCCTCGCTGCGTACCGCCGTGGCCTCCGCGCGGGCGATGGGCCCGGCGGGCAGGGCCGCGACCCCGGCCCCGACGGCGACCGCCGCCCCGGCGAAGACGAACGCCCAGGGCACCCCGCCGCCGTGGTCGACGATCAGGCCGGCCACCGCGCCGCCGGCGGCGCTGGCACCCACCGACATGGTCACCACCCAGGTGTACGCCTCGTTCAGCATGCTGGTGGGCGCGACCCGGCCGACCAGGGTGTTCTCCAGGGTGAGCGCGGGCGCGATCGTGGCGCCCCCGATCACCAGGGCGGTGCCCAGCGCCACCGGGGTGGACATCACCGCGAAGACGGCAAAGCTGGCCGCCACCGCGCCGAGCAGCAGCGAGAACTGCCGGGTCATGTTCCGGGCGGGCTTGCGGACACCGAACCAGAAGCCACCCACGGCGCTGCCGACGCCCCAGACGGCCAGCAGCACCCCGGCGAGGCTGTCGGGGTCGTCGGACGTGTAGGCGGAGGCGAACGCTGGCACGGTCACGCCGGCCGCGCCGAAGGCGATGCCGAGGGTGGCCACGCAGAGCAGCAGCGCCGGGAAGCCGGACACCCGCAGCGGGCCGAGCCCCGTGGTGCGGTGCTCGCGCGGGTGCGGCTGCCAGCCGCGCATCACGCGGCCGAGGGCCACCGCCATCGTGCCCACCAGGGTCACCACGGCGGCGCCGATCAGGGCGGCCCCGGCGTCGGCGAACAGGATGAAGCCGGCGACCAGCAGCGGGCCGAGCACGAAGACGATCTCGAAGAGCGTGGTCTCGGCGGCGAGGGCGGTGTTACGCAGGTGCCACCGGCCGGACGCCGGCGAGGTCAGGTCGTTCCAGGCGCCGCGGATCGCGGCGGTCAGCGGCGGGTAGGTGGCCCCGGCGACGCCGGAGGCCACGAAGACCAGCGCCAGGCTGCCGGCGTCGGAGCGGGCGGACCAGAGCAGGCCGAGCAGGGCGAACGGGTGGGCGACGGCGGTGCCGACGAGCACCGGGGTGGGGCCGATCCGGTCGGCGATCCGGCCCGCCACGGGGCTGAGCGCGGCGCCGGAGAGGGCGTAGATGGCCCCGGCGACAGCGGCCAGTGAGTAGCGGCCGGTGACCTGCTCGACGACCAGCAGCAGCGCCAGCGGCGTCATGCCGATCCCGAGCCTGCCGAGGATGCCGGTGAGCAGCAGCATCGGCGCTCCGGGGATCCGCCAGACGCCCAGGTACTGGCGCAGTGCGGCCACGGTCGACCTCCAGGGGATGTAACGAGTGGGGAACCTTTCGACCCTAACGCCGCCGACGGCGCGAGAGGAACGGTTAACGCGCTCACACGCCTTTCCGCCCGTGTCCGGCGGACCGGACACGGGCGGAAAGGTGATCAGCGCCTCAGCGCTGGAACTGCACGGGGCCGCTGTTGGCGGCCATCCGCTCCAGCCGGGCGACCCGCTCCTCCATCTTGGGGTGGGTGGAGAAGAGCGCCGCTACGGCGCCGCCCTTGAACGGGTTGGCGATCATCAGGTGGGCGGTGCTGGTGAGCTGCCCCTGGGCCGGCAGCGGCCGGCGCTGGGCACCCATGTGGATCTTCCGCAGGGCGCTCGCCAGGGCCAGCGGGTCCCGGGTGAGCTGGGCGCCGGAGGCGTCCGCCTGGAACTCCCGGCTGCGGCTGATCGCCAACTGGATCACGGTGGCCGCGATCGGGCCGAGGATGATGGTGAGCAGCAGCACGGCCGGGTTCGGGGAGTCCTCGTCGTCGCCACCGCCCAGCGGGATGAACCAGGCGATGTTCGCCAGCATGGTGATGATGCCGGCCAGACCGGCCGCCACGCTGGAGATGAGGATGTCCCGGTTGTAGACGTGCGACAGCTCGTGCCCGATCACGCCGCGCAGCTCGCGGTAGTCGAGGATCTCCGTGATCCCCTGGGTGACGCAGACGGCCGCGTGCTGCGGGTTCCGTCCGGTGGCGAACGCGTTGGGTTGCGACGTCGGGCTCACGTACAGGCGGGGCATGGGCTGCCCGGCCTCGGTGGCCAGCTCGCGGACCATCCGGTACAGCTCAGGGAACTGTGCCTCGCTGACCGGTTGCGCCCGCATCGAGCGCAGCGCGAGCTTGTCGGAGTAGAAGTAGGTGACGCCGTTCATGAGCAGCGAGACGACGACGGCGATGACCAGGCCGCCACTGCCGCCGAACCAGTAGCCCACCGCCAGGATCAGCGACGTGAGCAGGCCGAGCAGCGCGGCGGTCTTCAGACGGTTGTGGTGCACGATCACTCCTTCGGTGCAGCACGGATCGCGCGGGATCCGCTGACCGGTCCAACAACCCGGTACCCGCCAACCATCCGTCTCATGGCTGAGAGTTGCCTGAGATGTCCGGAGTGCCCGCAGGGACTACCGCCCCGCAAGGCGGGTAGGCCGCCCCTACGGGACCGCCGCGTCAGCGGGCGGCGACGTCCAGCACGAGCTGCGGGGCGAGGCCCAGCACCAGCGCCGCCACCGTCGCCACGGCCAGCACCACGCCGACCGTCCGGGCCCGTACGGGCGCCCCCGCGGAGGCGTCAGCGCCTGCGGGGACGGCCCCGACCAGCCGGGCGTCCGCCCCCGCCGCGGCGACCGGGCCGTCGGCCGTGCGGGCCGGGGCATCCGCCCCGGAGGCCGGCGCGGCCCACAGGGTGGCGGTGAGGCGCAGGTAGTAGGCGAGGCCGATCACCGCGTTCACGGCCACCACCACGGCGAGCCAGCCCGCGCCCCCGTCCAGCAGCGAACGGACCACGGTCACCTTGGCGAAGAGGCCGGCCAGGCCCGGCGGCAGGCCGGCGAGCCCGACCAGCGCCAGTCCGAGCGCCGCCGCCCGCCACGGGTGCCGCCGGGCCGCCCCGCGCAGGTCGTCGAGGGTGCCGCCGTCCGCGCCCGCCGGGCGCAGCGCCACCACGGCCGCGAAGGCCGCCAGCTCCAGCACCACGAAGAAGACGGCGTACGCGACGGCGGCCGCGTACGCGGCGGTGCGGGCGTCGGCGGTGCGCCCGGCGGCCAGCGCCAGCGCGCCGAGCGGGGCGAGGATGTAGCCGGCCTGGGCGACCGAGGACCAGGCGAGCAGCCGGACCGTACGCCGCTGGCGCAGCGCCACCAGGTTGCCGACGGTCATCGTCAGCACCGCGAGCAGGGCGAGCACCGGGCCGGTCACGTCGGCCGGCAGCGCGTACTGCACGACGGCGAGCAGGGCCACCACGCCACCCAGCTTCGAGGCGGTGGACAGGTACGCCGCCACCGGCAGCGGCGCGCCGTCGTAGGTGGTCGGCGCCCAGGCGTGGAACGGCACCGCCGCCACCTTGAACGCCAGCCCCAGCACCACCAGCGCCACGGCGGCGGTGGTGAGCGGCAGGTCCAGCAGGTCGGGCCGGTCGGTGAGGATCGCGCCGATCCGGCCCAGGTGCAGCCCGCCGGTGGCCGCGTAGAGCAGCGCCGCCCCGAGCAGCGTCAGCGTGGTGGCGACCACGCTGACGACGAAGAAGGTGACGGCCGCCTCGGCGCTGGCCAGGCTGTCGCGGCGCAACCCGACGAGGACGTACAGCGGGAGGGTGAGCGTCTCCAGCGCCACGATCAGGGTGATCAGGTCGCCGGCCGCGCCGAGCACGACGCCGCCCGTCATCGAGCAGGCGAGCAGGAAGCAGTACTCCCCCGTCGGCGACTGCCCCGCCCGCAGCAACGGGCCGGACAGGGCCAGCACGCCGAGGGTGAGCAGCGCGACGACGACGGCGACCAGGGCGGCCCGGCCGCCGAAGACGTACGAGCAGTCGGCGCCGACGCAGAACGTCCGGCGCTCGCCCCCGGCGCCGACCAGGACCGTGCCCAGCGCCGTGGCCGCCGCACCGACGGCGGCCGTCGCCAGCGTGACCCGGCCCCGGGCCACCAGCAGGTCGGCCAGCAGCACCAGCACGGCCGTCCCGGCGGCCAGGTACGCCGGGAGCAGCGCCACGTTGTCGACGCTCTGCACCACGCTCACCGCGGCACCTCCCCGTCCCGTCCGTCCCGCCGGCCCGGATCCCTCACCGCAGCACCTCCACCAGGGCGTCGACGGGTGCCTCCGCGACGCCGAGCACCAGGGTCGGGGCCAGGCCGACCGCGAGGGCGAGCAGCACCAGCGGCACCCACGCGACCAGCTCCACGCCGGCCAGGCCGGGGGTCAGCCGCCCGACCGCCGGGCTGGGCCGCCCGTGCGTCACCCGGCGCAGCAGCCGCAGCAGGTACGCGGCGGTGAGCGCCCCGCCGACCGCCGCCAGCACGCCGAGGGTGGTCCAGAGCGCCCCGCCGACCTCGACGGCGGCGACCACGGCGAACGCCTCGCCCCAGAAGCCGGCCAGCCCGGGCAGGCCGAGCGAGGCGACGGCGGCGAAGCCGAGCAGCCCGGCCAGCCGTGGGGCGGTCTCCCGCAGCCCGGACAGTTCGTCCAGCGACCCGGTGTGCGTACGGTCCTTGACCGCCCCGGCGAGGAAGAAGAGCAGGCCTGTGATCACCCCGTGCGCGACGTTGCCGATCAGGGCCGCCTGGATGCCGGTGGCGGTGAGCGTGGCGACCCCGAGCAGCACGAAGCCCATGTGCCCGACGCTGGAGTACGCGATCAGCCGCTTCAGCTCCCGCTGCGCGAGGCAGACCAGCGACCCGACCAGGATCGCCGCCACGGCCAGCACGCCGAGCACCGGGGCGGCCCAGCGGGCGCCCTCCGGGGCCACCCCGACCGCGATCCGGATCAGTCCGTACGTGCCCATCTTGAGCAGCACCCCGGCGAGGACCACGCTGCCGACGGTGGGTGCCTGGGTGTGCGCGTCGGGCAGCCAGGAGTGCAGCGGCCACAGCGGGCTCTTCACCGCGAAGGCCAGCGCGAGCAGCGTGAACGCCGCGAGCTGGGTGCCCCGGGACAACCCCGTCCCGCCGGTGAGCGCCACGACGTCGGCCGTGCCGGCGGCGGACACCACCACGTAGACGCCGACCAGCAGGAGCACCGAGCCGAACAGCGTGTAGAGGGCGAACTTCGCCGCCGCCCGCCGCCGGTCCGCGCCACCCCAGCCGGCGATGATCGCGTACATCGGGAGCAGGACGACCTCGAAGAAGACGAAGAAGAGCACGAGGTCGAGGGCGAGGAAGGTGCCGAGGATGCCGACCTCGACGACCAGCAGCAGGGCCACCAGGGCCCGCCCGCTGCCGCCGTCGGGGACCTTCCACAACGTGTACGCGCAGCACAGCAGCGTGAGCAGCGCGGTCAGCACCACCAACGGCCAGGAGATGCCGTCCACGCCGAGGTGGAAGCGCAGGTCGAGGCCGGGCACCCAGGGCAGGTCGAGCCGGTGCCAGGGGCGCACGGCGGGGGTGCCGGCCGCGTAGGTGGCCCAGGAGCGGTCGCCGAGGAAGAGCAGCGCGGCGGCCACCAGGGTCAGCGCGGCGACGGCCGTGCCGAGGGCCCGGGCCGCCCGGTCCCGGGGCGTCGCCGCCACCGCGAGCGCGCCCAGCGCCGGCAGCGCCAGCACCGCCACCAGCAGGAACTCCCCGAAGCGGACGCCACTCACGGCGCCACCTCAGTTCGCGACTGCCGGGCTCGCAGACCTGGTCCTCTGCTCGCGTTCATGCGGATACTCCGATCAGGACGGCCGCGAGGCCGATCAGCAGCGCCCCGGCCAGCACGCCGACCGCCGCACGCGGCAGCGCCGCGCGGTGCAGCGCCGCCAGGCCGCCGCCGAGGCCGAGCGCGGCCCGGCCGCTGCCCTCGACCGCGCCGTCCACCACCACCTCGTCGGCCGTACGCGCCGCGCGCGCCAGCGCCTTCGTCGGGCGTACGACCAGGGCGCGCTGGACGTCGTCGAGCCGGAACGCGGCGGCGAAGACCGGCCGCAGCGGACCCAGCGCGGTCGCCGGGTCGGCGGCCGGGTCCCGCCGCCAGCGCAGCCAGGCGAGCCCCGCCCCGACGACCAGCAGCGCCAGCGGCAGCAGCAGCTCCGGGCCGACGTGGATCAGGACCTGCTCGCCGGCCGGCTCGCTGGCGGTGGGCGTGAGCAGCAGTCGACGCGCGAAGGCCCAGTCGAAGCCGGCGAGACCCAGCAGTGCGGCCGGTACGGCGAGCAGCAGCAGCGGCCAGCGCATCACGGCGGGCGGGTCGTGCGGGTGGGCCAGCGGCATCCGCGCCTCACCGAGGAAGGTGCGCAGCAGCAGGCGGGTGGCGTACCAGGCGGTGACCGCGACGCCGGCCAGCCCGGCCAGCCACACCAGCCAGCCGACCCAGGACGGGGCCGGGCCGGTGCCGTGCAGGGCGGCCTCCTGGGCGACGGTCAGCACGCCGTCCTTGCTCCAGAAGCCCGACAACGGCGGCACCCCGGCGAGCGCCCCGAGCCCGATCACCGTGCACCAGAAGGTGACCGGCATGCGGCGGCGTAGCCCGCCCATGCGGGACATCAGCGTGGTGCCGACTGCGTGGATGACCGCGCCGGCGGCGAGGAAGAGCAACGCCTTGAACGCGGCGTGGGTGAGCAGGTGGAACAGCGCGGCCGGGGTGGAGCCGACCGCCAGCGCGCCGGTCATGTAGCCGATCTGGGAGACCGTCGACCAGGCCAGTACGCGCTTGAGGTCGTCCTGGGCGGTGGCGGCTAACGCGCCGAGCAGCAGGGTGACCGAGGCCATCACGCCCAGCACCGCCAGCGCCACGGGGGTCGCCGCGAACAGCGGGTAGAGCCGGGTGACGGCGTACACGCCGGCGGCGACCATGGTGGCGGCGTGGATCAGCGCCGAGATCGGCGTCGGGCCGGCCATCGCGTCGGGCAGCCAGGTGTGCAGCGGGAACTGGGCGCTCTTGCCGGCCACCCCGGCGAGCAGCAGCAGGCAGGCGGCGGTCAGCGTGCCGGTGGCGTGGTCGTGGGCGAGCACGTCGGCGATCCGGAAACTGCCCGCCGAGACGCCGAGCAGCGCGATGCCGAGCAGGAAACCGACGTCGCCGACCCGGGTCACCAGGAACGCCTTCATCGCGGCGGCCGGGGCCTCCGGCAGCCGGCGGTCGTGGGCGATGAGCAGGTATGAGCAGATGCCCATCACCTCCCAGCCGACCAGCAGCAGGATCAGGTCGCCGGCGACCACCACCAGCAGCATGGCGGCGGTGAAGAGGCTGATCTGCGCCGCGTACGGCGGGTAGCGGTGGTCGGTGTCGACGTCGTCGTGCGGGCCCCGGCGCAGGTAGCCGATCGAGTAGACCTGCACGGCCAGCGCCACCGCGGTCACCGCGACGGCGACCAGCGCGGCGGCGGAGTCCAGCCGCACCCCGAGGCTGACCGTCAGCCCGCCCAGGTCCACCCAGGTCGTGGACGCCTCGGCGGGCCGGTCGAGGGTGACCAGCAGGGCGACGGCGAGCGCCAACGCACCGGTCGCCCCCGCCACGCCGAGCGCGATCGCCACCCGCCGCGCCCGGTCGCCGGCGGTCTGGTCGGCGGCGCGCGGCGCCGGCGGCAGCAGCAGGCCGAGCAGGCCCGCCACCAGCGGTACGGCCGGCAGCAGCGCGCCGAGCAGCGTGGTCGTGCTCACCGCTCCCCCTCCGGGCGGTCGGCGGACCCGGGCCGGGTGTCCGGCCCGCCGGTGCTCCCGAGCTCGCCCCCGGCGCCGGCCCCGGCGGTGGTTCCGGCGGTGGCCGGCTCGGCCGCACGTCCGAGCGGCGGGCGCTCAGCCAGCGGCACCTCGTCGACGGCGACGGTGGCCCGCAGCCGGTAGAGCTGGAGCACGATGGCCAGGCCGACCCCGATCTCGGCGGCGGCCAGCACGATCACGAAGAGCGCGAAGACCTGCCCGCCGTGCGGCAGTTGCGCGCGCACGGTGGTGTCGGCGGTGACCAGGATCAGGTTGACCGCGTTGAGCATCAGCTCGACGGCCATCAGCACCAGCACCGCATTGCGCCGGCGCAGCACGCCGTAGACGCCGAGGCCGAACAGCAGGGCGGCCGTGACGTACGGGATGACGGGCCTCACCGCGACCGCCCGCCGTCGTCGCCCGGACGTCCGCCGCCGACCGCCGTGCCGGAGCCCCCGGGGCCCGGCTCCCCGGCCTTCGGCCGGCCGATGTCGGGGCGGGAGATCACGATGGCGCCGACCAGGGCGGCCAGCAGCAGCACCGAGAGCACCTCGAAGGGCAGCACCCAGCTGCGGAAGATCTGGTCGCCCAGGCGTTCCGCGGTGCCCGCCTCGGGCAGCTCCACGGCCGTCCAGCGGTACGCGTCGACCAGCAGGGCGGCCAGCCCGAGCCCGGTGCCGCCGCCGACCAACGCCGCCGCCCAGCCGGGCCGGTCCAGGTCGTCGGAGGCCCCGATCGGGGCGCGGGTGAGCATCACCGCGAAGAGCAGCAGCACCACGACCGCACCCACGTAGATCAACACCTGCACCCACGCCACCAGCTCGGCGGTGAGCACCAGGTACATCCCGGCCAGCGCGCCGAGGCAGAGCACCAGGTAGAGGCCGGCCCGGACCAGGTGGCGGGTGGCCACCACCAGCACCCCCGAACCGACCGCCAGCGCGCCGAGGGCGAGCAGCAGCACGTCCGCACCCGTCATGCGCCGGCCTCGGGCTCGGGGCGTACGGCCGGGGCGGCGGGACGGGCGGCGGGCGCGGCCGGGACCGCGGCCTTGCGCGCGGCGGCGGTCTCCTCCTTCGCCGGCTCGCCGTTCGGGTCGTGCGCGGGCGGCGGCGGCACGGTGCCCATCCACTGCCCGAGGTGGTCCTTGTCGTGCAGCAGGTCCTTGATGTCGTACTCGGAGTACTCGAACTCCGGCGACCAGTAGAGGGCGTCGAAGGGGCAGACCTCCACGCAGATGCCGCAGTACATGCAGAGTGAGAAGTCGATGTCGAACTTGTCGAGCACGTTGCGTTGGCGGGGGCGGGCGGCGCCGGGCACCGCCACCTCCTCCTTGTGCGAGTCGATGTAGATGCACCAGTCCGGACACTCCCGGGCGCACAGCATGCAGACCGTGCAGTTCTCCTCCAGCAGCGCGATCACCCCGCGCGAGCGGGGCGGCAGCTCGGGGGCGACGTCCGGGTACTGCTGGGTGGTCGAGCGGCGCGTCATCGTCTTCAACGTGACCGCGAGCCCCTTCACCAGGCCCGCGCCCGGCAGGCCACGGTCTCCGCCGGCGCCGCCCGGCTCGCTGCGCTCGCTGCGGTCGGTCATGCCGACCATCCTGCCCTGTGGCCGCGGCGCGCGCGACCACCACCCGGGGTCTGCCGGCGGTACGGTGAGGCGGGGAGAACGACGCACCGGAAAGGCCTCGCCATGACCGCCGCGCTGCAGGGCGACCATCCGCCACCGGGCGGGTGGACGGTCGACGACCTCGACCGCCTGCCCGACGACGGCCGCCGCCACGAACTCCTGCACGGAAACCTCATCGTGTCGCCCTCCCTCACGCGACTCCACCAGTCGATCGCACTGATGCTCGGTGCGGCTCTCCAGGAGAGCTGCCCCGCCGACCTCGACGTCACGCAGGGCGTCGAGGTGCGGCTCTCCCGCACCCGGGCCTTCATCCCCGACGTGCTGGTCACGGAGCTGGACGCGGCCTCGCGCAACCCCTCGCACTACCAGCCCCACGAGGTCATGCTGGTGGTCGAGATCGTCTCCGAGGGGTCGCGGAGCATCGACCGGGTGCTCAAGCCCGCGCTCTACGCCGAGGCCGAGATCCCCTACTTCTGGCGGATCGAGACCGAGTCCGGGATCGTCGTGCACGCCCACAAGCTCGACCCGGCGAAGCGCGTCTACGTCGAGCAGGCCCGGATGACGGACGGCATCCTCGTCCCGGAGCCGTGGGAGATCGACATCCCGCTAAGCAGGATCACGCCCCGGTCCCGCTGATCCCGCCGGGCGCGGGCGGGAGCATCTCCACGCCCAACTGCTGGAGGAGCTGGAACAGCTCGTTGCAGCTCCACACGTCGACGATCCGGCCCGCGTCGTCGAAGCGCAGGAAGCTCGCCCCCGAATAGCTGACCACCTGCCCGGTCGGCGGCACCGGCCCGAACGGCCCGGCCTGGGTGCCCGCGGCCCGCCAGTGCACCGCCACCCGGTCCCCGGCAGCCACCACGTCCACGAGCTTGTAGCGCAGGTCCGGGAAGGCGGCGCGGCGTTCCCGGTGCCACGCCAACGTCGCCTCCGGGCCGGCCCCGCCCAGCCCCGGGCACTCCGGCGACACCAGCTCGTACGCGGACTCCTCCCGCGCGCCGTTCCACACGTCGGCGATGAAGCGTCGGGCCGCCGCCTCCACATCGATCATCGCGGCAGCCTAACCGCCGGCCGCGGCCCGCCACCGTCGGACGGCGCGACGGCCCAGGTCGGCACTCGGCGCGCCCGAGGTCGGCGCAGCCGCCATGATGGGACGAGCGACGGGCGACGGCGGAGGGGTGGGGGCATGGGCGGCACGACCGAGGGCGGCACGACGGCTGACGCGGGGGGCACCGCCACCAGCGGCGACGAGGTGCTGATGCGGACCGGCGGCAGGTACGTCGAGCCGGGCGGCGAGTTCACCCGCGACCAGCGCTACATCGCCACCCGGATCACCGCCGACGCCCGCGACGGCTGGCCGGTGGAGCCCGGCCGGTACCGGCTGGCGGTCAGCCGCGCCTGCCCCTGGGCGAACCGGCTGATCATCGTACGGCGGCTGCTCGGGCTGGAGGACGCGATCTCGATGGCGGTGGCCGGCCCCACCCACGACAAGCGGAGCTGGACGTTCGACCTCGACCCGGGCGGGCGCGACCCGGTGCTCGGCATCGAGCGGCTGGCCGAGGCGTACTTCGCCCGCTTTCCCGGCTACGAACGGGGCATCACCGTGCCGGCGATCGTGGACGTGCCGACCGGGCAGGTGGTCACCAACGACTTCGGGCAGATGAGCCTCGACCTGTCCACCCAGTGGACGGCGTACCACCGCGAGGGGGCGCCCGACCTCTACCCGGAGCGGCTGCGCGACGAGATCGACGAGGTGAGCGCCGTGCTGTTCCGGGACGTCAACAACGGCGTCTACCGGAGCGGCTTCGCCGGCGACCAGGCCGCGTACGAGAAGGCGTACCACCGGCTGTTCGACCGGCTGGACTGGCTGGGCGAGCGGCTGGCCGGGCAGCGCTACCTGGTCGGGGACACCATCACCGAGGCGGACATCCGGCTGTTCACCACCCTGGTCCGCTTCGACCCGGTCTACCACGGCCA
Source organism: Micromonospora sp. ZG13 (assembly GCF_059359355.1). NCBI lineage: Bacteria > Bacillati > Actinomycetota > Actinomycetes > Micromonosporales > Micromonosporaceae > Micromonospora > Micromonospora sp. ZG13. The sequence continues at coordinate 477,667 of NZ_JCADBQ010000001.1, forward strand.
CTTCAAGTGCAACCGGAGCAAGCTGACCGAGATGCCGGTGCTCTGGGCGTACGCCCGGGACCTGTTCCAGACGCCGGGCTTCGGCGACACGATCGACTTCGACCACATCAAGCGGCACTACTACGAGGTGCACCGCGACATCAACCCGACCGGGGTGGTGCCGCTCGGCCCGGACCTGGCGAACTGGCTCACCCCGCACGGCCGGGAGGCCCTCGGTGGCCGCCCCTTCGGCGACGGCACCCCGCCCCCGCCTCCCCCGCCCGCCGAGCGCGTCGACCCCGCCCACACCCCGCTGCCCTGACGGGCGGCACGCACCTCCGGCTGCCGCCACGGCCCGTACGCGGTGCCGTGGCGGCCCGGGTGGCACCTGCGGTCGCGGCGGCGGCCCGTCCTACAGCGCGACGCGGACGGCGGCCGTGAGGACGAGCTGCCCCAGGGAGACGGGGACCAGGACGAGCCAGCAGAGGCGCTGGAGCTGGTCCTCGCGCAACCGGGGGTAGGACACCCGGAGCCAGATGATCAGGAACGAGACGGCGAAGACCTTCAGCAGGGTCCACAGCCAGCCGAGCTGCGCGTCGGCGAACGGGCCCTGCCAGCCGCCGAGGAAGAGCACGGTGGTGAGCGCGGCGATCACCACGATGCCGACGTACTCGGCGAGCAGGAAGAACGCGAACCGCAGGCCCGTGTACTCCGTCATGTAGCCGAAGACCAGCTCCGAGTCGGCGACCGGCATGTCGAACGGCGGGCGGCGGATCTCCGCGAGCCCGGCGAGGAAGAAGACGACCATGGCGGGGGCCTGCCAGAGCAGCCACCACGGCTGCCACGCCTCGACGATGCCGGAGAGGCTGAGCGTGCCGGCCGCCATCGCCACCGAGGCGGCGGCCAGCACCAGCGGCAGCTCGTAGCCGAGCAGCTGCGCCGCCCCGCGCAGGCCGCCGAGGAGGCTGTACTTGTTGGCCGACGCCCACGCCGACATCAGCACCGCCACGACGCCCACGCCCACGACGGCCAACACGAAGAACAGGCCGATGTCCAGCGGCTGCCCGACCAGGTCGTCCGGGCCGAGCGGGATCACCAGCAGGACCAGCAGGTAGGGCACGAGCGCGACCGCCGGGGCGAGCCGGAACACCGCCCGGTCCGCCTCGCGGGGCGTGACGTCCTCCTTCTGCACGAACTTCACGCCGTCGGCGACCAGCTGGGCCCAGCCGTGGAAGCCGCCCGCGTACATCGGGCCGAGCCGGCCCTGCATGTGCGCCATCACCTTGTGCTCGGCCTGCCCGACCAGCAGCGGCAGGGTGAGGAAGGCGACCAGCACGCCCCCCACGCGGATGACCAGCTCCAGCCACAGTGGCATCAGGGCGTACCTCCGTCGTCGCCGGACCGCTCCGACGCGGCCGGCCCCTCCGGTGACGGCCGGGCCGCCGGACCTGCGGCGGCCGGGCCGGGCGGCGCCGGGCCGTCGGTGGTGGGGGCGGGCCGGGCGGTACGGGGTGGACGGGCCCCCGGGGCCGGCCGGGCGGGCCGCTCCCGGGCCGGGCGGGCCGGGGTGCCGCCGCGCGGCCCCTCCCCGACCCCGCCCGCGCCAGCCGGCGTCGGCGTCGTACCCCACTCCCCCGGCGCGGGCACGCCCGGCGGGCGGATCGGCCGGCGCCCGCCGCCGGCCTCGGACTCGCCCGGTTCCTTGGCGCCCGGCCACGGCTTCGCCACCCGGGAGGCGAGCACGAACTCCTTGCGCAGCGGGTGCCCCTCGAACTCGGGCGGCAGCAGCAGCGGCGCCAGCCCGCCGTGGCCGGGGAAGTCGATGCCGAACATCTCGTGCGTCTCCCGCTCGTGCCACGCGGCACCCGGGTAGACGCCGACCACCGAGGCGACGGCCGGGGACTCCCGGGGCACCCGGGTACGCAGCAGGAGGCCGTGCCGGCGGGTGGTGGACCAGAGGTGCGCCACCACGTCGAAGCCTTCGGCGAGCTCGTCGACCGCAGAGAGCCAGTCGAAGTAGTCGCAGGCCAGCTCGGCGTCGTCGCGGGCCGCGCGGAGAGCGTCCGGCCAGTTCACCGGCGGTACGTCGACGGTGGCGCGGGCGTGCGCCTGGCCACCGGAGACCGAGGGGGTCACCTCGACGGGCGCGAGCAGCGCGACCATCCGCTGGCCGACCTCTTCCGGAGTCATGCCGCTGATCCTAGGTCCTCCCCCGCACCCCCCACCCAACCGAACGCCCCACCCACCTTCCTTCCCCCGCGCCTCGCTCCGCGCCCCGGGCGGGGCGGGGAGGCGCGGGGCGCGGGGTGAACCCGGGGTGGTCTTGTGGGGCTTTGGCGGCGGGGGGACGGGCGAGGGGGAAGGATGGGGGCGTGCGCGCTGTGACTGTCAACCCGGGGGTCGCCGACTCACTGCGGCTGGTCGAGGACCATCCGGAACCGCTGCCCGAGGAGGGCGCGATCCTGGTCGAGGCGCTGGCGGTGGGGATCTGCGGCACCGACCACGAGATCATCGCCGGCGAGTACGGCGAGGCACCGCCCGGCGCGGACCGGCTGGTGCTGGGGCACGAGTCGCTGGGCCGGGTGCTGGAGGACCCGTCGGGCACCCTGCAACCCGGCGACCTGGTGGCGGGCGTCGTCCGGCACCCCGACCCGGTCCCCTGCCCGAACTGCGCGGTCGACGAGTGGGACATGTGCCGCAACGGCCAGTTCACCGAGCACGGCATCAAGGCCCTGCCCGGTTTCGCCCGGGACCGTTGGCGGCTGCAACCCCGCTTCGCCGTGGGGCTGGACCCGTCCCTCGCCCCGGTCGGCATGCTGCTGGAGCCGACCAGCGTGGTGGCGAAGGCGTGGGAGCACATCGAGCGCATCGGTGCCCGCGCCGAGTGGCAGCCGCGCACCGTACTGGTCACCGGGGCCGGGCCGATCGGCCTACTGGCCGCGCTGCTGGCCACGCAGCGCGGCCTCGCCGTACACGTACTGGACCGCAACACCACCGGGCCGAAGCCGGGTCTGGTACGCGCGCTCGGGGCGACCTACCACACCGAGTCCGTCTGCGAGTTGGACTTCGAGCCGGACGTGGTGCTGGAGTGCACTGGGGCGCCGGTCGTCGTCCTCGACGTGATGTACAAGATCGCGCCGACCGGCATCGTCTGCCTGACCGGCGTCTCCAGCGGTGGTCGGACCATCGACCTCGACGCCGGGGCGCTCAATCGCTCCCTGGTGCTGGAGAACAACGTGGTCTTCGGCTCGGTGAACGCCAACCGCCGGCACTGGGACCTCGCCGCCGCCGCGCTGGCCCGTGCCGACCCGTCCTGGCTCGACGCGCTGATCACCCGCCGGGTGCCCGTGGAGGCGTACGCCGAGGCGTACACCCCCGAGCCGGACGACATCAAGGTGGTGCTGGAGTTCGGCTCCTGACCCGCTCAGAGACCGGGCAGCCGGCCATTGCGGAACAGGTCGACGAAGAGCTGGTGGTCCTGCCGGGCGCGGACGCCGTACGCGTGGGCGAAGTCGACCAGATGCGCCACGAAGCCCGCCTCGTCGGCGTCCACGGCCGCCACGATCGCCTCCTCGGTGGAGTAGTCGACCAGGTCGTGACTGGACTCGTCGTCGGCCACCGAGTGCATCCGGGCGACCGCCCGGCCCAGGTCGGCCAGCACCCCGGCCAGTTCCTCCGGCTCGTTCACGTCGGCCCAGTCGAGGTCGGCCGCGTACGGGGAGACCTCGGCGACGAGCTGGCCGGCCCCGTCCAGCTCGGTGAAGCCCAGCCACGGGTCGGCGTGCGCCTGGAGTGCGCGCTGCGACTCGGCGGTGCGGTGCCCCTGGTGCTGGAAGTAGCCCGCGATCGACTCGTCGGCGATGTGCCGGGCCACCGCCGGCACCTGGGCCTGCTTCATGTAGATGACGACGTCGTTCTCCAGCGCCTGGGTGTGCCCCTCCAGCAGCAGGTTGTACGACGGCAGCCCGGCCGAGCCGATGCCCACGCCCTTGCGCAGCACCACGTCCTTGATGTGCGTGGCGACCGGACGGGACTGGGCGGAGGAGGTGGGCAGGGTGCCGAGGTAGTCCTCGAACGCGGCGCAGACCCGCTCCCGGGTCTCGGCGTCGATCTCGAAGACGCCGTCGCCCAGCGAGAACCGGCGCTCGTAGTTGTCGATGGTGGTCTGCGTGGCGAGCAGGTCGACCCGGGTGTTGAGCCGCGCCTGCTGGAGCACCCGGCGCAGCACTCCGTCGGCGTTGTCCAGGGTGATCGAGCCGATCGCGTCGTCGCCACCGGCGGCGATGGCCCGCAGCTCGGTCAGGTACGACTGCGCGAAGCCGGTGACCAGGTCGCTGATCGCCCGGTCGGAGAGCGCCTTGGCGTAGCCGAGCAGCGCCACGCTGGCCGCGAGCCGCTTGAGGTCCCAGCTGAACGGCCCCACGTACGCCTCGTCGAAGTCGTTGACGTTGAACACGAGCTGCCCGGAGGCATTCATGTACGTGCCGAAGTTCTCCGCGTGCAGGTCGCCGTGGATCCACACCCGGCTGGTGCGGTCGTCGAGGAACCGGTCGTCGGCGAAGTCGCCGACCTGGTCGGCGTAGAAGAGCGAGGCGCTGCCCCGGTAGAAGGCGAACGGCGACGCGGCCATCTTGCGGAACTTGCGCCGGAAGGCGGCCGGGTCGAGAGCCATCGACGCGCCGAACTCCTCGGTGAGTACGTCGACGATGTGGGCGGAACGCTGGTCGGCGGAGTGGTTCATGGTGCGCAGGCTAGCCCCCGCCGGCCAACCCGGGCCCTCGTCCGACCGGACGGTACGGCTCAGGAGGCGGGCGGGCGCACCGGCGGGGCGGTCAGCGACTCCGCAGAGCGCGGTGGCACGCCGCCGTCGGACGGCGCGGCGTCGACCGGCGCGGCGAGCGCGTCGGGCCGGGGCACGCCGCCGATGCCGGACTGCTCGGCGGCGATCTTCTCCTGCAGACGCAGGATGCCGTGCAGCAGCGCCTCGGGCCGGGGCGGGCAGCCGGGCACGTAGACGTCGACCGGGATGAGCTGGTCGACGCCCTTGGTCACCGAGTACGAGTCCCAGTAGGGGCCGCCGCAGTTGGAGCACGCGCCGAACGAGATGACGTACTTCGGCTCGGGCATCTGGTCGTAGAGCCGCTTGATCGCCGGGGCCATCTTGTCGGTGACCGTCCCGGAGACGACCATGAGGTCGGCCTGCCGGGGCCCGTGCGCGAACGGGATCACGCCCAGCCGCATGAAGTCGTGCCGGCCCATGCTGGTGGCGATGAACTCGATCGCGCAGCAGGCCAGGCCGAAGTTGAAGACCCAGAGCGAGTAGCGGCGGCCCCAGTTCAGCACGAACCGGATCGGCTCACCGAGCACTCCCGGCACCTGCACGACCGCCCCCTTCCCGAGCACCGCCCCAAGTCAACCACAGCCCGTGGCGGCACCGGTCGACCCGTCGACCGCCGACCGTCGCCGTCGGATCCACGACCGCGCCGGCCGCAACCGGCCGGAGCCCGGTGGAGTGTTACCGCCGCCAGACAGCCACGGTGGCTCGAACGGGGAGGGACAGTGACAGTGACGATGGGAGCCCGCGCCAACGAACCACCCCCGACGGTCGACGCGCGGGCCGCCGAGGGCGGTGCGCCGATCACCTTCGACGACTTCTACCACGCGCACTTCCGGGGCGTCACCGCGCAGCTCTGCGCGTACACCGGCGACCTGGGCCAGGCCCAGGACCTGGCCCAGGAGGCGTTCTGCCGGGCGCTCGCCCGGTGGGACCGGCTGTCCCGCTACGACGACCCGGTGGCCTGGATCCGGCGGGTGGCCTGGAACCTCGCGCGCAGCCGGTGGCGCCGGCTGCGTACCGCCCGCGGCCACCTGCTGCGACAGCGGCGGGTGGAGACGCAGGTCGCGGGACCGACGCCGGACCGGGTGGACATCGAGAGGGCACTCGCGGCGCTGCCGGCGAACCACCGGCGGGCCGTCGTCCTGCACTACCTGGCCGACATGTCCGTCGCCCAGATCGCGGCGCAGGAGGGGGTCGCGGAGGGCACGGTCAAGTCGTGGCTGCACCGGGGCCGCGCCGCCCTGGCCACCCTGCTCGACGAGAACCCGGAGGGAGTCGGTCATGCCTGAGCAGGACCCGCTGCGGGCGCGCTTCGCCGCGTACCGCGGAGATCTGACGGACCGGATCGACGGTCCGGGTCCGGACGCGGCCCGGCGCACGCTGCGGCGTCGCCGCCGCGCCACCGTCGCGACCGGGGCCCTCGCCGTCGCGCTGGTGGTGGCCCCGATCGCCGCCGGCGCGGCGATGCGGGACGCCCCGCCCCCGGGACCGCCCGCGTCCACGCCGACGGCCGGGCCGACCTCGTCACCGTCGCCCGAGCCCTCGCCCGACGCGTCGCGGCCGCCGTCGTCGCCAACTGCGCCGACCGCGCCGGACGGCCGGATCACCGGCCGGCAGCTGCGCGCCGCCGCGCTCGACCTGCCGGCGTGGGCCGGCCGGAGCTGCGCCGACACCACGCGGGTCACCCTGCTTCCCGCCGCCACGACGGAGGTGGACCGGCCGTACCTGATCAGCGTCACGCACGGCGACGTCGACGCCGACGGGGCCACCGAGACGCTGGCCCTGCTCGGCTGCCGCATCGGCGAGGCGTCGGCGAAGCAGGTGGTCGCCTTCGACCGGGACGCCGCCGGGCTAATCGTCGCGCTCGGGCGGGTGACCCGGACGCACGAGGAGGGTGACGGCGGCTTCGATGACGTCCGCGCCGTCGCCGTGGCCGGCGGGAAGGTCCGCGTCCAGGTCGCCGACATCCAGCCCTGTTGCAGCATCCCGGCGTACTGGGCGCGACAGCAGTGGCGGACGTACGGCTGGGACGGCGAGCGGTTCACCCAGACCGCCGGGCCGACCACCTGGGGCCGGGACTCCCGCCTCACCGACCTGGCGATCTCCGCCGGGCCACTCGTCCTCGATCCGGCGGACCAGCTCGGCCGGCGGCGGGGCACGGTCACGTTGACCGTGACCAACCGGGGGTCCGTCGACGCGGACCGAGTCGCCTTCCACGAGCTGGAGCGCGTCGGCACGCCCGACGGCGGCGACTGGGACCGGTGCGAGCCGGCCCGGGAAAGGTCGGACTGGCCGCCGTGCCTGACCGACGGGGTGCCGGCCGGGGAGCGCCGGAGCTGGACCTTCCGTTTCCGCGTAGAGCCGGAGGGCCCGGGGGCGGACGTGTCGGCCCGGGTGGTCCACCACAGCGCCGACCACCGCTACTGGCCGGACCTGGCACCCGGGGACAACCAGGTCGACGTCCGCGTGGACGGGTGATCCGGCGGCGTCCACCCGACGGGGTGGACGCCGCCGCCGCTCACCAGGCGGGGCGTTGCAGCAGGCCGACGAACTCCACCAGCAGCCGTTCCCGTAGCGCCGGCGGCGCGGCGTCGAGCAGGGTGTTCACCACCGCCATCCGTCCGAGCGTCGGCCCTGCGGGCCCGGTGCCGTTCCCGGGGTCGGCGGGGTCGGCGGCCTCTTCGGAACCGGCGGGGCCCGGGGCCTGTCCGGCACCGGCGGTGTCGGCGGGTGCGGGGCCGGTCAGGCCCAGCCCGGCGGCCAGGCCGGCCACCAGGTCGGGGGTGAGCGCGTCGGGGGTCAGCGTGGTCGCGAGGGCCAGCAGCTCGGCGGGGAGCGCCACCGGCCCGGCGGCCCGGGTGGCGGCCACGGCGGCGGCGAGGTCCGGGCCGAACTCGGCCACCCGCGGCGCCACCGCGGCGGTCACCGTCAGGTGCACGCTCGGCGGCAGATCGGCGTACGACAGCTGGGGCTGGGTGTGCCAGCCGCGGGCGGCCAGCTCGTCGACCAGCACGAAGAGGTCGAGCCCCGCGTCGGTGGCGGTGAAGCAGACCACGGTCGACTCCGGCTCGGCCATCAGCCGCAGCCCGTCGGTCGCGCGCACGGCGTCGGCCAGGCCGGCGACGGCGTCCCGGGTGGCCGCCGCGAGCCGCAGGTACCCGTCGTCGCCGAGGTGCCGCAGGGTGGCGTACGCGGCGGCGATCGGGCCGCCGGAGCGGGTGGAGGCGATGACCGGGTTGACCATCGTGTAGCCGGGCCAGTCGGCGTACGCGAAGTACTGCGGGGCGCGCAGCGCCGCATCGCGGTGCAGCAGCACCGACACGCCCTTCGGGGCGTACGCGTACTTGTGCAGGTCCACGGAGATCGAGGTGACCCCCGCGACGGCGAAGTCGAACGGCGGCACGTCCACCCCGAGCCGGCGCAGGTACGGCAGGGTCCAGCCGCCGAAGCAGGCGTCCACGTGGCAGCGCACCCCGGCCGTGGCGGCGGCCTCGGCGATCCCGGCGACGGGGTCGACGACGCCGTGCGCGTACGAGGGGGCGGAGCAGGCCACCAGCACCGTGTCGGGGCCGATGGCGGCGGCCACGTCGGCGGCGGCCGGCCGCAGCGTCGACGCCGACACGGGCACCATGTCCACGGCGACCCGCAGGTAGTGCGCCGCCTTGGCGAACGCGGCGTGGGCGCTGGCCGGCACCACGATCCGGGGCGCGGCGATCTCCGGGTGGGCGTCCCGGGCCGCCTTGACGGCCAGGATCAACGACTCCGTGCCGCCGCTGGTGACGCTGCCGACGACGTCCGGCGCGGCGCTGCCGGGGCCGCCGCCGAGCAGCCGCGCGGCCGCGCCGACCAGCGCGTTCTCCATCGCCAGCAGCGACGGGAAGGCGGTCGGGTCCAGCCCGTTGACGTGGGCGCTGCCGGCGTACGCGGCGGCGGCCAGCTCGTCCAGGCCGGGCACCGCCGGGTCGTAGACGTACGCGAACAGCCGCCCCCCGTGCGTGGGCCGGTCGGCGGCCCGCAGCGCCCGTAGCTCCGCCAGCACCCGCTCGGCGGGCAGGCCGTTCCCGGGCAGCGCCCGCCGGTCAGCTTCGTCGTCGATCATGGAGTTGCGGTGCCCTTTCCGTGGTGGTCAGCGGCTTTCGTCCCCACCACGACTGCGCCGGCAGTGGGGGTGGGGTGGGGGTGACGGGTGGGGTCAGGTTGTAGGGGCGGAGGAAGAGGACCGCCAGGCCCACCAGGAGGGCGGGGAGGACCGTGAAACCGATCAGGATGCCCAGTCGGGCGGTGTCGGACTGGGCGGCCGCCGTGCCGGTGTCGGAGGACACGTAGCCGGTGAGCTGGAGCACCAGGCCGAAGATGCCCGGCCCGAGGGCCAGCCCGAAGGTCTCGCCGGCCGTCCAGACCCCCGTGAAGACGCCCGCCTGCCGCCGGCCGGTACGTGCCGTGTCGTACGCGATGCAGTCCGGGAGCATGGCGAGGGCGAACACCTGCTGCCCGGCGTAGCCGACGCCGATCAGCGCCACCAGCGGGTAGACCGCGAGGGCGGGCAGCACCGGGGCGGCGACCAGGGCCAGCGCGCCCGCCGCGAAGATCAGCGACGCCGCGACCAGGGCGGCGAGCTTGCCGACCCGCGCACCGACCCGGGTCCAGAGCGGCATCACCAGCAGCGCCGGCGCGACGAAGCAGGCGAACAGGAAGGTCGGCCCGCCCTCGGGGTCGCGCAGGATCTGCTCGGCGAAGTAGTTGACCCCGGCGAGGACGGTGGCGACCCCGGCGGACTGCACCACGAAGCAGACCAGCAGCGCCCGGAACGGCCGGTTGCCGGCGACGACGGCGAGCTGGGCGCGCAGCGTCGGCTCGCTCTCCGCCACCGTGCCGCCGGGAGCGGACCGGGTGCCGAGGAACGCGCCGACCGCGCCGAGCACGATCAGCCCGGCGACGAAGAGGCCCATCCAGCGGTGCCCGGGCAGGCCACCGCCGCCGGCGTCGCGCACCAGCGGGGCCACCGCGCCGGAGACCAGGATGGCCAGCGCCAGCACCGCGATCCGCCAGCTCATCAGCCGGGTACGTTCGGCGTAGTCGTCGGTCAGCTCCGCCGGCATCGCCACGTACGGGACCTGGAAGAAGGCGAACGCGGTGGCCGTGGCGAGGAAGGCGACCGCCACGTACGCCCCGGCGGCCGGCCCGGCGTCGAAGGGCGCGGCGAAGATGGCGGCGAAGAGCAGGCCGAGGGCGAGCCCGGCGACCAGCAGGTACGGCCGACGGGCGCCCCAGCGCGACCGGGTGCGGTCGGAGATCCGGCCGGCGACCGGGTTGACCAGCACGTCCCACGCCTTCGGCAGGAGCACCAGCAGGGCGGCCGCGCCCGCCGCGACGCCGAGGGTGTCGGTCAGGTACGGCAGCAGGAGCAGGCCGGGCACGGTGCCGAAGGCGCCGGTGGCCAGCGATCCGAGCGCGTAACCGGCGTGTACCCGGCGCGGCAGCGCGCCAACGACCGGACCAGCTCCACCCGACGGCGCGTCCATGGCGCCGAATGTTACTCACGTTATGGCGCGGGTCACATCCCCTCCTCGGGGGACCAGCTCGCCGTCATGTCCACCCCGGTGCCGCGCAGCGGCGTGCCCTCAGCGCGCAGCCGCTCCCGCGCCTCCCGCTCGTGCCCGGGTGGCAGGCGGCCGGCCGAGTTCACGACCCGGTGCCAGGGCACTCCCCCGCCGTGCCGGGCCATGATCGAGCCGACCAGCCGCGCCGACGCCCGCCCCGAGCGTTCCGCCAGCGCGTCGGCGACCGCCCCGTACGACATCACCCGGCCGGGCGGGATCCGCTCGACGAGCTCCAGCACCGCCTCGACGTACTCGTCAGGTCTCACGACCGGCCACGATATGAGAAGGCGCCGGAGTACGCCGGGACCGACCACGCAGAATGGGCGGGTGCGCGACATGGTCACGGCGGCCCGGCGGGTCGTCGTCAAGATCGGATCCTCCTCGTTGACCACCGCCGGGGGCGGGCTGGACGACGGGCGGGTCGACGCGCTCGTCGGCACCCTGGGCGCGCTCGCCGCCGAGGGCCGGGAGGTCGTGCTGGTCAGCTCCGGCGCGATCGCGGCCGGCCTCGCGCCGCTGGGGCTGTCCCGGCGCCCGCGCGACCTGGCCACCCAGCAGGCCGCCGCCAGCGTCGGGCAGGGCCTGCTGATCGGCCGGTACGCGACCGCCTTCGCCCGGCACGGGCTGACCGTCGGGCAGGTCCTGCTGACCGTCGACGACGTGACCCGGCGGGCGCACTACCGCAACGCGTACCGCACCCTGCGCAAGCTGCTCGACCTGCGGGCGGTGCCGATCGTCAACGAGAACGACACGGTCGCCACCGAGGAGATCCGGTTCGGCGACAACGACCGGCTGGCGGCCCTCGTCGCCGCCCTGGTCCACGCCGACCTGCTGGTGCTCCTCTCCGACGTGGACGCCCTCTGGACCGGCGATCCCGCCCGCCCGGGCTCCAGCCGGATCAGCGAGGTGCACGACGAGCGGGACCTGACCGGGGTCACCATCGGCGGCGCCGGCCGGGCCGGCGTGGGCACCGGTGGCATGGTGACGAAGGTGGAGGCGGCCCGGATCGCCACCGGGTTCGGCATCCCGGTGGTACTGACCGCCGCGCCGCTGGCCGCCCCGGCGCTGGCCGGCGAGCCCGTCGGCACCCTGTTCCATCCCAGCCGCCGGCGCCCGACCGCCCGGCTCTTCTGGCTCGCCCACGCCACCTCGCCCCGGGGCCGGCTGCACCTCGACCCGGGCGCGGTCGCGGCGGTGGTGGGCCGGCGCAAGTCGCTGCTGCCCGCCGGCATCACGGCCGTGGACGGGGCGTTCACCGCCGGCGACCCGGTCGACCTGGTGGACGCCGGGGGCGCGCCGGTCGCCCGGGGACTGGTCAACTACGACGCGGTCGAGCTGCCGGGGCTGCTCGGCCGCTCCACCACGGAACTCGCCGCGGCGCTCGGCCCGGCGTACGAACGGGAGGTCGTCCACCGCGACGACCTCGTACTGCTGTGAGGAGTGCGGCGATGAGCGTGAGCGAGCAGGCCCGGCGGGCGCGTACGGCGGCGGAGGCGCTGGCCGTCGCCACGCGTACGGCGAAGGACGCCGCGCTGGTGGCGATGGCCGACGCGCTGGTGGCGCGTACGCCGGAGATCCTGGCCGCGAACTCGGCGGACCTGGCGGCCGGGCGCGAGGCCGGGCTGAGCGCGGCCGTGCTGGACCGGCTCGCCCTCGACGCGGGGCGGGTGGCGGGCATCGCCGACGCGCTGCGGCAGATGGCGGCGCTGCCGGACCCGGTGGGCGAGGTGGTCCGGGGCTCGACCCTGCCCAACGGGCTGGAGCTGCGCCAGATCCGGGTGCCGTTCGGCGTGGTGGGCATCATCTACGAGGCCCGCCCGAACGTGACCGTCGACGCCGCCGGCATCTGCCTGAAGTCGGGCAACGCGGCGCTGCTGCGCGGCTCGTCGTCGGCGGCCAGCTCCAACGCCGCCCTGGTCGCCGTGCTGCGCGACGCGGTGGGCGACGCCGGCCTGCCTGCGGACGCCGTGCAGCTGCTCGACGCCAGCAGCCGCGACTCGGTCATGGAGCTGATGCGCGCCCGGGGCCTGGTCGACGTGCTGATCCCGCGCGGCGGCGCGTCCCTGATCCGCACGGTGGTCGAGGAGTCCACCGTGCCGGTCATCGAGACCGGCGTGGGCAACTGCCACGTCTACGTGGACGCCGCCGCCGACCTGGCCAAGGCCGTCGCGATCGCGCTCAACGCGAAGACCCAGCGGCTGTCCACCTGCAACACCGCCGAGTCGCTGCTCGTGCACGCGGCGGTCGCCGACGCCTTCCTGCCGCCGATGCTGGCCGCCTTCGCCGAGGCCGGCGTCACCGTGCACGGCGACGAGCGGGTCGCCGCCCACTCGGCCGCCGTGCGGCCGGCCACCGACTCCGACTTCGCCACCGAGTACCTCTCGGCCGACATCGCGGTCGCCGTCGTCGACTCGCTCGACGCGGCGGTCGCGCACATCCGGCGGTACGGCACCGGGCACACCGAGGCGATCGTCACCGACTCGACCACCGCCGCCCGGGAGTTCGTGGCCCGGGTGGACGCGGCGGCCGTGATGGTCAACGCCTCGACCCGGTTCACCGACGGGGGCGAGTTCGGCTTCGGCGCCGAGATCGGCATCTCCACCCAGAAGCTGCACGCGCGCGGGCCGATGGGCCTGCCCGAGCTGACCTCCACCAAGTACGTGGTGACCGGGGACGGCCACCTGCGCGGCTGACCGCCGCCGGCTCCGGGGTCCCCGCCCGGGTGCGGGCGACCGCTAGTCTGGGTCGGGTTCGGCACGGCTTGTCTTGGGGAGGCGGCATGCTGGGCGAGAGTGCCCTGGAACAGCAACTGGCGCAGGCGCGGGCCGCGCTGCGCGAGGTGGGTGGCGCCGCCGCGCCCCGGGAGCGCACGGAGTCGATGGCCGAGGCCGCCGAGGGCCGCATCCGCGTCACGCTCGGCACCGACGGCCGGGTCAGCGCCGTCGACATCGACCCCCGGGTGCTCCGGGAGGGCTCGGAATACCTCGCGGCCGGGCTGCGCCAGGCGGTCAACGCGGCGCTCGACGGCCAGGACGACGGGGGCACGACGACCGAACCGATGCCCGACCTCGCCGCGATGACCGCCACCATCGAACGCCTCCAGGACCAGGGCCTGCGGCAGATGCGGGAGATCAGCCAGGCCGTCAGCGAGACAATGCGGAAACTGCACGGGAGCTGAGCGTGGAGAGCCTCGACGTCGACCTCGACGCGCTGGGTCGCGGCGCGAACGAGCTGGAGCAGGCCAAGGAGTCCGTCCGCCAGGTCTTCGAGGGCTTCCAGGCGGCGGTCGGCGGCTACGCCGCGGCCTTCGGCGGCGACGACATCGGCTCGCTGCTGGGGGTCGCCCACCAGGCGTGCGTGGACGCGCTGGCCGAGTGCCTGGGCACGAACATCACCGAGCTGGAGAGCTACGTCGACGGGCTGCGCGGGATGGCCGACGGCTACCGCGCCGCCGAGGAGAACGCGGCCGCGTCGTTCCGCTCGATCCTCGGCTCACTGGGCGCCTGAGCCGCCCGACCTAGGAAAGGAGTCGCGGTGGGTCTGACGCTCCCGGGCGAGCTCGCCTCCCTGCTCTCGATGCTCGGCTACGAGTGGCCCCAGTCGGACGAGACGGCGATCTTCCAGCTCGCCGGGGAGTGGACCGGCATGGCCGGCCAGATCTCCGGCTCGGTGGCGCAGCTGGAGTCGGCGGCGCGCACGGTGCTCGACAACAACCGGGGCGAGAGCTTCACCGCCTTCGCCGGCGAGTGGAACGACGGCGAGTCGGCCGCCCGCAACATCGCCGACGTCGCCCGCCCGGCCACCGTCATCGGCGTCGGGCTGATGGTCGCGGCGGGCGTGGTGCTGGCCCTGAAGATCCAGGTGATCATCCAGTTGGCCCTGCTGGCGATCCAGATCGCGCAGGCCATCGTGACGGCGGCGGTCACCTTCGGGGCGTCCCTGCTCCAGATCCCGATCTTCAAGATGATCACCGGGATGATCATCGACCAGCTCATCGGCATGGCCGTGGAGACGGTGCTCAATGGCTAGGAAGCGGACCAACCCGCCCCGGCAGACGCAGGCCAAGGGCGCCCGCGTCGTCTCGGCCTACCTGGAGAACGCCGACGTCTTCCGCACCGCCAAGTCGGCCGGCACGAAGCCGAAGGGCCCGGCGGTGCTGGTGCTGAAGAACCGGCCGGACTTCGACAGGCGGGACTTCGACCGCAAGGCCCGCGACCTGCAACGGCTCGGCCAGGACGGGGCCCTGAAGAAGGCCCCGTCGGACCGCGACAGCAACAAGGTCTACGACCCCTCCACGGGCAAGCGCCGCACCCGCACCAACGTCTACCGGGACCGGATGATCCGCAGCCTGACCAAGGACGGCCGCCTTACCCAGGACATGGGCACCCCGGAGACCAACAAGTACCTGGCCAACAAGAACGTGGTGGAGCGCCTCTACGCGGGCAAGGGGCCGATCACCGCCCGGGGCCAGGGCTACGACCCCGACCACATCCAGGAGCTACAACTGGACGGAACGGACACGTACGATAACCTCAGGCCGATGGACGCCTGGACGAATCGTCAGCTCGGCAGCGACATCTCCGTCGCGCTGCGGGACGTTCCCGAGGGCACCCCGGTCATCGTGAAGGTGATCCAGTGACCAGCCCGCAGGACCCGGCACGCCTGGAGCGCATCCGGGAGAAACTCGCGCTGCTGCGGCGCCTGGAGGCCGAGCGCGGCTTCGGTGTGGTGATCGGTGAGCCGACCCCGCTGGAGCCGATCCCCGACCTGCCCGGCGTGGCCGAGGTCTACGGCCTCTTCGGCCGGCTGGCCGGCGACAACTTCCGGTTCGCCCCGCCCGAGGAGATCCTCAGCCCGGCCGCCTGGGCGGCCCGCACGGTGGACGAGGACGACCCGATGGGCAGCCCGCTCGCGGTCGGCCACGAGGTGCACAGCATCCCGGAACGGCTGCGCGGCGAGATCGAGGCGGGGGCGCCCATCTACCTCGACCCCGAGGATCTCGACGTCTACTGGATGGAGCCGGACGACTACGTCTTCCAGTACGAGCACCCCGACGAGGACGTGGAGTTCACCGTCGTCGCGCCCGACGTGGCCACGTTCTTCGACGAGCACGTGCTCGGCCCCGCCTACCCGGAGCTGGTCGCCGTCGTCCTCGGGCCGGGCGTCCGGGACCAGCGGCTCCGCAAGGGCCGGCACGCCGGCGAGTACGCCGACAACTGGCGTCGCCTGCTGATCGCCGCCGACCTGGCGTCCTGACGCCACCCCGCACCCGGCGCACCCACGCCGCCTCCCGGCGCCCGACACGCCGTCCACACCCGAGACGCGAAGGACCAACGATGGCCGCTGACCCCCGGTTCCGCTCACTGTGGAACGAGGACGAGCTCATCCCGTACCCGCGCGAGGCGTGGCTGGAGGGGGGATTCGACCCCGACATGCTGCCCGCCGGCGACGAGATCCCGCTCGACGTGGCGGTCGTCTACACCGCCTTCCTCGAAGGCGACATCGAGCTGTTCGACACGATCCAGCTCAGCACCGAGGACGGCTCGCTGGACGTCCGGCTGATCGTGGTGGGCGCGGTCGCCGACAACCCCGACCTGCTCTACGTGCTCGACCCGAAGACCGGCGAGATCCTCCAGTTCGACCTGGAACAGCAGGACGTCCAGGCCGTCAACAGCAACTTCCGCACCTTCGTGGAGTTCCTCTACCAGTTCGCGCTCTTCGTGGAGGCCGACGAGGGCAAGCCGGGCCGGACCGAGCGGGCGGAGACGCTGCGCACCGTCCTGGAGAGCATCGACCGCGCCGCGTTCGCCCCGGACGCCTGGTGGCCGCTGGTGATCAGCCAGCTCAAGTAGGTCGGACGGGGGGGCGCCCGGGCGTCCGTGGCGGCGGCCCGGCAGACGACGCGCCCCGGCCCGGCGGCGGGCAGGTCAGTCGCGGTCAGCGGCAGGCGCGGATGGCGCTCAGCGTGGCGTGCACGTCGAACTGGCGCCCGTCGTCGCTCTCCCAGCCGCCGTCGCTGCGCTGGGTCTCGGCCAGCCGCCGCCGTGCCCGTGCCAGCAGCCACTCGTCGGAGACGATGCCGACGCGGCGCAGCGTCGCGGCCAGCCAGGCCACGTCGCCCGGGGACAGCTCCGGGATCCGCTCGGCGAGGATCACCTGGATCCGCGCCGCCTCGTGGAACATCTCCTGCCGGTGCAGGACGGCCGCGCTGAGCCAGCCGGCGGGCAGGAAGGACGGCCAACTGCCGTCCGGGCGCAGCCGGGCGACGAGCGACTGCGCGGCGGCGTGCACGACGCCCGCGTACGCGCCGCCGACGCGGTGGTCGAGCGGCCCGGCGGCCCGCGCGTCCAGGCCGGCGACGGTCAGCCAGAACCCGGCGTTCGCGGTCAGGTGGAACGCCGCCTCGGGGTCGCCCGGCCGGGCCCACTCGGGGGCGACCCCGGCCAGCGCCGGGTCCTCCTCCCAGCCGCCGTCGGGCAGCTGCCGCGCGGCCAGCCAGTCCAGCGCCCGGCGGGCGGCCGGACGGCCCAGCGCGCCCAGATCGTCCAACTCGGACAGGCGGAAGCAGGTGGCGTCCACGGAGGAGACCTCTCCGCCCAGCGTCGCCGGCCAGCCGCCGTCGGGCGCCTGACCGACCTCCGCGTCGTCGAGCAGCTCGGCGGGGGGCGGCGCGCCGGTGCGCAGCCGGGACAGCCGGGCGCGGTCCACCGCGTCCCCGTGCGCCACGACGAACCCCACCGCCGCATCAATGTCGACCACGGCGGCAACGCTACCTGCGTAAACGTGATCGCGCCTCGGCGAATCGGCCGAGGTCGCGGGGATCGGGACGGCCCGCCGCGACCTCGGCCGGCGCCGGTCAGTACGCCGGCAGCGACGGGTCGATCTGCTTGATCCAGGAGAGCACGCCGCCCTGCACGTGCACGGCGTCGCGGAAGCCGGCCGACTTGAGCGCGGCGAGCGCCTCCGCCGAGCGGACGCCGGACTTGCAGTGCAGCACGATCTGCCGGTCCTGCGGCAGCTTGGCCAGCGCCTCGCCCGAGATGATCTCGCCCTTGGGGATCAGGGTCGCGCCGGGGATCCGGACGATCTCGTACTCGGCCGGCTCGCGCACGTCGACGAGGAAGATGTCCTTGCCGGCGTCCTGCCACTCCTTGAGCTCCAGCGCGGTGATGGTCGCGTCGACCACCGCCTCCTGGGCCTCCACCGACACCGCGCCGCAGAAGTCCTCGTAGTCCTCCAGCAGGTCGGTGACGGTGGGGTTCTCGCCGCAGAGCACGCAGTCCGGGTCCTTGCGGACCTTGATCTTGCGGTAGCTCATCTCCAGGGCGTCGTAGACCATCAGCCGGCCGACCAACGGCTCCCCGATGCCGGCGAGCAGCTTGATCGCCTCGTTGACCTGGATGGAGCCGATCGACGCGCAGAGCACGCCGAGCACGCCGCCCTCGGCGCAGGAGGGAACCATGCCGGGCGGCGGGGGCTCCGGGTAGAGGCAGCGGTAGCAGGGGCCGTGCTCGGCCCAGAACACCGACGCCTGGCCGTCGAAGCGGTAGATCGACCCCCAGACGTACGGCTTGCCGAGCAGCACCGCCGCGTCGTTGACCATGTAACGGGTGGCGAAGTTGTCGGTGCCGTCGACGATCAGGTCGTAGCGGGAGAAGATGTCCCGCACGTTCTCCCGGTCCAGCGCCGTGTTGTGGATCTCCACGTGCACCAGCGGGTTGATCTCGCGGATCGAGGCGGCGGCCGACTCGGCCTTGGAGCGCCCGACGTCGGAGACGCCGTGGATGATCTGGCGCTGGAGGTTGGACTCGTCCACGGTGTCGAAGTCGATGATGCCGAGCGTGCCGACCCCGGCGGCGGCGAGGTACATCAGCGCCGGCGAGCCGAGACCGCCGGCGCCGACACAGAGCACCCGGGCGTTCTTCAGCCGCTTCTGCCCCTCCACCCCGACGTCCGGGATGATCAGGTGGCGCGAGTAGCGGCGGATCTCGTCAACGGTCAGCTCGGCGGCGGGCTCGACGAGCGGGGGCAACGACACGGTGGACTC
This sequence comes from Micromonospora sp. ZG13, assembly GCF_059359355.1. Lineage (NCBI taxonomy): Bacteria > Bacillati > Actinomycetota > Actinomycetes > Micromonosporales > Micromonosporaceae > Micromonospora > Micromonospora sp. ZG13. Next base: position 496,130 of record NZ_JCADBQ010000001.1, read on the forward strand.
CCCGGGATCGGCTGAAGGCGAACCGGGCCATTGTCGCTCGCACCAGGCTCGATCGGCCATGAGGAGCGACACGTCGCCCGAACTGCGGGAAGGGGAATAACTCAGGTGCCGGGAACGACCTCGCCGTCGTAGCGGGAGCCGTCCACGTACGGCCAGGCGTTGGCGGCGCAGCCGTCCAGGCCGTACGTCTGCTGCTGCATCACCGGCGCGGGCTCGCCGGGCCCCGGGCACGCCTGGTGCACCTCGCCCAGCTCGTGGCCCACCTCGTGGTTGACCACGTAGGCGCGGTAGATCGCCAGCGGCGCCCCGTAGTCGGGAACCGCCTCCAGCCAGCGCGCCAGGTTGATGATCACCTGGCCGGGGAGCCGGCACGAGGTGTAGCCCTCGGTGCTCAGCCCGCCCTCGGCGCACATCCGCTCGGAGGTCTCCGGGGTGGCGAGGTAGACGGTGAAGTCGGCGTCGTCGGCCTCCGCCACCCGCCGCAGCCGCAGCTCCTCCGAGGCGATCCAGCTCCGGGGGTCGCCCAGCACCTCGTCGACGGCCACGGCGAAGGAGTCGACGTCCTGACCGGTGCCCTGCTCCACGGCCACCCGGTAGTGCAGGAGCGGCCCGTCGGTGCCCCGCACCGGGGACTCGCCGGGCGCCGTGACGAAGTCGCCCGTACCCGCGCGGGGGTAGGCGGAGGGCCGGGGCCGCTCGTCCGTCCCCGCCGCGTACGACGTGCGACGCCCGTCGCCGGTGGCCGGCACGCTCGCGCGGTCGCCGGCCCGGGCCAGCGTCACGGTGGCCGTCGCCGCGAGCAGCAGGAGTACGCCGAGCCCCACCACGCGCCGCCCGTGGGGCGGAGCCGGCGCCCGGGACGGGGTCGGGCGGCGGGCCGGGCCAGGCGGGTCGCAAGGGGACGACGACGTCATGAGCCGAGCGTTGCACACCAATCGGGCATTCCGTCGCGTAAAACGCGAATCCCGCTCAACCCCCGACTGGGCGCACGTGCGGTCCTCTCCAGCCCGCTGACGCTGCCCGCCGGAGAGCGGGTGCGGGCGACGGTCGGCCTGTCCGTGCTCGTTCCTCGCGCCGTGCCCGACGGGGCCTGCGTCAGAGTTGGGGCCCCGCGTACCGGCGCCCGTCCCGGTACGGCCAGGGGTTGGCCACGCAGCCGTTGAGGAAGAGCGTCTGCTGCATCATGACCGGCGCCACCCGCCCCCTGCCGGGGCAGCGCTCGTGCCGGTGCCCCAACTGGTGCCCCACCTCGTGGTTCACCACGTACGTCCGGTAGACCGACAGCGGCACCTTCGCGCTCACGAAGTGCGGCACCGAGAGCCGCCAGCGCTCCAGGTTGATGATCACCTTGCCGGGTGCCCGGCAGGACGTGTAGGGCCGCCCGCCCACCCGGATGTCGACCCCTCCGGCCGCACACATCCGACCCGCCGTCCTCGCCGTGGCGAGGTAGACCGTGAAGTCGTGTCGGGCGGCGGCACCCACCTGCTGCAACCGCAGCTCGCCGTCGACCCAGCTCCCCGGCCCGGCGAGCGCCCGCTCGACGGCGGCGGCGAACTGGCCCGCGTCCTCGTCGGCGCCCGACTCCACGGCGACCCGGTAGCGGCGCAGCGTGCCCGCGTCGCCCAGCACCGGGCCCGTCCGGTCGTCGTAGCCGAAGCTGCCCCGGCCCGCCGACGGCACCGGCCCGGGCAGCCGGAGCACGGCCGGCGGGGGCGCGGCGGCCGAGGGCGACGCGGCGGGCGACGACGGCAGCGGCGAGGCCGCCGCCGGCGCGAGCACCGGCGCGGGGGCCAACTCCTCGGGCGTGAGCGCCTCCGCCCCGACGTCGGCACGCCGGTCGGCGATCACCGCCACCGCCGCGCCGACCGCGAGCACCAGCGCGACCAGCTCCACGAGCCGTCGCCGGCGCGCCGGCCGACGGTGCCGCGCGCGGGTCAGGTCCACGCCGGCGTCGCGCGGGGGTGCGCCGGCCGGGGCACGACGGCGGCCGTCGGCGGAAGCCGGGGCACGGCGGGTCGGGGTGGGGCGACGGGCAGGGGGCATCCCGGTCAGCCTGCCATGTCGGACCGCTCGGCGGTGTCCCCCGTTTCGGTGAGCAGGCCCAGCACGGCCCGGGCCACCAGGCGCGGCACCTCCAGCTGGGCCACGTGACCGACACCGTCGAGCATCAGCAGCCGGCTGTCCGGGACGACCCGCGCCGTCTGCGGCGCCACCCGCACGTCCACCAGCCGGTCGGCCCGGCCCCCGACGACCAGGGTGGGCGCCGCGACCGTCGCGGCGAGCCGCCACAGCGACCCGGACCCCGGCAGGTACGACCGCAGGAAGCTGGAGACCAGCCCACGGAACGTCCGCACGTACGCGGCGGCGTAGTGCGGGACCTCGTGGCGCACCCGGATCTCCTCCAGCGCCTCCTCCCGGCGCTGGTCGCAGATCCGGCTGAGGTCGGCGACGCACGACTCCATCACCTGCTGGGCCATCACCTCGGGCGCGATCTGGGCCAGCCGCCAGGCGGCCAGGCGCTCGCCCCGGGGGATCGCCAGCAGCGGCAGCATCCGGCCCTGCAACGAGCGCCGGAAGTCCAGGAACGGCAGGGCCGGCGAGATCAGCGTCAGGCTCCGGACCAGGTCCGGCCGCACCCCCGCCACCTGCACCGAGATCGCCCCGCCCAGCGAGTTGCCGAAGAGGTGCACCGGCCCGCGACCCGAGTGCTCGATCCAGCGGATCACCCGGTCGGCGAAGGCCGGGACGGTGTACCGGCGGCCCGGCTCGCTGCGGCCGAACCCGGGCAGGTCGATGGCCTGCCCGTCGAGGCGGTCGGCGAGCAGGTACGCCAGATCGGTCCAGTTCTGCGACGATCCGCCGAGCCCGTGCACGTAGAGCGCGGGCTCCGCACCGGGCGCGGTGGCCGGGGTGTCCCGCACGTACGTCACCGTGCCGTCGAGGCGTACCTCCCGCCCCGGCCAGGGCGGTGGCACGGAATGCCCGGGGAGCAGGTGGTCCGGCCGGAGGGTGGCGCGCTTCATGACTCCAGTCTGCCCGAGGTGCTGCCCGGGGCGCTCAGGCCAGCAGCGCCTCGATCCGGCGGTTGACCGCGGCCAGGGTGGCCCGGACGACCGCCTGCCGGGGATCCCCGGCGACCAGCGCGGAGCCGACCAGCTGCTCCACCCAGCCGTCGCAGACCAGCAGCACCACGACCGTCGCCACGTCGCAGTTGCCGAAGGGCACCACGGCGGCGTGCTCGACGAAGCAGCGGCCCCGGTCGGGGCCGGCGTCGGGGGCGCGCTCGCCGCCGCGCAGCAGCTCGTCGACCGCCGCCGCAGCGGCCACCGCGCACAGCCGCAGCACGTAGCCGTCGACGGCCGGCCCGGTCGAGTAGCCGGCGGCGTTCTCCCCGCCCGCGAGCAGGCGTACCTCCACCGTGGCGTCGAGCCCGAAGGTGCTCACCTGGACGTGGTCGATCACCACCCGGGGACCCACCACGCCGCCGGTGTCCAGCGGCCGCGACGGCGCGGTCTCCGTCGTCGTCACCTGCCCACCGGAGTACGACGTGCCGACGGTCGCCGGAACACCGGACGCCGCCCCGGCCGGGGCGGCCGAGACCGAGCCCGGCTCCTCCACGGTGGCCCGGCCCCGGTGCGGGGCCGCGGGCTGCCGGCGTCGACGCGGGCCCTCGGTTTCGGGGCGCGGTTCGGTGCGGGTCGGCGGGGCCTCCGGCGGGCTGCCGGCCACCCTGCCGCCGGGCACCCGGGGCTCGGCGGAGGACGGCTCGCCGGTGCGCGTCGCCGGGCCCGCTGACCTGGGGTCGGCGCCACGCGGCTCGGCCGAGCGGCGGCGTACCGGCGGGGCGGGCGCGGCCGGCATGCCGGGCAGGTTCTGCGGCGCGGCGGCCAGCCCCATCCGGTCCTGGAGCAGTCGGGCGACCTGCCGGCTCACCTCGGCCGGGTCGGCCCCGTCGGCGAGGTCGAGCCGCAGGCTGTGCGCGCCGGCCGGGGTGCGGCGCAGCGCCGCGTCGCGGACGCCGGCCACGCCGCGGACGGCGTCGAGGATGGCGTTGACGTCGAAGCCCTCCGGGCGCTCCCGCAGCGGGGCGGGCTCGTCGTCGCGGCGCAGATGGGTGGCGATGCGGGCGAGTTCGGGGGTTTCGGCGGGTGGCTCCACAGCTGGCGGCTCCGGCACGACGGGCACGTCCGGCTCAGCGGGGACGCGCTGCGGCAACACCGCCGACGCCGGCTCCGGCGCCTGGTCGGCGGCGGCCGGCGGGGCCGGCTCGGAGGCGGATCGACGGGCCGCGTAGGAGGGTGCGCCCGTCGGGGCGGGCGCGGACGGGTCGCGGTCACGCCGCCCGAACCCGCCGGTGGCGGCCTCGGCGCCGGGGGCCTGGGGGCCGACCGGAGCAGCGGCGGGCGGCTCGACGCTCTCCGGCCGGAGCCGGAACGGCCGGGTCACCCGCTCCGGGGCGTCCTCCGCGCGGGGCGCCGCCTCCGGGGCGTACGCGAGCGGGGGCGCGCCCGCCGGCGCGGGGACGGAACCGCCGGCGGCCCAGGCCGGCCGCTCGGTCGGAACCGCCGGCTCGGCGTCGGGCCCGGCCGGCCGCTCGTACGACGGTCGGGGCACCGACGCGGTCGGGGCGGCTTCGTAGGGGCGGCCGGGCTCGCGGGGCGGCTCGTACGGCCGGGCGGGCTCGGCGCGCAGCGGCTCGTACGGCCGGTGCGGCTCGCCGGCCCAGGCCGGGGGCTGTTCCTCGCGGGAGCGGCGCCCCGCCGGCTCGGGCTCCTCACGGGACCGCCGGCCGACGGACTCGGGCTCCTCCCGGGAACGGCGGCCGACGGGCGCGGCCTCCTCGCGGGAGCGCCGCCCTGTCGACTCGGGCTCCTCCCGGGACCAGGGCGGCGCCCACGCGGCGCCCCAGCTCGGGCGGTTCCAGTTCGGGCCGGTCCAGTCCGGCTCGGTCGTCGGCGGCCACTCGGCGGCCGACTGCCGCGGGGCGCCCGTCTCCGGGTCGGACGACGCTGCCCGGTCGGCGTGCTCGGCAGCGGCGGCCGGATCAGCGGCCGGCGACTGGCTCGGCTCCACGCCGACGCCACGGCCGGCGCGATCGTGCCCGGCGGCGCGCGACGCGCGCTCCTGCCCGGCCCCACCCGCCGCGCGGTCCTGGTCGTACGCGTCCGGCGCCCGGTCCTGGCCGGGGGCGCCTGGCGCCCGCTCGGCGCGGCGGCCGCCCTGGCCCGGCCCGCCGGGGGCGCGGTCCTGGCCGGGTTCCCCGGACGCGCCGTCCGAGCCGGCGGTGACCGGGTAGGGGCCCTGGTCCTCGCGGAAGGCGCGGTCCGCGCCCAGCGCGCGGTCGACGCCGGCGACCCGGTCGCCCCCGTGGTCGGCTGCGGCGGGTGCGGCGTCGACCCGCTCGCTGGACGAAGGCTCGGCTGGCGGCGGGAAGGGGCGCGGGTCGTGGGCCGGCGGCTCCGGCGGAAAGCGGTCGCTCCAACCGCGCGCCGGGCCAGCGGCAGACGGGGGCCCCTCGGCGGCGCGGTCGGCCATCGGCGCGTGGAAGCCGGGCGGCACCTCGAAGCCGCTGGCGGCGGTGCCGACGGGCGGGACCTGGACGGCCGGGGGCGCCGACGTCGGCAGCCCGGGCTCGGACCAGCGGGTCTGGCGGCCGGTCGACGGGTCGTCGGAGGAGCGCCGGACCGGGCCGGGCTCGGGGTCGGTGAACCCGTGCTGCGGTCCCGGCGGCTGCTCGGCCGCCGGCGCCGGGCGCTGCGCGGGCACCACCAGCCGGTCGTTGCCCGGATCGCGGCGCTGCTCGCCGTGGATGCCGGGCGGGGCGCTCACCGGGGCCTGGCGGTCGACCGGCGCGTCGTCGGCGGCGTGGTCGACGCCGTTGGCGCGGCGGCCGTTGACCCGGGCCGGCGGCTCGGTCGGCAGGCCGGGCAGCGGTGGCGGCAGGTCGCCGTGGCGCGGCGACGAGGCGGCCCAGCCGGGGCTCTGCTCGGGCGGACCCCACGGCGAAGCCGGCTCGCGGGTGCCGGAGATCTCCCCGCCCCGGGTCCAACCGGCCGCCGGGGGCGCCCATCCGCTGCCGGAACGGGCCAGGTCGTCCTGCGGACCCGTGCCGTCGCCGTGCTCTCCCGGGGTGGCGGCACCGGGTTGCCCTGTTTCACTCACCGCGCGCTCCTTGGTCGCCCCCGCTGAGGCTACCGTGTGGTGACAGTGGCGATAAGTTACGGCGGCGGGCCAATTCCGCGACGGGTCCCGGGCCCCGACCGGTTCGGGTGAAATGCCGGCTCGTACGAAGAACTCGGAGGTTCCCATGACCGCTGTGGGGAACGGTGCCCAGACCGCCGGCCGGCCCACCCGCCTGCCCCGTTCCGCGCGCCGCAAGCAGTTGCTCGCCGCAGCCCAGGAGGTGTTCGTCGCCCAGGGCTACCACGCGGCCGCGATGGACGACATCGCCGAGCGGGCGGGGGTCTCCAAGCCGGTGCTCTACCAGCACTTCCCCGGCAAGATGGAGCTCTACCTCGCCCTGCTGGACACGCACTGCGACGCGATCCTCGCGAAGGTGGACGACGCGATGCGCGGCACCAACGACAACAAGGAGCGCGTCGGCGCGTCGGTGCGCGCGTACTTCGACTTCGTCGACCACGAGAGCGAGGCGTTCCGTCTCGTCTTCGAGTCGGACCTGCGCAACGACCCGGCGGTGCGCCAGCGCGTCGAGCGGGTGGAGCAGGGCTGCATCGCGGCGATCACCGACACCATCATCTCCGACACGGGGATCAGCCGGGCGCACGCCGAGCTGCTCGCCTCCGGCCTGGTCGGCGCGGCCGAGACCGCCGCGCAGTTCTGGCTGGCCCGGGGCCGGCAACTACCCAAGGCCGAGGCGGAGGCACTGGTCGCGGCGCTCTCCTGGCGGGGCATCGCCAGCTTCCCGCTGCAAGGTGAGTCAGCCTGAACATCCGGCCCCGAGATCGGATAGCCTTCCCATCGGCGGCTCTTTCGCCCGAATGAGGAGGCACAGTGGAGGTCAAGATCGGCGTGCAGTACGCGCCCCGTGAGCTGGTCCTGGAGAGCGCGCAGTCGCCGGCCGAGATCGAGCAGATCGTGACCGACGCCTTCGGTAGGGACGAGGGCACCCTCTCCCTGACCGACGAGAAGGGCCGGCGGGTCATCGTGCCGGTCAACAAGGTCGCCTACGTCGAGATCGCCGAGGCGTCGCCGCGCGCGGTCGGGTTCACCGTCCGCTGAGTGGTCCGGTCGGCCGCGACGGGTGGCCGGACGATCGCCCGTCGCGGACCGCCGGTCGCGCTCAGTTGTTCAGCCCGGCGGCGGCCATCCGCGTGGTGTGTGCCGCGGTCAGCCGCCGGAACAGTTCCGGCACGTCCACCCGCCCGCCGCGCGTGACGAGCGCGGCGAACGCCCCGCCCTCGGCGGCGGCCACCCGACCGGCCTGCGACAGCGCCTCGCCGAGCAGTCGCCGCGCCCACATCGAGAGCCGGCCGGCCACCCTGGGGTCCGCCTCGACGGCCGCCCGGATCTCGACGACGGCGAAGTCGGCGTACGACGAGTCGTGCAGCACGTCGAGGACGAGCTGACGGTCCGGCTCGGCCAGCGTCGCGGCGACCTCCCGGAGGAAGTCGTCGGTGATGGCGTCGCCCACGTACGCCTTCGTCACCGCCTCGGCCCAGTCCCGCGGCTCGGTCGAGTCGTGGTACGCCTGGAGCGGCGCCACGTAGGGCGCCATGGCGTCGTCGGGCAGTACGCCGAGCGCGGCGATCCGGTCGGCCAGCCGCCGGTAGTTGCCGATCTCGGCGGCGGCCATCTCGCCCAGCGCCGCCCGCCGGCGCAGGTCCGGGGCGAGCCGGGCGTCGACGGCCATCCGTTCGAAGGCGAGCAGCTCACCGAGGGCCACCAGGCCGAGCAGATCGACGACGGCACGGTCGGGCAGATCGGTCTCGGACACGAGCGCAGGCTACCGCCCGCCGACAACCCGGCCAGGAGTGACGCAAGTCACACCCATGGCCCCCGGCGTGGCGCGTGCGTACGGAATCAGGACGGCTCCGGGCCGGTTCAGGTAGCATGGAGCAGTTGCCGCGGGTGCCGACCTGGCCAGCCTGATCCGAGCGATCAGCCGGTTCGGTCGAGTGTGAGGCCCGCGGCGCGCGTGCGGCCCGGTCCGGCAAGGCAGTCTGCCGCCGACCGTGTGGCCCGCGCCACACCGAACGCGCCCTGAGGACATGACGGGGCGCACCCACGAGAGGGCACCCCCAAATCCACATGAGCGAGCTGACTCAAGACCTCATGGACGGCCAGGAACTGGCCGCCACCGCTCCGGTACGCCCGGAGGCACCCACCTTCGCCGAGCTGGGCGCGCGTCAGGAGACCGTCGACGCGCTGGCCGCGGCCGGCATCACCCGCGCCTTCGCCATCCAGGAGTACGCGATCCCGATCGCGATGCGCGGCATCGACATGATCGGCCAGGCGCCCACCGGCACCGGCAAGACCCTCGGCTTCGGCGTACCGCTGCTGGAGCGGGTCTTCGCGCCGGGCGAGGGCAGCGACGGCGTGCCGCAGGCGCTGGTCGTCGTACCCACCCGTGAGCTGGGCATCCAGGTGGCCAAGGACCTCGCCGCCGCGGGCCGGACCCGGGGCGTCCGGGTGCTGCCGATCTACGGTGGCGTGGCGTACGAGCCGCAGATCGACGCGCTGCGCAAGGGCGTCGAGATCCTGGTCGGCACCCCCGGCCGCCTGATGGACCTGCAGAAGCAGAAGCACCTGCGGCTGGACCGGGTCCGCGCGCTGGTGCTGGACGAGGCCGACCGGATGCTCGACCTGGGCTTCCTCGACGACGTCGAGAAGATCCTGGCGATGCTGCCGGAGGACCGGCAGACCATGCTCTTCTCGGCCACGATGCCGGACCCGATCGTCACCCTGTCCCGGCGCTTCCTGCGCCAGCCGATGACGATCCACGCCGGGCACACCGCCGAGACCGGCCCGTCGCCGCAGACCGAGCAGCTGGCCTACCGCACCCACTCGATGAACAAGATCGAGATCGTGGCCCGGATCCTCCAGGCCGAGGGGCGCGGGCTGACCATGATCTTCACCCGCACCAAGCGGGCCGCCGACCGGGTCGCCGAAGACCTCGACTTCCGGGGCTTCGCGGTCGCCGCCGTGCACGGTGACCTCGGGCAGGGCGCGCGGGAGCGGGCACTGCGGGCGTTCCGGGCCGGCAAGATCGACACCCTGGTCGCCACCGACGTGGCCGCGCGCGGCATCGACGTCAGCGGCGTCACCCACGTCATCAACTACGACTGCCCCGAGGACCAGGACACCTACACCCACCGGATCGGTCGTACCGGCCGGGCCGGGGCGACGGGCGTCGCGGTGACCTTCGTCGACTGGGACGACATGCCCCGCTGGCGGATCATCGACAAGACGCTGGGCCTGGACATGCCGGAGCCCCAGGAGACGTACCACACGTCCCCGCACCTCTACACCGAGCTGCACATCCCCACCGACGTCAGCGGCACCCTGCCGACCGCCGAGCGCACCCGCGCCGGGCTGTCGGCCGAGGTCGAGGAGGACCTCGGCGGCGGACGGTCCCGCCGGGGCGAGGGCGGCCGGGGCGCCCGACGCGGCGAGGGTCGCGGTCGCGGTGACCGCCGTCCGGGCCGCGCCGGTGGTGCGACCGACGCACCGGTGACCGACGCGCCCGCCGACGCCGCCGAGGAGGGCCCGCGCATCCCGCGTCGCCGTCGTCGTCGCCGTGCCGGCGAGACCGTCGCGGGCGAGCCGACCACGGTGATCGCCGCCGAGGCGGGCGAGGCCCCGGCCGCCGCCGAGGGCGAGGCCGCGAAGCCCCGCCGCCGCCGGCGCCGTCGTGGTGGCTCCGCCGCCGGTACGCCGGCCGAGGCGACCGCCGACTGACCGACGAACGTCACCCGAGATCCCCCGGACCGGTGTCCGGGGGATCTCCTCGTCCGGGCGGACACCTGCCCCGGCGGACACTGACCCCGGGCGGGCACCGGCCCTGGGCTGACGCTGACCCCGACGGGCACCGGCCCTGGGCGGACGCTGACCCCGGCCAAAGACACTCACCCCGGGCGGACACGCTGGCCCCGTGGGGCACCGGCCCCGGGCGGCTGCCCCACGGGGAAGAGCCCCCGGCGGACACCCCGTGTGCCGGGGAGGCCGCCGGTCGACGAGGAAGATGGAGCAATGCCCGAACCGCTGGACGCCGCCCTGACCGAGGTCCGGGCACTGCTGCTCGACCCGGCACTCACCCGCGCGGTCGCCGCCGGCCGACGCCGTGGTCACCGCCCCTCGATGGTCCGCGCCGAACTGCGGCCGGTCGCGCTCAAGGCCGGCGCCCGGTTGCAGATCTCCACCTCCGACGGCTCCCGCCCGTACACCCGCAACGTGGCCCCGGGCCCGGAGGCGGACGCGGCGGTGGACGCGCTGCTCGCCGAGCCGTTCGGCAACTGGCACGTGGAGACGGCCGACGCCACGCTCCAGTTGCGGGTCACCAAGTCCGGCGAGGCGCAGGTGCACCGGGCCGCCGCGAGCCGGCCGGCCGCCGAGCCGGGTGGGCACGACCGGGCGAAGGAGTACCTGCTCGATCCCGGCGACCCGATCTTCGCCGAGATCGGTGGCTCGGCGGCGAAGCGCCGCCAGGTCGACGCGTTCCTGCGGGCGCTGGCGGCGACCCTGCCGGACGACCTGACCGGGCCGCTGCGGGTGGTCGACCTGGGCTGCGGCAACGCCTACCTGACCTTCGCCGCGTACCGGTGGCTCGCGCAGCGCGGGCTCGACGTCGAGCTGGTCGGCGTGGACGTCCGGGAGGACCAGCGGCGACGCAACACCGAGCTGGCCGAGCGGCTGGGCTGGGCGGACCGGGTCAGCTTCGTGGCCGGCACGATCGCCGACGCCGTCGTGGAGCCGGCCCCCGACCTGGTGCTGGCCCTGCACGCCTGCGACACCGCCACCGACGAGGCGCTGGCCCGGGCGGTGCGCTGGAGGGCCCGCTGGGTGCTCGCCGCGCCCTGCTGCCACCACGACGTCGCGGCCCAGCTGCGTACGCGGCCGACCCCGGCGCCGTACGAGCTGCTGACCCGGCAGGGCATCCTCCGCGAGCGCTTCGCGGACGTCCTCACCGACGCGCTGCGGGCCGGGCTGCTCCGGCTGCACGGCTACCGGGCCGAGGTGGTGGAGTTCGTCGACTCCCGGCACACCCCGCGCAACCTGCTCATCCGCGCGCGACGCACGGGCACCGCGCCCACCGTCGCCCAGCGGGCGGAGTACCGGGAACTCATCGACCAGTGGGCGGTGACCCCACGGCTGGCGGCGCTGCTGCCACCGCTGCCCGCGCCGGACGCCGCCCCCGACGCCCCGGTGCCCGACGCCCCGGTGCCCGACGACGTCGCGGCCGCCCGCTGACGGGACGTCGCCCGTGCCGCCCGCCCGCCTGAGCGGCGGCCGTGGGGTGTGATCCGCGCCATTCCGGAGGGCGGAACATCCCGTACACGAGACGGTCTGGTCGGTCAGTCAATCGTTTCCTTACCTTTCCGTACTACCCTCAAGGGCGCACCGCCGGGTGCCGGCCGGGAGGGAAGACCCGCAGGGATGGGTTCCGTAGAGGTTTCGCCGCAGATGGCCTTCGCACGTTTCGTGCGGCGCGCCATCGACGACGCCCGCGAGGAACGCGGCTGGACCGTCACCGACCTGGCGTCCCACACGGGCGTCGGTCGGTCGACCGTGTTCCGTTGGCTCGCCGGGGACTGGCAGGACTACCCCGAGCTGGCGAAGGTGCGCGGCTTCTGCGCAGCGCTGGACCTGCCGGTCGCGGCGGCGTTCCGCGCGCTCGGTCTGCCCGACGCCGGTGCCGCACCCCGCCGCCGCGTCGACGACGGCCCGGTCGAGGCCGACGTCCGGGTGATCCTGCAACGGCTGGCCGACCCCACCGTGCCGGCCGAGGAGAAGCACCACATCCGCGACCTGCTGCGCTACCTGGCCCGCCGCCCCATCCGCCGCGCCGGCTGAGCACCCCACCCGCCACCCGGTGCGCGCCGGTGATCAGGACGCGTGGACGCTGTCGGGCGCTCTTGAGGTCCACGGTGTCCTGATCACCGTTGGAGGACGCAGCTTCGGGCGGCAGTCGCGAGGTCAGGCCACGATGAGCGTGAACTCGGCGGTCCGCACCACGCCGGCGACCTGGAAGTCCAGGTAGAGCCGGTAGCGGCCCGGGTCGGGCGCGGTCACCCAGAACGTCACCGCCCCGTCGACCGGCTGCGGTTCGGGGTGGACGTGCAGGTAGCCGAGATCCCCCTCGCGCAGGGCGACCAGGTGCCCGTACGCGCCGAGGTAGCGCTCCAGCGCCGGGCGCCCGCCCGCCGAGTCGACGCGGAACGTCAGCGGCACGGTCACGCCGGCCTGCGGTGTGCCCTGGTAGCTGACGGTGAACCCGTCGACGGTGGCCGAGGACGCCGCCGCCGGCAGCGGCCTCGGCTGGTAGCCGCCCGGCGCGGTCAGGTCGACCCCGAGGGTCACGGCGGTCTGCCGGCCGTCGTCGGCGAGCGCGGTGAAGTCGGCGTACGCCCGCCAGACCCCGGCCTGCGGCAGGGTCAGCGGCACCGACCAGGTGCCGTCGGCCGCCATCGTCGGATGCAGGTGCTGGTAGCCGGTCAGGTCGCGCCGCACCACGATCAGGTGCATCGGCTTGTCGTGCACGACCGCGAACCGGGTCACCGGCCGACGTTGCGCGTCCCGCACCTGGAAGCGCAGCTCGCCCGGACGGCCGGCGGTGAACGCGGCGGCCACCGGGGTGAGGGTGTAGCCCGCCGAGCTGACCGAGAGGCCGCCCGCCTGCGCCGCCGCGGCCTGGTCGGCGCCGTGCTCGTGGGCGCCGGTGCCCGGCGCGTGGCTGTGCCCGGTGAGGGCGCTGTCGGGTCCCACCGCCGCGGAGGGGCCGCCGCCGTCGAGCCGGCCGAGGCCGAAACCGAGCAGGACGGCGAGCACCAGCCCGCCGACGACCAGCGCCAGCCGGAGGGTGCTCCGGTCCGGCACGGCCGACACCTGCTCCGGGGCGGTGGTCACGCTGTCCGGCACGTCCGGTGCGTGGTCGGGCGCCGCCGACACCTGGTCAGGCACCGCCGCCGTCCCGGTCACGGCCGTGCTGCTCATGGGTCATGCCGCCCACGCTACCGCCCGTCGGCACGACGCCGGCCCGCCGGCGGTGCGGCGTGGCGACGGTCGCAGTCCGCTCCCGCCGGGAACTTTCCCGATCGCTGCATGACCGACGTCGCCGCAGCTCGGGCCCTGCCGGGAAGCATCGGCGGCGCGGGCGGCTCAGCCGGCCACGGCCAGCGCGAGGGGGAGCACGTCGGGGGCGCCGGCCCGGCGCAGCTCCCGGGCGGCCATCGTCATCGTCCAGCCCGAGTCGACCAGGTCGTCGACGAGGAGCACCGGCCCGTCGAGCCCGGCGAGGGCGTCGGCCAGCTCGTCCGGCACGGCGAAGGCGCCGTGCAGGGCGCGTACCCGCTGGGCGCTGTTGCCGCGCGGGCCCCCGGCGGGCGCGCCGGCCGGCGTCACCTGCCCGAGCAGCGGCAGCCGGCCCACGGCGGCGATCCGCTCGGCGAGCGAGCCGACCAGGCGGGGCCGGCGGCGCGAACCGACCGCGACCACGCCGACCGGGCGCCGCGGCCACCGCTCGTCGCCGTGCGCCCACGCCTTCAGCACCTCGACCACGGCGGCGGCCACGTCGTCGGGGACGGCGACGTCCGCCGCCTCCGGCCCGACCAGGTCGCGCAGCCGGCCGCCCCACCCCAGGTCGGACAGCCGCCCCACCGCGCGCCCCGGCAACGCCTGCTCCGCCGGGGCGATCCGCCCCTTCAGGGGTACGCCCACCGCCTCCAGCCCGGTCGGCCAGAGCTTCTTGGGCGCGATCTCCACCCCGGGCCGGCCGAGGAAGGTCTGCGCGGCGCTCAGCGCGGCGTCCGACACGTCGGCCGTGAAGAGCGGGCCGGCGCAGCGGTCGCACCGGCCGCAGTCGGCGGCGTCGGCGTCGTCCAGGCACTCGCGCAGGTAGCGCAGCCGGCAGTCGGCGGTGGCCGCGTACTCCCGCATGGCCTGCTGCTCGGCGGTGCGTGCCTCGGCGACGCGGCGCAACCGGGCCTCGTCGTAGACCCAGGGCTCCCCGGTGGCGAGCCAGCCGCCGCGCACCCGGCGGACCGCGCCGTCGACGTCGAGCACCTTGAGCATCAGCTCCAGCCGGGCCCGCCGCAGGTCGACGATCGGTTCGAGCGCCTGGGTGGAGAGCGGCCGGTCGGTGTGCAGGGCGGCCAGGACGGCACGGACCTGCTCCTCGGGCGGGAAGGCGAGCGAGGCGAAGTAGCGCCAGATGGCCGCGTCCTCGGCCCCGGGCAGCAGCAGCACCTCCGCGTGCGCGACGGCCCGGCCGGCGCGGCCGACCTGCTGGTAGTACGCGATCGGGGACGGCGGCGCGCCGAGGTGCACCACGAAGCCGAGGTCGGGCTTGTCGAAGCCCATGCCCAACGCGCTGGTGGCGACCAGCGCCTTGATCTTGTTGTCCAGCAGGTCCTGCTCGGCGGCCCGCCGGTCGGCGTCCTCGGCCTGGCCCGTGTAGGAGGCGACGGCGTAGCCCCGGGAACGCAGGAACTCGGCGGTCTCCCCCGCCGCGGCGACGGTCAGCGTGTAGACGATGCCCGAGCCGGGCAGCCGGTCCAGGTGGTCGGCGAGCCAGCCCAGCCGGTGCGCCGGGCTCGGCAGCTCGACCACGCCGAGGCGAAGCGACTCCCGGTCGAGGCTGCCGCGCAGCACGAGGGCGTCGCCCAACTGCTCCGCCACGTCGGCGGTGACCCGGGCGTTGGCGGTGGCCGTGGTGGCCAGCACCGGGGTGCGCTCGGGCAGGTTGCCCAGGAACGTACGCAGCCGGCGGTAGTCCGGCCGGAAGTCGTGCCCCCAGTCGGAGACGCAGTGCGCCTCGTCGACCACCAGCAGGCCGGTGGTGGCGGCCAGCTTCGGCAGCACGGTGTCCCGGAAGTCCGGGTTGTTGAGCCGTTCCGGGCTGATCAGCAGCACGTCCACCGCACCGGCGTGGATCTCGGCGGTGATCTCGTCCCACTCGTCGAGGTTGGCGGAGTTGATGGTGCGGGCCCGGATGCCGGCGCGGGCCGCCGACTCGACCTGGTTGCGCATGAGCGCCAGCAGCGGCGAGACGATCACGGTGGGGCCAGCGACCTCTTCTGCGCCGGTAGCCTCCCGGTCCCGCAGCAGGGCGGTGGCCACGAAGTAGACCGCCGACTTGCCCCACCCGGTGCGCTGCACGCAGAGCACCCGACGGCGGTCGACCACCAGCGCCTCGATCGCCCGCCACTGGTCCTCCCGGAGTCGGGCGTGCTCGCCGGCCAACCGCCGCAGCACCGCCTCGGCCCGCTCCCGTACCGCCGTCCGATCCTGGCTCATCCGGCATTTCTACCAGCTACGACGGACGTCCCGTTTCCGTGAGCACGGCGGACCGGTCCGGACGGCACCTCGGGGGCCACGCGGCGGCAGGGTGGCGTGCCAAGATCTGCGGCGGCAACAGTCCAGCCAGAAAAGAGAATCATGCGAATCACGCAGCAGGCCGGCCCCGCCGGAAGGGTCCGGCGGGTCGCGGCGGCCGCCGTCTCCCTGGTGGCCGCGACCTCGCTGGTCGCCGGGTGCGGGGACGACGACGCCCAGGACGCCCCGGCCGCCTCCTCCCCGACCCCGTCGGCTTCCCCGTCTGCCAACCCGAAGAGCACGCTCCTGGCAGCGGTACCCACCGAGGAGGACCCGACCTTCCGGTTCAGCGGCAGCGACCCGAGCGGCGCCGTCACCGGCGTGGTGGACCCGGCGGGCAAGGGCATGGACCTCACCGTCACCGAAAAGGACGAGGAACTCGACTTCACGATGAAGCTGTCCTTCCGCCTGATCGAACAGCGCTCCTGGATGAAGGTGAGCTTCGACGGCGCCGACCAGCTCAGCAGCATGCTGAAGCTGCCAAAGAAGTGGATGGAACTCGACCACGCGAAGCTGACCGACCCGGCCAGCGTGCCGTACTACGAGGGCGCCGACCCGGGCAACACCGGCGCGATCCTCCGGGCGGCGGGAGACACCGTGACGGACCAGGGCGGCGGGACCTACACCGGCACCGTGGACCTGACCCACGGCGAGCACGTACGCCAGGCCATGGCGGACGCCGTGGACGTCGACGCGCTCGGCGAGGCGGCGAAGACGGTCCCGTTCACGGCCGTCGTCGGGGCGGACGGGAACCTCACCTCGCTCACCCTGGAGATCCCGGCGGCCGGCAAGCGGAAGGCCACGAAGTACGTCGTCAAGTACTTCGACTTCGGCAAGGCCCCGAAGGTCACCGAGCCGACGGGCAGCCAGGCGCAGAAGGCGCCGGCCTCGGCGTACGAGCTGCTGAACGGCTGACGTACGAGGACACGGGGAGACGGGGTCGCGGTCGCACGAGGGGACCGCGACCCCACGCGGAAGCCCCGCCGATGGGGAGCCGTCGCCGGGCGGCGGCAACTCCACGTCGGCGGGGCCGGGGCCCGCGACCGTCAGGGGCGGCGGGACGGGGCGCGCAGGGAGTGCCGCAGGAGCGCCACGCGCGGGGCGAGGCTGGCCAGGCCGCCGGGGAAGAAGTAGACGGCCAGGATGAAGACCGTGCCGAGCACGAAGAGCGGCTGCGACAGCGGGTTACTCAGGAACGCCGGCAGGGCCTCCACCGCGTCGGACGTGCCGAACGCGACCAGCCGGTGGTCCAGGTACATGTAGAGGATGCCGCCGATCACCGGGCCCCACCGCGTGCCCGGCCCGCCGAGCACCACCATGACCAGCAGCGCCAGGGTCCACTCGGAGGAGGTGATGTGCGGCGAGGCACCGCCGACGATCAGGACGTAGACCACGCCCCCGGCCGCCGCCAGCCCACCCGCCAGGGTGAACGCCACCAGCTTGAACCGGTACGGGTCGAGCCCGAGCACCCCGATCCGCCGCTCGTCGTCGCGCAGGCCGGCGAGCACCCGCCCGGTCGGTGAGCCCGACACCCGGTGCACCACGAAGACCACCACGACCAGGTACGCCAGCGCCAGCCAGTAGAGGTTGACGGTGTTGGTGACCCCGACCAGCCCCTGCGGCAGCCCGGACACGTCCAGCGGCAGCCCCTCCTCGCCGCCGGTGAGCCCGCCGAAGTCGCGGGCCACCAGGATCGCCCCGACCTGGGCGAAGGCGAGCGTCACCATGGCGAACGCGATGCCGACGGTACGCAGCGCCACCGCGCCGAGCAGCGCGGCGAGGATCGTGCCGCCGGTGACGGCGAGCAGCCCGGCCTGCCACAGCGGCAGTCCCGCCTTGGTGACGAGGATGTCGGTGCCGTAGACGCCGGCGGCGAAGTAGAGGGCGTGCCCGAAGGAGAGCATCCCGGTGCGCCCGAACAGCAGGTCGTACCCGGCGGCCAGGCCCCCGAAGACCAGACAGACGGCGAGCAGTTGCAGGGTGCCCGGCGAGTTCAGCGCCCCCTCGAAGACGCCCGGCAGGTGCAGCGTGGAGTACGGCAGGATCAGCGCCACCACCAGCGCGACCAGCGGCAGGTACGGGCGCAGCCCGTGCCACCGCCGGTGCCCCGGCGTCAGCTCGTCGGGCACCGCCGCGGGCGGCGCCGGAACCTCGGGGCTCTTGACCTCGGTCATGCCGTTGCCACCTTTCCGGCGATGCCCTGCGGGCGCAGCAGCAGCACCACGGCCAGCAGCGCGACCACGCAGATGTCGCCCAGCCCGGAGGTGCCGTAGTAGTTGACGAACTGTTGGGTCAGGCCGACGGCGACCGCCGCGTACGCGGACCCGATGACCGAGCCCATCCCGCCGATGACCACCACGATGAACGCGAAG
The DNA here is from genome assembly GCF_059359355.1 of Micromonospora sp. ZG13. Classification (NCBI taxonomy): domain Bacteria; kingdom Bacillati; phylum Actinomycetota; class Actinomycetes; order Micromonosporales; family Micromonosporaceae; genus Micromonospora; species Micromonospora sp. ZG13. Next base: position 514,051 of record NZ_JCADBQ010000001.1, read on the forward strand.
ATCAGCAGTGAGCCGCCCTGGCCGGGCGAGACGGTGCCGAAGTAGACGCCGCCGAGCGCGCCGGCCAGCGCCGCCGCCGCCCCGCCGATGGCGAAGACCAGGGTGAACGCCTTGCGCACGTCGATGCCGAGCGCGGTGACCATCTCCCGGTTCTCCACGCCGGCCCGGATGATCAGGCCGTAGCGGGTCCAGCGGAGGAAGGCCAGGATCGCGCCGAGCACCAGCACCGCGGCGATGATCAGCAGCAGGCCGCCGTTGGGCACGTTGGCGCCGAGGATCGAGGTGACCTGCCGGGTCCACTCGGGGCGCGGGAACGGCCGGGCGTCCGCGCCCCAGGTGGCCTGGAGCAGCGCCACGCCGGCCAGCGAGAGGCCGACGGTGACCAGCACCTGCTCGATGGTGCGGGAGTAGAGCGGCCGGATCAGCACCAGCTCGACGAGCACCGCGACCAGCGTGCCGGCGGCCACCCCGAAGGCGACCGCGAGCACGAAGCCGAAGCCGTCCGACCCGGCGCCGGGCAGGTTGTGCGCCGCCCACCAGGTCCCGTACGCGCCGACGCCGAGGAAGACGCCGTGCGCGAAGTTGAGCACGTCGGCCAGGCCGAAGACCAGGGAGAGCCCGCTGGCGACCAGGAAGTAGAGCGCCGCCAGGCCGAGCCCGGTGAGCGTCAACAGGATGACGGTGTCCATCAGTGCTGGTCCTTCCGCGCGCCGGCCGGCGTACCGGCGGGGTGGTGTCCCTCCGCCGAGCCGACGCCCAGCAGCGACTTCGTCAGGGCGGTCTCCAGCAGCAGTTCCTGCGCGTCGCCGGTCCAGGCGACCCGACCGGCGGCCAGCACGACCGCGTCGCGGGCGAGCCGCCGCACCACGGCCAGGTTCTGCTCGACCAGCAGCACCGGCACGGACTCGGCGACCCGTTCCAGCACCTCGGCCACCTCGGTCACCACCTTCGGCGCGAGCCCCTTGGTGGGCTCGTCGACCAGCAGCAGCCGGTTGTCGTTGAGCAGCACCCGGCCGATCGCGAGCATCTGCTGCTGCCCGCCGGAGAGCGAGCCGGCCCGTTGCCGGCCGCGCCGGTCCAGCTCCGGGAAGAGCGCGAAGACCTTGTCGTACGCCGGGGTGCTGCCCCGCCGCTCGGCGAGCCGGAGGTTCTCCGCGACGGTGAGCCCGGCGAAGACGCAGCGGTCCTCCGGCACGTAGCCCAGCCCGCCGCGGACCAGCCGGTGGGTGGGCCGGGCCAGCAGGCTCTGGGCGCCCATCCGGACGGCGCCGCGCACCTCGCCGGCGGGCGGGGTGAGGCCGACGATCGCGCGCAGGGTGGTCGTCTTGCCGACGCCGTTGCGCCCGAGCAGGACGGTGACGCCGGTCGGGGCGACCGTGAAGGACACCCCCTGGAGGATGTGCAGCCCGGCGATGCGGACCGACAGGTTCTCCACGCTGAGAATGGGTTCCACTAGAGCGACTCCCCCAGGTAGGCCTCTTGCACGGTGGGGTTGGCCATCACCGTCTCCGGGGTGTCGCAGGCCAGCAGCGCGCCGTGGTGCATCACGGCGATCCGGTCGGCCAGCTCCAGGATGACGTCCATGTGGTGCTCGACCATCAGCACCGACCGGCCGCTGTCACCGGTGAGCGAGCGGATCACCGAGACCAGCTCGGGCACGTCCTCGGCGCTGACCCCGGCCATCGGCTCGTCGAGCAGCATGACCCGGGGCTCCCCGGCGAGCAGCAGGGCGATCTCCAGCTTCCGCTTCTCGCCGTGGGCGAGGGTGCCGGCCAGCGCCGTACCCCGGTGGGCGAGGCCGACGCGGTCGAGCGCCGCGTCGGCGGCGGCGGCGACCTCCCGGTCGGCCGCCGCCCGCCGCCACAGCTTCATCGAGCCCCCGCGGTGCGCCTGCACGGCGAGCCGGACGTTCTCCCGGACGCTGAGCGAACCGAAGACCGAGGATGCCTGGAAGGTACGGCCGAGGCCGAGACGGGCCCGCTTGTGCGGCGGCAGGGAGCCGATGTCCTGCCCGTCGAGGGTGATCCGACCTTCCGTGGCCCGGCGTACGCCGGTGATCAGGTTGAACAGTGAGGTCTTGCCGGCGCCGTTGGGCCCGATGACGCCGAGGAACTCCCCGGGCGCCAGGTCGAGGTAGACGCCGTCGACGATGGCGACCTCACCGATCCGCCAGGTCAGACCGCGGGTGGCGAGCATCTTTGTCAGCCCTTCATCGCCACGGCCGGCGGCGCGGACTCGTCCCCGGTCAGCGCCTTCTGGGCGGTGGCCGTGAACGCGGTGCCGCTGCCGGTCAGCTTGGCCTGGAACATCGGCTGGAGCAGCGCGTGGTCCTCGGCGCGGATGGTCATCTTGCCCTTGACCCCGTCGAAGCTCCACCCCTCCAGGGCCTTGACCATCTTCTCGACGTCGTCGCCGCCCTCTTCGATGGCGCGGACGACCATCTGCGCGGCCGCGAAGCCGTCCGGGTGGAACAGGTCGACGGTGCCGACCTTGGCCTTCAGCGCCTTCACGGCCTCGTTGTCGGAGGCCCCGTCGAAGTAGTGCGACAGGAACGAGATCTTGCTGCCGGCGGCGCCGAACGTCGGCCACGAGGCCCGGATGTCCAGGCCGGTGACGACCGTGGTGGAGGAGAGCACGCCCTGCTGGTCGAGCGTCTGCCACATCGCGGGGGCGGTGGTGCCGGCCCAGGCGACGAAGAGCAGGTCCGGCTTGGCGGACTTGATCTGGCTGGCGAACGGGGTGAACTCGGTGGCGCTGGCCGGCGCCCGTACGCTGCTGACGGCCGCGCCCGCACCGCCGATGACGGCCTTCACGGCCGCCTCGTTGGCGTCGCCGAACGCGCCGTCCTGGGCGAAGACCACGACCTTCTTGCCGGCCGGGTCGCCGATGAACGACTTGGCGGTGACCACGTCCTGGTACGACTGCCGGCCGGAGCGGAACGTGTACTTGTTCGCACCGGTCACCGCGTCGGTGGCGGCCGGGCCGGAGATGAAGAGGACCTTGTTCTGCGCGGCGATCGGGGCGACCTGGAGTGCCACGCCGGACGCCGTCGAGCCCGCGATGATCTTGCTGCCCTTGCCGATCAGGTCCTTGGCCGCGGAGACCGCCTTCGCCGGGTCACCCGCGTCGTCGACCTCGGTGACCTCGATGGCCCGGTCGCCCACCTTGTTGGTGCCCTTGGTGGCGAAGTCGAGGCCGGCCCTGAATCCCTCGATGTACTGCTTGCCGTAGCTGGCCAGGGCTCCCGACTGGGAGTAGACCAGGCCAACCTTCACCGGGGCGGCGCCGTCGCCGCCACCGGAGGCGGTGTCCTGCGGGCTGCCACAGGCCGTGGCGGCGAGCGCCGCGGCCATCATCGTGGCGGCGGAGAGGAACACCCGCCGCGTCGTCCGGACCGTCATTGCGACTCCACGTGAGGACTCGGAGGTAGGGAACTCATATGACGGCTCACGCTAGAAGTGACGTCACCCACGGGCTATGTGGCTGAAACACACAAGTAACAGGGGTTAGGTGGCCGGAGGTTACAAGGATCACGGCGCGGCAACGAACCCACGCATCCGCCATGGGCGCCCCGACCATCGACGCAAGTGATGCTGTGTCGCCGCACGCCACCGATACCCACCGAATGCCGTATTCCTCCCGCCCCCGCCACCCCCGCCCGCACTCCCGCCCTCACCCCGCCCCGCCTCGCCCTCAGGCCGCCCGCGCCCCCGCCCTCACCCCGCCCGCGCCTCGCCCTCAGGCCGCCCGCGCCCCACCCTCAGGCCGCCTGCAGCCCACCCTTAGGCCGCCCGCGCCCCGCCCGCGCCCCGCCCTCGCCTCGCCAGCGGGTCGCCGCCGGGACACCCCTTCCGCAGCCAGCCGCCGGTCAGGCCGCCCCGACCCGCCGCGCCGACCCGCCTCCCGCTCCCGCTCCCGCTCCCGCTCCCGCTCCCGCTCCCGCTCCCGCGAGATCTTGGTGCGTTGACGCCCCTTGAGGGGCGGTTCCGTACCAAGATCTCGGGGCACACCGCCTGATACCCCGAGTGGATCATCGGTCGGTGGAGAACCACGGTCCGCGCGGGCTTGCACTGAACCATGGGGCAGCTCGACAGCGGTCGCGGGCAGCCACCCCGGTGCGCCTGAATCGTCTGCGACATCAGCTCGACAGCGATGGAGGTGCGGTAGTTCTTCTCCAGTACGCGATGCCGCGATCGCGGTCGCGCGGGCCCAGGGTGCCGGCTCAGGTGCCAGCCGTGGACTGCGACACGGCGCAGCACGGTCCGGCCGGTGGGAAGGCCGGTTGCCGGCAGGATGCCGGATGCCAGCGGGCCGGACGCCGGCAGGCCAGGTGGCGGGGCCGGGTGCCGGCAGGCCCAGGTGACGGCGAGGGCGGGTGGCGGCGAGGGCGGGTGACGGCGGGCCGGTGGCGGCAGGCCGGTGGCGGCGGCGTGGACTGGTGGGCCTCGGGAACGGGGCCGGCCCGCCACCCCGAGGAGTGGGGTGGCGGGCCGGCGGGCGTCGGCGGAGTCGGTCAGCGCCGGGCGAGGCCCTCGCGGGCGGCGACGGCGGTGTCCGGGTGGTCGGTGAAGACGCCGTCGAGGCCGAGGGCGAGGAACAGCTCGTACTCGGCCTGGATGTCGCCGCGGGCGTTCGGGTCGGTACCGATGCGCAGGTCGGCCGGGAGGAACTGGTTTTCGGCCCGGAACGTCCAGGCGTGCACGATCAGCCGCTCGCGGTGCGCGTCCCGCACCAGGGTCGTCGGGGCGAGCAGCCTGCCGGCGGCGTCCCGCGGCACGATCAGGTTCTTGTTCGCGCCGACGCCGTCGGCGTACGAGGCGATCCACTTCAGGCCGGCCGGCTTCGCCAGGTCCTGGTAGGTGCGGGCGTCGCCGGCAACGGTGAAGTCGTACGGGCGGCCGGTGGCGTCGAGGAGCTGCGCGAGCCGGACGTCGGTCATCCGGTCCAGCTTGCGGAGGTTCGCCGTCTCGAACGACTGGATGATCACCGGGGAGTTGCGGCGGGTCAGCCCGTTGCGCCGCAGCACCTCCACCAGCGGCTCCTCCAGCGGCAGCCCGATGGACGCGAAGTAGCTCGGGTGCTTGGTCTCCGGGTAGACGCCGATCGTGCGGCCCCGCGCCCGCCCCTCACTCCGGGCCAGGTCGATGACCTCCTGGAGCGTGGGCACCTGGTAGCGGCCGTCGAAGGCGGTGTTGGCGACGCGCACCTTGGGCAGTCGCTCCTTGGCACGCAGGGTCCGCAGCTCCGCGAGGGTGAAGTCCTCGGTGAACCAGCCGGTGACCGCGACGCCGTCGATGGTCTTCGTGGCCCGTCGCGCGGCGAACTCGGGGCGGACGGCCACGTCGGTCGTACCGCTGATCTCGTTCTCGTGCCGCGCGACCAACGCGCCGTCGCGGGTGGCGACCAGGTCCGGCTCGATGTAGTCCGCGCCCTGCCGGATGGCCAACCGGTAGGCCTCCAGGGTGTGCTCGGGTCGGTAGCCGCTGGCGCCCCGGTGACCGATCACGAGGGGCCGGTCCGTCGGCCGGGCGCGCTCGGCGGCGGGTGCCGGGGCGGCCGAGGCCGTCAGCGCCGGCACGGCCACGGCCGCCGCGAGCAGGGCGCCGGCCAGGCCGAGGGCGGAAAGGGTACGTCGCAACGCCGTCTCCTTGTCGTCGAGGAATCCGCCTCAGCAGACAGGCCCGGGTTGACGGCGAGTTGGTCGGTGCCTGGCCGGCGGGTGAACCCTCGGGATGCCGGTTTCCACACCCGACTCGCGGCAGAAAAGGAAGATTGTCTGGTGCGCCGGCTTCTTCGTCATCCCGTACGGCTGGTGCCGTTCGGCTTCCTGGTGACGATCCTGGTCGGCACCGGTCTGCTGATGCTGCCCTGGGCCACCAGCGAGTACCGGCACACCCCCTTCGTGACCGCCCTGTTCACCGCCACCTCGGCGGTCTCGGTGACCGGGATGGCGGTCGTGGACACCCCGAACTACTGGAACGAGTTCGGCCTCGCGATGATCACCGTCCTCACCCAGGTCGGCGGCCTCGGCATCGTGACCGGGGCGACCCTCGTGATCCTCGTGGTGGCCCGGCGGCTGGGGCTGCGCAGCCGGCTGCTGGTGCAGGCCGAGACGGCCGAGTTCGGCATCGGCGACGTACGCCGGCTGCTGCTGCGCATCGCCGGCCTCGCGCTGGTCTGCGAGGCGATCATCACCGCGATCCTGACCGCCCGGCTGTGGCTCACCTACGACTACCCGTTCGGCCGGGCCCTCTGGGGCAGCCTCTTCCACGCCGTGCAGGCCTTCAACAACGGAGGTTTCGCCCTCTACACCGACAGCCTGGTCGCCTTCTCGACCGACGCCTGGGTCACGGTGCCGCTCTCGATCGGCACCATCGTCGGCGGGCTCGGCTTCCCGGCGCTGTTCGAGGCCGTACGCGAGTGGCGGCAGCCGACCCGCTGGGCGGTCGCCACCAAGCTGACCGTCTGGGGCAGCGTGACGCTGCTGGTGGTGGGCTTCCTCGGCCTGCTCGCCATCGAGTGGTCCAACCCGCGCACCCTCGGCATCTACGCCTGGTCGGACAGGTTCCTGGTGACGTTCGCCCAGAACGCGTTCATCCGCACCGGGGGCTTCAACGTCGTCGACGTGGACAGCCTGGAGGAGGAGAGCTATCCCCTGATCATCGCGCTGATGTTCATCGGCGGCGGCAGCGCCAGCACGGCCGGCGGGATCAAGGTGACCACCTTCTTCCTGCTCGCCTTCGTCATGTGGGCGGAGCTGCGGGGGGAGCCGGACGTGACGGTCGGGCACCGCCGGGTGGCCACCGCCAGCCAGCGGCAGGCCATGACGGTCGCGCTGCTCAGCCTCGCGTTGGTGGCCTGCGGCACGGTGGTGCTGATCTTCCTCACCGAGGGGGTCCCCCTCTACGCCGCGCTGTTCGAGGTGACCTCGGCGCTCACCACCACCGGCCTCAGCGTCGGAGTCGCCGCGTCGCTGCCGGAGAACGGCCAGATCGCCCTGATCATTCTCATGTTCGTCGGCCGGATCGGGCCGCTGACCCTCGGGTCGGCGCTCGCCCTGAACACCCGGCGGCGGCTGTACCGCTACCCGGAGGAGCAACCCATTGTCGGCTAGGAAGACGGCGGCCGAAGGCAGCGTCGTGGTGATCGGACTGGGCCGGTTCGGATGCCACCTGTCCGGGGCGCTGACCGCGCTGAATCACGAGGTGCTGGCCATCGACCGCAACCCGGACCAGGTGCAACGGTGGTCGGCGCAGCTCGACCGCGTCGTGCAGGCCGACGCCACCGAGGAGGGGTCGCTGCGCCAACTCGGCGTGGCGGACTTCGGCCGGGTGGTGGTCGCCATCGGCGCCTCGTTGGAGGCGAGCGTGCTGACGGTCCTGGCGCTGGCCGAGCTGGGCGTGCCGCAGATCTGGGCCCGGGCCACCTCGACGAAGCACGCCAAGATCCTGGACTCGGTCGGCGCGCACCACGTGATCTTTCCCGAGGCGGAGACCGGCGAGCGGTTGGCCCACCTCATCGTCAGCAGGATGCTCGACTTCATCGAGTTCGGCGACGACTTCGCCATCGCCAAGGTGTGCACCCCGGAGACGATGGTCGGCCGACCGCTCGGGGAGCTGACCCCCACCGAGCGCTACGGGGTGCGGGTGGTGGGCGTGAAGCTGCCCGGTGAACGTTTTCGGTACGCCACGGACGCCACCGTGGTCGCCCCGGGCAGCATGCTGATCGTCGAGGGGGACATCGGGCAGGTGCAACGGTTCGCGGAACTCAGCTGACCCCGGCGGGCTCAGTCATCGTCGTCGTCATCGTCCCTTTCCGTGTCCCTTTCCCTTTCCGTTTCCTGACTTACTTTTTTTCCACCACCCGACCCCTTGCCCTTGCCGGAGTTGTCGGACTTGGCCTTCGACCCGGCAGAGCTGCCGCCCGAACTTCCGGCGGACGTGCCGGCCTTCTTCGTCGGCGCCTTCGTGGTGGGGGCCTTCGTGGGGGCCTTCGTGGGCGCGACGGATGGCGCCGCGCCGGCCACCCCGGAGACCTGCGCCCCGCAGGCCTCGTCGCCGAGGCGGAACTCCAGCGGCAGCGGGTTGAGGCCCGTGTGCCGCCCGGTCAGGGTGAGCTTCTCCGACGCGCCGGGGGCCAGCGCGGCGCGCTGCGGAGCGGGCTGCACGACCACCGTGCTCCCCTGCTGGCGTACCGGGGCGGGCGTCGCCTTCGTCACCGTCTGCTGGCCGGGGAAGGTGAAGCTCAGCCGCCAGTCCCGCAGCTCCCGCCCGCCCGTGTTGGTCAGGGTCAGCTCGGCGGCGAAGTCCTTGCCGGAGTCCGTACGCAGCGCGTACACGACCCGGCAGGGCGGGGTGGTCGGCGCCTGCGCGCCCATCCGCGCCTGGGTGGGCTGGTCGATGCCCCCGCTGGCCGGGCTGCGGGAGGTGAAACCCCACATTCCCGCCGTCACCGCCACCAGGCCGGCGGCGGCCACCCCCGCCTCGATCCGCCGGCGTCGGGTCGCCGCGCGCCGGTTGCGCGTACGGGAGAACGGCAGCGCGTCGGTCGCGGCGGACCAGGGCAGGATCGTGGTGCCGGCGGCGGCCAGCGCGGCCTCGTCCACGGGCCCCGCCGCCGGGGAGACCGGCACCGCGGCCACCATGCCGGCGGCCTCGGCGAGCGTCCGCGCGACCTCGGTGGTGGCGGGCCGGTCCATGGGGCGCTTGGCCAGGCAGCGACCCACCAGGTCGCGCACCTCGTCGGGGAGCCCCGCCACCGGCGGCATCGGTTCCGGGTCGTTGTACATGTGCGCGCGCAGCATCTGGGTGGTGGTGCTCGCCTGCCAGGGCAGCCGGCCGGTGAGCATCCGGTAGAGCAACAGACCGACCGCGTACACGTCGGTGGCCGGGGAGACCTGACCGTTGTCGAGCCGCTCCGGGGCGAGGTACGCGGGCGTGCCGAGCAGGGCGCCGTCCGGCCCCTTCTCCTTCTCCCCCACCAGCGCGGAGATGCCGAAGTCGACCACCTTCACGCCGGTGGCGGTCAGCATGACGTTGCCGGGGGTGACGTCGCGGTGCACCACGCCGCGGGCGTGCGCGGTGGCCAGCGCCGAGGTGACCTCCGCGCCGATCGTCACCGCCTCCCGCCAGGGCAGGCTGCCCCGGCGCAACCGCCCGGTCAGCGACTCGCCGTCGACCAGCTCCATGACGACGTACGGCACGGTCAGGCCGACCTGCTCGGACTCGCCGTAGTCGTAGACGTTGGTGATGTTGGGGTGGCACAGCCGGGCCGCCGCCTGCGCCTCGATCCGGATGCGGTGCCGGAACGCGCGGTCGCTGGCCAGCCGCGACGCGAGCACCTTGACCGCCACCTGCCGGCCGAGCACCTCGTCGTAGCCGCGCCAGACCACGGACATGCCGCCCGCCCCCAGCTGCTCGATCAGCCGGTACCGCTCACCCAGCAGTTGTGCGCCGTCCCGGTTCGCTCCACCCATGAGGTTCGTTGTTGCCCCGGACCGACCCGGCTACACCTCAAGGGTCGGAATCGGTCAGCGATTCACCCGTTCAGGCGGTGGCGAGGAGCTGGTCCACCGGCGCGTAGTCGTCGGTCAGCACCAGCGCCTCACCGACGAACGCGGTGAGGTCCGCGCCCGCCAGCAGGCTGGCGTCCTCCCGCAGCTCGGCCAGCCGGGCGCGGACCGCCTCCAGCGGCAGCGGGGCGTCGGAGGCGACGATCAGGAAGTTCGAGCCCTCCCGCCCGGCGAGCGCCGCCGCCGGGGCGATCAACGCGACGTGCCGGAACTCGGCGGCGACCGTGGCCAGCTCGCTGCGGATGAAGCGCAGCGGCGGGTAGTCGATGACGTTCTGCACGTAGACGCCGCCGGGGCGGGTCACCCGGCGGACCTCGGCGGCCATCTCCCGGGTGGCGAGGTGCCAGGGCACCACGAGGTGCCCGAACGCGTCGCCGACCACGAGGTCGCGGCTGTCGGTGGCCTCCGCGGCGACCAGCAGCCGGGCGTCACCCACGACCGCCCGCAGGTCCGGCCCCTGGCGTACGCCGAGCTGCCGCTCGCCCAGCTCCACCAGCCCGCCGTCGATCTCGAACACGACGTTGTCGGTGCCCGGACGGGTGGCGGTCAGGTAGCGGGGCACGGTGAACCCGCCCCCGCCCAGGTGCAGCGCGTCGAGCCGCTGCCCCTTCGGGGCGACCACGTCGGCCACCGCCCCGATCCACCGCGTGTACGCGTACTCCAGGTGGGTCGGGTCGGCGAGGTCCACGTACGAGTGCTGCGCCGAGTTGAGCAGCAGGGTGCGGCCGGAGTCCCGGCCGGGGTCGGACTCCACGCTGGCGCAGTGGTAGGCGGTCTCGATGTCGCACGGGTTCGGAGCGACCGTGGTCAGCCCGGCGCCGACGAGACCGAGCACCGCCAGGGCGGCCTTGGCACGGGCGGGGCCGGGCAGCTCCGCGCGGTCCTGGCGGCGCAGCCACACCCCGAGGCCGAGCCCGGTGAGCCCGAGCGAGGCCGCCAGGGCGAACAGGATGACCGTGCTGGGCAGCGCGGCCACCAGCACGAACCCGGTGCCAAGGGTGGCCGTGATCCCGCCCAGCGTGCCGATGCCGGAGAGCCGGCCGACCACCTGACCGGTGCGCCGCAGGTCGGCCAGCTGGAGCTTGACCACCAGCGGGGTGACGGCGGCGAGCAGGGCCGCCGGCACGAAGACGGCGAGCGCGACGAGCAGCAGGATGGCCGAGGCCGCCCCGCCGCGCAGCACCTCACCGGCGTACCGGACGACCGGCAGGGTGACCGCCGTGGCGATGCCGGCCAGCACCAGCGCCGGCGCCAGCAGGACCCGCGGGTTGCGCCGGTCGGCCAGCCAGCCGCCCGTCCACGCGCCGTAGGCGATGGCGGCCAGGGCGATGCCGATGACCGAGCTGGTCACCTGGAGGGTCACCCCGACGTACGGCCCGACCAGCCGCAGCGCGACGGTCTCCAGCACCAGGACGGCGCCGCTGGAGAAGAAGACCAGGAACGCGGCGAGGCCGTTGGGCAGGGCCCGGGCGGTCGAGGCCGCCGGTGTGGCGGGCGGGACCGTGACGTCGGAGGATGCGGAGCTCACCCGCGCGATGGTACGCAGGAAAACTGGGCCCGCGGGTCAGTACATCGAGAGATGAACATGGTTCGTGTGGTCGGCGGCGGGGCTGCCGCTGACGCCGTACGCCCGCCAGCCGGTGCCGGGGTGCCAGATCTGCCGGTACCAGATCACGTAGAGCACGCCGAGCCGGCTCGCGTTGCGCACGTGCCAGGCGGCCAGGCTGTCCCCGTACGCCTTGTCCCCGCCGGTGGCGGTCCTGTCCTCGAACCCGTTGGTGGCGGCCGAGAAGTCACAGGCGCGGCCCTTGGGGTGCTCGCCGGAGCCGCCGCTGCGGTAGCAGGAGACGTGCCGCTTGTAGCCGGCGGCCTGGGTCTGCTTGAGGGCGTTGAGCGTGCGGGGCGTGATGCAGCCGGAGGTGGTGGGGTCGTTCACCGAGCAGGACTCCGACGGCCACGAGCCGTCCGAGTTGCGGGGGGCCGGCCTCGCCGAGGCGGAGTTGCCGCCGCTGAAGCCGCCGCTGCCACCCGAGCTGACCGCCGCGAGCGCCGCCTCGGCCTCCTTCTTCTTCTTCGCCATCACCGCGAGCTGCTTCTGCTGCTCCCGGACCTCGGTGTCGATGGCGATCTTGGCCTGCCGCGCCTGCTCGCGCGCCTCGGTCAGGCTGCGCAGCCGCCTGCCGTCGCGCTGCGCCATCAGGTCGAGGCTGGCCGCCCGCTCCAGGAACGTCTCCGGCGAGGTGCTGTTGAGCAGCATCGACGTGGGCGTCAGCCGGCCCAGCCGGTAGGACTGGGCGGCCACCTCGCCGACCTGCGCGGTCAGCTCGACCAGGCGCACCTCCAGGGCCCCCAGCTGCCCCACCAGCCGCTTCTGCCGGGCCTTGGAGTTGTCCAGCCGCCCCTTGGCCTCGATGTGCGCCTTGGCGGTCGCCTCCAGGGCGTCCCGCAGCTTCTTGGTGCCGCCCTCGTTGGGCTCCGCGTACGCCGGCACGGCACCGACGCCGAGGAGCAGCGCCACGGCGACGAGCAGCGCGGCCAGCGGGCGGCGGGCACGCCGCACGGCGGTCAGCGGGCGGCGGCCGTCAGGCCCGGCGGGCATGGTCCTGCGCACGAAAGCATCCTTCCGTCGGCCGCCGGCCCCGGACGACGGCGTGGCGCGGCGGCGGCCCCCGCCGGGCGCCGGACGGCGGCCTGCTGGCGGAGACCGGCGGTCAGGATACCGGACGGAGCCGTCCCGACCAGGCCCACGAACGCCCGGAGCACCGAACGTCGACGCAGTGTCGCGTCGACGTCACGCACCGCCGAGCAGCGCCTCGCGTACCTCCGCCCAGATGTGCTCGCTCGCGGCCACCAGGAGGCCGTGGCCGTCGTCGCCCGGGCGGTAGTCGGTGCCGTCGAAGCGTCGGGCGACCCCGCCCGCCGCGCGCACCAGCAGGGAACCCGGGGCGTGGTCCCACGGCAGGGTGCTCCAGAAGAGCACGAAGTCCTGGTCCCCGGTCAGCACGTCCAGGTATTCCCGGCCGGCGCAGTGCAGGCCGGGCAGCAGTTCACCCAGCCGCGCGCCGCCCGCCTCGACCAGAGCGCGCGGCGCGGCCGGCAGGGCGTGCGACATCGCGGCGCCGCGCACCGCGTCGAGCGCGGGCGCGCGGTCGCCGGTCCGCACCGGCCGGCCGTCGAGCCGGGTCTCCTCGCCGGCGCGCGCGACGGCCAGCGTCCCGGCGAGCGGGTCGAGCACCCAGGCGGCGACGGGATCCCCGTCGGTCAGCAGCGCCACCATCAGCGCGAACGGCTGCCGGCCGGCCGCGAAGTTCGAGGTGCCGTCGACCGGGTCGACGAGCCACACGTCGCCGGAGCCACGCAGGTGCTCCAGCAGGGCCGGGTCGTCGGCGACCGCCTCCTCGCCCACGACGACCGAGCCGGGGCGCAGCCGGCGCAGGGCCGCCGAGATGATCTCCTCGGCGCGGCGGTCGGCGACGGTGACGAGGTCACCCGGCGCCTTCTCGCTGATGTCGGCGGCGTCGAGCTTGCGGAACAGGGGAAGCACGACCTGGTCGGCGGTCTCGCGCAGCAGACCACCGACGTCGTCGAGCAGGGTGTCAGCCACGCGGCGGCAGCTTCACCACGCTGACGAAGAACTCGTCGATCTGCCGGACCACCGAGATGAAGCGCTCGAAGTCCACCGGCTTCGTCACGTACGCGTTGGCGTGCAGCTGGTAGCTGCGCAGGATGTCCTCGTCGGCCTGGGAGGTCGTCAGCACCACCACCGGGATCCGGCAGAGCTGCTCGTCGGACTTGATCTCTTCCAGCACCTCCCGCCCGTCGCGGCGGGGCAGGTTCAGGTCGAGCAGGATCAGGTCCGGCTGCACGACGTCGGCGTACCGGCCCTCCCGCCGCAGGTAGGCGAGCGCCTCGGCGCCGTCGGAGACGACGGTCAGCCGGTTGCGGAGCTTGTGCTCCTCGAACGCCTCCTGGGTCATCAACACGTCACCCGGATCGTCCTCCACCAGCAGGACCTCGATCGGGCTCTTGCCGTCCGCCGGCGCGGTCATCCCACCGTCTCCCTCATGTCACCCGTTCTACCGCCTTCCGGTGCCCGGTCGGGCCCGTCCGTGGTCTCCGTCTCGTCGGCGCGTCGGTCGGCCTGCGCCGGGGTGCCCGCACCCGCCTCGGCGCCGGGCTCGTCGCCGTCCCCGGTCGTGGGCTCGTCGGTCGGCGCCTCGTCGGTCGCGGCGGACGCGGCGGCCGCCGCCTCGACGTCCTCGGGCAGCGCCGGGAGGGTGAAGCGGATCGCCGTGCCCTCCTCGGTGCCGGTGTCCACCCAGACCCGGCCGCCGTGGTATTCCACGATCTTCTTGACGATCGCCAGCCCGATCCCGGTCCCCGGGTACGCGTCCTTGGCGTGCAGCCGCTGGAAGATGACGAAGATCTTGTCGGCGAACTCCGGCTCGATCCCGATGCCGTTGTCCTGGCAGCTGATCTCCCACTCGTCGCCCACGAGGCGGGCCGAGACGTGCACCTTCGGGGGTACGTCGGGGCGGCGGAACTTCACCGAGTTGCTGACCAGGTTGGCCAGCAGGTTGGTCAGCAACGGCTCCTCGCCGCGGATGACCGGCAGCTCGCCCCAGGTCAGCTCCGCGTCGGCGTACTGCCGGGCCGCCTCGGTCTGGCCGGCCACGTCGCCCATGACCTTGTTCAGGTCGACCTCGGTGAAGCCCGTGGTGAGCCGGCCGATCCGGGAGAAGGCGAGCAGGTCGTTGATCAGGCGCTGCATCCGCTGCGCGCCGTCGACCGCGAACGCGATGTACTGGTCGGCCCGCTCGTCCAACTGCCCCGCGTAGCGGCGCTGGAGGAGCTGGCAGAAGCTGGCCACCTTGCGCAGCGGCTCCTGGAGGTCGTGCGAGGCGACGTACGCGAACTGCTCCAGGTCACGGTTGGAGCGGGTGAGTTCCTCGGCCTGCTTCTGGAGCTGGCTGTTGACCCACTCGATGCGCTCGCGGGCCTCCCGTACCTCGGCCAGGTCCTTGGCGATCTTGCGCCGCATCGCGTCCACGTCCTCGCCGAGCCGGAGGAACTCGGGTGGGCCGGTGCCGGAGATGCCGTGCTGGTAGTCGCCCTCGGCCACCTCGCGGACCTGGTCGGCGAGGCCGGTCAGCGGGCGGATCACCATCTTGTCCAGGGAGACCAGCAGCATGCTGCCGGCGATGATCACCACCGCGACCGCGACGATCAGCAGGACGACCAGCAGGTTGCTGGTCCGCCGGACGTCCTCGGCGCTCCGCTGCCGGGCCTCGAAGATCTCGAGCTGGAGGTCGTCCAGCGCGCTGCGGACCGCGTCGAACTGCTCCCGGGCCTGGTCGGTGATCAACGCCTGCCCCGCGGCGGTGCCGCTCTGCTGCGTCGCGGTGACCACCGGCACCGCCACCGCCTGGCGCCACTCCTCGGCCCGCTGCTCCACCTTCAGGAGCTCCTGCCGGATCTCCGGGTAGTCGCCGAGCAGCCGCTCCATCGAGGCGACCAGGTCCTGCTCCCGCTTGCGCCCCGCGTCGTACGGCGTCAGGTCGGCCGGGTTGCCGCTGACCGCGTAGCCGCGCACCGCGGTCTCCTGGTCCAGCAGCGCGTTCTGCACCTCCTGCGCCTGCACCCGCAGCGGCCCGGTCTTGTTGAGGATCGCGTCGATGTGCATGCGGTTCTTCGTCGCCACCGCCACCGCGCCGCCCGCCAGCCCGATCAGGAGGACGGCGACGACGGTGAGCAGCATGACGACCCGCTGGCGCAGGGTCCACTCGCGGATGCCCGTCACCGGCCACCGCCCCGGCTGACCAGCAGCATGGCGACGTCGTCGGCGAACGGGCCGCCGTTGAGCTGTTCGGCCCGCCCGACCAGCCAGGCCGGCAGCTCGGCCAGCGGCACGGCGAGGGTCGCCGGGTCGGCGAGCAGGCCGCTGAGGCCGGGCACGTCGAGGCGCTCGTCGCCCTCGCCGGTCCGCCCCTCGATCAGGCCGTCGGTGTACATCAACAGGGACCAGTCATCGGTGTCGAACTCCAGGTCGTAGGCCACGGGCCGGCGGGGTCGTACGCCGAGCAGCAGACCGCCGCGCGCCGGAACCGGCACCACCTTGCCCCCGGCGAGCAGCAGCGGCGGTGGATGCCCGGCCAGCCGGACGGTGGCCCGATTGGCGTCGAGGTCCAGCCGCACGGTGGCGACGGTCGCGAAGATCTCCTGGAGCCGGCGCTCGCTCATCAGCACCTGCTCCAGCGCCGGAAGCACCTCGTCGTCGGGCACGCCCGCGAGGATCAGCGCCCGCCAGGCGACCCGCAGCTCGACGCCCAGGGCCGCCTCGTCCACGCCGTGCCCGCAGACGTCGCCGACGATCAGGTCGAGCCGGTCGGGCCGGGTCTGCACCACGTCGTAGAAGTCGCCGCCGATCAGGGCGGCGTGCCGGCCGGGCCGGTAGAAGGTGTGCACCGCGACCACGTCGGTGGTCATCAGCGGCTGGGGCAGCAGGCCCCGTTCGAGGCGGGCGGACTCGGCCTGGCGCAGCTCGACCTCGCGCAGCCGCCGGGCGTTCTCGTCGGCGCGCTTGCGCTCCACCGCGTACCGCAGCGCCCGGGTCAGCAGCACCCCGTCGACCTGGCCCTTGACCAGGTAGTCCTGGGCACCCTCGGCGACCGCGACGATGCCGAGGTGCTCGTCGGAGCGGCCGGTCAGCACGCAGACGGCGGCGCCGCTGGCCATCTCCAGCACCTGGCGCAGCCCGTCGAGGCCCTGCGCGTCGGGCAGACCCAGGTCGAGCAGGACGCAGTCGACGCCCATCACGCGCTGCCGGGCCTCGCTGAGGCTGGTCGCCACGAGCAGGTCGATCATCGAATTGGTCTCGGCGAGCAGCTCACCGACCAGGAAGGCGTCGCCCTCGTCGTCCTCGACCAGCAGCACCCGCAGCCGCTCGCCGGGAGGCAGGTTGGGATGACGTCCCATCCCGCCGTGCGGGTACGGCGCGACGGAGGAACCGGCCAGGCCGGTCCCCCGGTACGGCCGGGTCACCGCCGCGAGACGCGGGAGATCGCTGGTGATGTCGGGCTCCTTCCGAGTGCCCTGCTGATCCTGTATTAGACAACGTTCGCACACAACACGACGGGCTCCGCATGCGCGGGGATGGGTCGGATCACTGCGCGGCGGGGGGCGAAACGGACGGGAGAGCCCCTGGTCCGCACCGGGAGTCCCGCCGACGGCCGCCGGGGTGCAGGATGGTGCCCACCTGAGACCCCTCCCGAGGAGACCCCGTGGGCGCACCCCCCATCCGCCCCGCCGACCGCGCGCTGGCCCGGCCCCGTCGCCGGCTGGCCGCCGCCGTGGCGGCGCTCGCCGCGCTCGCCGCCGTGGGCGCCGGCACCCTGCTCGACCTGCGCACCCCCGCGCCGCGCCCGGCCGACGCGCCGCCGGGCGAGTTCAGCGCCACCCGGGCGTACGAGCACGTCGAGGTCGTCGCCGCACGCACGCACGTGGCGGGCAGCCCGGCGAACGACCAGGTCCGCGCCCACGTCGAGGGGGTGCTGCGCGGCCTCGGCCTGGAGACCGAGGTGCAGGACACCGTCGCGCCCGAGGCCGGCCAGCTCAGCGGGGCGGCCGGCGGGGCCACCCTGGCCCGGGTACGCAACGTGGTGGCCCGGCTGCCCGGCACCGACCCCACCGGGAAGGTCTTCCTCGTCTCGCACTACGACTCGGTGCAGTCCGGCCCGGGCGGCAACGACGACGCCGCCGGCACCTCGACCATCCTGGAGGTGGCCCGCGCGCTGGCCGCCGGCCCCCGGCCGCGCAACGACATCGTCTTCGTGCTCACCGACGCCGAGGAGGCGTGCCTGTGCGGGGCGGCCGCGTTCGCGTCCAGCCACCCGCTGGCCGCCGCCGGCGGCGTGGTGCTCAACCTGGAGGCGCGCGGCTCCACCGGCCCCGTGATCATGTTCGAGACGTCGCGGGACAACGCCGCCCTGGTGGACGCCTTCGGCCGGGCCGCCCCGCACCCCGTGGGCACCTCGTTCGCCGTGGAGATCTACCGCGCGCTGCCCAACGACACCGACTTCACCGCGTTCCTCGACGAGGACTTCGTCGGGCTGAACTCGGCGTACATCGACGGCGGGGCGATCTACCACACCCCGTTGGACACCCCCGCCGCCATGGACCGGGCCAGCCTCCAGCACCACGGCGACAACGCCCTCGGCCTCGCCCGCGAGTTCGGCCGGGTCGACCTGACCGCCCTGGACGCCGGGCACGACGCCACCTACTTCCCGGTCCCGGGCGGGCTGGTCCGCTACCCCGGCTGGCTGGTGCTGCCCCTGGCGCTGCTGGCGCTCGCCGCCGTGGCCGCCCTCGGCTGGCTCGCCCTGCGGCGGGGCCGCACCACCGGGGGCCGGCTCGCCGCCGGCTTCGGGTTGGCGCTGCTGCCGCTCGTACTCGCCCCGCTCGGCGCGCAGCTGCTCTGGGCGGCGATCACCGCGCTGCGGCCCGGCTACGCCGAGCTGCTCGACCCGTACCGGCCCACCTGGTACCGGCTGGCCGTGGTGGCGCTCGCCGCCGCCGTCCTGCTCACCTGGTACGCACTCACCCGCCGCAGGGTCGGCCCGGCCGCGCTCGCCGTCGGCGGGCTGGGCTGGCTGGCCGTGCTCGGGGTGCTGCTCGCCGTGCTGGTGCCCGGCGGGGCGTACCTGGTCACCCTGCCGGCCCTGGCCGGCGCGCTGGCCGGGCTGGTCGCGCTGAGCGTGCGGATCGACGGCCCGTGGCCGGTGGTCGCGGCGACGCTGGCCGCGGCGGTGGCCGTGGTGGTCCTGCTGCCCACCGTGGTGCTGCTCTTCCCGGCGCTCGGCATGGCGATGGGCGGGGTCGCGGCGCTGGTGGCGGTGCTGCTCGGCCTGGCCGCGCTGCCGGTGGTCGACCTGCTGCACCCGCAGGCCGGCGGGCAGCGGGCGATGGCCGCCCTGCGCGCGCGCCGCCTCGGCGCGCTGCCGGCCGCCGCCACCGCCCTGGCGGCCGTGGTGCTCGCCGGGGTCGGGCTCGCCGTCGACCGCTTCGACGCCGCGCACCCCGCGCCCACCCACCTGATGTACGCCCTCGACGCGGGCACCGGGCAGGCCCGCTGGCTCAGCCACGAGGAGGATCCCCAGCCCTGGACCGACGGCTACGTCGACGGGGTGACCGAGGTCGCCGACTTCCCCGGCCTGGGCGACGCCGAACTGCGCGCCGGCCCGGCGCAGGCGGCGAACCTGCCCGCCCCGAAGCTGGAGGTGCTCGCCGACACCACCGCAGGCGCCGAGCGCACCCTGCGCCTGCGGCTGGTCCCGCAGCGCCAGGTCCGCCTCACCACCCTGCACGTGGACGCGGCTACGGCGACGGTGCTGCGGGCGGAGGTGGCCGGCCGCGCGGTGCCGGTGGAGGCCCGGGAGGGACGCTGGGGTTTCGGCCTGGTCTTCCACGCCCCGCCGTCGGAGGGCATCGAGGTGACGCTGACCGTCACGCCGAAGGCGGGACAGGTGGCGCTGCGCGCGATGGACGCCAGCGACGGCCTGGACGCCCTGCCCGGCTTCCGGCCTCGCCCGCCCGGCGTGGGCATCGTGGGCTCGCACAGCTCGGAGATGCTGGCCGTGGCCCGCACCTACCCGGTCTAGGCCGACGGTGACCGCCGGCGGTCTGCGGGCGGGGAGGGCGGGTAGCCCGGTGGGCCGCCGGATGACCACTGTGTTGAATTCGCCAGGAGTCGTGTCAGAGGGGACGCCCTGGGCCCCTGTTGACTAGGTAGACGCTGGAGCAGAGCGCCGTCACGAAATCGAAGACATGTTCCGCATCCTGCTGCGGGTACCCCTGTCTTTCGAAACGCTCCACCTCAACCCTCCGTCGAGCGACGGCCGCTCCCCATCTCTGCAGGCGGGGCTCGATGAGATCCCTGTGGACCATGTATTCGAGGCCCGTTTCGATCGCGGCGTACTCACTAGGCTCAGCCTGTTCCCTGACGACTGCTTCGAAGAGCCAGAAGGAGAGAGCGGCGGCTGCGGTGTACAGGCCTCCGCCGAAAGAGTTCCCGATCGACTCGTAAACTTCCCGAAAGTGAGGCGGGAGCGACTCCTCCAACGGTCGCCGGACAGTCGGTGGAGGTTGGGCAGGGGAACTGGTCGCCGTGACGCCGTAGTACACGTTTCCGTGATAGACATGGTTAATCGCCTCGCTGCGTCGATCCACGACTTGCGTCCTCAGCGGCAGCACCTTCAGCTCATGGGCGATCTCCGCAGCCCTGTCCCCCAAACCGAGTTGCCCGGCACGTGCAAGCTCGTGCAGCTTAAGGAAACGCTCGGTATCCCCGCCCAACGCCTCCGCGAGTTCCCGCACGACTCCGGCTGACGGTACGCGGTCCTCCCTGAGGGCCGCATGAACCGTGGAGGTGCTGAACCCGGTCTTCTCAGCCAAGCTCCGCATGGAGGGTTCGCCGCGGTCGAGGTAGAGCTGACGAAGCTCCTTAATCAACTGGGACTCGCCCAACCGTTCAAGATCGACATTCGACTCATAGGGACTCATCGGTAATATCCGTTCGAGCTTGTCCGGAGTTGCAACCGGACATTCGGAGACGTAGCCTTCAAGGATCGAACGCGACCGAACGAGGCCGCTGTCACGATCCGCCCTGGAGGCGAAGTATGGTCGATATCCGCTGGCTCGCGCTGGTCGCGGCCTTCGTCGCTGTCACCATGTTGGTCCGGAAGCGGAGCGAGTGGGCGAACGCACTGCTGACCGCCGCCGCGATAGCCACCCTGCTCATCACCATCCTCTTCTTCATCCCGGCACCGCCGTTCGGCTGACGTCCAGAGCTGTCCGAACGGTGCCGAACATCAGGGTACACCGGGGGTGCATGGGATCCGAGTACCCGGGCAAGCCGGGTCTCGGATCCACCCGTCAAGCTGCCGGGAGCCAGCGGAAGGCGGTATCGGCAGCTCAGCGGCCATGTCGGGACAGCGCAGGAGCCGGGCAACCGGGGCTCTTACTTCCAGCGGAAGTGCGCGAACCGGACCAGACCAGCGCGTTGACCTGCGACGCAACGCCACCGTAGGCTCGCGGGAACAGATTGGGCACAACTCGGCACATTACCGGGCTCCGGCCAGCCGGGTGCCGGACAGGGCCGCGTCGACCAGGTTCCGCGTGCGGTCGATCGCCTCCGGCCACTCCCCCGCGTACGTGTTCAGCGTGATGATCGGCGTTGCATGCCCCAGCGCCATCTGAACCGTCTTCACGCTCGCCCCGCCATGGATCAACAGCGTGGCGAAGTAGTGGCGCAGCCCGTGGTAGCCGAACCCCTCCGGCACCCCGTCGACGGCTTCCACGGCTTTCTTCCATGGGTAGGCCCAACCGGTACGCTGCATCGGGTTGCCCCGGCCGCTGGTGAACAGCAACTTCGCCTGTCGAGTCAGCGGCTTGCGCGGATTCGTCTCGTCGAGAATTTCCACGTCGACCGGCGGGAAGAGTTCGATGTGACGGGCGAGCGCCTCGGCGACGACCTCGCCCATCTCCACGGTCCGCCGACTGGTCGCAGTCTTCGGTGGTGCGAGCCGTGGCGACTTACCGGCTGGGGTGACCATCTGCTGAACGATACGAATCTCCCGGCGTAGGAAGTCGACGTGTTCCAGCTCCAGGCCCCACGCTTCGCCTTGACGCAGGCCGGCACCGGCAGCCAAGTACACCAACGCCCGATACCGCTCTCGACTCGGCTTGCCCGGATCCGGCTTCACGCTGAACGCATCGGCGAGAGCATGCACCTGGTCCGGCGTGGGAATGAACCGCTCAACTCGCTCGATCTCGGGTAGGCGAATGCCGATGCACGGGCTACGGCCGATCATCCGGTCGCGGGTCGCCGCGTCGAACATGCCGACCAGGACGTGGTACACGACTCGCAACGAGGACGGCGCCAGCACCTTTGCCCGGTCCTTCACCCACGCTTGGATGTGCGAGGGGCGGACCTGCGCGAGCTGCATCCGACCAAGGATCGGCTCGACGTGTACGCGTAGGGTCATCTCGATGCGCGCCGCAGTCGCGTCACGGTGCAACTGGTGCTTGCGCCACTGCTCCCCGTAGGCCATCACGGTGACCTTGCCGGCGGCCGGAGCGACGTACTGGCCCCGCGACACGTCGGCGCGGGTGTTTACGTCGAACTGTTCCGCGTCTGCCCTGCGCTCGAACAGCTTCTGTTTGGGCTGGCCAGTGTCGTCGACGTATCGGGCCCGCCAGCGCTTCCCCCGGCCGTGCCGTTTGGAGGGAAGCCGTTTGCCGTCCGGACCGCGCTTGCCCAAATACCAGAGATCATCGACGGGCATTTCAAGCCGCCTGCCTCTCGATGAGCCAGGCCCGTACGTCGGCCGGGTCGTAGCGCAGATGCCGACCGACGCGAGATGCCAGCGGGCCAACGCGACGGTGCCGCCACTGATACAGCGTGGCGACGGGCACGCCGAGGTAGGCCGATACCTCCTCGACGGTCCAGAGCGGTTCGATGGTGCGCCTAGCCATGGTCCTGTACTCCTTACTGATGCTGGGTCTCGTTACGCGGCTACCGGCGGACTGCCGGCGAGGGTCGATCCGGTTTCGTGGGCGAGTTCTTCGCGGCCGGTGGTTTGTCGCTCTCTGGCCATGGCGGCGGCGGTGTTGGCGAGCAAGGCGTCACCGGTGGTGTGCCAGCCGACGCCGGCGAAGGTGAGGGTGCCGACGATGAGGGTGGTTTCGTCGTCGAGGTGGTCGACGGCCCGGAGGGTGTCGGGGTGCTCGTGCTCCTGGTCCTCGTGGCGGCGGAAGGCCGTACGGGTGTCGCGCAGGAGTTGGAAGGTGACGGAGTAGCGGCGGGCTTTGGTGAGGAAGTGGCCGCCGAAGCCGAGCATGTGCGCCCAGCGGCGTAGCCGGGCGTACGGGTTGGCTGTGGCTGGGTTCGTCGATTTGGTGTCAAGGCTGGCTTGACGGTGGGCGACGCAGACGGGGCAGGCGGCGTAGCGGGTGTGGGTGCCGCAGTGGGGGCATTCCCAGGGCTGGACGAAGCCGGGCCGGGGTCGGTGGTCGCGGATCCGGTGGGAGAGCGGGACGGGTGTGCCGGTGGGTCGGCCGATGCGCCAGCAGGCGTCGACGAGGCGGGCGGTGTGGTCGCCGTCGGGGTCGGCGTATTCGCCGGTGGTGTCGGCGGTGAGCCTGACGGAGCGGTGCCCGGTTACCTCGGTGCTTTTGGTGGCGTATTTGGCAAGGTATCCGGCGACCATGCTGTCGGTGACCTCACCGCCCCCGGTCAGGCTGATGGGGCGGATGTCGAGCTGTTCACCCCAGGCGATCGGCCAGCCCTCGGGCCGGTCGGGGTGCACGGGGGTGGCGAAGGCGACTTGTGCGACGGCGTGCTGAATTGCATCGTCGAGGTCGGCGACGGTGAACCCGGCCGGCGGTGGGACGACGGCGGTCGGGTCGGTGGGGTGGACACCGTCGAGGCGCACCAGGGCGTGGAAGTGGACGGCTGCGCGTGCTTGGAACTCGGCGGCTTTGCCGTGCGACAGCCGTACCGGAGGAACCTTGCGGATGTTCCCGGAGGCGGTGATGACCTCGACGCGGGGGATGCCGCGGCGACGGGCGAGCTTCGCGAGGTGGCGTTCCGCGGCTTGTTTGGTGCGGTGCCACAGCTCCCCGGAGTAGAGGTTCCAGACGACTTGGTGAGCGTGGTCGTAGCAGTCCAGACACAAGGGCTGGCCGAGGACGGCGTCACCGGCCTCGTGGCGGGCCCAGCAGACGGCCGGTTGGCCGTGGGGACAGTAGCCGGCGTCGCGGCGGGCGTGGCAGGGCTCGGGTCGGCAGTCGCAGCGCTTGCGATTGCCGCAGGTATGCCGCTTGACCGCGCGGGCGTGGACGGTGCCGAAGGATGGTGCGGTGAAGGTGGCGAACACCGCCGGATGCTGTGCGACCGTTTCGGGGACGCCCTTGCCGCCGACGAGGCCGGCGCGCAGGAGTTGGTAGGCGTCGCGTTGGTAGGTGTGGGCGCAGGATGGGCAGACGGTGGCGCGTCGGTTTCCGCAGGCGGTGTAGATGGCGGCGTCGGGCATGGCGTCGGTGTGCCGCTGATCGAGTACCCGGCCGGTGGACGAGTCGACGGTGAGGAGTTGGCCGGCGAGGCGGATGGGGCGGGTGCAGCCGGCGGCGGCGCGGACGTGCTCGATCCAGCCGTAGTAGTCCGGCCGGGTGGCGCGGGCGAAGGCGGACCCGGCGGCGGTGTAGGTGTAGACGGGCGGGACGTCGGCGTTCGAGCCCACACCCCGGGCCGTGGTGGCTCGGGGTGTGAGGTCCAGCGTCGACGCCATCAGGCCGACACCTCAGGGGTGAGGGTGCGGGTGGTGATGGTGCGTTCGGTGACGATGACCCGGCAGGCGCCGCACTGGCGCGTGGCCGGCTCGTGCCGATGACAGGGAATCTGGACGGTGGTGTTGCCACAGCGGATGGTGACCGGGTTTCGGCAGGGTCCGCCGGGGATGACGTCGACGAGGGTCCGGCGAACGTCGTACGGGTGCCCGTCGGGGTGGACGGGGCAGGTGTGCTCGATCTGCTCGATGTCGACGAGGTGAATGGTCATCGGGCACCCCGCGCCATGACGAGGAGCTGCCCGGCAACGGCCGGAGCGACGTCGAGCCGGTCGGCCAGCTCGGCGGGGGTGATGGGTGCTCCGGTGGATTGTTCGTGCTGCACGGCGGCGAAGCGGGCCATGGGCAGCAGGTGGGCAGGGACGTCGACCGGCTCGGGGGCCGGTGCGGTGACGGGTTCCGGCTCGACAGCCGGCGTGACGGTCGGCTCAGCAGCCGGGACCGGCTCAACGACCGGGGCCGGCTCGGCGGCCGGGGTTGGGGTCGGTTCGGGGACGGTGGTGATGGCCGGCGGTGCCGGTTCGGCGGTGACCTGCTCGGCCACCTGGACGCGGATGGGCTCGACCTGCTCGACCGCATTGACGGCCGGCGTGGTGTCCGCCGACGTGGCGGGGGTGGGGGCGAGGACGAGTTTGACGAGGGCCATGAAGGCGAGGGCGGGAACAGCGGACAGGAGCCACCCGGAGATGCCCGGCTTGGCGACGGCGAGTTGTGCGGCGAGGGAGAGGCCGGCGGCGGCGATCAGGAGGAACAGCGGGTAGCCGATGGGTGCGCCGGTGCGGCGGCGTCGGCGGATGGTGAGGAGGCAGGCGATGGGGACGAGTTCGGAGATGACGGCGTTGGCCCAGCCGAACCACTCGCCCGTGCCGGTAGGGGAGTTGGCGAGGGTCCAGTCTTTGACGTGGGTGAAGGAGGCGGCTCCGGCGAAGCCGGCGACGGTGAGGAGGATGAGGACCAGGACGACACCCTCGATGCGGGTAGCGGTGCTCGGAGTCTTGGCGGACATGGTTAGTGGCCTCCGTGGCAGTCGAGGCAGCAGCCGTAGCGGCGGGGGATGTAGTAGGGCTGACTCAGCCCGCACACCCGGCAGGTCCGCCGGGCACGCAGCGCCTTAGCGATGGCCTCCCGCTGTGCGGGGGTGGCGACGCGCTTGGGTTGGGCGAGGTCGAGGCGGTAGAGGTAGGCGACGCGCTTGCCGCGACGCCAGAGGATCTGCGCGACCGGGTCATTGCCGCCCGGACGAAGGCCGGCGGCACGCAGTTGCCGGCGAGTAGCCAGCCCGGCGGGGGCGGACTGGAAGGGGTAGGTGGGGAACCCGTAGCGGCTGCCGGTCGGGTCGTAGTAGCGGCGGGCCAGGCCGGTGGGGATGTCGGTGAGGGTGGTCATGGCCGGTCTCCCCAGCGCTGCTGGGCGGCTTGGCGGGAGATGCCGAGGCGGGAGCCGATTTCGGCCCAGGAGTAGCCGAAGGCGCGGAGGCCGATGACGGCGTCGGTGATGGCCTGGTCGAGGTTGGCCGACAGGGCGACGAGGTCGCGGAGGGCTTCGACGTCGCCGGTGGCGACGCGGCGTCCGTGGGCGCGGATGATGCGCCGGGTGAAGGCGGCGAATGCGTCGTTCTCGACGACGTCCCGACGTCGCTGCTGTCGGGGCAGGGGCGTCAAGGTGTGCTTGACAGTGCTCATCGGTTCTCGCCTCCCTGGGTGTGGAGGCGGTCCCACTCGTCAGCGGCCTTCTCTAGGGCGGTGATGACCTGCTCGGCGGTGCGGCCGGGGTCGTCGTTCCACGAGAACGGGGAGGTGTGCTCGTCGAGCAGGTGGCCGTCTTCGTCGACGTGGAAGACCGGCGCGAAGGCGTCGAGGTAGTCGACGAGCGCGGCGATGCTCTGGTGGTAAATGTCCTCGTCGGCGGACGAGAGGAGGACCGGGTTCAGGAGCGGCTTTCCGGCGCAGGCCATGCCGATGGCTCCGACGGCGCAGGCCGGCGACGTGAGGGTGTCGGTGGTGGCGTAGTAGGTGCCCTGGGTCCAGCCGTGCCGGCGCAGGTAGAGGGCAGCCATCCGCAGCAGGTCAGCCGGGCTGACCTGGACGGTGGGTGGGTTGTGGGTAGCCTTCATGGCAGCCACGTCCTTTCGGTAAGGGCTGTTGGCGGAAGGTCGGCAGGACCGGGAAGCTTGCGAGGCAGATCCGGTCCTGTCGGCCGATTAGTGGGTGCGCAGCCGCAGGTAGCGGCGGTGTCGGGTGTCGCCTGCGCCCATGGGTTCGGGTGCGGAGACGAAGACGAGCCGCCCGGTTCGGGAGGCGGCCTGGATCATCACGGCCAGGTCCTCAGGACTGCCGACGATCCACATCTCGGTGTACTGGGCGGCCCGCTGGTTGTTGGCGCGGGCGTTGGCGCGTTCGCGGGTGGTCATGCCGCCACCGCCAGATCCGGCGCGGTGGTGGTGAGTCGGCCGGGTCGGCGGATCCAGGCGGCGTAGTCGGCGATGCCGGCGATCTGGGCGTCGGAGAGGTAGGCGACCTTGATTCGGCGGGGGACGCCGCCTTCGGCGATGAGGTACGCCGCGCCCTGGTTGGTGGGCTGGATGTCGGTAGCGGAGTAGCCCTGCTCGGCCCAGCCGTGACCGAGCACGATGTTCGAGCTGTTGGGGGTGGTGCAGCGGAACGCGGCCCGGTAGCCGAACAGGTCCCGCAGGCTGGTGGGGATGATGTCGAACGACGGCCGTTGAGTCGCGGCGACCACGGGGATTCCGGCAGCGCGGCCCCGGGCGACGAGGTCACGCAGGAGAGCGACGAACTCTTCCTGTTCCTGCTTGCTGCCGACGGTGGCGGAGTAAAAGGCGATCTCGTCGACGAGGACGGTGATGACCGAAAGCCCGTCGAGGGCGGTCACCTTGCGGCGCCCATGCGCACGCAGCCAGGCGTAGCGGTTGTTCATCACGGTTTGCAGCCGCCGCAGGACGGTGAGGGCTTCGGTGATGTCGGGGCCGATGAACGCGTCGGCGCAGGCTTCCCACTGGCCCAGCTCGACGAGCTTGCCGTCGAGGAGCACGAGCCGGGAGTCGACGGAGAGGGCGGCGTGGGCGGCGATGGTGTTGAGCAGACCGGATTTGCCTCCGCCGGGTTCGCCGCCGGCGAGGAGGTTGCGGTAGGCGAGGGTGATGTAGACGGGCTGACCGAACTCGTCGATGCCGACGAAGATGGGGTCGAACATCGACAGGCCAGGCCCCACCGGAACCCCGGCAGTCGGGGCGGTAGCGGTGGTGGTCATGGTGTGCCCTCCTTGGGCGTGGTGGGCGCGAGGAACCACACGAACGAGCCCGTAGGGCTCCTCGCGTCCGGGTCGGGTGTGGGTTAGATCCAGTCGGAGACGTCGTCGGCGTCGGTCGACGAGGAAGCCGCGGGCTTGCTGCCGTTGGCCGAAGTGGTGGCCGGCTTCTTTTGCGCCGGCAGGGTGACGGTGGGTACGTCGACGTCGGGCAGGTCCAGGGCGGTCGGGATGACCGGCGTCGGCCGGTCGACCTCCGGGGTGTCGGGGGTGATGACGTCGACCAGGGGCGAGCCCACCTGAGCGGTGAGGACTTCGCGGCGTTTGATGTCGAAGCGCAGGTAGGCGGCGTTGCGGTCGGAGGCCCGCTCGACGAGGGCGGAAGCGGCGTGGCAGGTGACCGCGATGCGGTCGAGGCGGCCTTCCAGGTCGGCCAGGGCGAGGCCGGGGCGCAGGTAGACCCAGACCCGCTCACCCACGGGGGTGGGGCGGGCCCAGAGGATCAGCGGCAGGCTGCCGGACTGGTTGGCGATGATGAACTGCGCGAAGCACACGCGCAGCCGGTGGCGCACGATCAGGCACCACGCCCACGCCACCACCTGGCGGCGAATGGTCGGGATGGCGGCGGGAACGCCGACGACCAGGGCGACGACGACGAGGGTCACGACCGCCGAGGTGTGGTTGGCCAGCTGCACCCAGAAGGTGAGCACCACGACCGTCAACACGGTCTCGGGAAGCCACCACCACAGCAGCCGCAGCACCGGCCAGATCCGCACGAGAACCCAGGCGAGCCCGCCCAGGGGAACACCGACGGCGACGGCAACGAACAGGGCCACGATGGGGTGCGTGTAGGAGGTCGCCACGGCGGCGGTCAGGATGCCGGCGATGACGGCGGTGAGGATGAACGCCAAGCGGGCGTTGCGGGCCGAGGAGCGGTGGACCTTGGCCTCGATGACGGTGATGGTGCCGTTGGACTTCCGTCCGAACGAGCGGCGAGAGCTAGACTTGGACACGACACGTCCTCCCAATCGCGAGTTGGGGTGGATGGGTTGGAGAGCACGGGGTCGGCAGGTGTAGGAGCCAGTACCGGCCCCGCGCTCGTTTCCTACGTCAGGAAATGACGGCCTTGCAGTCCTTGCAGACGTAGCGGATCTTGCCGCCGATCACGGCGATCCCGGCCTTGAGGTGAACACACACCGGCCGATACGCCGGCTTGTTCTTGTCGTTCTCCCGAGGGGAGCGAGGCTTGGACATGACACGTCCTCCCAAAGCGAGTGGGCTGGATGGGTTAGAGAGCACGGGGTCGGCAGGTGTAGGAGCCAGTACCGACCCCGCGCCATATCGAGAGGGCAACCATCGGTTGCCAGGGCCGGGAGAGTAGGAGCCAGAAACACTCCCGGACCGAAGATGGATCAGATCAGCGGACCATCAGGCCGCTTCACGCACGACACCAGAGGCTCACACAGCACGGGTGAGCGAAGGACCTACTTTGCCGCCGAGGTGCCAGCCTTCGGCTTCAGCGAGATCGCACGGAACGCGACGCCGTTACGCCCGTTGGTCGCCCACGGGATGGCCTCCAACTGCTCGACAGCGACGAGCTGTCCCACCGTCACGCCCGGCTTCTCACCCGCCGTGGTGATGGTGATGATCTCGCCGCCAGTCTCGTCGAGAACGAAGACCTGGGTCGACCACATGAGCCGGCCAGTGTTTTTCTCCGACCGCTGGTTGCCGTTCTGGTCGTTCTTCGGCTCCGGATCCTTCGTCACCTGGACCTGCTTGCTCTGGGTGTCCACGTACAGCTTCACGAGATACCTCCTGTGTCTCGGGCCAGTTGTTGAGCTTGTCCCCGGTGGACTCTTGCTCGTGGCCTCTGCGGATAAGGCTCCCGAAAAGCGGAGGACACCCCATCCGGTGAGCTGGACGACTATGGGACGTCTAGGATACTGTCTACTCGTCCCTAGCCGTCCCTTGAGGAGGGTCGAATGGCGAACGACCGACTACGCGATGCCATCCTGCGCAACGGCCTGACCCCCGGTGTAGTGGCCGACAAGATCGGCGTCGATCCGAAGACGGTGGAACGGTGGATCACGCAGGATCGGATTCCGTACCCCCGTCACCGGCACGCCATAGCCGCGGTGGTGCGCGAAGACGTGCCCTACCTGTGGCCGAACGCGGTGACCCCGGAGAAGGCTTCGAAAATCGGGCAGAGTGAATTGGTCCAGCTCTACTCCCGGCGTTCCTCAGTCCCATACGATCTGTGGGGCCGACTCATCGAACGGGCAGAGAAGCGAATCGACGTACTGGCCTATGCCGGCCTCTTTCTCGTGGAGCAGAACCCGAGGCTTATCGACGTCCTGCGTCAAAAGGCCGTTGACGGCGTCAAGGTGACGATCCTGCTAGGCGACCCGACCAGCGACGCGATCGAGCGTAAGAGCGTCGAGGAAGGTGCGCCCGGCGTGATGGCCGCAAAGATTCGTCAGGTGCAGCACTACTACAGCCGGCTTGAGGGTGCGCCCGGGGTGAAGGTGCTCTACCACGACACGACGCTCTACAACTCAATGTACCGGTTCGACGACGAGATGTTGGTCAACATGCACGTGCTCGGGTTCCCGGCGCCACACGCGCCGGTGATGCACCTGCGCAGGCTCAACGGCGGCGACCTGTTCGGCACCTACTCCGACAGCTTCGACCGAGTCCTGATGGCCTCGAAGCCTCAGCCAGGCGGCGAGGTGGCAGCCTAGGAGCATGGCGAGAACCGAGCACTACCACGACCCGAACGCGCCAAAGGCCAACAGCATCGTCGTGGCTGTCTCCGTCTTCGTGCGTGACGAGGATGGACGAGTGCTGCTCATCCAGCGCACCGACAACGGTCTGTGGTCACTGCCCGGTGGCGGCCAGGAAATCGGCGAGTCGGTCGCAGGGACGGCGGTCAGGGAGACCCGTGAGGAAACCGGCGTACGGGTCGAGGTCACCGGAATGGTTGGCGTCTACTCGGACCCGGGCCACGTCGTCGCCTACTCCGACGGCGAAGTGCGACAGCAGTTCTCCCTCTGCCTGCGAGCGGTACCCGTCAGCGGCACCCCGACGCCGAGCGACGAGTCAAGCAACGTTCGATGGGTCGCCCGCGACGAGCTGGGCGCGCTCGACATCCACCCGTCGACCCTGCTGCGCATCACCCACGGCTACGAGGAACGCCCCAGGCCATACATCGGTTGAGCGGCGCTGCCCGAGAGCCGGCGCTGAGTTCGCTGAACGGCGGCAACCATCTCCGGTTCCGCTCGGCAGATGAACCGGGTCACTAGGTGCTCCGGCCCATACCGCGACCGAATCTCCGCGAGCCGATCCAGCACCTCGAAGTCCTGACCGTCTGGCCCGGTCGTCATGTCCGAGAAGCAGAGCGCGTCGGTAACCGGCGTCTCTTCCCGAGGAAACTCGGCGGCCAGGACCTCACCGAGTCCACGTTCCTCCGCTTCCAGCCAGGCGCAGGAGTGGTGAGCCACCAGAGCAGCGATCCGCTCGTCGAACCGCTCGCGCCGAAGCCACCGACCGCCGTCGAGGGAGTGGAAGCCGGTATCGACCAGGTCGGGGCTGTAGCCCACGTCATGCAGCCACGCTGATGCCACGAGAACGTCCCGATCCTCAGCCGAAACTGCCCCGCTGATCCTGTCAGCCTTGGCCGCGACCGCTCGGACGTGACTCCACCGACGAGGCAATGGCGTCTCCAGCAGGTGTCGCGCAACTTCCCGGGCGGTATCGACGAAGGCGGCCATGCCGTCAGGGTACGGAGCGCACTCAGCCCACGCCATCCCGTGTCCGGACGGTGGCGGAGCGAGGCCGGCCGGCTGCCAGCGAAGTGGTTCAAACTTTCTGTACGTCTTCAAGGCGGCCCTGAACGGGCCGCACGCGCCGCCGCCAGGGCGCGTGTCCGTCGCTGCGCTGTCGCTCCGACTCCGGCCACGCAAGACGCCCGGCGGCTGGCGCGGAGGGCGGGTAGCCCGGTGGGCCGCCGCATGACGACAGGCCGTTGCCCGTTGGGGTGGTGGGGCCGGCAGCCGGCCGCGCCGCGCGGCGAGCACCGCGCGGCGTAGGGGAGCGCACGCCGTGTCCGTCGGCGGCTGCCGGGTCGGTGGCGGGGTGCGGTTACTGCGCCTCCGGCGGGGGCGCTCCGGCTCCGGGATGGCCGGGGGTCCGTCGGCGGCTTGCGGTCCGTGGGTGGTGGCGGTGGGGAGACATCCCGCCCGCCGTCGACCCGGGCGAGCCGAGCAGACCACCGCCCGACCCGCCAGCGTCCGTACGGGCGTCAAGGCCGTCTTGACGTGGCGGGCCGGGCGGCAGCCCGCTCCCCAGAGGGCGGGTCGACGGCAGACGGGATGGCAGACGTGCGCTGAATTCTTGACGTAGGTGTAAGACTGGCGGGATGCCAGCAGAACCCCCATTGCCGACTGCCGATCAAGTGATAGGCGCTCTAGACCGTACGGGCTTTCTCTTCGAACAGAGGGTCGCGGCGATCCTAGGGGAAAGGACCGACACTGGTTGGGCCTTTCAGGATCAAGACACAGGCACGAGCCGCGAAATAGACATCTACTCAACCGGC
Source organism: Micromonospora sp. ZG13 (assembly GCF_059359355.1). NCBI lineage: Bacteria > Bacillati > Actinomycetota > Actinomycetes > Micromonosporales > Micromonosporaceae > Micromonospora > Micromonospora sp. ZG13. The sequence goes on from NZ_JCADBQ010000001.1 coordinate 545,882, forward strand.
TTTGCGTTCTGGTCCACCGAGGGCAACACCAGTTTGCGCTGGACGGTGTTGGGTGAATGCAAAAACTATCAGTGGCCTTGGGTTGCTCTGACTAAACCTTGGGAACGAGAGACAAGGTTCCTCGACGCTCCTGAGCTCATGTTTACGGCGGCAACCAGAATTGAGCTGAAGGCGGACGAGGACTATTTTCTGGGCAGCGGATCGAAGCCCAACTTCGCCAGGAAGTACGAACGAGTTCGTTTCCGGAATCAGGCCCGAGCGGTCCAGCTGGCGAAGCTGAACAAGAAGTCGGGCGGCTGGGAAACCCATTCTAGCGACATATTTAATGAAGTGACCTACCCTCTAGCCAAGGCGGCCTCCTTCCTCGGGGAAGATTTTAAACGACGAGAAAAGGAAATCGATTTTAGGCATGTGAGACGTGAAGCCTATCTTCTTTTCCCGGCAATCTTCTTGTCGTCCCCGATATACGCAGTATCTGCCTCTGAGGCGGAGCCGAAGGTTGAACAAGTGCAGCATGTAACCTTGGAGCGACGACTTTCCTCCAAGTCGGTTACAGGGCGGTTCCGGTACGACGTGGTGCATGTGGACGGAATCAAGGATTGGTACAACAACCATGTCTTGCGCGTTGTGCAATTCTTTGCAGAGGAGTTGCAGCTTCCCTGGGAGCGCGTCAAGGGGAGAGGAACCAAAGAGTTGGTGTAGCCATGCGACAGCAAAAACATGCACGAAGGGTCGAGGGATGCAAAGAGCCGCGAGGCAGCTCAACCCACGGACAAGTCCATTTCATCGGGTTGCCGCCGCCTCTCAAGTTAGGGGTTGGGCCTCCGCTTCGCGATCGCATGCCCGATCCGTGCCCGATGCAGCGGGCAAGATCGGACAGCAGAGGGCCGTCCCGCCGCTTGGCGTGGGCGTGGTGCCTGCAGCTCTACCACCAGCAGGCACCACGCCCACCGGCCCTCACTCAACCCGATCCCAAGCTGACAGTTCTCTACAACTATTCAGGTGCCGCCCTCCGAGGAAGGGCGGTAGTCGCACTTAATCTAGTAGATGCGTAGTGGAGGAAGGGTATGGGGTCACGTGAACAATGCACTCCCTGCCGCCTATGATGTAACTGACAGATGATCCGGCAGGCAGCGTAGCCGCTTCGAGCTTCTTGATTGCTTGCTCCGTGATGGCAATGCTGTCCGGAGGCGCAAGACGAGACAGCTTTGCTGCGGTATGGACCCCGATTCCGGTCCAGGATGTAAATGGGTTCTTCTCGCTCCCAACCGCTACTGCAAAGATCGGGCTGTGATCTATTCCTATTGTGACATCGAGCCCTTCTTTCCCGAGAAGGTCTCGAACTTTAGCGGCAGATTCAGGAATGTGCTGCATCACATCGTTTCGCGCGCTGTGCAAGATCGCGCTCGCTGTTCGCAGCGCGGAGTCAGTAGCACCTTCCCCTAAGTACAGAACCAGGGCACCGTCGCCATTAAAATGCTGGATGGATCCACCTTCTTGCTCCACCGCCCTCACTGCACGGTGAATGAATACTTGCAGTATTCGAGCCATGGCCACTTCGCCGACATGAACAAGAAGGTCGGTTGATCTCCGCATATCAAAGAACAGACTTGTTGCCGAGAAGGTAACCGATACGTCAGAGGACCATATCTCTGCGGAAGTAGGTGGTCGCTTGGGCGTGTTCACGGGAGGCCATGCCTCGCCAGGCAAACCCGTCCGTCGATTCATCACTTGCCGTTGGTCGGGTCGGCGCTCGGAGCATGAACGCTGCCGTTGACTGGTTCGCGGTTCATGGCCCGCACGGACGACAGCTCCAGGTAAAGCCCTAGCGCCATGGTGACCACGCCGAAGCCGGCAAGTAGAGCGATGCGAAGCCGAGAAATGTTTGCGATCTGCAAGCCACCGATACGAAGCCCTCCACCCAGGATGGTGATGGCTACGAGTACGGCCCCTACAACGGCCAAGGTCAAGTTCATGGTGCGCGCCCCTCAAGACGACAGCAACGGCGGGTCCCGTGATGGAGAAACCATACCAGGACGGGTTCCGAAGGCGCATCCGTAGGGATTTAGCGATCTTCGGCTTCGCCGAGCCTCCCGAGGCCACTACGATCCGTAATAATGATCTTGCGATAACCGACTCTGATGACACCTTCGTTTCGAAGTGTCCGCAAGGATTTCTGGACAGTCACTTCGGCGGCCCCAATCATCGAGGCTAGGTCTGACTGCGTAATCGGGATGTCGATCACGGTGTCGCCCGCCTCGCTGTGGCCAAAGCTGTCGGCTAGCACCTCCAAGATGCCCGCAAGGCGCGCAGTCACTGATTGTGACGCAAAGCTGAGCCTTCGCTGATTCGCGGCGGTGAGTCGCTGGGCGATCATCCTGGTCAGCGCCAGTGCCACTGGAGGGTCGTCTAGGAGTAGCTGCGTAAAGTTCTGATTCCTGATGAGGCAGGCTTCTACGTCGAGAGCAGCCTCTACCGTGGCGGATCGCCCCTCCCCGGTAATAGCTGACAATTCGCCCACTACGTCGCCGGGACCGCGCCAAGCGAGAGTTACGTCATGGCCGTCTGGGGTGACGGCCTCGATCTTCACTACGCCGCTAGTTATCACGAAGACGTGGTCGGACGGATCGCCATGCCGTACCAGGGTCTGTCCGGCTCGGAAAGTTCTCATGACCCCGGCTTTGATGACCCGCTCCCGGGAAGCCGGACTGAGTGACTGAAGGAAGCTCCCTGCACGCCAGGGGTGCGACTCCGCGTCAGCGCTGACGACGCTATCGGCTTCCATGCTCAGCCCTCCGCTGGTCAACTTCGAACCAAGCCTAGTCGTAGGTCAGGCATGACTTGGGAGAGTGCGCCAGTGGAGTGGAGACGTAGAAGGCCCCGCCCAGCGGCCGTTCCGGACGGGATTGGAAGCGCTACACAGAGTTTGTAGGCGAGACGCTGAGCAGCGGTGAGGCAGCAACCCGACACCGGCTCGCAGCTTGTCTCCGCATCCCCAGGCGGGGTTGCCGACCTACTCGCGGCCTGCGTAACGGACCGTGAGCGACCACGTCGCCCGCCAATCCACGGGCTCAGGGCCGGGCACAGATCCGGAACAACCGGGCACGAGTAACGACGGAAGACGCCGGAAACCGCCGGAAGAAGTTTCAGCAGGTCAGAAGCTGTACCCGGGGTTGCGTGGGAGGTCGGAAGACCGGGGTTCTTACTTCCAGCGGAAGTGGACGAAGAGGCGGCCGAAGTTCTTCGAGTCCTTTTCCACCCGGTGGTAGAGCTGCTTGACGTCCTTCTGGTCGAGGAAGCGCAGCACCCGCTTCTTGAGCTGGCCGGAGCCTTTGCCGGGGATGATCTCGACGAGGGTGGCCTTCTTCGCCACCGCCTCGTCCATGATCCCGCGCAGGGCCCGGTCGATGTCCTGGCCCTTGTTGAAGATGTCGTGCAGGTCCAGCTTCAGCTTCATCGCGCACCCGCCGGCAGCTCACGTCCCATGACGCCGATGGTAGGCGCCCCGCGGCGCCCACCGCGATGCCCGGTGATCAGGACGGCATGGACGTCACCCGGCCGTTTCACGGTCCATGGCGTCCTGATCACCTCGGCGCTCCGGCGGCGCGCATTTCGGTGACGAGCGCGCGGGCGGGGCAGCTCTGCCGAGCTGCCCCGCCCCGTGCCCGCGCTGTCAGCGGTTGCCCTCGACCCGGGTCTGCACCCGGTCCAGGGCGACGCGGTAGTCGTCGTTGCCGCTGTGCATGGCCGCCGCGATGCGCAGGTGCCGCAGCGCGTCGGCGTGCCGGTTGAGGCGCTCCAGGGTGCGGCCCAGCACGTGGTGGGCGTAGTGGTCGGCGGGGTCCCGGTCGACCAGCTCCCGCAGCTGCGCCTCGGCCCGGTTGAGCTGCGCCGACTGGAAGTACGCCCGGGCCAGCAGCTGGCGTACCGAGGCGTTGCCGGGCTCGGCCTCGACGATCGGTTCGAGCAGCCGGGCCGCCCCGGTCGGGTCACCGGCCTCGAAGAACATGGTCGCCCGCCGGTACTCGGCCAGAAGGTCCATCCGACCCACCCCCTCGTGTCGCGCCACTGTCCCGACGCTGGCACAACATCCGCCGTACCGCGACTGTTCCCGACCGGGAACCGCGTGGGCCCGGCCGGCGACCACGACGCCGCCGGAGCCGGCGGGACGGGACGGAGGCGAAGGAAGGACGGAGGCGGACGGGGCGGAGGCGGCGTCAGGTGGCGGCGCCGTGCCGGTTGGCGGCCAGCTCCCAGGCGCGTACGCCGCCGACGATGCCGGCGGTGTTGGGCACCACCACCACGTCGTCGCCCATCCGGGCGAGCTGCTCGGGGCGGATCAGCCGGGAGTTGCCGCCGCCCAGGTAGAGCCGGTCCCAGCGGAACACCGGCCGCAGCCCTTCGACGACCTGCCGGATCCGGCGGGACCAGAACGCGTCCCCGAGGCGGCGCCGCTCCGGCTCCCCCACGTACGTGTCGTAGGTGGTGTTCCAGCGCACCGGGGCGTGGGACAGCTCCAGGTGCGGGGCGAGCACCCCGCCGTCGAAGAGCGCGCTGCCCAGCCCGGTGCCGAGGGTCAGCACCAGCTCGCAGCCGGTCCCGGCGACCACCCCGGCGCCGTGCACCTCGGCGTCGTTGAGCACCAGCGCGGGCACCCCGAACGCCTCGGCGAGCGCGGTCCGCGCGTCGTACCCGGACCACTGGGTCACCAGAGCCGGGTCGACCTTCGAGCGGGGCCCGGAGCGGGTCACGTAGTGCGGGGTGGCCACCACCACCCCGTGCCGGATCATGCCCGGCAGGCCGACGGTGAGCCGGTCCGCCGTGGGCAGCCGACCCGCCAGGTCCAGCAGCGTCTTGACGAAGAGCGCCGGCGGCAGGGGGTACGGGGTGGGCACCCGCAGCGGCCGGGCGCGCATCGTGCCCGCCTCGTCCAGCACCGATGCCTTGATCCCGCCGCCGCCACAGTCGATCGCGAGAGTGGTCACCACCCGAGCAGTGTGCCGCGCGCCTGCCGGGGCGCGGAGCAAGGGTGGGCGATCGGGGCGGATAGGGTCGGACACTGATGAGCGCGACGATGATCGTCAAGGGGCTGGCCGCGGGGCACGGGGACCGGGCGCTGTTCGCCGGGCTGGACCTGGTGGTCGCACCGGGGGACGTGGTGGGGCTGGTCGGGCCGAACGGGGCCGGCAAGTCGACGCTGCTGCGTACCCTCGCCGGACTGCTGCCCGTGGAGGCCGGCAGCGTGACGCTCAGCCCGCCCACCGCGAGCGTCGGGCACCTGCCGCAGGAACCGGAGCGGCGGCCCGACGAGGGCGTAGGGGAGTTCCTGGCCCGGCGCACCGGGGTGACCGCCGCGCAGGCCGCCCTGGACGCGGCGACGACGGCGCTCACCGACGGCGCGCCCGGCGCCGACGACGCCTACGCCGAGGCGCTGGAGCGCTGGCTCGCCCTCGGCGGCGCGGACCTGGAGGAGCGGGCCGAGCAGGTGGCCGCCGAGCTGGGCCTCACGGTCGACCTCGACCACCCGATGACGGGACTCTCCGGCGGCCAGGCGGCCCGGGCCGGCCTGGCCTCGCTGCTGCTCAGCCGCTACGACGTCTTCCTGCTCGACGAGCCGACCAACGACCTGGACCTGGCCGGCCTGGAGCGGCTGGAGGAGTTCGTCACCGGGCTGCGCGCCGGCACGGTGCTGGTCAGCCACGACCGGGAGTTCCTCGCCCGCACGGTGACCCGGGTGCTGGAGCTGGACCTGCACCAGCAGCAGATCCGGCACTACGGCGGCGGCTACGCGGGCTACCTGGAGGAGCGCGAGGTCGCCCGCCGGCACGCCCGCGAGGACTACGAGGAGTACGCCGACACCCGGGCCGGGCTGGAGGCGCGCGCCCGCACCCAGCGGGCCTGGATGGAGAAGGGCGTGAAGAACGCCCGCCGCAAGGCCACCGACAACGACAAGATCGGCCGCAAGTTCCGCGCGGAGGCGACCGAGAAGCAGGCGGCCAAGGCGAAGCAGACCGAGCGGCTGATCGAGCGGCTGGATGTGGTCGAGGAGCCGCGCAAGGAGTGGGAGCTGCGGATGGAGATCGCCGCCGCACCCCGCGCCGGCGCCGTCGTGGCCTCGCTGCGCGACGCCGTCGTACGCCGGGGCGACTTCACCCTCGGCCCGGTGACCCTCCAGATCGACTGGGCCGACAAGGTGGCGGTGACCGGGGCGAACGGTTCCGGCAAGTCCACCCTGCTCGCCGCCCTGCTGGGCCGGCTCCCCCTCGACTCGGGGCACGCCGCGCTCGGCCCGGGCGTGGTCGTCGGCGAGGTGGACCAGGCCCGGGGGCTCTTCCTCGGCGACGCGCCCCTGATCGACGCGTTCGGTGCCGCCGTACCGCAGCTGTCGCCGGCGGACGCGCGGACGCTGCTGGCCAAGTTCGGCCTGCGCGCGGGGCACGTGCTGCGGCCGGCGGCGACCCTGTCGCCGGGCGAGCGGACCCGGGCGGCGCTGGCGCTGCTCCAGGGGCGCGGGGTGAACCTGCTGGTGCTGGACGAGCCGACGAACCACCTGGACCTGCCCGCCATCGAGCAGCTGGAGTCGGCGCTGGCCAGCTACCCGGGCACGCTGCTGCTCGTCACCCACGACCGGCGGATGCTGGACGCCGTGACGACCAACCGGCGGCTGCGGGTGGCCGCCGGACGGATCGCCGAGGATTGATCCGTGCCGACCCGCCGGTGGCGGGTGAGAATGACTCCATGCTCAAGTGGGAGTACGCGCTGCTGGTCCGCCGCCGCCAGGCGGCCACCACCGACATCGGCTGGGAGATCGTCTTCGTCTGGTACGGCCCCGACGGCTCCATGGTCGACGTGACGCCCTACGGCGACACCGCGCTGGCGCACCTGAACCGGGCCGGCGACCAGGGCTGGGAGTTGGTGGCGATGAGCGAGGACCCGTCCCTGCCCGGCAACAGCGAGTTGCACCGCTACCACCTCAAGCGGCCCAAGCCGGCCGCACCGCAGCCCCGGCAGCGGATGCGCGGCGGCGCCCGCCCCCGCCGCACGATCACCGGCTGACCCGGCGACAGGCCACCCCGCCGCACGATCACCGGCTGACGCGGCGGCGGGCGGGGTGCCGTGGGCATAACGGGCGGGGATCCGGGTATCGGCCGGCGGGAGGTGGCCCGGATGGTCGCGCTGGCGCAGCATCCGCCCTCGGCCGAGCGGCTGCGGGCGATCGACGGATTCCTCGCCGAGGCGTGGGCCGACCAGGCCCGGCACGACGACCGGCTGCGCGACCTCGCGGTCGAGGTGCGCTTCGACCGGGGGGTGGCCCACCTCGGCGGGGAGGTCGCCGAGGAGGCCGAGCTGCGGCTGGTCCGGGACCGGGTCGGCCGGCTCGCCGGGGTGCTCGGCGTCTGGTGCCGGGTACGCGTCGGCGGGCGCGACCCGGTGGTGGTCGACCTGGGCTGCGGCGCCACCAAGCAGTGGCCGGGCAACCTGGGGCTGGACATCTTCCCGGCCCCGGGGGTGGACGCGGTGGCGGACCTCTCCGGCTCGTTGCCGCTGGCCGACGACTCGGTGGACGTCTTCTTCGCGGTGCACATCCTGGAGCACCTGATCGACTTCCTGCCGCTGGTCGACGAGTGCCACCGGGCGCTCCGGCCGGGCGGGGTGCTGCACGTGATGAGCCCGTGGTGGCGGCACGTGAACGCCGTCGCCGACCCGACCCACGTACGGCTGCTCGACGTGCAGACGGTCAAGGGCATCTGCCTCCAGCGCCCGCCGGGCACCCCGCGCTGGTACCCGCTGCACGTCGGCTGCGACGGCTCGTCGATCTTCGCCGACCTCACCCCGCTGCCCCCCGACGCGGACGGCCCCACCCCCGCCCACCTGGCCCGCTTCTTCGACTGACCCGCCTCCCACCCGCCCCGAGGGGGAGAGTGGGTCAGGGGCCCTGGGTGCTTTCGCGGGGGGTCAGGGTCCAGGGGGCGGAGAGTTCGCGGGGTGGGGCGGTGCGGTCGCCGTCGATGCGGCCGGCCAGCAGCTCCACCGCCAGCCGGGCGATGCGCTCCTTGTCGGGGGCGATGGTGCTCAGGGTGGGCACGGAGAAGCGGCCGTCCTCGATGTCGTCGAAGCCGGCCACCGCCACGTCCTCGGGCACCCGCAGGCCCGCCTCGTGCAGCGCGCGCAGGGCGCCCAGGGCGAGGGTGTCGTTGAAGCAGAAGACGGCGTCGGGGCGTACGCCGGAGGCCAGCAGGCCGCGCATCGCGGCGGCGCCGTCCGCGCGGTGCCAGGCCGTCGCGGGCGCCACCAGCCGTTCGTCGTAGGCGAGCCCGGCGTCGGCGAGCGCGGCGGTGTAGCCGGCGAGCCGGAGCCGGGCGCTGACCCCCTCCGGGGTGCGTTGCGAGCCGATGGCGGCGATCCGGCGCCGGCCGAGACCGGCCAGGTGGGCGGTGATCGCCCGGGCGGCGCCCACGTTGTCGATCCCGACGTGGTCGGCGGGACCGTGGTCGACGCGCTCGCCGAGCAGCACCATCGGGGTGCCGGCCAGGCCGGTGAGGTCCTCGGCGGTGAGCGCCAGCGGGCTGAAGATCAGCCCGTCGATGAGGTGCTCGGTGATGCCCGAGGCGGCCACCCGCTCCTGCTCGTGACCGCCGCCGGTCTGGTCGATCAGCACCGTCCAGCCCAGCTCGGCCGCGGCCGTGACGACGTGCCGGGCCAACTCGGCGAAGTAGGGGATGTCCAGCTCGGGAACCGCGAACGCGATGACGCCGGTGCGCCCCTTGCGGAGGTTGCGGGCGGAGAGATTGGGCCGGTAGTTCAGCTCGGCGATGGCCTCCTCGACCCGGGCGCGGGTGTCGGGACGGACGTGCACGTAGCCGTTGACCACGTTGGAGACGGTCTTCACCGACACGCCGGCCCGCTCCGCCACGTCCTTGAGCCTGTGCCGCACCACGCCGCCTCCCCCCATGGGTGCGCACTTTACCTCGTGGACGGCTCTTTACAACGTTGCTTACAACGTTGTAGAAACCATGGGCACCGGGTGACCGTGGTCACCCGGTACCCGGCAACCAGGAAAGGTGGCACCCTTGCGGACCGCGCAGCTCACCATCGACCCGGCCTTCGCCGTCGGACCGGCCGACCGGCGGCTCTTCGGCTCCTTCGTCGAGCACATGGGTCGCTGCGTCTACGGCGGGGTCTACGAGCCCGGGCACCCCGCCGCGGACTCGCGGGGGCTGCGCGGCGACGTGCTGGAGCTGACCCGTGAGCTGGGCGTGTCGGTGGTCCGCTACCCCGGGGGCAACTTCGTCTCCGGCTACCGCTGGGAGGACGGCGTCGGCCCGGTCGGCGACCGCCCCCGCCGCCTCGACCTGGCCTGGAAGACGATCGAGACGAACGCCTTCGGGCTCGACGAGTTCATGACCTGGGCCGCCGCGGCCGAGGTCGAGCCGATGATGGCCGTCAACCTCGGCACCCGGGGCGTGCAGGAGGCCTGCGACCTGCTGGAGTACACGAACCATCCCGGCGGGACCCACCTGTCCGACCTGCGCCGCAAGCACGGCGCCGAGGAGCCGTACGGGGTGCGGCTCTGGTGCCTGGGCAACGAGCTGGACGGCCCGTGGCAGGTCGGCCACAAGACCGCCGACGAGTACGGCCGGCTCGCCGCCGAGACCGCCCGCGCCATGAAGATGATCGACCCGTCGATCAGCCTGGTCGCCTGCGGCAGCTCCAACCGCACGATGTCCACCTTCGCCTCCTGGGAGGCGACGGTGCTGGAGCACACCTACGAGCACGTCGACTACATCTCCGCGCACACCTACTACGACCCGTCCGACGGCGACCGGGCCAGCATCCTCGCCTCCGCCGTGGACATGGACAACTTCATCCGCGAGGTCGTCGCCACCGCCGACCACGTGGCCGCGAAGCAGCGGCACCGGCGGAAACTGAAGATCTCCTTCGACGAGTGGAACGTCTGGTACCAGTCGCGTCTCCAGGCCGACCTGGACCGGCGCGGCTGGGTCGAGGCCCCGGCGCTGATCGAGGACGACTTCACCGCCGTCGACGCGGTGGTGGTCGGCGACCTGCTGATCACCCTGCTCCGGCACGCCGACCGGGTCGGGGTGGCCTGCCAGGCCCAGCTCGCCAACGTGATCGCCCCGATCCGCACCCGCACCGGCGGCCCCGCCTGGCGGCAGAGCATCTTCCACCCGTTCGCGCTCACCGCCCGGCACGCCCGCGGCACGGTGCTGCGTACGGAGCCGGTCGGCCCGACCTACGAGACGAAACGGTACGGCGAGGTGCCGGTGCTCGACACGGTCGCCGTGCACGACGAGGAGACCGGCGAACTCACCGTGTTCGCGGTCAACCGGGGCGACACGGACCTGGAGTTGCACCTCGACCTGCGCGGTCTCGCAGGACTATCCGCTTCATCGCACGTGAGCCTCGCCGCCGGGGACGACCCGACGGCGACGAACACCGAGGCCGAGCCCGACCGGGTGACGCCTCGGCAGCTACCCACCACCACCACCGACGGCGGCCGGTGCTCCGTGCGCCTGCCGGCCGTCTCCTGGAACATGCTGCGTTTCTCCCCCGTCGGCGGCTGACACCGCACCTGTCCTGAGCAGGCACAATTCATCCCGTCCCCCAAGGAGCAAAATCCCATGATGCAGAACGAAATGAGCCGGCGGCGGCTGCTCGGCCTCGGCCTCGGGCTCGGCGCCGCGGCCTCGCTGACCCTGGCCGGGTGCGGCGGCGACGACAGCTCGGGCCCGGCGGCCGGCAACGGCGGCAAGGACTACACCGGCCCGAAGGTGGACCTGAAGCTGTGGAACGGCTTCACCGGCGGCGACGGCGACATCTTCAAGGCGCTGGTGAACCAGTTCAACACCGAGCACCAGAACATCGCCGTCGCGATCGCCACGTACCAGTGGGAGGACTACTACAACAAGCTCCCCGGCGCGGCCTCCAGCGGCGCCGGCCCGGACATCGCGGTCATGCACATGGACCAGCTCGCCACGTTCGCCGCGCGCGGCGTGATCACCGAACTGGACGACGTCGCCAAGACCCTGGAGCTGTCCGAGGGCGACTTCGCCCCCACCGTCTGGAAGGGCGGGCTCTACAACTCCAAGCGGTACGGCATCCCGCTGGACATGCACCCCCTCGGCTTCTACTACAACAAGGGGGTCATGCAGAAGGCCGGACTCGACCCGAACAAGCCGCCGGCGACGAAGGACGACTACACCGCCGCGCTGACCGAGCTGAAGAAGTCCGGGGTGCAGGGCTTCTGGGTCAGCCCGTTCCAGTTCACCGGCGGCATGACCTTCTACTCGCTGCTGCACCAGTGGGGCGGCAGCGTCTTCGACGCCGAGGCCACCAAGGCCACCTTCAACTCCGACCAGGCCGTCGAGGCGTGCACCTGGCTGACCGACCTGATCAAGCAGGGCCACTCCCCCGCCAACGTCGGGCAGGACGCCGACTACCTGGCCTTCAAGAGCGGCAAGAACGCCTTCAACTGGAACGGCATCTGGCAGATCAACGACCTGAAGAAGAGCCCGGAGATCCAGTGGGGCGTCGCGCCCCTGCCGCAGATCGGCTCGCAGCCGGCAGCCTGGGCCAACTCGCACAACTTCACGATCGTCAAGCAGCGGGCCAACGACGCCAACAAGGTCTCGGCGGCAAAGGTGTTCATCAACTGGCTCAGCCAGCACTCCCTGGACTGGGCCAAGGGCGGCCAGGTCCCGGCCCGCAAGGCCGTCCGCGACAGCGCCGACTTCAAGGCGCTGACCGAGGTCAACGCCCTCGCCCCCGAGCTGGAGTACGCGGCCTTCCCGCCGGCGGCCCCGGGCCTGGGCGAGGTCATGACGACCTTCTACAACTCGTTCAACGAGGCGGCGCTGGGCAAGAAGTCGCCGAAGCAGGCGCTGGACGACGGGGTGGCCAAGGCGAACAAGCAGCTGGAGGACAACCGCAAGAAGTACGGGAGCTGAGTTCCCGTGGCGGACGTGATCGAGGTCGGGGCGGCGCGTGGTGACGCGCCGCCCCCGGCGGCTGGCGCCGCCCGCCGGGGCACCCGGCCGGGCCGGGCCGGGCGGGCCACGCCGTACCTGTTCCTCGCGCCGTACCTGCTGCTGTTCGGGGTCTTCGGCCTGCTGCCGATCCTGCTCGGTCTCTGGCTCAGCGTGCACCAGTGGGACTTCCAGCTGCCCAACCGGCCTTTCGTCGGGCTGGACAACTACGCCGAGCTGTTCTCCAGCGAATCGGCCGTCTACGGCGACTGGTGGCAGAGCGTACGGGCGACGGCGGTCTTCACCGTCTTCGCGGTGCCCCTGCTGGTGGTCGTACCCCTCGGGCTGGCGCTGCTGCTGAACCGCTCGTTCCCCGGCCGGACCTTCTTCCGGGCGGTCTACTTCGCGCCGTACGTGCTGGGCGTGGCGGTGATCGGCCTGCTCTGGCGTTTCCTACTCGACGCGAACCTGGGCCTGGTGAACCGGCTCGCCGGCATGGTCGGGCTGCCCGCCGACACCCCGTGGGTGACGGACGTGCCGTGGGCGTGGGTCTCGTTGGTGGGGGTGACCGTCTGGTGGACCTCCGGCTTCAACGCCGTGATCTACCTGGCCGGGCTCCAGGACATCCCGCAGGAGCTGTACGAGGCGGCGAAGGTGGACGGCGCGAGCGCCTGGGAACGGTTCCGGCACGTCACGCTCCCCGGGCTGCGTCCCGTGCTGCTCTTCGTGATCACCACGACCGTGCTCGCCTCGGCGAACGTGTTCGGTCAGTCGTTCCTGATCACCCAGGGTGCGCCGGGCACGGAGACCCGCACGGTGGTCTGGTTCATCGTCGAGGAGGGGCTGCGGGACAACGACGCGGGCCGCGCCGCCGCGATGAGCATCGTGTTCGCCCTGATGCTGGCGGTCGTGAGCATCGCCAACTTCCGCCTCTTCCGCTACCGGGAAGACTGAGGGGACCGCCATGACGACGCCCACGCGCACCACGCGCGCCCCCGAGCCGGGCCGGGTCGGTGTCCCGGCGGCCGGGCGCGCGCCGGGTACCGCGCTGCGCCGGACCGCGCTCTACGCCACCCTGGTCGCGCTCGCCCTGGTCTTCCTGCTGCCGCTGGTGTGGATGGTCATCACCTCGCTGAAGACCTACACCGGGGCCCAGCAGATCCCGCCGACCTGGCTGCCGGAGCCGATCTCCGGGTACGGCTACGAGCAGATCCTGAACAACTCGGCCAACCCCGTGCTGCGCTGGTTCGCCAACAGCATGCTGGCCGCCACCGCGCACGCGCTGCTGGTGCTGGCGACGGCCTCGATGGCCGCGTACGCCCTGGCCCGGATGCGCTTCCGCGGCCGTGGGGTGTTCTTCGCGCTGATCGTCGGGACGCTGTTCATCCCGCCCACCTCGCTGATCATCCCGAACTTCCTGATCGTCGACGAGCTGAACTGGATCGACACCCTGACCGTGGTGATCGTACCCGGGGCGGCGAGCGCGTTCGGGGTGTTCTTCCTGCGGCAGTTCTTCCTCTCCCTCCCCCGGGAGCTGGAGGAGGCCGCGGTGCTGGACGGGGCCAACCAGTGGCAGATCTTCTGGCGGGTGGTGCTGCCGCTGTCCCGGCCGGCGCTGGCCACGCTGGCGGTGCTGTCGTTCCTCACCAACTGGAACGATTTCCTCTGGCCGATCTTCGTGCTGTTCAGCCCGGAGACGCTCACCCTGCCGCCGGGCCTGGGCCTGCTCCAGGGCGCCTACGTCACCGACTACCCGGTGATCATGGCGGGGGCGGTGCTGGCCAGCGTGCCGGTGCTGGTCCTCTTCGTGCTCGCCCAGCGGCACATCATCCAGGGCGTCTCCCGCAGCGGGCTGAAGGGATGACGGTCGGAACGACCCGGCGGCGCGGCGCGGCGGCGGTGCTCGCCGCCGCGCTGTTCGCCGCCGGGTGCGGTGGTGGAGAAGAACCCTCGAACACGGGAGACGACGCGCGCATGTTCACCAACCCGGTCGTACGCACCGACGCGCCCGACCCGCAGGCGATCCGGGTGGGCGACACCTGGTACCTGTTCCACACCAACGCCGGTGGCCGCAACGTCCCGGTGCTCACCTCCCGGGACCTGGTCGACTGGACCCCGGCCGGGGACGCGCTGCCGGAACTGCCGGCCTGGGCGGACGCCGGGAAGACCTGGGCGCCCGAGGTGATCGAACTGGCCCCGGGCCGGTTCGCGCTCTACTACACCGTCGCCGGGCGCGAGTCGGGGCGGCAGTGCGTCGGGCGGGCCGTGGCGAGCGCGCCGCAGGGGCCGTACCGGGACGACTCGACCGGCCCGCTGATCTGCCAGGCGGAGCTGGGCGGCGCGATCGACGCCAGCCCGTTCCGGGACGCCGACGGCAGCCTCTGGCTGCTGTGGAAGAACGACGGCAACGCCATCGGGGTGGACACCTGGATCTGGTCGCAGCGCCTCTCGGACGACGGGCTGCGCCTGGTCGGCGAGCCGACGAAGCTGCTGAAGCAGACCGAGCCGTGGGAGGGCACCCTGATCGAGGGCCCGTTCCTGCACCGCCACGACGGCAGGCTGTTCCTGTTCTTCGCCGCCAACGCCTACGACCGCGCCGAGTACGCGGAGGGCTACGCGATCTGCGAGTCGCCCGCCGGGCCGTGCGTGAAGGCCCCGGAGAACCCGATCCTGAAGACCAACGAGGTCGCCTCCGGGCCGGGGCACGCCTCGATGGTGGTCAACGACGGGCGCACCTGGCTGCTCTACCACGCCTGGCCGCCGGGCCAGGAGGGCACGGTCGACCCGGGCCGCCAGGTCTGGCTCGACGAGGTCGTCTGGACCGACGGCAAGCCCGTCGTCAAGGGCCCGACGGCGGGGCCGCAGCAGAGGCCCTGACGGCCGGAGACGCCGACAGCGCGGCACCCGACGGATCGGGTGCCGCGCTGTCCTCGTACACCAGGGGAAGCGCGACCGGACCGCGGCGGGCGACCCCGGAGGGTTTCCGGGGAGCTCGACCCGCGACGAGCCGGAACCCCGCCCGAGGTCAGACGGAAGCCGGTTCCCGGGAGTCGGCGGACGAGGAACGCCGGGCGAGGCGGTTGCGGCGGTAGCCGTAGCCGAAGTAGATCAGGACGCCGAGCAGCATCCACGCGGCGAACCGCAGCCAGGTCTCCACCGACAGGTTCAGCATCAGGTAGAAGCAGGCCAGCGCCGAGAAGACCGGCAGCACCGGGGAGAACGGCACCCGGAACGGCCGGTCGAGGTCCGGGCGCTTGCGGCGCAGGATCGGCACCGCGACGGAGACCAGCACGAACGCCGCGAGCGCGCCGATGCTGACCAGGTCAGCCAGGGCCGACAGCGGCAGGAAGCCGGCGAGCAGCGCGACCGCCACCGTCATGACGGCCGAGATCCGGTACGGGGTGCCCCAGCGCGGGTGCACCCTCGCGATCGACGGCGGGATCAGCCCGTCGCGGCTGATGGCGAAGCCGATCCGGCCCATGGCCACCAGGTCGACCAGGATCACGCTGGTCAGGCCGGCGACGGCGGCGATCGAGACGAGGATGCCGGCCCACTCGGCGCCGACCGCGTTGAAGGCCGCCGCGATCGGGGCGCCCCGGTCGATCTGGTCGTACGGGACCATGCCCACCACGACCAGCGAGACGCCGATGTACAGCACGGTCGAGATCAGCAGCGTGCCGAGCAGGCCGAGGGTGAGGTCCCGGCGGGGGCGCTTCGTCTCCTCGCCGAGGTTGGCCACGGCCTCGAAGCCGGTGTACGCGAAGAAGACCACGGCGGCGGCACTGAGTACGCCCACGAAGCCGAACACCGAGGGCTCCAGGCCGAAGAGCGCCTGGGTGACGGGCTGCTTGATGCCGTCCTCGCTGCCGTCGGCGGGCTCCGCCGGCGGGATGAACGGGGTGAGGTTGGCGGCCTTCACGAAGAACAGGCCGGCGACCACGATGAAGACGCAGATGGCGACCTTGACCAGCACCAGCAGGTTGGTCACCCGGGCGGACTCGCGGATGCCGACGATCGCCACGACGCCGAGCAGCAGCACGATGCCGATCGCGCCGACGTTGACGACGCTGCCCTCCTCGCCGAACCAGGCGGTGGGCAGGCCGACGAGTTCGGCCAGGTAGCCGGACCAGCCGCGCGCCACCACCGCCGCGCCGAGGGCGAACTCCAGCAGCAGGTCCCAGCCGATGATCCAGGCGACGATCTCGCCCATGGTCGCGTACGCGTAGGTGTAGGCGCTGCCGGCGGCCGGCACGCTGGAGGCCAGCTCGGCGTAGCAGAGGGCGGCGAGCAGGGCGACCAGGCCGGCGATGGCGAACGAGATCACCACGCCGGGTCCCGCGCTGTCGCGGGCCTCGATGCCGGTGAGCGTGAAGATGCCGGTGCCGATCACGATGCCGATGCCGAAGCCGGTGAGGTCGCGGGCGCCGAGCCGTCGTTTCAGGCCGGGTCCGCCGTCCTCGCCGTCGGCTTCGCTCTGCGCGATCACGTCCCCGATCGGTTTGGTACGCAGCACGGACACCGCCGTCACCCCTCCCACCGTCCGGACCACCCCTGTGGCGGCCGGTGACCGGCGATGCTACCCAGCGTGAGCCCTCCTCAATCCTGACGATCTCGGGCCAATCGGGCCGACACCCGGCGTGTGCGGTCCAGCACCCTGCGCGCCGTGGCCCCGGCCACAGGGACGAGCGGACGTGGACGGACGGATCGATCCCGTCCAGACTCTTGCGCAGAGCCGTGAGGTGTGAAAATTTCCTACCAGCGGCAGATTGTCAACGGCGAATCTTGCCGTCTGTGCCGCGATGAACCCCTGACACGGGAGCCCCAACGAAGGGACACACCGCATGAAGGCAACTCGGCTCGGAGCCGCCGGGCTGGCCGCCGCACTGCTCGGCGCGCTCGTCGCCGCCACCCCGGCGAGCGCGGCGCCCGACGCGGCGACCACCGCCGCCTCCACCACCACCTGCGTCACCGACCCGGCCACCCCGAAGCGGCAGTTCCGGGCCATGTGGATCTCCTCGGTCGTCAACATCGACTGGCCGAGCAAGGCGTCCCAGACCGCGCCCGACCGCATCGCCGCGCAGCAGGCCGAGTACCGCCAGCTGCTCGACCTCGCCGAGCGGCTCAACCACAACGCCGTGGTCGTCCAGGTCCGGCCGACCGCCGACGCGCTCTGGCCGTCGCCCCACGAGCCCTGGTCGGAGTACCTGACCGGGGTGCGTGGCGAGAACCCGGGCTGGGACCCGCTGAAGTTCGTGGTCTCCGAGGCGCACAAGCGCAACCTCGAGTTCCACGCCTGGTTCAACCCGTACCGCATCTCCATGCCCGCCCCGGGCGGCGCCGGCGCCGACATCAACCAGCTCGCGCCGAACCACCCGGTGCGCGAGCACCCGGAGTGGACCTTCGCCTACCCGCCGGCCGGGGTCGCCGGCAGCCGGCTGTACTACAACCCCGGCATCCCGGAGGTCCGCGAGTTCGTGCAGACCGCGATGATGGACGCGGTCAAGCGGTACGACGTCGACGGCGTGCACTTCGACGACTACTTCTACCCCTACCCGAGCGGCACCCACCAGGTGCCCGACGACGCCACCTTCGCGGCGCACAACCGGGGCTTCACCGACAAGGCCGACTGGCGGCGGGACAACATCAACCTACTGATCCAGGAGATGAACGCCAAGATCAAGGCCGAGAAGCCGTGGGTGAAGTTCGGCGTCAGCCCGTTCGGCATCTGGCGCAACCAGTCGGCCGACCCGCTGGGCTCGGACACCACCGGCAGCCAGTCGTACGACATCATCTCCGCCGACACCCGCAAGTGGGTCAAGGAGGAGTGGATCGACTACATCGTGCCGCAGCTCTACTGGTACATGGGCCAGTACCCGGCCGCCGACTACACCCGGCTGGTGCCGTGGTGGGCGGACGTGGTCAAGGGCACCCGGGTGCAGCTCTACATCGGGCAGGCCGACTACAAGAGCGGTGACCCGGTCTACGGCTCGTTCTGGATGAACCCGCGGGAGCTGTCGAACCACCTGACGCTCAACCGGCAGTACCCGGAGGTCCTGGGCAACGTCCACTTCTCGGCCGTTCAGGTGCGGGCCAACCGCCTCGGCGCGACCGACATCTACGCCGCCGAGCACTACTCCCGCCCGGCGCTGGTCCCGACCATGTCGCACCTGCCGAAGAAGCCGCTGCTCATGCCGGTGGTCACCAAGGCCGCGCGGCAGGACGACGGGGTCCGCCTGAGCTGGCTCCAGCCGGCCGACGGCGTGGGCCCGCTCGGCACCGCCACCTCGTACGCGATCTACCGCTTCGACGGGACCGGCCTGGCCGGCCGGTGCGACTTCGCCGACGCCGCGCACCTGGTCGACACGGTCCGCGCCGACGCGGGCACCCGGACTCAGTCCTGGGTGGACACGACGGCCGAGGCCGGCAAGCGCTACACCTACTACGTGACCGCGCTCGACCGACTGGCGAACGAGAGCCCGGCAAGCCCGCCGGCGTTCGTCCGCTGACGTCCGACCGAATGCCCCGGGTGCCCCTGGCACCCGGGGCATTCGTCTGTTTCAACGCCTGTCACTAATTGTCGGCGGGCACCACATCCCCCGGATCCCTCCATGATCCACACTGGTCGGCATTCCGGTGACCCGCCGGTAACCCCCGTCCCGCCCGCCATCCCCCGCGGAGGTAACCCGTGCCCAGACGCCTCACCACCCTGCTCGCCTCGGCCGCGCTCGCGATGCTCTTCGTCTTCGGGGTCTCCTCCCCCGCCGCCGCCGTCACGACCTCGCAGAAGCTCTCCGTCCTGTCCAGCTGGACCCAGACCAGCGCCACCAGCTACAACTCCTGGAACTCGGGCCGGCTGAACAAGGGCGCCTGGGCGGCGTACGAGTTCAACTGGTCGACCGACTACTGCTCGTCGAGCCCGGACAACCCGCTCGGCTTCAACTTCACGCTCTCCTGCTACCGGCACGACTTCGGCTACCGCAACTACAAGGCGATGAGCCGGTTCTCGGCGAACAAGGCCCGACTGGACAGCGCCTTCTACGCCGACCTGAAGCGGGTCTGCGCCACGTACAACAGCGTCGTGCGGCCCGCCTGCACCAGCCTCGCCTGGACGTACTACCAGGCCGTCAGCGCCTTCGGCTCGGTCGCCGCCGTGCAGCAGGCCGACATCGACCGCGCCGCCCGGATGAAGGCCGACGCCGAGCGCCGCGCCGCCCTGAGCCGCTGACCCACCCGTACCGCCCAGGGGTCCGCGTCCCCGCCCACCGGGTCGACGCGGGCCCCGACCGGCACGACGACGGACCCCGCCGTCAGGCGTGCCCCGTGTGGTGGCGGCACCGGTCGGGAGTGACGGTCTGGCGGGGCGCCACGTGGGCGTGCCCCGCGCCGAACCGCGCCGAGCCGGCCGCCAGGTCCGGGTGCTCGACGGCGAGGGCCAGCGCCGCCGCCTCCTCCAGCCCCAGCTCGGTCCCCTCGCCGTACGCGCCGTCGAAGGCCGCGTCGCCCAACTCCCGGCGCAGCTCCCCCTGCCGCTGCGCCCAGTACCCGTCGTAGATGCCCGGGGCGCAGCGCATGCTCGCCCGGGTCGCCCCCGCCGCGCCGAACAGGCGGGCCGCCGTCAGGCCGTCGCCGCCGGTCGCGCAGCGCACCGCCATCGCGTTCAACGTGTCGCAGGCCCGGCCGTGGAAGCCGTGGCTCATCCGCGAGCGGAGCGCCACCTGGAGGTGCTCGTGCGCGGCGACGAGGTCCCCACGCGCCAGGGCGACCATCCCGAGCAGCATGTCGACGGAGCGCCGCCCCCGCTCCACCGGCCGGGCCGCCTCCACCGGTCGCGCCGCGCCCAGCAGCTCTGCCGCCTCGTCCAGGGCGCCCCGCCGCCACAGCAGCTCGGCCAGGCTGAACACCCCGAAGAGCGCATCGCCGAGCACCTCCTGGCCGGACGCCCAGTCGATCACCTCGCGGCAGATCCGCTCGGCCTCCGCGAACTGTCCCATGTCGACCAGCGGGGCGGCCCGCCCGGCGAGCACCCGGGCGAGCAGGCCCGCGTCGCCCGCCTGCCGGGCCGCCGCCTCCGCCCGCTGGGAGTAGCGCAGCTCCTCGGCGAACTCGCCGTCCGCGCCGGCGTGCAGCGAGTGCATGTGGTACGCCGCCGCCAGCTCGGCCTCCGGGATCCGCTCCCCCGTCTCGGCGATGCGCCCGTACAGCCGGAACAGCCAGAGCCGCCCCTCCCGGGCCAGGCCCCGCTCCCGCCACCACTGGTCGAGGCCCCCGGCCAGCCGCAGGCCGGCGCGGGCACTGCCGCCGGTGGCGCACCAGCGCAGCGCGGCCCGCAGCTCGCCGGCGAGCGGGTCGAGGGCGTAGAGCGACAGGGTCACCGGCCGCCCGTCCGGGCCCAGGTGCGCCCGTTCCAGCGCGTGCATCGACCACGCCACGTGCCGGTTGCGGGCCGACCGCTCCTCCCCCGCCTCCACCAGCCGCCGCGCCGCGTACGCCCGGATCGGGTCGAGCATCCGGTAGGTGCTGCCCGCGGCGTGCGGCTCGGCCAGCACCATCGACTTGTCGACCAGCACCGCGAGCGGATCGAGCGGATCGTCGCCGAGCAGCCACTCCACCGCCGCCAGGTCCACCGGCCCGGCGAAGACCGCCAGCCAGCGCAGCAGCCGGGCGGCCCGTGGCCCCAGCGTCCGGTACGACCAGGTGACCGTGGCCTGCATGGTCAGGTGCCGTTCGGTGGCGGAGCGCTGCACCGCCCGGACGGCCGGGCTGGGCGACGCCATCCCCTCGGCCGCCGCCACCGGATCCACGCCGTCCTGCCGGTCGCCCGACGGGTCCGGCTCCGCCGGAGGCGGGTCCTCCCGCCCTGCGTCGAGGGTGCCCAGCACGTCGTCGAGACGCGCGGCGAGCTGACCGACGGAGAGCACCCGCAGCCGGGCGGCGGCCAGCTCGATGGCGAGCGGCAACCCGTCCAGCCGGCGCACCACCCGCCGCAGGTCGGCCGACTCCGCCGGGTCCGGGGGCCGGCCGCCCCGCGCCGCCGCCGTCCGGTCCAGCAGCAGCGCGACGGCGTCGCTCTCCGCCCCCTCGACCGGCGGGTCGACCGACAACGACGGGATCCGCCAGACCACCTCGCCCGGCAGGCCGAACGACTCCCGGCTGGTGGCGAGCACCCGGACGCCCACCCCGCCGGCGAGCAGCCGGGAGATCACGGCGGCCGAGGCCGCCGGCTGGGCGTCGCAGGTGTCCAGGAGGATGAGCATGCGGCGCGCGGCCGCGTACTCCACCAGTGTGTCCACCATCGGGCGGCCCGGCTCGGGACGCAGGCCGAGCACGGCGGCGACCTCGAACGCCACCAGGCCCGGGTCGGTGACCGCGGCGATGTCGACGAACCAGACCCCGTCCGGATGGGACTCCACCAGGTCGACGGCCAGCTCCACGGCCAGCCGCGTCTTGCCCGCGCCACCCGCGCCGAGGACGGTGACCAGCCGGTGCGCCTCCACCAGCCGCCGCAGCTCGGCGAGCTCGGCGTCCCGGCCGACGAACGAGGTGACCGGGGTGGGCAGGTTGTGCGCGCTCGCGTCGGCGGTGCGGGGCCGCGGGAACTGCCGCTCCAGGCCGGGGGCGACGAGCTGGAAGAGCCGTTCCCGGTCGTCGAAGCCGCGCAGCCGGTGCAGGCCGAGGTCGACCAGGGACACGCCGGGCGGCAACGGCTCCACCTGCCGCGCCGTAGACGCCGAGCAGAGCACCTGCCCACCGTGGGCGGCGGCGGCGACCCGGGCCGCGCGGTGCACCTCCGGGCTGACGTACTCGCCGTCGCGCGGCTCCGCCCAGCCGGTGTGCAACCCCATCCGGACCCGGGGCACGGCGTCGGCGGTGGGCCACTCGTGGCTGGCCAGCGCCCGCTGGGCGGTCAGGCAGGCGGTCAGTGCGGCGGTCGCGTCGCCGAAGGCGAGGAAGAACGAGTCCCCCTCGGTCAGCAGCTCCGCGCCCTCGGTCGCGGCGATCGTACGGCGCAGCAGGCGGCGGTGCTCCCGCAGCACCGGCGGGTAGTCCGGCCCGAGCAGCTGGGCCAGCCGGGTGGAGCCCTCGATGTCGGTGAAGACGAAGGTCACCAACCCGCTCGGGAGATGGATCCGTGGCGACATGGTGGAACCTCCGCCCGTGACGTCGGACTCATGCTGCCTGATACCGGACCATCACGCATCGTGAGAACGGTCGGGCGGCTCCGGCCCCCGGGGAGCCCTCCGCCCCGGCTGGCCGGAGGGGTTGGGCCGGCGGACGTCGCGGCGGACGAGGAACCGGCCCGGACGGGCGGGGGCGGACCGCCGGTCAGCAGCCGCAGCCGCCGCCGCAGCACCCTCCGCCGGCCGGCGCCGGCGCGCCACCGGCCGCACCGCCGCCCCGGCCGGTGACCGCGACGGTGGAGAGGAGCTTGACCGTGTCGGCGTGCCCCTGCGGGCAGGACGCCGGCTCAGCGGCCCGCGCCATCGGACGGTTGACCTCGAAGGTGTCGCCGCAGGCGCGGCAACGAAACTCGTACCGGGGCATGGCACCCAGGGTACGACCGGTCCTGACGTACGGGGGTACATGGGTGATACTCAACTTGTGGTGGACGGCGAGGACAGGAAGACCCTTCGGCCCCTGCGGCCGGCGGCACCCATCGACGGGCCGCTCGCCGAGTCCGGCGCCGTGCCCGGGCCCGCGACGCGGTTGCCGCGTCCCCGCCGCCCCTGGCTGAGATCCACCTCCACGGAGGACACGAAGCCGGCCGCCGAAGCGAAGCCAGCCGAAGCGAGGCCGGCCGACAAGCCGGTCGCCACGAAGCCGGCGGAAGAGCCCACCGCCGAGGCGAAGCCAGCCGAGAAGGCGAAGCCGGTTGAGAAGGCGAAGCCGGTTGAGAAGGCGAAGCCGGCCGCAGGGCCGGCCACCGAGACGAAGCCGGCCACGGCCGCGAAGCCGGACGAGCCTGCCGCCACCACGGCCGCGCAGCCGGACGACAGGAGCGCCCCCGACACGAAAGCCGGCGGCGCGGCCGGGAAGCCGGCCACCGCGACCTCGGCCACGGGAGCGGCGGCCACCGGGAGCGGGGCGAAGGACGGTGACGGCGACGGCGCCGAGTCGGGCGCGGGCGACCTCGCGCAGACGAAGGTCGACGTGCCCGCCACGAAACCGGCCGCCGGGCCCCGCCGCCGCCGGGTGCAGTTCGCGCACGCCGTACGCCGGCCTCCGCACCGCATCGCGATCGCCGCCGCCCGCGCCACGCGGGACTGGTCGCGGCGACCCAGCGGGCGACTCACCCTGCCCGGGGTGTTCCTGCTCGCCCTGGTCGCGGCGACGGCTGCGGCGGGCGCGCTGCTGGTGCCCGCGACGGCCCGGGGAACCCGGCCGGTCGCGGTCGACGCCACCTCCCCCGCCCCGACCACCGACCCGCAGGCGCCGCTGCCCGGCGGGACGCCACCGCCCGGCGGGATGCCACTGCCCACCCAGACGGCGCTGCCGCCCGGAACGGCGCCGACCGGCCCGGTCGTCGGCGGTTCCACCGGTCGGCCGTCGGACGCGCTGGCCGGCTGGGCCGCCCAGGTCGGGCCCAAGGTCGGCATCTCGCCGGTGGCCATGCAGGCGTACGGCTACGCCGAGGTGGTGCTCGCCCAGACCAACCGCAGCTGCGGGCTGAGCTGGACCACGCTGGCGGCCATCGGGTTCGTCGAGTCGGGGCACGGTCAGGCCAACGGCGCGACGCTCCGCCAGGACGGCAAGGCACTGCCCGAGATCATCGGCCTGCCGCTCGACGGGCAGGGCGGCCGGATGCGCATCCCCGACACCGACCGCGGCGTGATGGACAAGGACCCGGTCCTCGACCGGGCGGTCGGGCCGATGCAGTTCATCCCGACGACCTGGCAGGAGATCGGGGCGGACGCCGACAACGACGGCGTCAAGGACCCGCACGACCTGGACGACGCCGCCCTCGCCGCCGGCAACTACCTCTGCAAGGGCGGCCGGAACCTCACCATCCCGGCCGACTGGTGGAACGCGATCCTGTCCTACAACGACGTCCGCCGCTACGCCCAGGACGTCTACGACACCGCCAACCGGTACGGACAGGCCAGCCGCACGTGAAGTGATCGTCCGCGTACATTGGAGAACTGGACACTTCCCCCGGGCAGCGGTTAGCGGCAAGCTAGACGGGTGATGGTGCGCGAGTGGGACCCCAGGACCGCGTCGTCCGCCGAGATCGCGTCGCTGCTGGACACGCTGAACGCGGTCCTGGCGGCCGATCTGCCGCAGGATCCGCCGTGGCGGGAGAGCTCCATGCGGGAATACCTCGCTGAGGTCATGCCCGGCGAACGGCGGATCTCCTGGGTCGCCCAGACGGAACCGGCGGCCGACGGCAGCCCGGGGGCGATCCTGGGCCACGTGCACGTGCTGCTGCTCGGCGACATCGGCGTGCTGGAGGTGCTGGTCCACCCGTCGGCGCGGCGTACGGGCCTCGGCCGGGACCTCGTCCTGACCGCCGCCCGGCGGGTCTACCAGGAGGGCTTCCAGTCGATCGGGGTGGAGGTGGTCGGCGACACGCCGGCCGTCGCCTTCTACGAGTCGCTCGGCTTCTCCAAGGAATACGTCGAGACCCGCAGCGTGCTGGACCTGTCCGGGGTGGACTGGGCCGAGCTGGCCGAGATGGCCACCGGCATCGGCGCGGGCTACCACCTCCAGTTCCACCCGGGCGGTCCGCCAAACGAGCTGATCGAGGCGTACGCCCGGGCCAAGGCGGAGGTGCGCGACGTCGAGGACGGCGAGCTGCGCCCCAGCTCCTACGACCCGGAGCGGCTGCGCGACAGCCTGGACTGCCTGCACCGGCGGGGCATGAAGCCCTACATCGTGCTCGCCCTGCACGAGCAGACCGGCGAGGTGGCCGGGCTGACCGAGGTGGTCGTGCCGGTCCAACATCCCACCCGCGCCGACCAGTACGACACGATCGTCGTGCAGGACCACCGGGGCTACGGCATCGACCGGGCGATCAAGGCCCGGATGCTGATGGAGCTGCGCTCGGCCGAGGCGGAGCTGACCGAGGTGCAGACGTGGAACGCGCAGGCCAACGAGGCCATGCTCAAGGTCAACGCCGAGCTGGGCTACCGTCCGGACCGCGAATGGTGCGAATACAGCATCGACGTGGCTGAGCTGGTGCACCGCCTCGACGCCGGACGCTGACCGGAACGTTCACGAATCCGTCCGCTGGGGGATGGACGGCGGTCAGCAGCGACCCTTAACGTGCGTTAGTTCCCCGTCCACCCATCGTGGAGGCCTTATGCGCCCGCGCCGCACTCTTGCCGCGCTCGCGACCGCCACCGCCGCCGTGACCGTCACGGCCGTCGGCGTCGCACCCACCGCGGCCAGCGCCGCGCCCACCGACCTCTTCATCTCCGAGTACGTCGAAGGCTCGTCGAACAACAAGGCGATCGAGCTGTTCAACGGCACGGGCGCCGCCGTCGACCTGGCCGCCGGCGGCTACCAGCTCCAGTTGCACTTCAACGGCTCCACCACGCCGACGAACCTGGCCCTCACCGGCACCGTCGCGGCCGGGGACGTCTTCGTCCTCGCCGCCGCCTCGGCCGCACCGGCCATCCTCGACCGGGCCGACCAGACCACCGGCGCCAGCCTGTTCAACGGCGACGACGCCATCGTGCTGCGTCGCGGCGGCACCGTGCTCGACTCGATCGGGCAGGTCGGCGTCGACCCGGGCACCGAGTGGGGCACGGGCGTCACCAGCACCGCCGACAACACGCTGCGCCGGTCGGCCGCCGTGACGTCCGGCGACACCGACCCCTCCGACGCGTTCGACCCGGCCGCCCAGTGGGCCGGCTTCCCCGTCGACACGTTCGACGGCCTCGGCACGCACGCCGTCGACGGCGGCGGGCCGGTCGACGCGCCCGCCACGCTCGCCTGCGGCCCGGCCCTGGTGACCCCGGCCGGCACGGCGGCCACCCGGGAGGTCACCGCCACCGACACCGACGACCGCATCGTCGACCTGGCGGTCACCTCAGTCAGCCCGACCCCGGCCACCGGCTCCGTCAGCCGCTCGGCGGTCACCCCCGCCGACGCGGTGGGCGGCACCGCCCGGGCCACGGTCGCCACGAGCGCCGACCTGGCCGCCGGGGCGTACACCGTGGTGCTGACCTCCACCGACGCGGACGGCGGCACCGCCACCTGCACGCTGGCCGTGCAGGTGACCCGGGAGCTGACCGTCGGCGAGGTGCAGGGCCCGACCACCGACGCCGAGTCCGGTCCCGCCGACCGGTCGCCGCTCGCGCCGGCCACGGGCAACGGGACCAGCAGCACGCTGTACGACGTACGCGGCGTGATCACCCAGCGCACCCTGGCCCGCGACTCGTCGGGCCGCGACCAGCACGGCTTCTTCCTGCAGAGCCGTTCCGACGCCACCGACGGCGACCCGACCAGCTCGGACGGCATCTTCGTCTTCATGGGCTCGTTCACCTCGCTGATCGGCGGCTACGTGCCGACGGTCGGCGACGAGGTGGTGCTGCGCGCCCGGGTCTCCGAGTACTTCAACTTCACCCAGCTCTCCGGGGCGTCGCTGGTGCGCCGGATCGCCTCCGGCGTGGACGTGAACGCCGAGGTCGAGGTGACCGACGCGGTGCCGCCGGTCGACCTGGCGGCGGCCCAGCGCTTCTTCGAGCGGCACGAGGGCGCCCGGCTGCGCGTACGCGCCGGCAGCGGCGCGGTGAGCGGGCGCAACGTCTTCGCCTCCACCGCCGACGCCGAGATCTTCGTGATCGACCGGGACGACCCGCTGCTCGACCGCGCCGACGCGTACGCCCGCCGGGTGTTCCGGGACGCGCACCCGCTGGACAACGACCCGACCCGCCGCTTCGACGACGGCAACGGGCAGCGCGTCCTGCTCGGCAGCATGGGCGTCAAGGGCAGCACGGGTGACAGCGCCGCGCTGCTCCCGCCCGCGCGCACCTTCGACACGCTGACCGCCGACGCGGTCGGCGGGCTCTACTACTCGTTCGAGAAGTACGGCGTGCAGGTCGAGGCGGCCGCGTTCACCGGCGGGGCCGACCCGTCGACGAACAACCCGCCGAAGCCGGCCAACCGCTCGGAGGAGGTCGCGGTCGCGACCTACAACGTCGAGAACCTGTACGACTACCGCGACGACCCGTTCGACGGCTGCGACTTCGCCGGCAACGCCGGCTGCACCGGGGTGCGCCCGCCGTTCGACTACGTCCCGGGCAGCGAGCAGGAGTACCGCGAGCAGCTCGTCGCGCTGGCCGACCAGATCACCACCGACCTGCACTCCCCCGACCTGATCCTGGTGCAGGAGGCCGAGGACCAGGACATCTGCTCGGTCTCCGGCACCGAGCTGGTCTGTGGCAGCACGGACAACGCCGACGGCGCGCCGGACAGCCTCCAGGACCTGGCGCTGGCCATCGCCGCCGCCGGTGGCCCGGCCTACCAGGCCGCGTACGACCGGACCGGCGCGGACGCCCGGGGCATCACCGCGGCGTTCCTGTTCCGCACCGACCGGGTGTCGCTGGCGGCGCCCACCGCCGCCGACCCGCTGCTGGGCTCGGCGCCGACCGTCGAGTACCGGGGGGCGGGGCTGCCGGGCAACGCGGACGTGCAGAACCCGAAGGCGCTCAACGCGGTGCTCCCCGCCGACGTGGACACCTCCACCGGCAAGGACGGAAACAACGTCTTCACCCGCGCCCCGCAGCTCGGCAAGTTCACGGTCGCCGCCGCGCCCGGCTCCGCCGAGCGGTACACGCTGTGGGCCGCGAGCAACCACTACTCGTCCGGGCCGGACAGCCGGGTCGGGCAGCGCCGGGAGCAGGCCGCGTACGGCGCCGCGATCGTCACCGCGATCGAGGCGTCGGACCCGCACGCGCGGGTGGTCTACGGCGGGGACCTGAACGTCTTCCCCCGCCCCGACGATCCCATCGCCACGGCGGCCGACCCCACCCCGTCGGACCAGCTCGGGCCGCTGTACGAGGCGGGCATGCGCAACCTCTGGGACGACCTGCTCGCTGACGCGCCGTCGTCGGCCTACTCGTACAGCTTCGAGGGGCAGGCGCAGACGCTGGACCACCTGTTCGTGAACGGCGCGCTGCACCGGGACCTGGTGCAGATGCGGGCGGCGCACATCAACGCCGACTGGCCGGCCGACCACGCGGCCGACGGCAGCCGGGGTTCCAGCGACCACGACCCGCAGGTGGCCCGCTTCCGCTCCCGGGCGTCGCTGAGCGTCGGCGACGCGTCGGTGGTCGAGGGTGACCGGGGCACCCGGCCGCTGACCTTCACGGCCACCGTCTCGCGCCCGCTGTCGCAGCCGGTGCTGCTCTGCGCCGCCACGTACGGCACCACGGCCCAGGCCGGCGCCGACTACGACCCGTACGTCGGATGCAAGGTCCTGGCGGCGGGGCAGACGTCGCTGGACTTCCCGGTGACCGTGCGCGGTGACCGGAAGCGGGAGGCGGACGAGAAGGTGAACCTGGTGGTGGCCGGCGTGCCGGGCCTGCGCCTGGCGGACCCCCTCGCCGTGGGCACCATCACCGACGACGACTGACGTCGCACCGGAGCACGCCCCGACGGCCCGCCGCCCAGGAGTTCCCCGGGTGGCGGGCCGTTCGCTCACCACGGAGAGCGTGGGTCGGGCAGCCCCGGCGGTGGGGGAACGCGCGGCGGTGGGGGTACGCGCGGTGGCGGGGGCACGCTGCGGTACTTCGCCACCCGCACCTCCCACTGACTGCGCCGTCGCATGGCGTCGCGGACCCTGCGGTCGCGGTAGAACGTCTCCGGCGGGCGGGCCAACCCGTAGACGTCCGCCCACCACTCGCCCGGCTCGGGGTCGAGAATGGTGTCCAGGTGCGAGGGATAGCGACGCCCCGCCCCGTCCCGGGTGTCCTGCCAGTCCCGCATCGGCTTCAACACCCGCCCGAACTCGTCGACGACGGCCAGCCGGAATCCGGCGACCCCGATGATGCGGCGCAGGAGCAGGATGCTCGGCACCAGCCGGCCCGCCTCGATCCGCCCGACGGTGGAGTGGTTCACCCCGGCCCACCGGGCCAGCTCCCGCTGGCTGAGGCTGGCGTACCGCCGCACCGCCCGGACGATGCCCGCAGCTGGCCACGGCGTGTCGAACGGTTCGGTCAACATCACCGACGGCTCACGCGAGCCCAACGCGGCGGCCCCAGCACCCGGCACGACGGCCCCAGCACCCGGCACGGCAGCCTCAGAGCCCGGCACGGCGGAGCCCGACGTGGCGGCGGAGCCGGGCGCGATGGCGGAGTCCGGCCCGGCGGCAGAGCCCGGCACGGCGTCGGGATCAAGGGGCCGGCCTCTCGCCGGTTCTGCGGGTAGGGCGGTCATCCGGCCACGCTCCCCCGCTGCCGCGCCCTCCCGCAATCCCAGCCGCGCCACCTGTGGATAACCCAGCCGCCTGTGGAAAACCCACTACCCGACGCCACACCGCAGCAAGCCGGCCTCACCCACTGAATGGTGACTCACAGTAACAGAAGTGATATCCCGCCCAATTCCTACTCTGCGTAATTGCATCCTTCCCCTCGAAGCGGCTCTCAGCGACCCCACCAATCAGCAAAACGGCCTGACCAGCAGTTTCATCCTCCGGCTCGCTGAGGAGCCGCCCAACTCCGCGCGCCCTTTGCTCTGCAGCCATATACGCAACAGTCACCGTGGGTTGCCGGTGCGTGAATGGATGCAGAGCAAAGCGTCCGAGGGACACTGACCTTCGAGCGCAGCGGGATCACTTAACGTGACGAAGGTTCGACCGTTTCCGGCGAGCAAGGTCGCGAGCCTCTACTCGCACCAAGTGCCGGGCAGCGACGATGAGGTGGCACCACCAACACCCGAGCCTGCTGGCGAGGCATCGAAAGCGCCCCGCCGGCAGCAGCAAGCACCAGCGCAGAACCCGCCGGCCCGGCTCGGCCCAGCCCGGGTCGGCTCGGGCGGCTCGGGGCGTCCGTTCAGGCCGGCAGCGACGAGTTGACGAGCCCGGGCAGGGGTGCCGGGCGGACGGAGTTGCGGTCCGGCCGGGGCGGCGGGTCGGGCAGGGTGCCGGTCTGGCGGAGTTGCGGTCCGGCAGAGGGCGGCGGGTCGGGCAGGGGCGGCGGTCAGTAGCGCTGGCGGAGGAGTTGGGCGGCCTCGACCGCCCAGTAGGTGAGGATGATCTGGGCGCCTGCCCGGCGGATCGAGGTGAGCGTCTCCAGCATGACCCGCTCCCGGTCGATCCAGCCGTTCGCGGCGGCCGCCTCGACCATCGCGTACTCGCCGGAGACCTGGTAAGCGGCGACGGGCACGTCCACCGCCGCACGCACGGCCGCCACCACGTCGAGGTACGGCAGGGCCGGCTTGACCATCACCATGTCGGCGCCCTCGGCGACGTCCAGCTCGACCTCGCGCAGCGACTCCCGCAGGTTCGCCGGGTCCTGCTGGTAGGTGCGCCGGTCGCCCTCCAGCGCCGACTCCACCGCGTCGCGGAACGGGCCGTAGAAGGCCGAGGCGTACTTGACGGCGTACGCCAGGACGGCCACGTCCTGGTGGCCCGCGGCGTCGAGCGCCCGGCGTACCACCGCGATCTGGCCGTCCATCATCCCGGACGGCCCGACCACCCCGACCCCGGCGGCGGCCTGGGCGACCGCCATCTCGGCGTACGCCTCCAGCGTGGCGTCGTTGTCCACGTCGCCGCCGGGGGTGAGCAGGCCGCAGTGCCCGTGCGAGGTGAACTCGTCCAGGCAGAGGTCGCTCATCA
The DNA here is from genome assembly GCF_059359355.1 of Micromonospora sp. ZG13. NCBI lineage: Bacteria > Bacillati > Actinomycetota > Actinomycetes > Micromonosporales > Micromonosporaceae > Micromonospora > Micromonospora sp. ZG13. The sequence continues at coordinate 576,647 of NZ_JCADBQ010000001.1, forward strand.
CGACCGTGGCGTCGCCCACCTCGGCGACGACGTCACGGATCGCGACGTTGAGGATGCCGTCCGGGTCGACCCCGCCGGAGCCGGTGGGGTCCCGCTGCTCCGGCACGCCGAAGAGCATGATGCCGCCGACGCCCGCCTGGACCGCCTCGGCGGCGGCCTTGCGGAGCGAGTCCCGGGAGTGCTGGAGCACCCCCGGGAGCGACACGATCGCCCGCGGTTCCGTCAGCCCCTCCTTGACGAACATCGGCACGACCAGTTCGGCCGGGTCGACGCGGGTCTCGGAGACCAGCCGCCGGATGGCCGCGTTGCGGCGCAGCCGGCGGGGCCGGATCTCGGGGTACGGCATCACGGACCTCCTGCTACGACTAACGGAACCGCAGGGCGGTCGGCCCCTGCACCTTCGAGCCGCGGCGCTGCTTCGCCGGCATGGCGGCGAGCTTCTCGCGCAACTCGACGGCGTAGGCGGCGAGCGCCTCGACCAGATCGGGGACCGAGGCGTGCGGCGGCTGGACGTCGACCCGCAGGCCGAACTCCGTCGCGGTCTCCGCCGTCTTGGGCCCGATCACTGCAACGACGGTACGGGCGTGCGGCTTCCCCGCGATACCCACGAGATTGCGCACCGTGGAGCTGGACGTGAAGAGCACCGCGTCGAAGCCACCCGACTTGATCGCGTCCCGGATCTCGGCGGGCGGCGGGGCGGCCCGGACCGTCCGGTACGCGGTCACGTCGTCGACCTCCCAGCCGCGCTCGGTGAGCCCGGCGGCGAGGGTCTCGGTGGCGATGTCGGCGCGCGGCAGCAGCACCCGACCGACCGGGTCGAGGATCTCGTCGTGCGGCGAGAACTCGGCCAGCAGCCCGTCGGAGGACTGCTCGCCCGACGGGATCAGCTCGGGCTGGATGCCGAACGCGCGGACGGCGTCGGCGGTCGCCTCGCCGATACAGGCGATCTTGACGCCGCCGAAGTGCCGGGCGTCCAGGCCGTGCTCGGCGAACTTCTCCCAGACCGCGCGGACCGCGTTGACGGAGGTGAAGATCACCCAGGCGTACCGGCCGTCGACCAGGCCCTTGACCGCCCGCTCCATCTGGGCGGGGGTACGCGGCGGCTCGACCGCGATCGTCGGCACCTCGCAGGGGATGGCCCCGTACGCGCGCAGCCGCGCGCTCATCACGCCGGCCTGCTCCTTGGTGCGGGGCACGAGGACCTTCCAGCCGTACAGCGGCCGGTTCTCCCACCAGCTCAGCTTGTCGCGCTGGCCCACGCCCTCGCCGACGGTGAGCACCACCCGGCCGGTGAAGCCGAGCGCCGCCGCGACGAACGAGTCGACGGTCGAGGTGGTGGTGTACTGCGTCTCGCCGGTGCCGTCCCCGGTCACCCCCACGCCGGTGGTGCCCTCCACGCCGGCGGCGAGCAGCCCGTCGCGGATCGCGGCGAGGTCACCGGCGTCCACGGCCAGGGCCAGCGAGCCCCGGCGTACGGCGGCGGCCAGCGCGTCGAAGTCCAGCGTGCCGACGTCCTCGACGTCGGCGGCCGTCCGTACGCCCGGCAGCGGCACGCCCGCGTAGGTCGCCACCCCCTCGGCCTGGCCGACGCCGGGCACCACCTCGAAGTGCGCGGCGGTCCGCGCGACCGCCTGCACCTCCTTGACGACCGAGTCGTGGCCGAACGGGTCGCCGGCGACCAGGTGCACCGCGTTCAGCCCGGAGCGGGCCGCCGAGATCAGCACCTTCGCCACGTCACCCGGCGCGCCCTCCGCCGGCGTGAACTCGGCGTCGGACCTGGCCTGGGCGCGCACGGCGTCGAGCAGCGACTCGGGGACTCCCCGGTCGTACACCACCTGGTCGGCGTCGACCAGGGCGTCGTGCGCCCGGCGGGTCAGCAGGCCCGGGTCGCCGGGACCGGCCCCGACGAAGGCGATGCGGCCTACGGGCTTACGGGTGCGGGTCATTCTGTGCTCCCAAATTGCTGGGTCCCCGGGCCGGCGTGTCCATCGTGGCCGAGGATCGAGTCGGCGCCGAGGTCGAGGAGTTCGGCGGCGAGTGCCTTGCCGATCTCCGCCGCGTCGGCGGGCGTTCCGGTGCGGGACAGCCGGAGGTCTCTCGTACCGTCCGGACTGATCACCGCCCCGCGCAGATAGATCTCCTCGCCGGCGTCGCCCTCGGCGAGTTCGGCGTAGGCGGCGACCGGGGCGGAGCACCCGGCCTCCAGGGTGGCCAGCAGCGCCCGCTCCGCGACGACCGCGGCGTGGGACGGTGCGTGGTCGAGCACGGCGAGCAGCTCGACCAGGTCGGTGTCGTCGGCCCGGCACTCCACCGCCAGGGCACCCTGGGCGGGCGCGGGCAGCATCAGCATCGGGTCGAGCGTCTCGGTGATCACATCGGTCCGCCCGAGCCGGGCCAGCCCGGCCCGGGCCAGCACGACCGCGTCGAGGTCGGCCTCCGGGCCGAGCACCCGCGCGAGGCGGCTGTCGACGTTGCCGCGGATCGGGGTGACCTCCAACTGCATCCCGAGGGCGTGCAGCTGGGCGATGCGGCGCAGCGCGCCCGTACCCACGGTCGCGCCGGAGGGCAGCTCGGTGAGGGTACGGCCGTCCCGGGCGACCAGCGCGTCCCGCGGGTCCTGCCGGGTCGGCACCGCCGCGACGTGCAGTCCGGCCGCCGCCGCGGTGGGCAGGTCCTTGTAGGAGTGCACCGCGAAGTCGATCGTGCCGGCGGTCAGCGCGTCACGCAGGGCGGAGACGAAGACGCCGACGCCGAGCCGGTGCACCGGCGCGGCCGAGCGGTCGCCGGCGGTGACCACCTCGACCAGCTCGACGGGCCGGCCGGTCGCGGCGGTCAGGGCCTCGGCGACGTGGCCGGACTGGGCCATGGCCAGTTTGCTGCCACGGGTACCGAGGCGCAGGGGCGTGCTCATCGCTCACCTCCGATGGGCGGGACGTCGGCGGAGCGCGTCGACGGCGGAATGTCGGCGAGGCCGACGGGCGGCGGAACGTCGGCGAGCCCGAACGGCAGCGTGGCGTCGGCGAGCCCGAACGGCGGCGCGGCGTCGCCGGCCCCGATGTCGGGGACGTTGTCGACGGGCGAGGTCTGCGGCACCTGGAGGTCGAACAGCTCGCGCAGCAGGGCCGCGTACTGGTCGCCGCCGGGCTCGGCCGCCAACTGGCGGACCCGCACGGTCGGCTGGTGCAGCAGCCGCTGCACGACCCGGTGCACCGTACGGGCCACCTCGGCGCGCTGGTCGTCGGTGAGGTCCGGGCGGCGCTGGGCGAGACGGCGCAGCTCGGCGCCCACCACGTCGTCGGCACGGCCGCGCAGGGCCGCCACCGTCGGCGCCACGTCGGCGCCGCGCAGCCAGGTGAGGAAGGCGTCGACCTCGCCGACCACGATCCGCTCGACGGCGGCGGCGTCGGTGGCGGCGGGCCCGTCGGCGAGCAGCGCCGCCATCCGGTCGATGTCGATGACCTCGACGCCGGGCAGCTCGGCGACGCCGGCCTCCACGTCGCGCGGCACGGCCAGGTCGAGCAGGACCAGGGGCCCCCGGTCGGGGTCGCGCCGGGCGAGCGCCCGGGTCACCACCTCACGGGTGAGGACCGCTTCGGCGGCCGCGGTGGCGGCCACTACGATGTCCACTGTGGAGAGCACGGTGGTCAGCTCCGCCATCGGCGTCGCGCCGGCCCCGTACGCCTCGGCCAGCCGGACGGCCCGGTCGGTGCCCCGGTTGGTGACGGTGAGCGGCCCGGCGCCCAGCCGGGACAGCGTGGCGACGCCCAGCGACCCCATCGCGCCCGCACCGACCACGAGCGCGGGACGGCCGGCGAGGTCGCCGTCGAGGTGCCCGGCGGCCAGCTCCAGCGCGGCGGTCACCACGCTCTGGCCGGCCCGGTCGATCCCGGTCTCCGCGTGCGCCCGCTTGCCGACCCGCAGCGCCTGCTGCATCAGCTCGTGCAGCAGCCGCCCGGCGGTGTCGGCCCCGGTCGCGGAATGGTAGGCGTCCCGGAGCTGGCCGAGGATCTGCGCCTCGCCGACCACCATCGAGTCGAGCCCGGCGGCGACCCGGAAGACGTGGTCCACGGCGGCGGCGTCGAAGTGCACGTAGAGGTGGTTGGCGAGCGCGGCGGGCTGGCAGCCGGCGTGCTCGGCCAGCACCGCGCAGATGTCGCCGAGGCCGCCGTGGAAGCCGGACACGGCGGCGTAGACCTCCACCCGGTTGCAGGTGGAGACGATCACGGCCTCGGTCACGTACGGCTGGGCGACCAGCCGGTCCAGGGTGCGGGTGAGGTCCGCGGGGCCGACCGCGAGCTGCTCCAGCGTGGCGACGGGAGCGGTGCGGTAGGACGCGCCGACGACGAGCAGTTTCACGTGCCGATCGCCTCCTGCGGGTCGGTGACGGCGAGCCCCCCGGGCAGGGCGGTGAGGGCGGACCCACCGGTGGCGGGGAGCGCGGTCAGCGATGCCTTGCGGTGCTCGTGGAAGGACAGGATCTGCAGCTCGATGGCGAGATCGACCTTGCGCAGGTCGACCCCCTCCGGGACCGAGAGTACGCACGGGGCGAAGTTCAGGATGCTCGTCACACCGACGGCCACGAGCTGGTCGGCCACCGCCTGGGCGGCCGAGGCGGGGGTGGCGATCACGCCGATGGCGATGGCCTCCTCGACGGCGACCCGGGGCAGCTCGTCGATGTGCCGCACGACCAGCCCGTTGATCTCCTCGCCGACCCGCGCGGTGTCGGCGTCGAAGAGCGCGGCGATCCGGAAGCCGCGGCTGGCGAAGCCGTCGTAGCCGGCGAGGGCGTGACCGAGATTACCCACCCCGACCAGGGCGACGGCCCGCCGCTGGGTGAGCCCGAGCACGTACTCGATCTGGTCGATCAGCAGCGCCACGTCGTAGCCGACGCCACGGGTGCCGTACGAGCCGAGGTGCGAGAGGTCCTTGCGGAGCTTCGCGGAGTTCACGCCGGCGGCGCTGGCCAGACCCTCGCTGGACACGGTCTCGTGGCCGGTTTCGGCGAGATTGTGCAGGGCACGGAGGTATTCCGGGAGCCGCGCGACGGTCGCCTCCGGCAGATCCGGGAGCGCCGGTACGGCACCGGCGCGGCCGGGCGCGCCAGGGTGACGGTGCTGACTCATGAGACTCCGTGCGGTGCGATCCTCGGCCAACTCCACCGGCCGGCCGTTTCGGGACTCCCGCTGGCGACCGAGATTGCCGGCTGTGCTAGCAGGGCGCGTCGGAACTACAGAGTAGGCGCTTGTGAAGGCGTGCACAAATCGCGATCTTGAAAGCTCGCGACGCGGCTTCACCAGCCCCTCCATTCCGCAAGATCGATCCGGCGGCCTCCGCCGGCCGCCGCCCGACCTCCGGGCGGCGCCGTTGGCGCTGGCCGCGCCGATTATTGCTCAATTAAGACTTCTCTGACCAATCGCGCGACCCACGGCTCGCCCACGATCCGGTCACGGTAGGGCCAGCCCTACGCCGCAGAGGCGGGCCGACGGGATGGGTCGGCCACCCCGCGCTGCCTAGCCTCGTGGCATGACCGCCGTACCCGTCACCGCCGACCAGCCCGTGCCGGCGCCGACCATCTCCCGCCAGCTCCTGCTGGACTCCGGCTACGTGCTGCTGGGCCTCCCGCTGGCCCTGGCCAGCTTCGTCGTCCTGCTGGTCGGCCTGGCGGCCGGGCTCGGGCTGGTGGTGACGGTGATCGGCCTGCCGATCCTCAGCGGCACCCTCTACGCCGCCCGGGGCCTCGCCGACATCGAGCGGCTGCGCCTCCCCGCCGTGCTGCACCAGTCCCGCATCCGCCCCCAGTACCGGCTCGCCGAGCCCGGGGCGAGCGCCTGGCGGCGCATCTTCGTGCCGATGGGGGACGCGCAGTCCTGGCTCGACCTGGCGCACGGCATCCTCAAGCTGATCGTGGCCATCGTCACCTTCGTGGTCACGCTGGTCTGGTGGGCCGGCGCCGTCGCCGGCACCCTCTACTGGGCGTACGACTGGGCGCTGCCGCACGGCGACCCGGAGGACGTGGGCCTCCCCCAACTCCTCGGCCTGGGCGACTCGACCATCGCGCGGATCGGCCTGCACACCGCGATCGGGCTGTTCTTCCTGATCACCCTGCCGATCGTGGCGCGCGGCTGCGCGCTGCTCCAGGCCAGCTTCGGCCGCGCCCTGCTCACCGGCGTGGCCGAGATGCGCAACCGGATCACCGTGCTGGAGGAGCAGAAGCGGGCCGCCGTCTCCGCCGAGGCGAGCGCGCTGCGCCGGCTGGAGCGCGACATCCACGACGGCCCGCAGCAGCGCCTGGTCCGGCTGGCGATGGACCTCAGCCGGGCCCGCCAGCAACTCGCCGTCGACCCGGAGGCCGCCGGACGCACCCTGGACGAGGCGGTCACCCAGACCCGGGAGACGCTCGCCGAGCTGCGCGCCCTGTCCCGGGGCATCGCGCCACCGATCCTGGTCGACCGGGGACTGCCCAGCGCCCTGGCCGCCCTGGCCGGGCGCGGCCTGATCCCGATCGAGCTGCGGCTCGACCCGGAGCTGGGCAGCCCGGCCGGCCGGCTCGACCCGGCGGTGGAGAGCACCGCCTACTTCGTGGTGTCCGAGGCGCTGACCAACGTCGCCAAGCACAGCCGGGCGACCGAGTGCCAGGTCACCGTGGCCCGGCACGAGGGGCGGCTGGAGGTCGACGTCGACGACGACGGGCAGGGCGGCGCCCACCTGGCCAAGGGGCACGGGCTGGTCGGCATCGCCGACCGGGTCCGCGCCGCCGGCGGCCGGCTCTCCGTGGTCAGCCCGGCCGGCGGCCCCACCAAGATCCGCGCGGAGCTCCCGCTGTGAGCCGTACGTGGTAGACAGGCGCATGCGGATCGTGATCGCGGACGACGCGGTGCTGCTCCGGGAGGGGCTGGTACGGCTGCTCACCGAGCGTGGGCACGAGGTGGTGGCCGCCGTGGCCGACGGCGAGGCGCTGGTGGCGGCGGTGGTGGCCCACCGGCCGGACGTGTCGATCGTCGACGTCCGGATGCCGCCGTCGCACACCGACGAGGGGCTGCGCGCGGCGGTGGAGGCCCGCCGGCTGGTGCCCCGCACCCCGATCCTGGTCCTCTCCCAGTACGTCGAGGTGTCGTACGCCGACGACCTGCTCGCCACCACCGGCGGCGGCGGGGGCGGGATCGGCTACCTGCTCAAGGACCGGGTGGCCGCGATCGACGAGTTCCTCGACGCGCTGGACCGGGTGGCCGGCGGCGGGACGGTGCTCGACCCCGAGGTGGTCGGGCAGCTCTTCGCCCGGCGCCGGCGCGACGACCCGCTGCGCGAACTCACCCCGCGCGAACGCGAGGTGCTCGCGCTGATGGCCGAGGGCCGCTCCAACACGGCGATCGCGAAGACCCTGGTGGTCACCGACGGGGCCGTCGAGAAGCACGTGCGGAACATCTTCACCAAGCTCCAGCTCCCGCCCGACACCGAGCAGCACCGCCGGGTCCTGGCCGTGCTGGCCTACCTGCGAAACTGACCCGGCACCCGGTGCGGCACCGTCGACGGAGCGGTGGGCGGCCGGGGCACTCGCCGTGGGCCGGGCAGCGGGCGCACCCGCCGTCGGCGCGCGCGGACCCGCCCGGGCCGGTCAGGGCAGCGTGGCCGCCAGGCCGACGGCCTCGCTGAGGGTGTCGGCGACCGGGTGCCCGGAGGCGCGCAGCCGGGCCGGGTCGGTGAACCCGCCGGTGTAGAGGACGGCGCGGCCCCCCACCGACACGGCGGCGTCGGCGTCGTCGACCGAGTCCCCGATCAGCACCACGTCCCGACCGTCCACGCCGAGCTCCGTCAGGTGCCGCCGGAGGGACTCGGCCTTGCGGTCCCCGCCGACGCTCGCCCGCAGCCCGTCCACCCGGACGAAGTGCCCGGTGAGCCCGTACGTGTGCACGGTCGGCACCAGCTCCTCGTGGAACCACATGGACAGCAGGGACTGGCTGCCCGGCCAGGCCGCCATCGCGACGCCTGCGTCGTGCGCCAGCTCGCAGGTCGTCAGCCCCGTGCGGTACGCGTCGTGGAAGATCCGGTCCAGCCGACCGAACGCGTCGTCGTCGACCGCCCGGCCGAGCACCTCGGCGTAGTAGTCGGCGATCGGCCGGCGGAACCGCACCCGGTGCTCGTCGGCGGTCACGGCGGGCCCGCCGACGCTGGCGAAGGCGACGTTGGTGCAGGCGACCACCAGGCTCAGGTCGTTGAGCAGGGTGCCGTTCCAGTCCCACACCAGGTGGTTGCGCGTAGGGGTCATCCGAGCACCCTAGCGCCCGGGCCGGACATGGCTCGTCAGAGCTGCGGGGTGGTCAGGTCGCGCAGCAGCCGCTCCTCCTCCACCCGCCAGTAGCCGTGCTCCTTGCCGTCGAGCAGCACCACGGGCAGCCGGTCGCCGTACTCGCGTTCCAGCTCGATGTCGTCGGTGACGTCCTTCTCGATCCACCGGTCCCCGGTGACCGCCACCACCCGGTCCAGCGCCACCTTCGCCTCGTCGCAGAGGTGGCATCCGGGGCGGGTGATCAGGGCGAGTCGGGGCTCACGCATCGGTCTCCTCCGTCGTGCTGGTGCCGGCCGGGGCCGACGTACGGGTCTCCGGCGACGCCGCCGGGGACGGCACCGGGGCCGGGGACGGCGCCGGCCGGAGCAGGGTCTTGCGTACCTTGCCGATCACCGAGTGCGGCAACTCGTCGACGAACTCGACGGCGGTCGGGCACTTGAACCGGGCCAGGTTGCGGGCGCAGTGGGCGAGCAGTTCGGCCTCGGTCACCGCAGCCCCCGGCGCCGCCACCACGTACGCCCGGACAGTCTCGCCGGTGCGCGGGTGCGGCACACCCAGTACCGCCGACTCGCCCACCCCCGGGTGCGCGCTGAGCACCAGCTCGACCTCGTGCGGGTACACGTTGAAGCCGTTGACCAGGATCAGCTCGCCGATCCGGTCTACCAGGAAGAGGTCGCCGTCGGAGTCGGCGTACGCCACGTCGCCGGTGGGCCACCAGCCGTCGGCGTCCGGGCCACCCCGGCCGTCCGGCCAGTAGCCGGCGAAGACGTTGGCCCCGCGCACCACGACCTGCCCCGGGTCGGTGCCGGGCATGACGTCGGAGAGGTCCAGCTCGTCGGCGTCGTCCTCCGGCTCGGCCACGCCGTCGCGCCACAGGTCGGAACCGTCGGACCCGACCAGACGCAGCTCGACGCCGGGCAGCGGCCGGCCGATCGAGCCCGGCTTCGGCTCCCCGCCGACCAGGGTGGAGGTCAGCACCGGCGCGGTCTCGGTGAGGCCGTACCCGACGTGCACCGGGCGACCGGCGACCTCGGCGAAGCGGGCCGCGACGGCCGGCTCCAGCGGCGCCGCGCCGCAGACCACGGCCCGGACCGACGCCGTCGCCGCGGCCAGGGCGGCGGCGTCCGCCGTGGACCAGGCGGCCACCATCGACGGTACGCCGACCAGCACGGTGACCCGGTGCCGGGCGATCTCGGCCAGCCCCGCGTCGGGGCCCGGGTCGTCGACGAGCACCCCGGTCGCGCCATGGTGGACGACGGCGCCGAGCCCCGTGTTCAGCCCGTACGCGTGGAACAGCGGCAGCGCCAGCAGCACGGTGTCGTCGGGACCGACGACGGGCGGGTCGATGCGCCCGACCTGCTCGTGGTTGGCCGCCAGCGCCCGGTGCGTGAGCATCGCGCCCTTCGGCCGCCCCTCGGTGCCGGACGTGTAGAGCAGCAGCGCCAGGTCGTCGCCGCCCCGGTCGGGGAACGGCGGGCCGGCCGGCGCCACCGGCGGCGCGGTGTGCACGGCGACGAGCGCGGGCAGGTCCCCGGCGACGCCGGCGACCAGGTCGCGCACCCGCTCGGTGCCGATCAGCACCGAGGCGCCGGAGTCGGCCAGCACGTGCCGCAGCTCGGGAGCGGTGAGGCCGGGGTTGACCGGCACCGCGACCAGCCCGGCGCGCAGCGCGGCCAGGAAGGTCACCACGAAGTCGGGCGAGTTGCCGAACGCCACGGCGACCCGGGGCGGGTGCCGGTCGGCGGCGGGGCCCGGCGCGGCCGGCGGCGCCCCGGTCAGGGTCACCAGGGCGTGGGCGGTGGCCGTCACCGAGGCGTCCAAATCGGACCAGGTGACGGTCCGGTCGCGCCAGTGCAGCGCGGGTCGGTCGCCGTCGGCGGTGGCCGCCCGGTGGAGCCGCTCGACGAGGGTCGAGGCGGAGCTGTCGGTTGCGTCCTGCACGGTGGCTGAGTCTGGCACAGCGCGGGGCCTGTGGGCCATGCCCGGCGAGAGCCGGTGCAGCGTCGCGGCGGGCGGGACCGCCCACCCGGGCAAGTCCCGCCCACGGGACGGGCGAGGCGCGCGGACGGGACGGCACCGGTCCCGCGCACGGGACGCGCCCGGGCCCGCCGGGCGCGTCCGACGGTCCTGGGGCGACAGTCGCGCCGGCGCCCCGCCCGACGCGGCGGAAGGGGGCACTGACCTGGAATTTCCTTCGCAATCACGCCGCAATCCGAAAGTCAACCGCACACGACGGACAACCGGTCCGCCAGCTGTGCGACGCGGCGGGAAATACTTCCGCCCTGTGTAACGGACTTGCCACGCGTGGGTGACGTTGGCCCTATCATCACTCGGGTCGGCTCACCCCATTTGCCGTGAGTCGACACCCCTCAGCCCGAGGAGGCCCCCGTGCCTGTGAGCGCATTGGACCAGCACCTCAAGGGGATCTGCCGCCCGTCGGCACACCCCGAGCCAGCCCTGCCCGGCCCTGCCGGCCGGGCCACGACGGCCACGCGCCGGCCGGCAAGGCCGGTCGGCGGGACGGAGGCGGCGCGGTGACCACCTTCGGATACGCGGAACGGCCGGCCGGCCTGACCAACCCGGCGATCCGCGGCGCGGTCAACGAGCGGCCCGCCGCGCGGGGCCCGCTGGACGACACGGGCAACCTCGTCGCACGGGGGGACGGCACGTCGAGCCGGACCCGCAACCGGCCGCACCAGAACGAGCCACCGCCACGCTCCGCGACACCGGGCGGCAACGCGAAGCCGGCCGGCGGCCGGGTCGTGGTCCCCGCCCGGCCCACCATGCCGGCGCAGGGCCGCCGCACCACCGAGCCGGCCAAGGCGCCCGACGAGTCGGGCCCGGAGACGGCGGTGCTCCCGGCGGTGCCGGCCGCCCCCGCGCCGGTCAACGCCTCGACGGGCTTCCCCAGCCGTCCCGACCCGTCCGACCCCGCCACCGAGGTGTGGGGGCTGGTCGAGCGGGCCCAGGCAGGCGAGTCCGAGGCGTTCGGGCTGATCTACGACAGGTACGTCGACACGGTCTTCCGGTTCGTCTACTTCCGGGTGGGCAACCGCCAGCTCGCCGAGGACCTCACCTCCGACACCTTCCTCCGTGCCCTCAAGCGGATCGGCAGCTTCACCTGGCAGGGGCGCGACCTGGGCGCCTGGCTGGTCACGATCGCCCGTAACCTGGTGGCGGACCACTTCAAGTCGGGCCGCTACCGGCTGGAGGTCACCACCGGGGACGTGTTGGACGCCGACCGCGAGGACCGCGGCCCCGAGGGCAGCCCGGAGGCGGCGGTCGTCGAGCACATCACCAACGTGGCCCTGCTCAGCGCCGTCAAGCAGCTCAACCCTGAGCAGCAGGAGTGCATCGTGCTCCGCTTCCTCCAGGGCTTCTCCGTGGCCGAGACGGCCCGCGCGATGGGCAAGAACGAGGGCGCGATCAAGGCTCTCCAGTACCGCGCGGTGCGGGCGCTGGCCCGGCTGCTGCCGGACGGCTTCCAACCGTAGTCCCGTGCAGGAGACCGCCGTGCATCGATGGATGTACGCGCAGGTCAGCGCCGTCGCGACCCCGTGTCGCCGATCACTTTCCGTGATTTCGCCGCCGCCGGCCCCGTAACCCATGTCCGGTGCGGACCGTTTCTCCGGGTGCGACCGGTGGTGGCCCCGGCATCCCCGGGCCCCCGAGGTCCGGCAGTGCGGCCGGCCACGAGCCTCGTCAGTGGTGTCCCGCCGTCACCGGTCGCTGTCGACGACAGCGGCCGACCGGCCGCGACCAGCGAGAGGAGGTGCCCGCGGTGGACAGCAACCTCTTCTCCCGTCGGCGCGCGGAGCGCTTCGCGCAGCTTCTCGACGAGGCCAACGGGGGCCGGCGACACCACGTCCGTTCCCGGGCCGACGACCAGTTGACCGCGCTCGTCGCGGTGGGTCGCCGGTTGGCCGTGGCCCCGCCCGCCGTGCAGGTGGACCCGGAGTTCCGTACGGGACTGCGGGCCATGCTGCTGGCCACGGCCGAGCGCGAGGGCATCGGCGCCCCGGCCGAGCCGTCGTCCCGGCGCTCCGCCGACGCCGGCCGCAACCGGCTGCTACCGGCGGTGACCGCTCGCCGGGCCCGCGCCCGCGGTGCCATCCTCGTCGGCGTCGCCGCCGGCGCCGTCGCCCTCTCGGGCATCTCCGCCGCCAGCGAGAACGCCGTCCCCGGCGACGCGCTGTACGGCATGAAGCGCTCCACCGAACGCGCCCAGCTCGCGCTGGCCAGCTCGGACGTCAGCCGGGGCCAGCTGTTCCTGGACTTCGCCCGCACCCGGCTCGCCGAGGCGGCCGCACTGCGCGGGGACGAGGACGGCTTCAGCGCCGTGCTGGACGACATGGACGCCGACACCCGCCAGGGCGTACGCCTGCTGACCACCGCCGCGGCGCAGCGCTCGGACCCGGCGGCCCTGGACGCGATCAACTCCTTCCTCACCGGCCAGCGCCGGGCGGTCGGCGGGCTCCTCGACGACGCCGGCCGGGCCGACCGCGACCGGACCCGCCGCTCCCTCGCCCTGCTCGACGCGGCCCGCAAGCGCTCCGACGCGCTGCGCGCGGCGATCGCCTGCGGCCTGCCCGCGCCGGCCGGCAGCGACGCCCTCGGCCCGACACCGGCGAGCTGCCCCGGCGAACGCTGACCCGTCCCGCCGCCCCGGACCGGCCGAGACGTCCGCGCCACAGTTCACCCGTGGGGCGGACGTCCGTCACCCGGGCCCGGCTACCCTCGCGGGAGGCACACGTCGAGCGGAGGGAGGTCGCGTGGCCCGCAGCCGCAAGGTGACGGTCAGCACCGACGCCCATGGTCACACCGCCGGCTGGGCGGAGACCGACCTGGCGCCCCTGGCTCCCCCGGAACCGGATCCGAGCGCGGCGGCCTTCTTCGACGTCGACAACACGATGATGCGGGGCGCGTCGATCTACTGGTTCGCCCGGGGGCTCGCCGCGCGCAACTACTTCACCACCACCGACCTGGCCCGGTTCGCCTGGCAGCAGCTCCGGTTCCGCCTGCTCGCCACCGAGCACGCCGGTGACATGTCGCAGGCCAAGGAGGCCGCCCTCGCCTTCGTCGAGGGCTGGCGGGTGGACGACGTGGAACGCCTCGCGGAGGAGATCTTCGACGAGTTGATGGCGCCCCGGATCTGGGCGGGCACCCGCCAGCTCGCCCAACGCCACCTCGACGCCGGCGAGCGGGTCTGGCTGGTCAGCGCGGCGCCGGTCGAGATCGGCCGGGTGATCGCCGCGCGGCTGGGCCTGACCGGCGCGGTCGGCACCGTCGCCGAGATCGTCGACGGCGCGTACACCGGTCGGCTGGTCGGCGACCTGATGCACGGCCCGGCCAAGGCGGAGGCGGTCTCCCAGCTCGCCGCTGTCGAGGGGCTCGACCTGGGCCGCTGCACCGCCTACAGCGACTCGTGCAACGACCTGCCGATGCTCTCGATGGTGGGCCGGGGCGTGGCGGTCAACCCGGACGCCGCCCTGTTCAGGGAGGCCCGGCAGCGCGGCTGGGACGTCCGCGACTTCCGCACCGGCCGCCGCGCCGTCAAGATCGCCGTACCGTCCACCGCGGCGGCCGGCCTGGTCGCCGGGGCGGTCACCGCCGGGCTGGCGCTGCACCGTCGCCGCCGCGACGGCTGACGGCGTAGACAGGCGCGCGAAGCTGCCGGACCGCTGCCGCCGGAACGCTGATACCTGTGCGGCATAAATATGCCTGTGTGGTATCGAGGCGAGGGGACTACACCGCCGGCCGTCGAGGTCCGGCCCAGCGGGCGGGCGCCCCTCAGGGGCCGAACGGGTCCGGGCGCCGTTCCAGGAGCTGGTGCAGGGTCTGCTGGATGGTCTCGCGCACCTGGTCGGCGAGGTTGAACACGACCAGCGGGTCGTCGGCGGAGTCCATCAGGTGGGCGGTGGGAATCGGCGGGCAGAACTCGATCAGCCACTTGCTCGGCAGCGGCACCACACCGAGGGGCCCCAGCAGGGGGAACGTCGGCGTGACCGGGAAGTAGGGCAGCTTGAGCAGCCGCGCCAGGGGCTTGATGTCGGCGAGCATCGGATAGATCTCCTCGCCGCCGACGATGGCGACCGGCACGATCGGGGTGCCGGTGCGCAGCGCCGCCGAGACGAACCCGCCCCGACCGAAGCGTTGCAGCTTGTAGCGGTCGGAATAGAGCTTGCCGATGCCCTTGAAGCCCTCGGGGAAGACGCCGACCAGTTCGCCGTTGCCGAGCAGCCGCTCGGCGTCCGGGTTGCAGGCGACCGTCCCGCCGGTCTTGCGGGCGAGCTCGGATACCACCGGCATCCGGAAGACCAGGTCGGCGCCGAGCAGCCGCAGGTAGCGGCGGGCCGGGTGCTGGTCGTGCAGCGCGGCCGAGAGGATCAGCGCGTCCAGCGCCACGGTGCCGGAGTGGTTGCCGACCACCAGGCCGGCGCCCTCGGCGGGCACGTGCTCCAGGCCGGTGACCTCGGTGCGGAACCAGTCCCGGTAGAGCATCCGCAGCAGCGGGTGGAAGACCGCCTGCGTGATGTCGGGATCGAAGCCGAACTCGTCGACCTCGTAGTCGCCGGAGAGCCGGCGACGCAGGAACGCCAGCCCCTTGGCGACCTTGCGGTCCCAGTGGTCGCCGGGCCGGTCCGCTACCGCCGGCCCGCCCGCCGGTGCCGGCGCCGCCCCGTTGCGACCCGCATCGGCCGCCCCGTCCGCCACGGTGGCGGCCGGCTCGTCGCCGGGGGCCGCCGCGACCGCCTCGTCCGTGGCGGCCGGGTCGGGCGTGGCGGGGTGGTGTCCGTTCGCCCGCGCGGGCTCCGCGCCCGGCGCGGCCACCTTCAGCGGTACGTCGTAGCGGCCGTCGCGCCGCTCGTCCGGCGCGTTCACGAGCCCTCCCGTACGGCCGAGCGGACCTGGCGGATCCCGTCCAGCACGAGTTGCTCCGCGACGGCCAACTGGTCCCGGTGCACCACGACCCCGCCGTGGTGGGCGCGGATGAAGTCGTCGAAGGCGGCGGCGGTGGAGCGGGGCGTGAAGCCGTACTCCTGCTCCAGCCGGCTGGTGTCGACGACCCGGCCGTGCACGAAGAGGTCGACCTGGTCGAGGCCGTAGCGGCCGAAGCCGAGGTTGCGGGCGATCGCGGCGGCGCTGGAGAGGCCGGGCTCCAGCACCGGCACGGCGATCCGGCCCGCGCGGCGGATCGCCTGCGACAGGGAGAGCACGCCGGGGCCCGCCACGTTGTACGTCCCCGGGTGGTCCTCGACGATCGACCGGTGCAGCACCTCCAGCGCGTCGTCGAAGTGCAGGAACTGCAGGCGGGGGTCACGCCCGAACACGGTGGGCACCACCGGCCGGGAGAAGTAGCGGGTGAGGGTGGTGTCGGCGGTCGAACCGATGAACGGCGCGAAGCGCAGCACGGTCGCGGTGACGTCGGGGCGCCGGCGGCGGAAGCCGCGGACGTACCCCTCGATGTCGAGGATGTCGCGGCCGAACCCCCCGCGCGGCACCTCGCGCGGCTCGGTCTCCTCGGTGAAGACGGCCGGGTCGCGGAACGACGCCCCGTAGGCCGCCGTCGAGGAGCGCACTACGAGCTTGCGCAGCCGGGGGGCGCGCTGGCAGGCGGCCAGGAGCTGCATCGTGCCGATGACGTTCTGGTCCTTCATCGCCGCGCGCCCGCCGTGCTGCGGATCCGGCGAGGTGACCAGGGCGAGGTGGACCACCGCGTCGACGTCGAGGTCGGCGAGGAGGCCGCCGAGCGAGCCGGCGTCGACGCGGACGCGCTCGACCCGGTCGAGCAGGTCGGTGATCTCGGCGCCGGGCTCGGGCTGGTCGACGCCGATGACCCGTTCGATGCGGGGATCGGCGGCGAGCCGGGCGGCGACGTGTGCGCCGAGGTAGCGGCTGACCCCGGTGACGACGACTACCCCCGGGGCACCTGGGGTGCCACCGGGGGTCATGTCGTGCACCTCCCCCGGCAGGCGGGATCGAGCCGGGACATCCGCGGCGTGATCACCAGAGCCTCCGAGGGTCGACAGTTGGCAAGTGACGACGGGAGCCGGGTCGGGACCCGGCCCCGGTCACTTGCCGAGACGGCGACGCTGGACGCGGGTCTTGCGCAGCAGCTTGCGGTGCTTCTTCTTAGCCATGCGCTTGCGGCGCTTCTTGACCACCGAGCCCATACGAAAGCCTTTCGATGCAACGTGCGGGGCGACCGGATGACGCCACGGTGTGACGTCGGCGACCGCTTGCGGACAACGGACCGGACCAGCGGGGTTTGCGGCAGGGCGCGCCTGCGGTCACGGTCGGGCTCCAGGGTAGCCGGAGAGCGTCAGCAGGACCAACGCGCCCCCGTCGATGCCCGTCACGTCGCCCTCGACGGGCGGCCCGCGCAGGGGTCAGGCGGTTTCCTGGAAGGCGCCCCGCAGGTATTCGTGCACCGCGTGTTCGGGTACCCGGAACGACCGGCCGACCCGGACCGCGGTGAGTTCACCGCTGTGCACCAGGCGGTAGACCGTCATCTTCGACACCCGCATGACCGTCGCCACCTCGGCGACGGTGAGGAACTTGACCTCCGACAGCCGTCCGTCGGACTGCGACCCGGCCATGGCTCACCGACCCATCCCATGCCCGGCGCGTGCGGCCGGACGGGTTCGTCCCGCCCGGACCGGCGACGCGCGTGTTACCAGTACGGTAGCGGGACGGCTGTGACCGGCGCGATCCCTTCGTACAACTGATCATGGTTCCTCGCCTGGCGACCACCCGTCCGGTCGGTTCGTCGGCGAACCCGTTGCGCCCGGCGTCCGATCGGTCCTCGCCGGGAAGCCGCCGTCCCTTCCGGGGGCGGTCGGAGTGCCGCGTGCGGGCCGTGGACGCCGAAGGTCGCGACCCTCGGAGCGGGGGTCACCGCCGCGCGGAAGGCGCCCGGTGGCTCCGGCGGCGCCACCGGAGCCACCGGGCGGGTGCCCCGGGCCGCTTCCGGACGCGGACCGGGGCTCCGCGCTGGGAGCGGGCACCAGTGTGTCAGGTCGTCCGGCGCCGCCCGACAGCGGTCGATCATGAACGGAGCCGACCCGCCCCGGGCCGTGCGCCCGGCCGCCTTCTCCCGCCACTGCCGCCCGTCCGGGTTCCGTCAGCCGACCACGGCCCGCACGTAGGCGACGCACTCGGCGTGCAGGGCGGGCCAGGGTTCGCCGAGGACCCGCTCGGCCGCCTCCGCCACCGGCGTGAGCTCGTGCACCACCGCCGCGAAGAAGGCGCGCAGCCGCTCCGGGCCGAACCGGTCGACCAGATGCCGGACCGCCAGGTAGGAGATGCCGTAGCTGCCGCCGACCCGGTCGGCCGGGGCGTCGTCGGCCGGGCTGAGGCTGTCGAGCCGGCCGTCCCAGCCGCCGCCGAGCAGGCCCCCGACCTCGTCGAGCCCGGCGTACCGGTCGATCGGCTCGCCGTCGGCGCCCGCGTACTCGGCCAGCCCCTCCACCAGCCACCAGGTGTCCCTGCCGGGGTAGCCGCGCTCGGGCAGGGACGCGGCGTGGGTCAGCTCGTGGCGCAGCAGGTCGTCCACCCCGCCGGCGACGAGTCCCTCGGCGTTGAGCACCACCTCGTGGTGGCCGCCGCCGACCGTGACCGCGTACCCGCCGGTCCACTTCGGCCGGCCGCCGCCGTACCAGCGCTGCCACTCGCCCCGGCCGGCGTGGAAGATGCGGTACCGGTCCGGCCTGCGGCCGTCGACGGCGTACGTGTCGGCGATCCTGGCGGCAGCCTCCGCCTGGGCGAGCAGGCCGGGCAGTTCCTTGCGCAGGGCGGGCGTGGTGGCCACGAGCGTACGCGCACCCACCGCCACGGCCAGCTCGCTGACCTCCCAGGGCCGGGTGCCGGTCTCGGCCGATCGGGACGGCTCCACGGCGAGCAGCCGGGGTCGTTCCCCCTCCCGCCAGCGGGTGCCGGTCAGCACGCGGCTGGTGCGGCAGCCCGGGGCGACGAAGCAGTAGCGGAACTCGACCAGCAGCCGCCACTCGCCGGGGCGGCCCTCGACGGGGGTGGGCAGGCCGGTGGCGTCGGCCTCCCAGGTGGTCACCCGCAGCGCGCGCAGCGCGGCGTACCGGCGGCGCAGGTCCGGATGCGCGACCGGCTCCGCGACGGCCAGGAAACCGGCGCGGTCCCCGCCGAGCAGGGCGGCGGACTGCCGGGCCAGTTCCGCCGTCATCCGCTCCCCGAGGCGGCGGACGGCCGCGGTGGCGGGGTCGTCGGACGCGGCGGTGGACGCCTGCGGGGCCGGCGCGTCACCGGCACGTACCAGGCCGGCCACCAGCGCCGCGGGCAGGCCGCAGGCCAGCAGCAGGGCCACCGCCGCCAGTACCACCCCCAGCGGCCGGATCCGCCGCGCCGCCGGCCCGCCACCCACCGCCGACGGGAGAGGCGCGACGGGGGCCGCCGCGGCTTCCGGCGCGCCGGAAGCCGCCGGCACGTTGCCGGCGACCGTCGCGACCGTCGCGACCGGCGCGGTCGACTCGGCCGGCACGGTGAGCTCAGCACCGTCAGCCGGCTCGGCGCCGTCAGTGGGCTCAGCACCGTCAGCCGGCTCGGCACCGTCAGTGGGCTCGGCGCAGTTGGCGGGCTCAGCGCCGGCAGTGGGCTCGGTGTGGGCGGCGGACTCGGCGTCTCCGGTCGCGGTGGTCGGCGCGTCGTCCGCCGCCGGTCGGCCGTCCGTCCCGGGCTGCCCGTCACTCACCCGCCGAAGGGTACGACCATCCGGGCGGCCGGGCGACCAGGGCCCACCGGGCAAGCCCTCACCGGTCCTCCCGCCGGGGCCAGGACCCCAACGCGCCGTCCAGCGCGGCGACCAGGCTGTCGAAGGAGGCGTCGACGGCGCGGGGCAGCCCGAACCCGCCGGCCGCCTCCAGCGAGACGAACCCGTGCAGGGTGCTGCGCAGCATCCGGGTCGCGTCGAGGGCGTCGTCGCCGTCGAGCCCGTAGCCCCGCAGGGTGGCCCGGATCGCCCCGACGGCCCGCTCACCGGCGGCGACGTGCTCCGGGTCGGTCGGGTCCGGCACCCGCTGGGTGGCCGGGTAGCGACCGGGGTGCCGGTGGGCGTACGCCCGGTAGGCCGTGGCGACGGCCCGCAGCGCGTCCCCGCCGGCCCGGCCCGCGACGGCGGCGGTCAGTTCGTCGGCGAGCTCGGCCGTGGCCAGCGCGGAGAGCTTCTGGGCGAGCGCGTCGGCGCCCCGGACGTGCTTGTAGAGGCTGGGCAGCGCGACGCCGAGCCGGTTGGCCAGCGCGGCGAGGGTGAGCTGGTCGGCGCCGACCTCGTCGGCGAGGCGGGCCGCCTCGCGCACCACGGCGTGCTGGTTGAGCCCGACCCTAGGCACCGGTGACCGCCAGGAACTCGGTGAGCTGGTCGGTCGTGCGGGCCGGCTGGTCAGCGTGCGGGTAGTGGCCGGAGTCGTCGATCATCCGCGCCTCCGCGGTGGCGAAGAGCCGGCGCGCCGCCCGCGCCGCCGCGCCCGGGTCGCGGAAGTCCGGGTCCTTCGTGCCCATCAGCACCAGCACCGGCTGCCGGACCTCGGGGGCGCGGGCGGTCCAGTGCGGCTCGGCGGGCGCGATCAGGCCGCGCATCGCCGCCATCCGGCCGGGCTCGCGCAGCGTGGCGACCATGGCCCTGCGGTACGCCGCGTCGTCGGCCGGCCGGTCGCACGGGAAGAGCGTGCGGTGGAACAGCCCGAACAGCCGTGGGCTGCGCAGCACGGCGGCCAGCCCCATCCGCATGAACGGGTTGAGCTTCGGCTCCTCGACGAACGGGGCGACCTGGACGATGCCGTTGACCAGGGCGGGGGCCTCGGCAGCGGCGAAGACCACGGCCGCCGCGCTGGACGAGCTGCCGACCAGGGTGGCCGGCCCCCCACCGAGGTCGCGGACCACCGCGAGCAGGTCGGCGCCGACCTGCGCCGGGGCGTACGTCGGCCAGCCGACGCTGGACGCGCCGTGCCCCCGTACGTCCACCGAGGCCACCCGGTGCCCGGCCGCGACGAGCAGCGGGACCAGGTGGCGGAACGAGCCGCGGCTCTCCCCCATGCCGTGCGAGAGGACGACGAGCGGCCCCCGCCCGTGCGCCTCGTAGGCGATCCGTCCGCCGCCCCGCTCCACGTAGCTAACTGTCATAACCTGAAAGCTAATGCTCTTAGCCAACGCCGTCAAGGGCTTGACCTCACGCCGGGTTCAGGTCACACGATCGGGTCATGTCGCTCGCCCCCACGCACCTGCGCATCGCCCGACCGAGCCGCGACCTGGCAGCCGCCGAACGCTTCTGGGTCGACGGGCTCGGCCTCGACGTGCTCTGGCGCTCCGCCGCCGAGTCGCCGGGCGAGCACGACCTGCTCATGGTCGGCCGGCCGGGCGAGCACTGGCACCTGGAACTCGTGGGCGGCGAGCAGCTCACCGTCGCGCCGACGCCCACTTTTGAGGACCTGCTGGTGCTCTACCTCGACGGCCCGGTCGACGACGAACTCGTCCGGCAACTGGTACGGGCCGGCGGGACGAAGGTCTCCGCCGGCCCGTACTGGGACCGCTGGGGGGTGACGGTGGCCGATCCGGACGGCTACCGCCTGGTGCTGAGCACCCGGGGCTGGTCGAACGGCTGACTCACTTCTTCGACAGCACGGCCCGGCCGAAGAACATGAGGTTGGCCGGGCGCTCGGCGAGCCGGCGCATCAGGTAGCCGTACCAGTCCTCGCCGTAGGGCAGGTAGGTCCGCACCGTGTAGCCCTCGCCGGCCAGCCGGGCCTGCTCCTCCGGGCGGATGCCGTACAACATCTGGAACTCGAACCGCTCCGGGCCGCGGTCGAACCAGCGGGCCCGGTCCTCGCCGATGGCGATCAGGCGGGGGTCGTGGGTGGCCAGCATCGGGTAGCCGTCGCCGGACATCAGGATGTTCATGCAGCGTACGTAGGACTTGTCCACCTCGCGCGCGGACTGGTAGGCCACCGACTCCGGCTCCTTGTACGCGCCCTTGCACAGCCGCACCCGGGAACCGGCCGTCGCCAGCTCGCGGCAGTCCGACTCGGTGCGGCGCAGGTACGCCTGGAGCACCGCGCCGGTCGACGGGTGGTCCTTGCGCAGCTTGGCGAGGATGTCCAGCGTCGAGTCGGTGGTGGTGTGGTCCTCCATGTCCAGGGTGACCGTGGTGCCCGCCTCCTCGGCGGCGGCGCAGATCGCCCGCGCGTTGTCGTAGGCGAGCTGCTCGTCGAACATCTGGCCGAGCGCCGACAGCTTGACGCTCACCTCGGCGGCCGGGGTGAGCCCCGCGCCGGAGAGCAGCTTCAGCAGCCCGACGTACTCGTCACGGGTGGCGGTGGCCTGCTCGGGGGTGACGGTGTCCTCGCCGAGGTTGTCGAGGGTGACCGCGAGACCGTCGTCGACGAGTTCGCGGGTCGCGCGCAACGCGTCGTCGGTCTTGGCGCCGGCGACGAACCGGCGGACGAGGTCCCGGGTGAACGGGGCCGTCGCGACGAGCCGCTCGACCTGGGGTGACCGGGAGGCGGCGAGGATGATGGTACGGAGCATGGATCGAGCCTAACGCCCGCCGGTGGGCCCGCGCGGGGCAGCGGCGCAGCCCCGGAGGTCAGGTCCCAACCGCATCACAGGCACCAGCCGCGGGGGGACGGCGGTGGCCCCCATCGGTTACAACGATGACGTGGAACAACGCCCCCGCCGCCGGCTCCGGTCGGCCTCCGTGCAGCTCGGCGCGCTCACCGTCCTCGCGCTCACCCTCTCCGGCTGCAACATGACCTCGGACGACGACGATGACGACTGCGCCCTCGGCCCGGTGGGCGGCGGCGACACGGTGGCCCTGGCGCTGCGGGCGCCCGTGGTGACCACCGGTCGCGCCGCGCCGGAGCCGACCGCCGCGGCGGTGCCCGACCGGGGCGGCTTCGGCACGCACCTCGCCTCCTGCGGCGGCTGACGTGCGCCGGGAGTCGGTCACCCCCCGCCCGGACTGGGACGCCACGATCCGTTCCCAGGGCCTGGTGTA
The DNA here is from genome assembly GCF_059359355.1 of Micromonospora sp. ZG13. Classification (NCBI taxonomy): domain Bacteria; kingdom Bacillati; phylum Actinomycetota; class Actinomycetes; order Micromonosporales; family Micromonosporaceae; genus Micromonospora; species Micromonospora sp. ZG13. The sequence continues at coordinate 598,951 of NZ_JCADBQ010000001.1, forward strand.
CGTCGACACCGAGCTGCCCGACGGCGGCATCATGTCGTACTGGGACGAGACCGCCGCGTACGCGTTCGAGCTGGACGAGGTGCTGCGGCTGGAGGAGGCGACCGAGGAGCTGCACCACATGTCGGTCGCCGCCGCCGAACACGTCGTCGCCCGCCGCCGGCACGCCGAGTTCGGCATCCCGGACTGGGCGGCCGAGGCCGTGGCCCGGTCGCTGCGCGAGGCGCCCCCCACCCTCTACGGGCGCTTCGATCTGGCCTACGACGGCAGCTGGCCGCCGAAGATGCTGGAATACAACGCCGACACCCCCACCGCGCTGGTCGAGGCGAGCATCGTCCAGTGGTACTGGCTGGAGCACACCCGGCCGGAGCTGGACCAGTGGAACAGCCTGCACGAACGCCTCGTCGGCGCCTGGGCGAAGATCGGCGCGGGCCTGCACGACCGCCGGGTGCACGTGCTCTGGTCGAACGAGGAGGAGTCCGGCGAGGACCACATGACGGCCGGCTACCTCGCCGAGACCGCCCGCCAGGCCGGGCTGGAGGTCACGCTCCAGCCGATCCAGCACATCGGCTGGGACGGCCGGCGCTTCGTCGACGCGGCCGACCAGCCGGTCACCACCTGCTTCAAGCTCTATCCGTGGGAGTGGATGCTCGCCGAGCCGTACGGGCCGCTGGCGCTGGAGCCGGGCACCCCGACGACCTGGATCGAGCCGGCGTGGAAGCTGCTGCTGTCCAACAAGGCGCTGCTCGCCGTGCTCTGGGAGCTGTACCCCGGCCACGAGCTGCTGCTGCCGGCGTACCTCGACTCGCCGCGCGGCATGACGGAGTACGTGGCCAAGCCGCTGCTCGGCCGGGAGGGCGGCTCGGTGCGGATCGTCACCGGCGGCAGCGAGATCACCAATCCGGGGATCTACGGCGACGAGGGCTGGTGCTACCAGGAGTTCCGGGCCCTGCCGGAGTTCGCCGGCAACCGGATGGTGCTGGGCAGCTGGATCGTCGACGGCGAGTCGGCCGGGGTGGGGGTGCGGGAGAGCGCGAGCCTCATCACCGACGGCTACGCGCGGTTCCTGCCGCACTACATCGACGCGCCACGGGCCCCCTGAGTCGTCTACCGTTGTGGGCGTGAACTTCGACGCGTACGCCCGGACCGGCGTTGACCTCGTCAACGCCCGCCTGGACGACCTCGACGACCTGCGGGCCCTCTTCCCCGACGACAACGCGTGGATGCGCGACGAGGTGGCGGAGCGGGACCTGGCGACATTCCGGCGGGCGCAGAAGCGGTTGCGCGACGTCTTCGAGTACGGCACCTCCGGGCGGGACGCCCAGGCGGTGACCGAGCTCAACGCCATGCTGGAGGCGTTCCCGGTGCAGCCCCGCATCTCCGGGCACGACTCCAGCGACTGGCACATGCACGTGACCAGCCGGGGCGCCTCCGTGAGCGCCGAATACCTGGCCGGCGCGGCCTGGGGGCTGTCGGTCTGGCTCTGCGAGTACGGCAGCGCCCGGTTCGGGGTGTGCGCCGACGAGCGCTGCGGCAACGTCTACCTGGACACCTCGTCCAACTGCTGCCGGCGGTTCTGCTCGGAACGCTGCGCCACCCGCTCGCACGTCGCCGCCCACCGCGCCCGCAAGCGCGCGGCGATCGGCGAGCAGGCCGGCGCGGGCACCAAGGAATCGCTCACCACGGCCGTCTGACGCCCCGTCCCCGGCCGGCCCCCACGCGTCGGCCGGGAGACGGCCCCGACCGGCGCCTCGACCGAGGCTCAGGCGTCGACCGGGGACGGCGTGCCGAGGTGCTGGCGGGCGAACGCCAGCGCCTCCCGCAGGTCGGCCTCCCGCACCGCGCGGCTCTTCGCGCCCCGGGTGGTGACCTCCACGGCGACCGAGCCGGTGAACCCGCGCCCGGCCAGCGAGGAGAGCAGCTCCCCGCACGGCTGGGTGCCGCGGCCCGGCACCAGGTGCTCGTCGCGGCCCTCGCCGGTGCCGTCGCCGAGGTGCACGTGGGCCAGGCCGGCGCCCATCCGGTCGGCCATCGCCAGCGAGTCGGTGTGCGAGGCGGCGCAGTGCGACAGGTCGAGCGTGTAGGAGGCGTAGCCGGTCTCGGTCGGGTCCCAACCCGGCACGTACGGCACGAACTGCCGGCCCGCCATCCGGACCGGGTACATGTTCTCCACCGGGAAGCGCAGGTCCGGGTAGTCGGCGGCGATCGCGGCGAGCCCGTCGGCGAAGCCGCGCGCGTAGTCCCGCTGCCAGGTGAACGGCGGGTGCACCACCACGGTGGGCGCCCCGAGCGTCGCCGCCATCTCCGCCGAGCGGCGCAGCCGCTCCCACGGGTCGGGGCTCCACACCCGCTGGGTGACCAGCAGGCAGGGCGCGTGGACCGAGAGCACCGGGACGCCGTAGTGCTCGGCGAGCCCTCGCAGCGCGCCGACGTCCTGGCTGACGGCGTCCGTCCAGACCATCACCTCGACGCCGTCGTAGCCGAGGGCGGCGGCGAGCTGGAACGCCGCCGCGGTCCGCTCAGGGAAGACCGAGGACGTGGACAGGAGCACCGGGACGCGGGAAGTCACACCATCGAGGGTAGCCGGGATCGATCGACACCTCGTGACGAGAGATTGCAAACCGCCCAGATCACACTTCCCGCGCCCACTCGGGACCGGCTTCCGTTCGCGACTGCGGGGCCCGCCGACTCACACCGGACCGAGCTGGTCCAGGCGGCGCAGGATGACGCCCTCGCGCAGCGCCCAGGGGCAGATGTCCAGCGCGTCCACGTCCAGTTGGCGCAGCACGGCCTCGGCGACGACCGCCCCGGCGAGCAGCTGGTGCGCCCGGCCGGCACTGACCCCCTCCAGCTCGACGAGCTGGGCCGGCGGGATGTGCCGGATGAACGCGAGCACCTGCCGCAGCCCGGCGCGGGTCAGCCGGCGCGGCGCCCACAGGCCGGCGCCGGAGGGGGCCGCACCGGCCAGCCGGGCCAGGGTCCGGAACGTCTTCGAGGTGGCCACCGGCCGCTCCCAGCCCACCTCGGTCATCTGCGCGACGACCGGTTCGAGCAGCCCGTCGACGTACGCCCGCAGCTCGTCGACCGCCTCGGCCGGCGGCGGCGCCGCGCTGTCGGGGGCCACCCGGAGCCGGTCACGGGTGAGCCGGCCGGCACCGAGCGGCAGGGAGACCGCGACGGCCGGGTCCTCGTCGATGCCGGCGGCGATCTCCAGCGAGCCACCGCCGATGTCCAGCACCAGCAGCCGGCCCGCCGACCAGCCGAACCAGCGCCGCACCGCGAGGAAGGTCAGCCGCGCCTCGTCCGCGCCCGGCAGCACCTCCAGGCGTACGCCGGCCTCGTCGCGCACCCGGGCCAGCACCTCGGCGGCGTTGGTGGCGTCGCGGACGGCGGAGGTGGCGAACGCGATCAGGTCGTCGGCGCCGAGCCCGACGGCCGCCGCCTTGGCCATGCCGACCGCCTTGACCAGGCCGTCCGCGCCGGCCTCGGTGAGCGCACCGTCCGGGCTGATCTGCTCGGCCAGCCGCAGCACGACCTTCTCCGAGTGCGCCGGCCAGGGGTGCGCCCCGGGATGGGCGTCGACCACCAGCAGGTGCACCGTGTTGGAACCGACGTCGAGGACACCCAGTCGCATGCTGAAGACACTAGGGCCAACCGGATTGCGCGGCTCGGCGGACCGGTGGGGGCGCCGGGCGTACGCTGGGCCGGGTGACAGGCCAGATCGAACTCCGCGTGCTGGTGGACGACCCGGACGACCCGCGCAGCCGCGAGGTGCCCCTGGACTTCCCCCGGGAGTGGATCGAGTTCACCGACCCGGCGGACGACAACCACCTCATCCGGGCCGACCTGACGTGGCTGCTCTCCCGCTGGACGTGCGTCTACGGCCGGGGCTGCCACGGCATCGTCGCCGGCCGGGCCGCCGACGGCTGCTGCTCGCACGGCGCGTTCTTCACCGACTCCGAGGACGAGCAGCGGGTCCGGGCCGCGGTCAAGCGGCTGACCCCGGCGACGTGGCAGCACTTCCGGCGCGGGTTCAAGAACTGGACCGAGAACGACACCATCGACGGCAAGAACTCCGCCCGCCGCACTGCCACGCAGGGCGCGGACGGGCCGTGCGTCTTCCTCAACGACGCCGGCTTCCCGGCCGGCGCCGGGTGCGCCCTGCACGCGCAGGCGCTGCGCGACGGGGTGCATCCGCTGGAATACAAGCCGGACGTCTGCTGGCAGCTGCCGATCCGCCGCGACCAGGAGTGGGTGAAGCGGCCGGACAACACGAAGGTGCTGGTCTCCACGCTCTCCGAGTTCGACCGGCGGGGCTGGGGCGCCGGCGGGCACGACCTGGACTGGTGGTGCACCTCCTCCACCGACGCGCACGTCGGCACCGAGCCGATGTACGTCTCCTACGGCCCGGAGCTGACCGCGCTGGTCGGCGCCCCCGCGTACGCGAAGCTGGCCGAGGTCTGCGGGGCACGCGGGCGGCAGGGCCTCATCGCCCCGCACCCCGCCGACGGCGCCTGACACCGACCGACGACGAAGGGGCCCGCGTGCGGCGCGGGCCCCTTCGTGCGTACGCCGGTCAGGGCTCGAACTTGTAGCCCAGACCCCGCACGGTGACGATGAAGCGCGGGGCGGACGGCTCCGGCTCGACCTTGGAGCGCAGCCGCTTGACGTGCACGTCGAGGGTCTTGGTGTCGCCGACGTAGTCGGCCCCCCAGACCCGGTCGATGAGCTGGCCCCGGGTGAGCACCCGGCCGGCGTTGCGCAGCAGCAGCTCCAGCAGCTCGAACTCCTTGAGCGGAAGCTGCACGGGGGCGCCGTCGACGGTCACGACGTGCCGCTCGATGTCCATCCGCACCGGGCCGGCGGCCAGCGTCGGGCCGCCCGACTCGGCGGCCTCGGCGCTCTGCCGCCGCAGCACCGCCCGGATCCGGGCGACCAGTTCCCGGGGCGAGTACGGCTTGGTCACGTAGTCGTCGGCGCCGATCTCCAGGCCGACCACCTTGTCGATCTCACTGTCCCGGGCGGTGACCATGATGATCGGCACGTGCGAGCGCTGCCGGAGCTGCCGGCACACCTCGGTACCGGACATCTCGGGCAACATCAGGTCGAGCAGCACGATGTCGGCGCCGGTCCGGTCGAACTCGGTGAGGGCGGAGGTGCCCGTCGCGGCGACGGAGACCTCGAAACCCTCCTTGCGGAGCATGTACGACAGGGCGTCGGAGAACGACTCCTCGTCCTCGACCACCAGAACGCGGCTCAACGGGACTTCCTTTCCATGTGCTGTCAGGCCTGCCGGAGTTCGGCCGGAGCGGCCTCGATCCCAGCGGAGGGTGGTGTCGCCGGGACCTCGTCGGGGGGACGGGTGGGCAGCCGGAGGGTGAACGTCGATCCACCACCAAGAGTGCTCGACACCTCCACCCTTCCGCCATGGTTGCCGGCGATGTGTTTCACGATGGCCAGCCCCAGGCCGGTGCCGCCGGTGGAACGGGACCGGGCCTGGTCGGCCCGGTAGAACCGTTCGAAGATCCGGTCGACGTCGGTCGGGGCGATCCCGATGCCCTGGTCGGCGACGGAGATCTCCACGTGTTCGTCGGTGGCGCGTGCGGTGATCCGGACGGTGGTGTCCTCGCCCGAGTAGTTGACGGCGTTCTCCACCAGGTTGGACACGGCCGTGGCGAGCTGGGTGTCGCTGCCGTGGACGGTCAGGCCCCGCTCGGCGTCGACGGTCACCTCGATCCGGCGGGCGGCGGCGGAGGTGCGGGTCCGGTCGATCACCTCGGCGATGACCCACTCGACCGCGACGGGCTCCGGCGGCGGCTGCGGCTCGGCGCCCTGGAGCCGGGTCAGCTCCAGCAACTCCTGCACGAGGCGGCCCAGCCGGGTCGACTCGTGCTGGATGCGCTCGGCGAACCGGCGGGCGGCGACCAGGTCCTCGGAGAGGTCGGGCGCGCCCGCGCCGGCCGGTTCGGTGGCGTCCAGCAGCGCCTCGGCGAGGAGCTGGAGGGCCCCGATCGGCGTCTTGAGCTCGTGGCTGACGTTCGCGACGAAGTCGCGCCGGACGCGCGCCAGCCGGTGCGACTCGGTCACGTCGGACGCCTCGACGGCGATGAAGCCGGCCCCGATCCCCATCGCCCGCAGGTGCACGCCGAGCGGGTTCACCCCGGCGTTGTCGCGGCCCCGGGGCAGGTCCAGCTCGATCTCGCGCCGCACGCCGGTGCGCCGCACCTGCCCGGCGAGCGTACGGATCAGGGGGTGGGCGGCGATCGAGCCCTGGGTGGGGCCGGTGCGGAGCAGCCCCATCGCGCGGGCGGCCGGGTTGACCAGGACGGGCAGGTCGTCGGGGTCGAGTACGACCACGCCGGCCCGCAGCGAATCGATGGTCCGGCGACCGATCCCGGACTGCGGATCCTCGGCTATCGGGAGCCTCCCGGAGGTGTTGGGGAAGCCGGACCGGCTCCCCGCCCGCGTGGCGCGCTCGCCCAGCGCCGGGACGAACCGGGGCAGCAGCACCCCGGCGATCAGCCCGACCGCCAGTCCCACGGCCACCGCGACCGTCACCGCCCATTCCACCCGGCGATCGTAGGGTCATTGTTAACCTGGCAACCACCACAAATGGGATGAATCACCTTCACTTCCGGGAAAGTTCACTCCCGCGCCGAGCGTCGTTCACCGGGGTTCACCTCGGGTCCCCCCGTCCGACCTACCGTGGGCGGCGCACCTGCTCCCCGCCGGCCTCCCGGGCCGGCGACCACCGACCACAGGACGTGACAATGCGCGACGAGTTCCGGGCTGACCTGCAGATCGTCAGCCAGCTGCTGGTGGACATGGCGGAGGGGGTCCGGGCCGCGATGCGGCAGGCCACCCGCGCCCTGCTCACCGCGGACCGCCGGGCGGCCGAGACGGTGATCGAGCGGGACGCCGAGATCGACGAGCTCTACCGGCACGTCGAGGAGCGGGTCTGCGACCTGCTCGCCCGGCAGGCCCCCGTCGCCTCCGACCTGCGCGCGATGATCACCGCGCTGCACGTCGCGGCCGACCTGGAGCGGATGGGCGACCTGGCCGACCACGTCGCCAAGACCGCCCTGCGCCGGCACCCCTCGCCGGCCGTTCCGGCGGAGCTGCGACCGACCTTCACCGACATGGCGGCCATCGCCGACCGGATGGCCATCAAGATCGGCTCGGTGCTCGCCAAGCCCGACGCCGACCTCGCCGCCGAACTCGACGGCGACGACGACGCCATGGACGACCTGCACCGCAGCCTGTTCGGGCTGCTGCTCGGCGAGGACTGGCCGTACGGGGTGGAGACCGCCATCGACGCCACCCTGCTCGGCCGCTTCTACGAGCGCTTCGCCGACCACGCCGTCAACGCCGGCGAACACGTGGTCTACCTGATCACCGGGCAGACCACCCCCACGGCGAACTGAGCCGTACGCGAAGGGCCCCTCCCCCGCGCAACCGCGCCGGGAAGGGGCCCCTTGCGTGCCTGGGTCAGCGGCCCTGGTTGGCCACGGCGGCAGCGGCCGCCTTCGCGGCGGCCGGGTCCAGGTAGGTGCCACCCATGGTGAGCGGGCGCAGCTGCGGGTCCAGGTCGTAGCGCAGCGGGATGCCCGTGGGGATGTTCAGCTTGGCGATCGCGGAGTCGGAGATCTGGTCCAGGTGCTTGACCAGGGCGCGCAGCGAGTTGCCGTGCGCGGCCACCAGCACCGTGCGGCCGGCCAGGATGTCCGGCACGATCGAGTCGTACCAGTACGGCAGCATCCGCTCGACGACGTCCTTGAGGCACTCGGTGCGGGGCATCAGCTCGCCCGGCAGCAGCGCGTAGCGCGGGTCGCCGACCTGCGAGAACTCGTCGTCGTCGGCGATCGGCGGCGGCGGGGTGTCGTACGAGCGGCGCCAGAGCATGAACTGCTCCTCGCCGTACTCCTCCAGGGTCTGCTTCTTGTTCTTGCCCTGGAGGGCGCCGTAGTGCCGCTCGTTGAGCCGCCACGACCGCCGCACCGCGATCCAGTGCCGGTCGGCGGCGTTCAGCGCCAACTCGGCGGTGCGGATCGCGCGGCGCATCACGCTGGTGTGCACCACGTCCGGCAGCAGGTCGTGCTCGCGCAGCAGTTCGCCGCCGCGGCGCGCCTCGGTCTCGCCCTTCTCCGTCAGGTCGACGTCGACCCAGCCGGTGAAGAGGTTCTTGGCGTTCCAGTCGCTCTCGCCGTGCCGCAGCAGGACCAGCGTCCCGACGGTGGGCCCCTCGCTAGCAGTCATGCCGATCATCCTGCCGCACGCCGTCGGACGACGCGCGGGCAGTGGTCGTGACGACCACCACGTGGAAAATGCGCTGCCCGGAGATCCGGCCTGGCACTAGGTTGTAAGGCGCAACAATCAAGACGGTCATTACGGGCGGGGGCGCCGACGTGCGGACGATGCAGGGCTGGTTCCGGGAGACCACCGGCGGCCTGCCGGTCACCTTCTGGTACCTGTGGGCCGGCACCCTGATCAACCGGCTCGGCTCGTTCGTCCTGGTCTTCCTGGCCATCTACCTGACGCAGGAGCGCGGCTTCTCCCCGGCCCAGGCGGGGCTGGTGCTCGGCCTGTGGGGCGTCGGCGGCGCGGTCGGTACCACCGCCGGCGGCACCCTGAGCGACCGCTGGGGCCGACGGCCCACCCTGCTCACCTCGCATCTCGGCGCGGCCGCCATGATGCTCGCCCTCGGCTTCGCGCGGGAACTGTGGGCCGTCGCGCTCGGCGCCCTGCTGCTCGGCATGTTCGCCGAGGCGGCCCGGCCCGCCTTCGGCGCGATGGTGATCGACGTGGTGCCCGAGAAGGACCGGCTGCGGGCCTTCTCGCTGAACTACTGGGCGATCAACCTCGGCTTCGCCAGCGCGGCCATCCTCGCCGGCCTCGCCGCCGAGGCCGGCTTCCTGCTGCTCTTCGTGGTCGACGCGACCACCACCGTGATCACCGCGCTGATCATCTTCGTCAAGGTCGGCGAGACCCGGCGGCCCCCCGTCGTCGGCAACGGCCACAAGGGCGCCGGCGCGCCGGCCGGGGCGCTGCGCACCATCCTGCGCGACCGGGTCTTCCTCGGCTTCGTGACGCTCAACCTGTTCGCGGCGCTGATCTTCCTCCAGCACATCTCGATGCTGCCGATCGCCATGGGCGACTCCGGTCTCAGCCCCACCACCTACGGCTCGGTGATCGCGCTCAACGGGGTGCTGATCGTGGTCGGGCAGCTCTTCGTACCCCGGCTGATCAGGGGCCGGAGCCGGTCGCACGTGCTCGCCCTCGCGTCGGTGGTGATGGGCGTCGGGTTCGGGCTCACCGCCTTCGCCGACACCGCCTGGTTCTACGGCCTGACCGTGCTGATCTGGACGGTCGGCGAGATGCTCAACTCGCCGTCCAACGCCACCCTGATCGCCGAACTCTCCCCCGCCGAGCTGCGCGGCCGCTACCAGGGGGTCTTCTCGCTCTCCTGGCAGGGGGCCGCCGCGATCGCGCCGGTCCTCGGCGGCCTCGTCCGGGAGCAGGCCGGCAACGCCCAGCTCTGGCTCGGCTGCGCCGCCATCGGCGCGCTGATGGCGGTCGCCCACCTGGTCTCCGGCCCGACCCGGGAGCGGCGGGCCACGACGCTGCGGGCGGCCACCGGTCCCGCCGTACCGGTGGTGGCGATCCAGTCGCCCGCCCCGCAGGCGGCCGAGGCGGCAGCGACGGCACCCGCCGAGCCGGCGACGGTCGACGCCCGGGCGTAACGGGCGCGGAGCAGCCGGCAGGGCGGTGACCAGCGACACCCTGGCGCGCCGGCCGACGGCTTCCTACGGTCTAGGGCGGTTCGGTTAGGAAACAAAACTGTCGGGAGGACCGGTGCGGGGGTTGCGCCGCTGGCTGGACGACACCGCGGGTGGGCTCCCCGCCACCTTCTGGTACCTCTGGGCCGGGCTTCTGATCAACCGGGCCGGCGCCTTCGCGATGCTCTTCCTGTCGCTCTACCTGACCGACGCGCGGGGCGCGAGCGAGGCGCTCACCGGGACGGTCGTCGGGGCGTACGGGCTGGGCGGGGCGGCGGGCGTGCTGCTCGGCGGGGTGCTGGCCGACCGGTGGGGGCGGCGGTCCACCCTGCTCGCCGCCCACCTCGCCACCGCCGGGCTGATGGTCGGGCTGGCCTTCAGCCGGCACCTGGCGATGATCGCCGCGCTCGCCGCCCTGGTCGGGGTGGCGCACTCGATGCCCAGTCCCGCCTTCGTGGCGGCGATCGTCGACGTGGTGCCCGAGCGGCGCCGCTCCCGGGCCTTCAACCTCCAGTTCTGGGCGTTCAACCTGGGCATGGCCGTGGCCTCGCTGCTGGCCGGCCTGCTCGCCGAGGCGAGCTTCGTGGCGCTCTTCCTGGTCGATGCCGCCGCCACCGTGCTGGCGGCGGCGGTCATCGCGTGGAAGGTCCCGGAGACGCTCCCCCGCCGCCCCGCCGGCCTTCCGCCGATCTTGGACAGTTCCCGTTCCGACCGGACGGATGGCGTCCAAGACCTTCGGTCGGCGGCGGTCGGCGGCGGGGCAGTGGGGCGGCAGCGGCGGGCCCGGTGGCTGGGGCGGGCGGGGCGGCAACGGCAGCCGGGGCTGCACACCGCGCTGACCGACCGCACGTTCCTCACCTTCGTCGGCCTGACCTTCGTCCTGGCCGTGTTGACCATGCAGACGTCGACGATCATGCCCCTGGCGATGCGGTCGGACGGCCTGCGCCCGTCGGCGTACGGCGCGGTGGTGGCGCTCGGCGGGGTCCTGATCGTGCTCGGGCAGCTCTTCGTGCCACGGCTGATCGAACGGCACCGCAAGGATCGCGTCCTGGCCGTCTCCACCGCGCTGCTGGCGATCGGCTTCGCCACCCTCGCGTTCGCCGACGACGTGGTGGTCTACCTGGCGGCGGCGGTGGTCTGGACCGTCGGCCAGATGCTCGCCGCACCGCCCAACGCGCAGATCAACGCCGACCTCGCCCCGCTGGAGCTGCGGGCCCGCTACCAGTCGGTGTTCTACCTGGCGTTCCCGGCGGCGTCGTTCGTGGCGCCCACCCTCGGCGGGGTCAGCCTCCAGTACCTCGGGGACCGGCACTGGCTGATCGTCGGCGGGCTGGGACTGCTGGCCGCCGGCTGCCACCTGCTGGCCGGCCCGCCCCGCGAACGGCGCGTCGCCGCCCTCCGCCGCCGCTCCGCCCCCCTCCCGTCCCCGGCCCCCACCGCCGTGCGGTGACCCGGGGGTCGAGGCTTGCCGCCGGCATCGCGCCGAGGGGCCCGCGAGAGAGGGCCGGACAGCAGAACGCCCACCGCGACTCGTGATCGCGATGGGCGCTCGCACCGTATGACCGGCGGCGGCGGGCGAAGCCCACCCCCGTAGGCGTCGCCCGCTCGCGCCGCCGGTCCAAACAGGTGGCCACCGTCCCCCAACGGTGTTGTTCCACCCGTCCCCTGCGCCTCACTCGGTGCACGGATCTGATCGATCCACCGCTCCCCCGAACGGTTCCAAGCGTGGCGCGGTGCAATAAAGTTAGTTCGCCCGGTATTACGAAGACAACCTGAATGGGCTGTCTCGCTGGTCACAGCTCCGGTGTCCCACCCGGGGGGTGACCGCTGTTCCGGTCTCGGTCAGCCGAACAGCGCTTACCCGCCCGCCATTCCCCGAAACACGTCAGCCGTCCTCACGATCGGGCGATTCCGTACGGAAGAAGTTGCTCGGCCGGCCGTCACGCAACTGCTCCTGGTAGATCAGGTTCAGCTTCCGCTCGTCGAAGGTGCGGAACCACTCGCCCCAGGTGATCTCGCGGATCCGGCTGCTCTCCCGGTAACCGGGCATGTTGAAGGTGAGCACGCCGGCCCGCCCCGCCCGCTCGGTGCCCGCGATCGTCGCCGGTTTGGCGCCACGCTCCCGCGCCCAGCGCTGGATCACCTCGTGGTTGGTGGTCACCAGGCTGCGGCCCGGACGCTCCGGCCGATCAGCGGTGGACGAGATGAGCTGCGAGGAACGCACCGACCGCGAGGTGCTCCGCCCGGTCCGTACGCCGGTCGTCGTGCCCCCGCGAGGCGTGCCCGCCCGCGCCGGGGCCGGCGCGGCCTTCCGGGCCGCCGACGTGGTCTTCCTGGCCGGGGCCGCCTTCGCGGCGGCCTTCCTGGCCGGGGCCTTCTTCGCCGCCGCCTTCTTCGCCGGGGCGGCCTTGTTCGCCGCCTGCGCCCGGCCCGGTGCGGCCTTGCCCGCCGCCCGGCCCGACGCGGCCTTCTTGGTGGCGGCGGCCCGCCCGGCGGACGCCCGGGTGCCCGTCGCCCGACCGGCCGGCCCGGTGCTGCGACGCGCGGCGCCGCCCGCCGGACGCTCCGCCCGCAGGGTCTTCGCCAGCGTCTTCACCAGTTCCGGCTTGCGCAGGGCGGAGATGCCGGAGACCCCGCGCTTGCGGAGCTGCCCCCGGATCTCGTCCACCTTCATCCGGGAGATCTCGGATTCGGAGATCGTCGGGGTGTTCGGGGTCTGGTTGCCCGCCTGCCGTTTCGTCCTGGTCGCAGTCCCGCCGCGACCTGAGCTGTTCCGCTGAGCCATGGGACGCTCACGCTCCTCGACAGTTGGTCCTCGGCGCGCGGCGGGTCCCAGTGCCGCACCGCGCGGTGCGGCATACCCGTCAGGACCGGTCCGAACCTCCGACCCGGGCACCTGTGCCCGAGGCGTCGCCGGACTGCCCGGCGGCGGCCGGCTGGCCGGGATCGGCGGCGGCCGGCTGGCCGGAATCGGCGGCGGCCGGAGACGGCTCGAAGAGGTGCGCGAACGCCGCGAGGTTCGCGGTGGACTCGCCCCGCTTGACCCGCCACTCCCACTCCCGCCGGATCGAGCTGCCGAAGCCGATCTCCAGCATCGTGTCGAAGGACTCGTCGGCGTACGTCAGCACCGCGCCCAGCAGCCGGTCCAGCTCGTCGGCGTCGATCCCGGCGGGGTTGACGCGGCCGGTCAGGTAGACGTCGCCGACCGCGTCGACGGAGAACGACACGCCGTACATGCGGGCGTTGCGCTGGAGGAGCCAGGCCCACAGCTCCTCGCGGCGCTCGTCCGGCTGGCGCATCACGAACGCCTCGATCCGCAGCGCGTGCTCGCCGACGATCAGGTTGCAGATCGTCTTCAGCTTGTGGGTGCCCGGCAGCGTGACCGCGTACGAGCCCGGGCCGGTCGACTCCCAGGCCAGTTCCCGCTCGTCGCAGACCGACTCGATCAGGGCCGCAAGATCGCTCTTCCCGCTCATCGGATCCACTCTACGGCCGCCACCGCCCTGGCACCGGGCGACGGCGGCCCGGCCCGGTCGGTCACCAGGAGCAGGACATCGCCGGCCCGCAGGCCAGCTCGGAGGCGAGCCGGGACCGGTGCGCGGCGATCGCCTCGCCGTAGACGGTGAGCAGCCCGGAGGCGGTGCGGTGCCAGGAGAAGTTGCGGGCGTGCCGCGCAGCGCCCCGGGCCAGCTCGGCGCGGCGGAGCCGGGCCGGCAGCAGGCGGGCGAGCGTACGGGCCCAGTCGGCCGGGTCGTGGCCGTCGATGAGCACGCCGCTGACCTGGTCCCGGACGGCGGTCACGAGGCCGCCGACGGCGGCGGCCACCACCGGCGTACCGCAGGCCTGTGCCTCCAGCGCGACCAGGCCGAAGGATTCGTTGTACGACGGCACCGCGACCAGGTCGGCGGCCCGGTACAGGGCGGGCAGGTCGTCGCCGGTGCGCGGGGGCAGGAAACGCACCCGGTCGGCGACGCCGAGCGTCGCGGCCAGCTCCATCAGGGCGGTCGGGCGGTCCAGCCCGCTGCCGCTGGGGCCCCCGCAGATCACCACGGTCACCTCGTCGGCGAGCCCCGGGTCGCGCTCGCGCAACGCGGCCACCGCGCGGATGAGCACGTCCGGGGCCTTCAGCGGCTGGATGCGGCCGACGAAGGCCACCACGTACCCGGTGGCGGGCAGCCCGAGGCGCCGACGGGCGTCGGCGACGACGCGGTCGCGGTCGCCGGGGGCCGGGCGGAACCGGTCCAGGTCCACACCGGGCTCGACCACCGCGACCCGGGCCGGGTCGGCGTCGTACCGGTCGATCAGGTCACGGGCCTCGACCGTCGTGTTCGCGACCAGCCGGTCGGCCTCGGCGACCACCTGCTCCTCGCCGATGACGCGCGCCTTCGGCTCGGGCCGGTCACCGGCGGCGAGCTGGGCGTTCTTGACCTTCGCCAGGGTGTGCGCGGTGTGCACCAACGGCACCCCCCAGCGCTCCTTGGCCAGCCAGCCGACCTGCCCGGAGAGCCAGTAGTGGGAGTGGATCAGGTCGTAGTGGCCCGGCGGACGGGCCGCCTCGGCGCGGAGCACGCCCGCGGTGAACGCGCAGAGCTGCCCCGGCAACTCCTCCTTGGTGAGCCCCTCCAGGGGCCCCGCCGGGACGTGCCGGACGTGCACGCCCGGGGCCGTCTCGACCACCGGGGGGAGGTCGCCGGAGGTGGCCCGGGTGAAGATCTCCACCTCGACGTCAGCCTCCGCCAGCCGGCGGGCGATTTCCAGGATGTATACGTTCATCCCCCCCGCGTCGCCGGTGCCCGGCTGGTGCAGAGGGGAGGTGTGTACCGAGAGCGTCGCGATCCGCCGGGGGCGGGGCCACGGTCGCGCACCGCGCTGACGACCCACACCGGTGTGCAACTCCGCCACGTCCGCTCCCTTTGTCACGGTTTATGCCGTCGGCACGCCCGGCGCTTAACGGACAACGTCCTCGGCCGATGTCATCTTCCCCATCGGGCATACCTAATGCGCCGGGACGACCCCCGGGCGTGACGGACCTCATCACCGCGCCGCCGGCATTCGTCCCGGTACCGCGGGGAGAATGACCGGATGACCTCTGTCGCCGTCGTCACCGGAGCGTCCAGCGGGATCGGGGCGGCCACCGCCCGCCGCCTCGCCGCCGAGGGCTTCCACGTGCTCGCCGCCGCGCGGCGTACCGACCGGTTGGCCGCCCTGGTGGCCGAGATCGAGGGCGCCGGCGGCGCGGCCACCGCCGTGGCCTGCGACGTCACCTCCGACGAGTCGGTGGCCGGCCTGGCCGACGCGGCGGCGGCCCTGGGCCCGGTGACGCTGCTGGTCAACAACGCCGGCGGCGCGCGCGGCCTGGATCCGGTCGAGTCCGGGTCCGTGGGCGACTGGCAGTGGATGTACGACGTCAACGTGCTCGGCACGCTGCGCGTCACCCAGGCGCTGCTGCCCGCGCTGGAGGCGTCCGGGGCCGGCACCATCGTGGTCGTCTCCTCGACCGCCGGCTTCACCGTGTACGAGGGCGGGGGCGGCTACGCCGCCGCGAAGCACGCGCAGACGGCGATCGCCGGCACGCTGCGGCTGGAACTCTGCGGCCGACCGGTGCGGGTCATCGAGATCGACCCCGGCATGGTCCGCACCGACGAGTTCGGGCTGGTCCGCTTCGCCGGGGACGCCGAGCGGGCCGCTGCGGTCTACACCGGGGTCGCCGAACCGCTGGTCGCCGAGGACGTCGCCGACTGCGTCGCCTGGTGCGCGACCCGCCCGCAGCACGTCAACGTGGACCGACTCGTCGTACGCCCGCTGGCCCAGGCCGCCCAGCACAAGGTGCACCGGGTCGGCTGAGCCGGCCCGGACGGTCACCGACGATGGCGGGCACGGCGCGGCACCGTCCGCTGGGCGTGGTCACCCGGGGTACCACGAACCCCAACCGGCTGCGCCGGGTGGACAACTGGATCGTCGAGACCTGCGGCGAGGCGCTGCGCGGGGCGGCCGACCCGCTGGTGGTGGACCTCGGCTACGGCGCCAGCCCGGTGACCGCCGTCGAACTGCGTACCCGGCTCGCGACCGCCGTCCGCCCCGACGTACGGGTCGTCGGGCTGGAGATCGATCCGGTGCGCGTCGCCGCCGCCCAGCCGTCCGCCGACCCGCCCGGGCTCACCTTCGCCCGGGGCGGGTTCGAGCTGGCCGGGCTGCGCCCCGCCCTGGTCCGCGCGTTCAACGTGCTGCGCCAGTACGACGAGCACGAGGTCGCCGACGCCTGGCGCACCATGACCGTGGGGCTGGCTCCGGGCGGGCTGCTGGTCGAGGGCACCTGCGACGAGCTGGGGCGGCTCGGCGGCTGGCTGCTGATCGACGCCGACGGCCCCCGTACGCTCACCCTGGCCGCGAAGCTCACCACCCTGGACACCCCGGCGGAGCTGGCGGAACGGCTGCCCAAGGCGCTGATCCACCGCAACGTCCCCGGCGAGCGGATCCACGACCTGATCCGTGCCCTCGACGACGCCTGGCAGGCCGCCGCCGGCTACGCCCCGTACGGCCCCCGCCAACGCTGGCTGCGCGCGGTCTCCGCCGTCCGCGAGGCGGGCTGGCCGATCCTCGACGGCCCCCGCCGCTGGCGCCACGGCGAACTGACCCTCCCCTGGCCCCGGATCGCCCCCACCACCGCACCCTGACCCCGCCCGGCACGGGACCGGCGGCGCGGGCGGGAGGGCGGGAGGGCGGGGTCAGATGGTGCAGTTGATGAGGATCGGTTCGGGGTGGAGGGTGACGCCGAAGCGGTGGTGCACGCCGTCGCGGATCTCCCGGGCGAGCTCGACCAGGGACGCGGTGCTGGCGGTGCCGCTGCGGTTGGTCAGGGCGAGGGTGTGCTTGCTGGAGATGGCGACGCCCTCCGGCCCCGGGTGGCCCTTGCCGAAGCCGGCCTTGTCGATCAGCCAGGCCGCGCTGACCTTCACCACGTCACCCGCGCCCGGCCAGGCGGGCGGCTCGCCGATGTCGGCGGCGCGCTCGCACAGCAGCTCGTACGCGGCGACGTCCAGCACGGGGTTGGTGAAGAACGAGCCGACCGAGCGGGTGTCCGGGTCGGCGGGGTCGAGCACCATGCCCTTGCCGGCGCGCAGCCGCAGGACCGTGGCCCGGGCGTCGGCCAGCGGCACCCGCTCCCCCACCTGCACGCCGAGCGCCCGGGCCAGTTCCGCGTAGCGCACCGGGCCCGACAGCGGCGAGCGGGCGAGCCGGAAGTCGACGGAGAGCACCACCCAGCGGTCGCTGTACTTGAAGATGCTGGAGCGGTATGCGAAGCCGCAGTCGGCGGCGGCGATCCGCCCGACCGTCCCGTCGACCCGGTCGTGGACCTGCACGCCGGTGATGGTCTCGGCGACCTCCTGCCCGTACGCGCCGACGTTCTGGATGGGGGTGGCGCCGGTGGAGCCGGGGATGCCGGAGAGGCACTCCAGGCCGGACCAGCCGTTGGCCACGGTGGCGGCGACCAGCTCGTCCCAGGGCTCGCCCGCCTCGACGCGTACGGTGACGCTGTCGGCGTCCTCGGCGACGACCCGCAGGCCCCGGGAGCGCACCAGGACCACGGTGCCGGGGAAACCGGCGTCGCCGATCACGACATTGCTGCCGCCGGCGAGGAGCAGGACCTGCTCGTCGCGTTCGGCCGCCTGCCGCACCTCCCGGACGATCCCGTCGGCGTCGGTGCCGGCGACGACGCGGCCGGCCGGACCGCCCAGGCGTAGCGTCGTGTATCGCGCCAGGTCGCACGTCGTGGCGGGTTCGGTTCCGGTTGTCGGCTGGGCGTAGACGTCTGACACGCCTTTCACCCTAGGCTGAGGGGTAGCCGCGGCGCCCACTGGTGGCCCGGTCACCCCCAGGAGGATGGCGATGAGCAGACTGCATGGCACGAAGGACTTCTGGATGGGAGCGCTCCGGGCGGAGGGCCCGGCGTTCGCCGCAGCCGTGGCGGAGGCGCCGCCGGAGACACCGGTGCTGTCCTGTCCCGGCTGGACCGTCGCCGACCTGACGCTGCACCTGACCTCCATCTACCGCTGGGTGCACTCGTTCGCCGGCTCCGGCGCCACCACCCCGTCGCCGGGGAGGTCCGAGCCGGTCGAGCCGGAGCCCGGCGTCGCCCCGCTCCAGCTCTGGCAGCAGGCGTACGACCAGCTGATGACCCTCTTCGACGGCCTCGACCCGGAGGCCCCGGCGTGGAACTGGGCGCCGCAGCCGAAGAGGGCGGGCTTCTGGCCGCGCCGGATGGCGCACGAGACCGCGGTGCACCGCTGGGACGCCCAGCTCGCCATCGCGGCGGGCGAGCCGGTCGAGGCGAAGCTCGCCGCCGACGGGGTGAGCGAGATCCTGGACACCTGGCTGCCGGCCGGCCGGCGCCGCACGGCGGGCCAGTGGCGCGGGGTCGTGCAGCTCTCGGCCGTCGACGCCGGCCAGGAGTGGTTCCTGCGGCTGCGCGGCGAGGGTGTGGCCCTGCTCGACACGGCCACCATCTTCGACCACGACGACCACCACGCGCGGGCGCAGGTGAGCGGCACCGCGAGCGACCTGCTGCTGGCGCTCTGGGGCCGGCTCGGCCTCGACACGCTCGACGTGGCCGGCGACCGCAGCCTGCTGGAGGGCCTCCGCGTCGGCTGAGCCCCGCCGCGCGGAGCCGGGCCCCGAGGGCTCCGCGTAGTCCCACCGCACGTCCTGAGAGAGTGGCCGCCCGGCACAGGCGGCCACTCTCTTCGCGTCCGACCCCTCAGAACTGCGGAGAGCGCTCTCTTGACACCGGCGGGACCCAACCACCACCCTGTCGTGAGAGCGCTCTCTCAGCTCTGCTCCACCACCTGCCTCACCACCTCAGACGACCTGAGAGGGGTCCGACCGAAATGGGTGTCTTTCCGCGCCGCCGCCTCGCGGCGGTGGCCCTCGTCGCCGCCAGCGCGCTGCTCGCCACCGCCGGCTGCGCCGGCGACGAACCTGCCGAGGACGGCAAGATCACGTTGACCGTCGACGTGTTCAGCCAGTTCGGCTACGAAGAGCTCTACAAGGAATACATGGCCAGCCACCCGAACGTGAAGATCGTCGAGCGTGGCACGGGCACCAACCTCGACGACTACTCGCCGAAGCTGACCCAGTGGCTCGCCGCCGGCAAGGGCGCGGGCGACGTCGTCGCCATCGAAGAGGGGTTGATGGTCGAGTACAAGGCCAACCCCGACAACTTCGTCAACCTGCTCGACCACGGCGGCGCCGAACTCCAGGGCAACTTCCTGGAGTGGAAGTGGGAGGGCGGCAAGACCAAGGACGGCAAGCTGATCGGCCTGGGCACCGACGTCGGCGGCATGGCCATGTGCTACCGCAAGGACCTGTTCGCCAAGGCCGGCCTGCCCACCGACCGCGAGGCGGTCTCGAAGCTCTGGCCGACCTGGCAGGACTACATCAAGGTCGGCGAGCAGTTCAAGGCGAAGAACACCGGCGCGGCGTTCCTGGACGCCGCGACCAACATCTTCAACACGATCGTGCTCCAGACGGCGGGCAACGCGCAGGGCTACCACTACTACGACACCAGCGACAACCTGGTGGTGGACAGCAACCCGGCGGTGCGCCAGGCCTGGGACACCACGATGGACATCGTCGACTCCGGCCTCTCCGGCAAGTACGGCTCCTGGTCGGAGGAGTGGGTGTCGGCCTTCAAGCAGGCCAAGTTCGCCACCATCGCCTGCCCGGCCTGGATGACCGGCGTCATCGAGGGCAACGCCGGCGCCGAGGCCAAGGGCAAGTGGGACATCGCCCGGGTGCCCGGCAACGGCGGCAACTGGGGCGGGTCGTGGCTCGCCGTACCGACCCAGAGCAAGCACCGCGCCGAGGCGATCGAGCTGGCGAAGTTCCTGACCAGCGCCAAGGGCCAGATCGGGGCGTTCAAGGCCAAGGGCCCGCTGCCCTCCTCGCCGCAGGCGCTGGCCGACCCCGCGATCGTCGAGGCCAAGAACGCGTACTTCTCCGACGCCCCTGTCGGGCAAATCTTCGGCGAGGGCGCCAAGACCCTGAAGCCCGTCTACATGGGACCGAAGAACCAGGCCGTACGCACGGAGGTCGAGAACGCCGTCCGGACGGTGGAGCTGGGTCAGCGCAAGCCCGACCAGGGCTGGACGGACGCGGTCAACAACGCCAAGAAGGCCGCCGCCAAGTAGCCCGAGCCGGGGATGCGGGCGGGCGGGCGCCGGGGGCGCCGGTCCCGCCCGCACCCGGGAAAGGAGTGGTCCGGGCATGACCGTCCAGCTCGACGCGCGTCCGCCGGTCGCACCGGCGCCCCGCACCGGCCGGCGCCCGCCGGCGATGCGGTTCAGCCGCCTCGACACGAAGTACTCGCCCTACCTGTTCATCGCCCCGTTCTTCGTGCTCTTCGGGGTGTTCGGGGCGTATCCACTGATCTACACCTTCTGGGTCTCCCTGCACGACTGGGACCTGCTCGGCAGCAACCACCCGTTCGTCGGGCTGGAGAACTACAGCCGGCTGCTGGCCGACGCCGACTTCTGGCACGCCGTCGTCAACACCCTCGGCATCTTCGTCATCTCCACCATCCCGCAGCTGCTGGCCGCGCTCTGGCTGGCCAACCTGCTCAACCGGCAGCTGCGGGCCCGCACGACGTTCCGGATGGCGGTGCTGATCCCGAACATCACCTCGACCGCCGCGGTCGCGATCGTCTTCGGGGTGCTCTTCGGTCGCGAGTTCGGCATGGTCAACTGGCTGCTCGACCTGGTCGGCATCGACGCGATCGCGTGGAAGTCGAACCGGTTCGCATCCTGGGTGGCCATCTCCACCATGGTCGACTGGCGGTGGACCGGCTACAACGCGCTGATCTTCCTCGCGGCGATGCAGGCCATCCCGCGCGACCTGTACGAGTCGGCCGCGATCGACGGGGCCGGCCGGGCGCGGCAGTTCTGGTCGATCACCGTGCCGCTGCTCAAGCCGACGATCATCTTCACCGTCATCATCTCCACCATCGGCGGGCTCCAGCTCTTCACCGAGCCCCGGCTGTTCCACTCCGGGACCAACCCGATCCGGGGCGGGACGCTACGGGAGTCGCAGACCGTGACCATGTACATGTTCGAGAACGCCTTCGCACCCCACTACAACTTCGGGTACGGCTCGGCGGTGGCGTGGCTGCTCTTCGCGCTGATCGCGGTCGTCGCGGCGATCAACGTGCTGCTCCTGCGCCGGCTCGGCGGCGCGAAGCCCCCGAAGGAGGACGCGAAGTCCAAGGAGGTAGCGCGATGACCCGCCTCTGGGCCGCCAGCCGGCTCACCTACGCCGCGCTGATCGCCGCCGGGGTCCTGTCGATCTTCCCGATCTACTGGATGTTCGTGGTGGCGAGCCGCTCCAACGACGCGATGGGCCAGCTACCGCCCCCGGTCACCCCCGGCGGCAACTTCGGCGCGAACGTGTCCCGGCTGCTCAACAACACCGACGCGTACTTCGTCGCCGGCCTGGTCAACTCGGCGATCGTGGCGACCACGGTCACGGTCTCGGTGGTCTTCTTCTCCACCCTGGCCGGGTTCGCCTTCGCCAAGCTGCGGTTCCGGGGGCGCAACGCGCTGCTCATGGTGATCATCGCGACGATGATGGTGCCCACCCAGCTCGGCGTCATCCCGCTCTACCTGCTGATGACGAAGCTGAACTGGAACGACCGGCTGCCGGCGGTGATCGTGCCGGCGCTGGTCACCGGCTTCGGGGTGTTCATGATGCGGCAGTACGCCGGCCAGGCGGTCAGCAACGAGCTGATCGAGGCGGCCCGGGTGGACGGCTGCAACACGGCGCGGATCTACTGGAACGTGGTGCTGCCGGCGCTGCGCCCGGCCGCCGCCGTACTCGGGCTGCTCACGTTCATGACGACCTGGAACGACTTCCTCTGGCCGTACGCTGTCCTCAACGACCCGGAGAACCCGACCGTGCAGCTGGCCCTGCGCACCCTGTCCGACGGGTACTACACGGACATGTCGCAGGTGTTCACGGGGACAGCCATCGCCACCCTCCCGTTGTTGCTGGTCTTCGTCCTGTTCGGCCGCCAGATCATCGGCGGCATCATGGAAGGTGCGGTCAAGGCGTGAGCACTCTGCGATTCCCCGACAACTTCGTCTGGGGGGCGGCCACCGCCGCGTACCAGATCGAGGGCGCGGCCACCGACGACGGCCGCGGGCCGTCGATCTGGGACACCTTCAGCCGTACGCCGGGCAAGGTCCACCACGGGCACACCGGCGACGTGGCCTGCGACCACTACCACCGGTACGCCGACGACGTGGCGCTGATGGCGGAGCTGGGGCTCGGGGCGTACCGCTTCTCGGTGGCCTGGCCCCGGATCCAGCCGGACGGCACCGGCCCGGTCAACCCGCGCGGCCTGGACTTCTACGACCGGCTGACCGACGCGCTGCTGGCCCGGGGCATCGACCCCATCGTCACGCTCTACCACTGGGACCTGCCGCAGGCCCTCCAGGACCGGGGCGGCTGGACCAACCGGGAGACCGCCGAGCACTTCGCCACGTACGCCACGGCGGTGCACACCCGCCTCGGCGACCGGATCCCCACCTGGACCACGCTCAACGAGCCGTGGTGCTCGTCCTACCTCGGCTACGGCAACGGGGTGCACGCCCCCGGCGAGCAGGACGCGGGGGCGGCCTTCGCCGCCGTACACCATCTGCTGCTCGGGCACGGCCTGGCGGCCCGCGCGCTGCGCGCCGCCGGCGCCAGGACCGTCGGGATCACGGTCAACCCGGCCGACGTGCGCGCGGCCGACGCGGACAGCGCCGCGGACGCGGCGGCGGTCCGCCTGGTCGACGGCCTACACAACCGGATCTTCCTCGATCCCCTGCTGCGCGCCGCGTACCCCGACGACGTGCTGGAACACGTGGCCCGGATCGTCGAGCCGACGTTCATCCGCGACGGCGACGAGAAGCTGATCGCCGCCCCGATCGACCTGCTCGGCATCAACTACTACGCCCCCACCTACGTCGCCGGCCGGCCGGACGGCGCGGGCGGCAGCGCCTACCCGGGCACCGAGGGCGCGGTGGAGTTCCTGCCGCCGGCCGGGCCGCTGACCGACATGGGCTGGATGATCGAACCGGCCGGGCTGACCCGGCTGCTGGAACGGATCGCCACCGACTACCCCGGTGTGCCGCTGATGGTCACCGAGAACGGCGCGGCGTTCCCCGACAAGGCCGGCGCGGACGACAGCAACGGCGCCGGGCAGGTGCTGGACGCGGACCGGATCGCCTACCTCGACGGGCACCTGCGCGCCGTGCACGAAGCGATCTCCCGGGGAGTGGACCTGCGGGGCTATCTCGTATGGTCGTTGTTGGACAACTTCGAGTGGGCAGAGGGCTACCGTCGACGGTTCGGGATCATCCACGTCGACTACCTGACGCAACGACGCACACCGAAGTCCAGCGCCCGGTGGTACCAGGAGGTGATCTCCCGGAACGGGCTGTGACGAGGCGGTGGTAACGGGGATGACGACGGCGCAGCGGCCGACACTGGAGGCGGTGGCCCGACGGGCGGGGGTCTCGCGGGCGACCGTGTCCCGGGTGGTGAACGGCTCCATGACGGTCGCCGAGCCGATCCGGGAGGCGGTCCGCCGGGCGGTGGCCGAGCTGGGGTACGTGCCGAACCTGGCCGCCCGCAGCCTGGTCACCCAGCGGACCGACTCGATCGCCCTGGTGCTGCCGGAAGCCGCCACCCGGGTCTTCTCCGACGACCAGGTCTTCCCCGGGATCATCCGGGGCGCGGCGCAGGAGCTGGAGGCGGCCGACAAGCAGCTCGTGCTGATGCTGGCCGGCTCCCCCGCCGGGCACGACCGGGTCGAGCGCTACACGACCGGCCGGCACGTCGACGGGGTGCTCTTCGCCTCGCTGCACGGCGAGGACCCGTTGCCCGGCCGGCTCGCCCGGCTGGGCATCCCCGTCGTGTGCAGCGGCCGGCCGCTCGACGGCGCGGACGTGCCCTACGTCGACGTCGACCACGTCGGCGGGGTGGCCACGGCGGTGCGGCACCTGCTGGACGGCGGGCGCCGCCGCATCGCCACCATCGCCGGCCCGCAGGACATGGTGGCCGGCATCGAACGGCTCGCGGGCTACCGGAACACCGTCGCCGAGGCCGGGCTGCCGCAACTGGTGGCGACCGGCGACTTCACCCGCGAGTCGGGGGCGACGGCGATGCGGCAGCTCCTCGCCGAGCACCCCGACCTGGACGCGGTCTTCGCCGCCTCCGACCTGATGGCGCACGCCGCCCTGCGGACGCTGCGCGAGGCGGGACGGCGGGTGCCCGACGACGTGGCGGTGATCGGCTTCGACGACATCGAGACGGCCGCGTACACCGAGCCCCCGCTGACCACCGTCCGCCAGCCGATCGTGCAGCTGGGCCGGCAGATGACCCGGCTGCTGCTGCGGCTGGCCGCCGGCGAGGCCATCGAGCCCGTGGTGCTCCCCACCGAGCTGATCGTCCGCGAGTCCGCCTGACCGGCCGGCGGATAACCGGTCGAGCCGCGCGGGGGTCCGGCGGTAGCGTCGCCGCCGTGACCCCACCGACCCGGCTGATCCGCGTACCCGCCCTCTCCGACGTCGCCGAGTACGCGTACGCGGCCACGGTCGAGCCGCCCGCCCGGCTGGTGTTCACCGCCGGCGCCTGCCCGCTCGACGCCGAAGGCCGGACCGTCGCGCCCGGCGACCCCGTCGGCCAGGCACGGCAGGTGATGACGAACCTGGAGACCGCCCTCGCGGCGGCCGGGGCCCGGCTCACCGACGTCGTCAAGACCACCGTGTACGTGGCGTCGTCCCGCCAGGCCGACCTGGTGGCCGTGTGGGAGGTGGTCCGGGACGCGTTCGGCGACCACGAGCCGCCCAGCACCCTGCTCGGGGTGGCCGTGCTGGGCTACTCCGACCAGCTCGTCGAGGTCGAGGCCGTGGCCGCCGTACGCGGGGAGGGCTGACGTGCGGATCCGCGCCGCCCACCCCGACGACGCGCCCGCCGTGGTGGCGCTGCGCGCGCTCGTGCACCCCTACCTGGTACGCGGCGTCGAGTCGACCCGGCGCATGATCGCCCAGCCCCCGCCCGACGAGGACTGGGCCGCGTACGTCGTCGAGGTGGACGGCACGGTGGTCGGCTGGGTGTCGGCGTACCGCAACGCCCAGACCTCGCAGGCGGACGTCGGGGAGGTCGCCACCCTGCACGTGCACCCGGAGCACCGGGGTCGGGGCGCCGGCACCGCGCTGCTGACCGCCGCGCTGGGGCACCTCCGCGACATCGGGGCGCGTACGGTGCGCACCTGGGCGCTGCCGGAGTCGCTGCCGTTCGCCCGCCGGCACGGCTTCACGCCGAGCCGGGAGCTGCGCTACTCGGCGCTGGACCTGCGGCCGGCCCCGCCGATGCCGCAACCGCCGCCGGGCGTACGCCTGCTCCCGCTGACCGACCTCGACCCGCGCCGGGTCCACCGGGCCGAGGTGGCGGCGGCGGCGGACGAACCGGGCGACGTTCCCGCCGACGCGATCAGCTACGAGAACTGGTACTCCGAGGTCTGGGACAACCTTGGCCTGGACCGCGCGGCCAGCACCGTGGCCGAGGCCGGTGACGAGATCGTGGCGTTCAGCCTCGTCAAGCGCGACGGCGACCGGATGTGGTCGGACTACACCGGCACGCTGCCGACGCACCGGGGGCGCGGGCTGGCCCGCCTGGTCAAGACGGCGGCGCTGCACCGCGCCGCCGCCGGCGGGGTACGCGTCGCCTACACCTCGAACGACGAGGCGAACGCGCCGATGCTGGCGGTCAACGTCGGGCTCGGCTACCGCCCGGTCGGTTCGAGCTGGTCGTGCCTGCGCGAGCTCGCCTGACGGTCCGGGTCATCCGGCTGCCCGCCCGAGGTACAAGGCCAGCCGGCGGCCCGGAGGCGATGCTGCTGCCGTCGGGGAGGAGTTCGGCCCGAGGGCCAGGGCCAGCCGGCGGCCCGCCCCGAGGTCCGGGTCATCCGGCGGCCCGCACCCGCTGGGCGACCGCCAGGGTCTCGGCGCCGAAGAGCACCAGCCGGGCCTCGGTGACGTGCGCCGGGGTGGCCGAGCCGAGCACCGACAGGGCCTGCCGGACGGCGTCCTCGACCGGCCAGCCGTAGACGCCGGCCGAGATCAGCGGGAACGCCACGGTGCCCGCACCCAACTCGTCGGCGACCCGCAGGCTGTTCGCGTAGCAGTCGCGCAGCAGCGGCGAGCGGTCCTCGTCGGTCGACCAGACCGGCCCGACCGTGTGCACCACCCAGCGCGCCGGCAGGTCGCCCGCGGTGGTGGCCACCGCCTGGCTGGTCGGCAGGCCGCGCCCGTACCGGGAGGCGCGCAGCGCCCGGCACTCGTCGAGGATGGCCGGCCCGCCCCGCCGGTGGATGGCGCCGTCCACTCCCCCGCCGCCGAGCAGCGACGAATTGGCGGCGTTGACGATCACGTCCACCCGCTGCGTCGTGATGTCGCCCCCGACCAGGGTGATCTCCACGTCAGCCCTCCGTGACGGACTGGCCGAGTGAGCGGCGGGCCAGCAGGGTCGCCCCGGCGACGGCGGCCGGCATGACGAGCACCGCGCCGAGCGGGATCAGGAAGCAGACGAAGACCGCCACGCCGAAGCCGAGCGTGGTCGGCCGGTCCGCCTTGAGGTGTGCCCGCCGCTCCGGCAGCCGCATTCCGCGCCGGTAGAAGGGGGCCCCGACCAGCTCCACGGCGAGCAGCCAGCCCCCGACCGCCGCCCCGATCACCGGCACCACGGTCTGGCCGACCACCGGGATGAATCCGGCGGCGAAGAGCGGGATGCCGAAGAGGATCGACAGGCCCACCAGCCGTACCGAGTCGGCGAGGCTGCGCCGCAGCGACGGCCAGAACGGCACGTCGACCGCGCCGGGCGTGCCACCGAGACGCTCCTCGACCCGTTCGGAGATCTTCTCGTAGAACGGGTCGCCGATGACCAGGGTGACGGCGGTGAAGGTGACCACCGCGAGCAGGCCGCCGATGCCGAGGAAGGCCAGCCCGGCGACCACGCGGACGAGGCTGCGCGAGGTGGTCGACCAGTCGTCGGCGAACGGGGTGACCAGTGCGGCCAGGTCCTCGACGAAGTACGCCAGGGTGGCGAACGCGGTCACGAAGAGCGCGCCCGAGATCAACGCCGGGATGACGCCGAGCAGCATCAGCCCGGGGCTGCGGACGTAGAGACCGAGGCCGCGCAGGAGCAGGCCCACGCCGGTGAAGAACCGGCCGGCGGCGCCGGTCACGGGCGCGGCGATGCGGGGTGCGTTCACGACCGCAGAGCCTAGTTGTACCCGGTCATGAGGGTGATCGCAGCCGGCCGACTGACGGCGGGCCTCCGGACCCGCGCTCTACTGCCAGGTGGCGGTGTCGGGGTCGATGTCGTGGGCGCGTGCGCTGGCGTCGATGCTCTGCCGGAACCACGTGGTGAGGCCGGCACGGATGCCGTCGTAGTGGGCGGCGAATGCCGGATCGGCCTCGTACCTGCGGCCGAGACAGACCTGCATCTGCCTGGTGAGGGGAAAGTACGAGGAAAAGACCTCGCGGTGCCGCTCGACGAGTCGATTCGCCTCCGGGCTGCCAGGGGTGACCCCGGCGTCCATCGCGTCGCCGAGGGCACGGTCGAGGTCGGCAACGGTGTCGGCGACGGCCTGCCATTCCTCCGGGCTGCGAGAGGCTGCGCGTTCGGCGTACTGCTGCCATTGCGTCGTGTCTCCGTAGCGGTCGCGGGCCTGGGCGTGCCGGTCCGGGTCCCACTGGGGGCCGAAGATCGCGGCCTGCTGCTCGACGGTCAGCAGCAGGCCGCGCTCGTGGGCGTCGATCATGCGATCCAGGCCGGCGCTGAGCTGCTGGAGACGGTCGATCCGCTGGGCAACCTGGATGCGCTGCGCGCGCAGTGCGCCGGGCACGTCTGCGGTCGAGTCGTCCAGGATGGCCCGGATGCTGTCCAGGCCGAGGCCAATCTCCCGGTAGACGAGGATGCGGTGCAGGCGTTCCAGATCGCCGGCGGTGTAGAGCCGGTAGCCGGCAGTCGTGCGCAGCGACGGTCGCGCCAGACCGATGTCATCCCAGTGGTGCAGCGCGCGGACCGTCACGCCCAGACGCGTCGAAACCTGGCCGACGGTCAGGCCATCGGCGTCGGTGGCATCAGGCATGCTCCTCATTGTCGCCGCGACCGCCGCCCGGTGGAGTGATCCCGATGGCTTCAAGGTTCCGCGCCTCCTGGCTGGCCGGATCAAAGGGCTTCGCCGCAGTGAAGACGATCCGTGCGTTCTCGGGGGTGATCACCTCCACGTCGCGGGTGTTCCAGGGGGTGTCCCGGGGGCCATCGACCGAGTTCGGGCTCACCGCACGACACGCCTCGACAAGGGGATCGATCTGATAGAGCACGCACGAGAAACTGAAGCTGACCGCGGGTGCCTGCGCCGGGACGCTCGCCGCCGAGCGGAGGAGTACGTCCTGGAACGCCCACCGGCGCAGGTGCACGAGCGTGCCGGGGATGCTGAACAGCTCGAAGAACCCGAGCCCACGAGTCCAGAAGTCCACCGACGCCGCCAGGTCTCTCGTGGGGATCGTCACGAACGCCGGCATCGCATAGATGCCCCGGAACGGCTCCGGCGCCACCGCGTCCGGGCCGGGATCGGGCACGGGACTCATCTCGAAAGCGTCGTAGTAGTCACTCATGCACCCCACCCTGGGGCCTTACGCAGCGTGAGGGTCAAGCCGCATCGGTGCCGGTCCCACCGCTGGCCGCGACCAACGTCGTGGCCGCGGTCCACCCAGGAGGCGGACCGCCGGCTGGGGACGTCGAGCGGGGACGGCAGGATGGATACGTGCGGGCGGCCCGGTTGATCTCGTTGGTCCTGCTGCTCCAGGCGCGGGAGACGATGACCGCGGCGGAGCTGGCGCGGGAGCTGGAGGTCTCCGAGCGGACGGTCTACCGGGACGTGCTGGCGCTCTCCGCCGCCGGGGTGCCGGTCTACGCCGACCGGGGCCGCGCCGGTGGCTACCGGCTGCTCGGCGGCTACCGGACCCGGCTGACCGGGCTGACCCGGGACGAGGCGGAGGCGCTCTTCCTGGCCGGGCTGCCCGGACCGGCGGGCGACATGGGGCTCGCCGACGCGGTGGCCTCGGCCGAGCTGAAGGTGCTCGCCGCGCTCCCACCGAGCCTGCGCGACGCGCCGGTGCGCACCGGGCAGCGCTTCCACCTGGACGTGCCGGGCTGGTTCCGGGAGTCCGGGCCACCGCCGTGGCTGACCGAGCTGGCCGGCGCGGTGTGGCGGGACCGGATCGTCGAGCTGCGCTACCGGCGCGGCGACCGCGAGGTCGAACGGGAGGCGCACCCGTACGGGCTGGTCCTCAAGAACGGGGTCTGGTATCTCGTCGGCCGGGTCGGCGGCGCGTACCGCACGTACCGGGTGGACCGGGTCACCCACGTCGAGGTCCAGACCACGACCTTCGACCGGGACGCCGGCTTCGACCTGGCCGGATACTGGCGGGAGCAGGCCGAGGAGTTCCTGCGCGGCATGCTCCGGGCCGAGGTCACGGTGCGGCTGAGCCCCGTCGGCCTGCGCCGGCTCCGCTTCGTCGCCGACGGGCCCTTCGCGTACGACGAGGCGCTCGCCGCGGCCGGCGAGCCCGACGGGCGAGGCTGGGTGGTGACCCGCCTGCCCGTCGAGTCCGTCGACGTCGCGTACGCCCAGTTGCTGTCCCTGGGGCCGGAGGTGGAGGTGCTCGGCCCGCCGGAACTGCGGGAGCTGATGGTCGACGCCGCCAGGCGGTCCGCCGCCGTCTACCGGGTCGCGCCCGTTCAGCGGTAGCCGGTCACGTCGGCCGGTCTGCCTGTCTCCACCACCTCGGTGATGTAGCGGAACCCGTCCGGCCGGCTGCCGTCGACGTCGGTGAACCCGTACACCTGGGCCAGTTCGCCGGCCGAGACGGATGCCTGGTTCCAGCGGGCCCGGTCCTCGTCGGCGGCGAGCGCGGCGACCGCGCGCCCGACGAAGGCCGGGGTCTCCGAGATGAGGAAGTGCGGATCCTTGGCGGCGCCGTCCCGCCAGGTCTCCTCGGTGACCCCGAAGTGCTCCAGCATCGCCTCGGACCGGATCCAGCCCGGTGTCAGCGCCACGGCGGTGCCGCCGTGCGGCTTCAGCTCGTGCCCCCAGACGTACGCCAGCCGGTTGACCGACGTCTTCGCCAGGTCGTAGAAGACCGACAGCCGGTAGTGGGTGTCGTTGTACGCCTTCGTGCCGTCGCCGACCTCGACGACCAGCCCGCCGGGGCGGCGGATCATCAGCGGCAGCGCGAAGTGGGCGGTGACGACGTGCGTGTCGATCGCCAGGCGCAGGCTGCGGAAGCCGGCCTCCAGCGGCTGTTCCCAGACCGGCTTCTCCCAGGTGGTCAGGGGGTCGCCGCCCCAGATGTCGTTGACCAGCACGTCGAGGCGACCCTGCTCGGCGTCGATCCGGGCGACGAGGTCGCGGACCTGCTCGGGGACGAGGTGGTCGACCCGTGCCGCGATGCCGGTGCCGCCGGCGGCGGTGACCAGCTCGGCGGTCTCCTCGATGGTCTCCGGGCGGTCCATCTCGGAGCGGCCGGCCCGGCTGCTGCGGCCGGTGGCGTAGACGGTGGCACCGGCGGCGCCGAGCTGGACCGCGATCTGCCGGCCGGCGCCCCGTGTCGCCCCGGCGACGAGCGCGATCTTTCCTGTCAGCGGTTTCGTCATGCGGCGAGCCTGTCAGCGATACCTGACAACCGAAGTCCGGTTTCGCGAAGCCGTGTCGTCCGTCATGCTCGCCGGCATGCACCTGCTGCTCTCCGGGATCGTCGGCTCGGTCGCGTACGGGCTGGCCGGGCCGGGCTCCGACGTCGACCGGATCGGCGTCTTCGCCGCGCCCACCGTCGCCTTCCACGGGCTGCGCCCGCCCCGCGAGTCGGTGGTGACCACCGATCCCGACATCACCCTGCACGAGGCCGCGAAGTGGTGCCGCCTGGCGCTGAGCGGCAACCCGACCGCCACCGAACTGGCCTGGTTGCCGCAGGACTGCTACGAGACCCGGACGGAGTTCGGCGACCGGCTGGTCGCCATCCGCTCGGCGTTCCTCAGCGCGCCCCGCGTACGCGACGCCTACCTGGGCTACGCCGGCCAGCAGTTCCGCAAGTTGGAGTCCCGGGGCGACGGCACGTTCTCGGCCGACAGCCGGCGGCGCACCGCCAAGCACGCCCGGCACCTGGCGCGGCTGGTGCACCAGGGCCGGCTGCTCTACGCCACCGGCGTGCTGGAGATCCGGCTCGCCGACCCGGAGTGGTTCCGCGGCTTCGGCGAGCGGGTGGCGGGCGGCGCGTTGGACGAGGCACGGACCCTGATCGCCGAGGCGGAGCGCGACTTCGACCGGATCCGCACCCCGCTGCCGGACCGCCCGGACGAGGCGACCGTGGAGAGCTGGCTGCTCGACGTACGCGCCGCCCACCTGCCGCCGGGGCGGGGTCACCCCACCGACCGCTGAGCCGGCGTCGGGGCCGGTCACTGCACGTCGAACTCGTTGCCCTCCGGGTCCGCCATGGTGGTGTGCACGCTGCCGAAGTCGGCGACCTCGCGCAGCACCGTGGCGCCGAGCCCCTCCAGCCGCTTGACCGTCGCCGCCCGTTCGGCGGGGCCGACGTGCAGGTCGACGTGCAGCCGGTTCTTGACCTGCTTGCCCTCGGGGACCTGGTGGAACAGCAGCCTGCGGCCCAGCCCGGTGCCGCTGGCCGGGTCGACCGGGTCGTCGGGGTGGCGGACGGCGGCGAGCTGCCGCCACGCCTTGCGGCCGTCGATCTCGAGGTACGCCTCCGGTCCGATCGCGCCGCCGGCGAGCAGGCGCTCGATCAGCACCGCGTTGTCCTCGATCGCGTAGTCGAGGGCGGCGGCCCAGAACCGGGCCTGCGCGTTCGGGTCGGCGCAGTCGACGACGAGCTTCCATTCCACGGCCATGGCGTCCTCCTCGGTGTCCGGCGACCGCCGGCACGGCCCGCCGCCGTAACCAGTTATAGTGGTTACGTGACCGACGCCGCAAGCGGACTCACCCTGACCTCCCCGGAGGGCACCCGCTACCTCTTCGACCCCGGCGCACTCTGCCTGGAGTTCCTGACCACCGGCGGCCCGGGCGCGCTGGCCCGCTACGACGTGCTGCACCGACCCGACGACCTCACCGGCTGGCTGGCGCTGTCCCGGCTACGCCTCGACCCGGCCCGGGTGGAGGTGGACGCCGACGAGCTGGCCGACGCCCGGGGGCTGCGGGACGCGCTGTGGCGCCTCGTCTGCGTACGCACCGGGGCCCGGCCGCCGGCCGTCGACCCGACCGAGTTCGACGCGACCCCCCACGACCTCGCCACCCTCAACCGACTGGCAGCCGGCGCTCCGCTGGCGCCACAGCTCACCGCCGACGGGGCCCGCCGCTGGGCGCTGCCGGCACGCGGCGGACAGGCCCTCGCCACGATCGCCCGGGACGCCGTCGACCTCTTCGCCGGCCCGCACCGAGACCGCGTCCGGGAGTGCGCCACGCACGACTGCTACCTGGTCTTCGTCGACACCTCACGGCCCGGCCGGCGCCGCTGGTGCGCGATGGAGCGCTGCGGCAACCGGCACAAGGTCCGCTCGCTGCGGGCCCGCCGCACCGCGGACTGACCCCGCGCGGGTCAGTCCGCCAGTCGTACGCGGACCCGGCGGTTGGCCCGTCCCTTGCTCTCCACCTTGACCACCTGCACCTTGCCGATCTGCGCGGTGGAGGCGACGTGCGTGCCGCCGTCGGCCTGGACGTCCAGCCCGACGATGTCGACGATCCGCACCTCCTGCTCGTCCGGCGGGATCAGGTTCGACTGGGTACGGATGATGTCGGGCAGGGCGAGCGCCTCCGCCCGGGGCAGCACCCGCACGGCCACCGACCGGTCGGCGGCCACCTCGGCGTTGACCAGCTCCTCGATGCGGCTCTTGAAGTCGGCCGGCACCTCGGGCAGGTTGAAGTCCATCCTGGCCTCGCCCGGCTCCATGTTGCCGCCGGTGACGAGCGCGCCGAAGTCGCGGAACACCACGCCGCAGAGCACGTGCAGCCCGGAGTGGGTCCGCATCAGCCGGGTACGCCGGTCGTCCTCGACCGCCCCGGTCACCGCCGTCCCGGCCGGCGGCAGCGGGTCGCCCTCGGCCGGGATCAGCCACAGGTCGTCGCCCTTACGGGTGCCGACGATCCGGGTCTGCACGCCCTGCCAGAGCAGTACGCCGTGGTCCGGCGGCTGCCCGCCGCCGCCCGGATAGAACGCCGACCGGTCCAGCACGACGCCCTGCTCCGGATCGGCGTGCAGCACCGTGCACTCCCACTCCCGCAGGGTCGGATCGGCGAGGTCCAGCC
This sequence comes from Micromonospora sp. ZG13, assembly GCF_059359355.1. Taxonomy (NCBI): domain Bacteria; kingdom Bacillati; phylum Actinomycetota; class Actinomycetes; order Micromonosporales; family Micromonosporaceae; genus Micromonospora; species Micromonospora sp. ZG13. The sequence continues at coordinate 632,146 of NZ_JCADBQ010000001.1, forward strand.
GGTGCGTACGACCGTGGTGTGTGACGCCCATGACAGGGCACGTTACTCGTTGAGGAAGGCGGATATCCGGCTTCGCAGGTCGGCGCGTTCGGTCCAGAGGACGCCGGGCCGGTCGTACACGTGCAGGGTGGCCCGGGGCAGCGCGGCGGCGAGCTGCTCGGCGACCTCGACCGGATGCAGGTCGTCGCCGGCGCAGCCGATGACGAGGGCCGGCGCGGTGACCGCGGCCAACGCACCGGCGTCGCGCAGGGGCGCCTGCTCGGGCAGGCTCGCCAGCCCCGGGGCGAGCCCGTCGCGCAGGAGCTGGTCGAGGCGCTGACGCAGGTAGGCCCAGCCGGCCGGGGTGTTGCGTACGGCGGGCGGCAGCTCGGCCTGGACCACGTCGGCCACGGCGGCGGCGTCACCGCTCTCCACGGCCTCGAACAGGGCGGTCAGCCGGGCCCGGGCGACCTCGCCGCGCGGCCGGTCCAGCGCCGCGGGCAGGAAGAGGACCAGCCGCTCGAAGCGTTCGGGGCTCTCGGCGAGCAGCCGGCAGAGCGCGCCCGCGCCGAGGCTGGCGCCGAACGCCCGGGTGGCACCCGCGAGGTCGGCGACGGAGCGCAGGTCACGGGCCAGGTCCAGGTAGCTCCACGGACCGGGCGGCGCGTCGGAGCGGCCGTGCCCCCGGAACTGGAAGAACAGCTTGCGGCCCGTCACCCCGCTGCCGAACGGGCGGGTGGTGGCGATGCCGTTGCCCAGGCCGTGGGCGAACACCGTGACCGGGTCACCCGCGCCGGTGAGGAGCTGTTCCAGGCGTACGCCGTGCGGCGTGGCGATCAGCTCGGTCTCCGGCTCCGGCAGGGCCGGCCTGCCGGTGCGCGGGCCGCCCGGGCCGGGACCCCAGGTGCGGGGCCCGCCGTCCGGCGGCGGCGGCCAGCGGAAACCTCTCACCAGAACCCTTTGCCGTCGCTGAGGTCGCGCAGCCCCACCCGGACGTCGAGCAGGTAGATCAGGCCGGCGGCGATGCCGACAAGTCCGAAGAGGCTGATCGGGCCGAAGCCGAGCAGGGTCAGCACCAGGCAGACGGCGAGGATCGCGATCCAGCCGCCCTTGGGCAGGGTGCCGATGGCGGCGAAGGCGTCGGAGCGCTGGGTGATGGCGTGCACCAGGGCGATGCCCTGCACGATCAACGCGAAGACGAGCAGGATCAGCTCGATCACGTAGCGAACATCGAAGGCGAAGAGCGGCGCGGCGTAGGCCATGCCGGCAAGCTTATGCCGGTGAGCCCGGATACGTCCGACAGGACGCATCCGGGCTCACCGGGCGGGGCGAACTACTCGCCGGCCGGGCGGGTCCGCTTGGTGGCCCGGGGCAGCTTCGCCGACGGGGTGACGGCCGGCTTGGTGGCCTTCGTGGCCCGGGTCGTCGCCTTCTTCGCGGCGGCCGGCTTGGCCTCCAGCACCTCGGCCACGTCGGCCGGGGTCGGCACCTCGGCGGCCGGGGTCGACGTCTCGGCGGTCACGGCCGGGGTCGCCACCTCGGCGGTCGCGGCCGGGGTCAACGTCTCGGCGGCGGGCCGGACGGCGGCCGGCTTCGCGCCGGTCTCGACCGGCTCGGTGTCGGCCTCGGTCGCCTCGATGTCGGCGTTCACGGTCTCGGCGGCCTCCAGCACGCCGGCCCCGACGACCCGCTCACCACGGGCGATCAGCGCGACGTACGCGGCCTGCGCCCGCTCCTGTGCGGCCTGGGCACCGGCGACCACCACGGCGGCGTTGCGGGTGGCCAGCGCACGCAGCCGGTCCAGGTCGGCGACCTCGCGCAGCTTGTCGAGGTCGGCCACCTCGCGCAGCTTGTTCAGGTCGGCGGCCTCACGCAGGCGCTTCAGGTCCAGCTCGGTCGGGACGGCCTTCTCGCGCAGGCCCTCGGCGGTCAGGTTCGCCGTACGCAGGGTGTCGTTGGCCTTCTGCCGCAGCTCGACGCCGGTGACGACGGCCTTGCCACCCAGGTCGGCGACGACCTTGGTGCCGAGGTCGGTCACGACGGCGGGGAGCTTGCGCAGCTGCTGGAGGGCCAGCTCGCCGGCGCCGGCGGCGGCGTAGATCGGGGCCGGGATGCGGCTGGTCTTCGGCTGGGTCATCACTTCTCCTCTTCGGCCGCGTCGGCGGCCTTCCGGACCGCGCTGCGGGCGGCCTTCTTCTCGGGGGTGTCGGTCGGAGCGGGGGCGGGGCCGGCCTCGGTGACGGCGACCGACTCCAGAACGGCCTCGGTCGGGGTGCCCTCCGCCGTGGTGGGGCCCGTGGCCGCGAGGTTGGCCAGGTCGGACGCCGCCTCGACGGGATCCGGCGTGCCCGCGCCGGGGGCGGTCTCGGGCCCGGCGGCGGGCGTTGGGCCGGTGGTCGCCGCGGTCGCCTCGGCGAGCCGCGCGTTCTCCCGGCGGAACGTCTCGTAGATCTGGGTCAGCGACTGCTTCTGCGCCATCGTCAGGTCGGGGTCGACCGAGATGGCCGCGAGCACGCCCTGGCCCTCCTTGTCGTCGAGCAGCCCGGCCCGCAGGTACATCGCCGGGGTGGAGACCCGCAGCGCGCTGGCGAGCTGCTGGAGCACCTCCGCGCTCGGCTTGCGCAGGCCGCGCTCGATCTGACTGAGGTACGGGTTGCTGACCCCCGCCTGCTCGGCGAGCTGCCGGAGCGAGATCTTCGCGTTGCGGCGCAGATCGCGAATGAACCCGCCGACGTCGGGAAGGTCCTTACCAGTGGCCATGGCTCGACGCTAACGCGCACCGCTAGCTCCTGCAAGCAAAGTGCTAACCAGAGTTAGCGACATCTCACTTCGCGGTTGCGCCCCGGTCTCCCCGGTGCGTACCTTGCCGCAGTGACCAAGATCGAGGTGAACGGCGCCCTGCTCGCGTACGACGACACCGGCAGCGGCACGCCCGTCGTCCTGCTGCACGCCGGCATCGCCGACCGCCGGATGTGGCGGGAGCAGGTCGGCCCGCTGGCCGCGAGCCACCGGGTGATCGCCCTCGACCTGCGCGGGTACGGGGACTCCGAGCTGCCGCCGGCCCCGTTCGCCCACCACGACGACGTGGCCGGACTGCTCGACGCGCTCGACCTCCCCCGGGCCGCCCTGGTGGGCTGCTCGTTCGGCGGCGCCGTCGCGATCGACACCGCGCTGGCCCACCCGGAGCGGGTCAGCGCGCTCGCCCTCCTCGGCACCGCCGCCTCGGGCCACGAGTGGTCGGAGGAGGCGAACGACCTCTGGGAGAGCCTGGTGGGCGAGGTCGACCCGGAGGACTTCGCCGCGAGCGCCGCTGGCGAGGTGCGGTTCTGGGTGGTCGGCCCGGGCCGCGAGCCCGCCGACGTCGACCCGGCGCTGCTCGCCTTCGCCCGCGAGATGGACCAGCGGGCGCTCGCCGCCGAGCTGGCGCTCAGCGCGGTCGACGTCGCCGAACTCGACCCGCCCGCGATCGGCCGCCTCAGCGAGCTGCGGATGCCCGTCCTGGTCGGCGCCGGTGCGGCGGACGTGCCCGACATCAGCCGCCTCGCCGACCGGATCGCCGCCGAGGCGCCGCACGCCGTCCGCCTGCCCGACGTGCCGGACGCCGGTCACCTGTTGCCGCTGGAGCGACCCGCCCCGGTCAACGCCGCCCTGCTCGACTTCCTGCCCTGACACTCGCCCCCTCGTCGACGACGGTGCGGGGTTCCGGGGCAGAGGTCCAACCACAGCGCGTTTCAGAAGTGGAGGGGCGCGTGAAGCCAGCCACGGCGTCCGCTTCCGCCGATGCGCGGATGTGGGTGGTGGCGAGCGGTGGAACGGCCCTTGCCGCGACAGAATCCAGCCAGCGCCGGGGGACGCGCCTCCGCAGCAGCGGGTGAAGGGGATAAATGGTTTGCCCAGGCGCCGGGCTCAGAGTTTGACTGCCCGCCATGCCTTCTTCCCCCTCACCGATCTTCGTTGCGGGTACGGGTCGTTCGGGGACGTCACGGATCGCCGACATCATCGGCGAACATCCGCTGATCCATCGGATTCCCATGGAGACCAGGTTCCTCATCGACCCGGGTGGCCTGCGGGACCTGGCCGACGCGCTCACCGATCGATACGACCCCACCGTCGGCGAGGACGCCCTGCACCGGCTGAGCGACTTCCTCACCGTACGAGTGCCCGGCCGACGCGACGATCGCGGCAGGACCGTGCCCGAACTGGTCGGCGAGCGGCGCTACCGGGACGCGGTGCGACAGCTCTGGCCGCAGTTGATCGCGTACACCTACGACGAGCCTGCGCCCGCGAATGGCTTCGGCGACGCCGACCGGCCCGCCGGGCCGTTCGAGCCGCTGAGCCGCCGGCGGGTGCTCCCCAGGCATTTCAGTGACCGGGGCGAGCTGCTCGGAATCCTGCGGGGCCTGGTCGACACCCTGTTCGGGGGAGCAGCCGCCGACGCGGGCAAGCCGACCTGGTGCGAGAAGACACCGTTCAACCTGCTGTGCATGGAGTTCCTCTGGGAACTGGTCCCCGAGGCGACCATCGTGCACATCAAGCGTCACCCGGTCTCAGTGCTCGCCTCCCACCTGGCCCAGCCGTGGGCACCGCCCACCGTCGACGGCGCGCTCGCCTACCTCAGGCCGGTCTACCACCGATGGCTCACCTGGAAGGACACGGTCGACCTGACGGGCAGGCGATACGTCGAGGTGAGAGCGGAAGATCTCGCAGCCGACTGGCCCGGGCAGCGCCGCGCCCTGTTCGAACGGCTCGACGTCGACGACGTCGCCACCGCTTCGACGTTCCAGTCGGACAAGCTGACGAACCGCAAAGACCAGTTCGACGACGAGACCCGCGAGTTCATCGAAGAAGCGCTCCGCGAGGTCATCCCGGCCATGGGATACGAGTGACGGCTCCGGCTCGGGCTACCAGAGGGAGCGGACGGCGCCGACCGGCAGTCCGCCGCCGAAGAGCGGCAGCTCGGCGTACTCGGTCAGCACCGGGGCGTCCAGCCCGAGCCGGCGCAGGGCGGAGACCAGCACCGGCATCCGGGCGCGGCCCGCACCGTCGTCGATCTTGAGGGCGACCGCCCCGACGCCGGGCACCGCGGTGGCGATGACCCCCTCGGCGCCCACCTTGGCGAGCAGCCCGGGCACCCCGCGCATGAGCCGGCTGTCCTCGGCCCGCGTGCCGCCGACCAGGTCGGGGTGCGCGCGCATCGCGTCGGCCACCGTCCGCGACACGGTGCCGGGCTCCGCCGAGACGAGCCGGAGGTACGCGCCGGCCAGGCCGGTCAGCGAGACGGCGAGCACCGGGGCGCCGCAGCCGTCCACCCCGACCGCCGCGGCCCGCTCACCGGTGAACTCCTCCACCGCGTCCCGCAGCGCCTGCTGCAACGGGTGCTCCGGGCGCCAGTAGCCGTCGAGCGGCCAGCCGGCGGCCAGGCAGGTCAGCAGCATCCCGCTGTGCTTGCCGGAGCAGTTCATCTGCGTACGGGTGGGGCCGCCGCCGGCCCGCAGCACGGCCGTCCGCGCCTCGTCGCCCACGGGCAGGTCCGGCGGGCAGTGCAGGGCCGACTCGTCCAGCCCGGCGCGGGCGAGCAGCGCGCCGACCCGGGCCAGGTGGAACTCCTCCCCGGCGTGGCTGGCCGAGACCAGCGCGACGTCGGCGGGATCGGCCAGCGTCAGCCCGGCGCGGAGCATCCCGACCGCCTGCATCGGCTTGTTCGACGAGCGCGGGAAGACCGGGGAGGTCACGTCCCCGGCACCGGTCACCGTCTGCCCCGAGGCGTCGAGCACCACCACCGAGCCCCGGTGTACGCCCTCCACGAACCCCGACCGGACCACCTCGGCGAGCGGCGCGCCGCCCTCGTACGTCTTTCCCACAGGGTGGACGGTACCGGCACCGTGGACCGCGCCCGGCAGGCGGGTGAGCAGGCCGTCGAGCAGCCGGTGTACAGCAGCGGCGGCCCGGGCCGCCGCTTACCGGCCGGCGGCGGGCACGCCGAGCAGACCGCGCGCCTCGGCGGTGGTCAGCGGCGGCCGCTGGGCGAGCTGGGCGAAGCCGACCGCCCGGGCGACGAGCTGCATGTTGGACTCCACCGGGCGGCCCTTGGCGTAGGTCACCGTGTCCTCCATGCCGACCCGCAGGTGCCCGCCGGCCGAGAGCGAGGCCAGCATGACCGGGATGGTGCTGCGGCCGATGCCGGTGGCCGAGAAGGTGGCGCCCTCGGGCAGGTCGCGCAGCGCCTGGTGGGCGGCGACCAGCGTGGCCGTGGTGCCCGGCATGCCGCCCGGCACGCCCATCACGAAGTCGACGTGCACGTGCCCGCCGGCCGGCAGGCCGTACTTGCCGAGCAGCCGTTGCAGGGCGGTGAGGTGGCCGAGGTCGAAGATCTCGTACTCGGGCACGATGCCCCGCTCCTGCATCCGGGTGTGCAGGTCGACGATGAACTCCCAGCGGTTGAGGAAGACGTCGTCGCCGAAGTTGAGCGTGCCCATCGTGCAGGAGGCCATGTCCGGCCCGGCGTCGAGCACCGCGAGCCGGTCGGCCTCCGGGTCGGTCGCCGCGCCGCCGGAGGAGAGCTGCACGATCAGGTCGGTGCTCTCCCGCAGCGCCGCCACCGTCTCCCGCAGCCGCCCCTGGTCGAGGGTGGGCTTCGCCTCGTCGTCGCGGATGTGGACGTGGATCACGGCGGCGCCGAGCGCCTCGCACTCCTTGGCGGTGAGCAGCAGCTCGTCGAGAGTCACCGGCAGCGCCGGCACCTCGGCCTTGGCCGACTCCGCGCCGGTGGGGGCAACCGTGATCAACGTCCCTGTCGTCATGCCCGGATCCTAGACCGAGGCCGACGAGCCAGTCGACCGGAACTTTTCCGGCCTCGGCCCCTCCGAGCAGAGAATCTTTCGCCGATGGGCGGTCAGGCCGGATCGATCGCGGCGGCGGTCTCGCCGATGAGCAGGCGGGCGTCGTCGGCCACGTTGCGCTTGACCACGGCCAGGGCGACCTGGCCCAGCTCGTGGTGGTGCACGGCCGTGCCGACGAAGCCGACCGCCCGGCCGTCGAGGGTCACCGGCGTGCCGGCGGCCGGCGGCTGGTCGGTGGTCACGCCGTCCAGGTGCAGCAGTACGAGCCGACGCGGCGGCCGGCCCATGTTGTGCACCCGGGCCACGGTCTCCTGGCCCCGGTAGCAGCCCTTGTCCAGGTGCACGGCCGGGGCGACGAGATCCACCTCGGCCGGGATCGTCCGGTGGTCGGTGTCCACCCCGACCCGGGCCCGCCGGGCGGCCACCCGCACCGCCTCGTACGCCCACAGCCCGGCGACCGGCACCCCGTCGCCCCGCAACTGGGTGACCACCTGCTCCATCGCGGCCCGGGGCACCAGCAGGTCGACGCCGAGCGGGCCCCGGCGCGCCCAGCCGCCCACGGGCAGCGGGCGCACGTCGTACAGCGCGGTGGGCCGCGGCGGCAGCTCGCCGGCGCGGAACTTCGGACCCGGCACCGCGACCACGTCGGGTGCCACCAGCCCGGTCACGCCGAGCGTCTCCGCCGCGGCCGGCGCCTCGGGCCCGACCAGCGACAGCAGCGCGTGCTCGGCGGTCACGTCGCGCGGCTCGACCTTGCTGAAGAACCGCATCCGCTCCAGGTACGACAGCAGGCCCGCGGTGGCGCCCGGCTCGGTGTCGAGCCAGGTGGTGACGCCGTCCTCGGCGACCATGGCGTGCTGCTCGACGTGCCCGTGCGGGGAGAGCACCAGCAGCTCCGTGCCCTGACCGGCGCCGAGCTGCGCCAGGTGCTGGCTGGTGAGGGTGTGCAGCCAGCCGATCCGCTCCTCGCCCGGCACCGCGACGACGCCCCGGTGCGACCGGTCGACCAGGCCGACCGCCGTGTCGAGGGTGCGCTGCTCGCGCATCGGGTCGCCGTAGTGCGCCGCCACCCCCCGCACGCCGGCCGCCGCGTGCGCCGGCTCGGGCTGGTCCCGGCTGGCCTCGTCGATGCTCTCGACGCTCACCGCACCCGCGATGTCGATCATTTCCGGTCCCCGTTCTCGCAGCGGACGCAGACGCCGAAGAACGAGACATGGCCGATGTCGACCCGAAACCCGCGCTGGCTCGCCAACTCGTCGGCCAGCGGACGCAGCAGCTCCGGATCGATCTCGTCGATCGCCCCGCACTCCCGGCAGACGAGGTGGACGTGCTGGTCCTCGCCGGCCGCGTGGTAGGTCGGCGAGCCGTGCGAGAGGTGGGTGTGGGTGACCAGGCCGAGCCGTTCCAGCAGCTCCAGCGTGCGGTAGATGGTGGTGATGTTGACCCCTGCGGCGACCTCCCGGACGGCTGTGTGCACCTGCTCCGGGGTGGCGTGCCCCAGCTCCAGCACGGCCTGGAGGATCAACTGCCGTTGCGCCGTCAGCCGGAGCCCACGGGCCCGGAGCATTTCCGCGAGGGAGGATTCGGACACCGTCCGATCATAGTTCGCTCCGCCACGCGCGCCGCCCGGTCGACCCGCCGCTACGCTCGGCGGTCATGGTGGCGTCGAGGATCGCGGTGCCGGGGCGCGGGCTGGTGCCGCCCGGGGAGCCGGTGCTGCGCGGCGACGACCGGGGCGTGCTGCACGGCGACGGGCTCTTCGAGACGATGCACCTGCGCGACGGGCTCCCGTGGCTGCGCGACGCGCACCTGGCCCGGCTCGCCCGGGCGGCGGCGGCCGTCGACCTGGCGCTGCCCGCCGCCGAGGTGCTGGTCAAGCTGCTGGACGCCGTACGCGCCGGCTGGCCCGCCGAGGTGGAGGGGGCGCTGCGGCTGGTCTGCACCCGGGGCCCGGAGGGCGGCGGCCCGCCGACCGGCTACGCCACGCTGGCCGAGGTGCCGGCGGCGGCCCGGGCGGCCCGCCGGGACGGGATCACCGTGGCGACCCTGCCGCTCGGCGTCGCGGCGCGGGCCCGCGCCGAACTCGACTGGCTGCCGGCCGGGATCAAGTCCACCTCGTACGCGGTGAGCACCGCCGCCCGCCGCTGGGCCGCCCGCGCGGGCGTGGACGACGCGCTGTGGGTCTCCTCCGACGGGTACGCGCTGGAGGGGCCCACGGCCAACCTGATCTGGCTGACCGGTGACACCCTCCGCACGGTGCCCGCCGCCGAGACCGGCATCCTGCCGGGCGTGACCGCCGCCTGGCTCCTCGGGCACGCCCACGAGCTGGGCCTGCGCGCCGAGGAGCGCCTGGTCACCCCCGCCGAGCTGGGTACCGCCGACGGCGTCTGGCTCAGCTCGTCCGTGCGCGGCCTGGTGGAGATCCGCACCCTGGACGGCGTCCCGCTGCGCCGCTGCGCGCGTACGCCCGCCCTCCAGGCGTTTCTGGGCTTTCCCCGCCCGTGACCGGGGGAGGGTCAGCCGGCCACCCGGGTGAGGCGCGCGGAGAGGTGCGGGGAGAGCGGGTGGCCGACGGCGGCCATCTCCTGCGCGTAGAGCAGGGCGCCCTCGACGATGCCGAAGAGGCGGTGACCGGCGGTGACCTCCTTGGCGGTCGACGTGCGGACCACCGCGTCGGTGACGAACTCGATCTGCGTGCCCTTGCGCTTGCCGATGTGCAGCTCCATCACCCCGGTGGGCACGGTCATCAGCGCTTCCAGCTCGTCGGTGGCGCGGTCGCCGTCCATCACCGGCCGCCACCAGCCGACCTCGCGGCCCGCCGGGCGGACCGGGCGGCTCTGCTCGTCGAGCAGCCAGGCGCGGGACTCGTAGAACAGGAACGGCCGGCCGTCGTGGCTGATCCGGATCTCCTGCGCGAAGTCGAAGTCCTCGATGGTGGGGAAGCCGCCGCGCCCCCGGCCGCGCCACACCCCGACGTACGGCAGCAGACCGTCCAGCGTGGGGTGCAGCTTCGGGCCGACGCGCAGGTCGTGGCTCTCCTCGTAGGGGTACGGGTCGACCGGCGGCGCGTTCAGCCACGGCGGCGGCTGCAGGGGGTTCTCGTCGCTCACCAGCGTCCTCTCGATATGCGTACGGCCAGGTAGACCAGGCCGCCAGCGAGCGCGCCCAGGCCGGCGACCAGCAGGCTGACGAACCCGATCTCGGTGACCATCGGGACCATCCTATGCTGGGGCCCATGGCCCGCTCTCTCGTGATCAAGGCCACCGCCGGCGCGGACGCCCCGGAGCGGTGCGCCCAGGCCTTCACCGTCGCCGCCACCGCGGCCGCCGCCGGGGTGCACGTGTCGCTCTGGTTGACCGGGGAGTCGACCTGGTTCGCGCTGCCCGGGCGGGCGCAGGAGTTCGAGCTGCCGCACTCGGCCCCGCTGGCCGAGCTGCTGCACGTGATCCTCACCACGGGCACGGTGACGGCCTGCACCCAGTGCGCCGCCCGGCGGGACATCGGGCCGGACGACGTGCTGCCCGGCGTCCGCATCGCCGGCGCCGCGGTCTTCGTCGAGGAGGCGATGGCCGAGGGCGCCCAGGCCCTGGTCTACTGACGGGCCACCCGCCGATACCGACCCGGCACGTCGGGCAAATGCCTACGATTCGGGTGTGACCGAGGCGACGGAGCGGTTCTTCGAATCACTGCCGGCGCGCGCCCCGGATGTGCTGGTCAGTCCGGTCAGCGGGACCATGCAGATCGACCTCGCGCACGGCACCCGGACGGTGCACTGGCTGGCCCACCTGCGCCCGGGCGCGATCGAGGTGAGCCGCAACCGGGGGCCCGCCGACGCGATCTGGTACACCAGCGAGGAACTGTTCGACAGGCTCGTCACCGGCCGGGCCCAGGCGATCTCGTCGGTGCTGCGCAACGAGAGCAGCTTCAGCGGCGACGTCGTGCTCTTCCTGCTGTTCCGGCGGTTCTTCCCCGACCCGCCCGGCACCCGCGACCCCCGCGAGGCCGCCCGCGCACAGCTCGGGCGGCTGCGGTGAAGGACCTGGTCAGCATCCTCGACGGCAACACCTTCCTGGTCAGCGACAAGCGCGGCGACGTCGAGCCGTCCCTCGACTTCCCGACCGGGCTCTTCTCGTTCGACACCCGGCACCTCTCCACCTGGCTGCTGACCCTCGACGGCGAGCGGCTGCACGCCCTCTCGGTGGACACCGCGGAGTCCTTCCGCACCCGGTTCTTCCTCGTTCCCGGCGAGCCGACGCACTACCTGGACGCGAAGGTCTCGGTGATCCGGAGCCGGGCCATCGGCGGCAGCTTCGAGGAGGAGCTGACCCTGCTCAACCACTCCGGGGAGGAGGCGGAGTTCGTCGTCCGCCTCGACATGGCCGCCGACTTCGCGGACCTGTTCGAGATCAAGCACGTCCGGAGCAAGCAGGGCCACACCACCGCCACCGTCGGCGACAACGAGCTGCGGCTGGCCTACCGCCGCGAGGGGTTCCACCGCGAGACGGTCATCACCAGCACCTCGCCCGCGCACGTCGAGGTCTCCGGCATGACCTACCGGATCCGGGTCGGGCCGCGCGGCGAGTGGACGACCCGGCTGCACGTGTCGACCGTCGTCTACGGCGCGCGCGGCGAGGACATCCGGGCCAACCTGCCGCAGTACGGGGGCAGCCGCGACCCGCACGCCATCCGCGCCGAGCAGGACGACCTGGTCGCCCGGGCGCCGAAGCTCGGCTGCGACTGCCAGCCGCTGGCCGGGGCGTACCGGCAGAGCCTGAACGACCTGGCGGCGCTGCGCTACGAGTCGATCACCCTCGGCGTACGTCTGGTGGCCGCCGGCCTGCCGTGGTTCATGACCCTGTTCGGCCGGGACAGCATCATCACCTCGCTCCAGCTGGTGCCCTTCCTGCCGGAGCTGATCCCGCCGACCATCATGATGCTGGCCGGCCTCCAGGGGCACCGGATCGACGACTTCCGCGACGAGGAGCCGGGCAAGATCCTGCACGAGCTGCGCTACGGCGAGACGGCGGGCTTCGAGGAGCAGCCCCACTCGCCGTACTACGGCTCGGCCGACTCGACGCCGCTGTTCGTCATCCTGCTCGACGAGTACGAGCGGTGGACCGGCGACGACAGGCTGGTGCGGGGCCTGGAGGCCCAGGCCCGGGCCGCCCTCGCCTGGATCGACACGTACGGGGACCTGCTCGGCACCGGCTACCTCTGGTACCAGACCCGCAACCTGGACACCGGCTTGCAGAACCAGTGCTGGAAGGACTCCTGGGACGCCATCTCGTACCGTGACGGCCGGCTTCCCGGCTTCCCGCGCGCCACCTGCGAGCTTCAGGGCTACGCGTACGACGCGAAGGTGCGCGGCGCCCGGATGGCCCGGACGATCTGGGGCGACCCCGCGTACGCCGACCGGCTGGAGCGGGAGGCGGCCGAGCTGAAGATGCGGTTCAACCGGGACTTCTGGATCCCGGAGCGGGAGTACTACGCGCTCGCCCTGGACGCCGACGGCCGGCAGGTGGACGCCCTGACCTCGAACATCGGGCACCTGCTGTGGAGCGGCATCGTGGACGAGTCGCGGGCCGGCCGGATCGCCGAGCACCTGTTGGGTCCCCGGCTCTACTCCGGCTGGGGCGTCCGTACGCTCGCCGACGACCAGGGGCGGTACAACCCCGTCGGCTACCACGTCGGGACGGTGTGGCCGTTCGACAACTCGATCATCGCCTGGGGGCTGTGGCGGTACGGGTTCCGCCGGGAGGCCGGGCAGATCTGCGACGCGATGCTGGCCGCGTCCCGGTTCTTCGGCGGACGGCTGCCGGAGGCCTTCGCCGGCTACGATCGCAGCCTCACCGACTACCCGGTGGAGTACCCCACGGCGTGCAGCCCGCAGGCCTGGTCGGCGGGCACGCCGCTGCTGCTGCTCCGTGTGATGCTGGGGCTGGAGCCGCAGGGCGAGCACCTGATCATCGATCCCGCCGTGCCCGAGGGCATGGGGCGCGTCGAGCTGCTCGACATCCCGGGCCGCTGGGGCCACGTCGACGCCCTGGGCCGCAGCCGCACGCCGCACGACCACCAGCGCGGCTGACCGCCCGGGTCAGGCGGGGCAGCCGGTGGTGACCGAGACGACGACCAGGTCGCCCGAGAGGTCGGCGACGACGGTGACCGGGCCACGGCGGTAGGCGTACGCCTGCGGGTCGTCCAGCACCGGGAGGCGGGTGACGGGGGCCAGGGCGGCGGCCGGGGACGCGGGGGCCGGAACGCCGGCGGAGCGCACGGAGCGGGCGGCGCCACCGCCGGGGCAGGGCGCGGTGACCACCCGTTCGGGGGCTTGACCGGCCGGAGCCCCGAGGGCCCGGAGCGCCTCCCCGAGGGCGTCCGCCTCCGCACCGGCGGCATCGGCCGCGGGTACGTCGTAGCCGTCGCCCACCGGCCGGCAGCCGGTGTCGACCATCAGCCGGACCCGGCCGTCATCAGCGACCCCGCCGGAGACGGTGACGAACTCGCCCGCGTCGGCGCGTAACCGGGGGCCGTCCGAGGTGACCCGGACCCCGGCCCGCCAGTCCGTCGGCAGCCGGTCGGCGACCCGTTCCAGCAGCGTCGCCTCGCCGCCGGCCGCGACGAAGACGTCCACCCCGCGCGACAGCTCCGCGCCGTCGGCGAACGGGGTGACGCGGCAGCCCCGGTCGACCTCGGGCGGGGTCAGCACGGCGGTGTCGCCGGCCGCCGCGACGAGTACGCCGACCGCGCGGTCGACGACGGGACCGGCCTCGGTCAGGGCGCGCTGCTCCCGGACCGTCGGCGGATCGTTGCGCACCGACGTCCAGGTCAGCGCCGCCAGCAGCACCGCCCAGGCCACCGTGCCCGCGGCCAACCAGGGCAGCCACCGTCGGGGGGACGCCGGCCGCCCGGGACCGGTAGGCGGGGCCTGCCCCGCCGCTTCGACGCCGTTCACGGGGGCCATCGTGTCACGCCGCCCGGTCGCGGCCGGAAACGGTCGTGGCCCGCCACCTGCTGAGGGGACGGGCCACGAACCGAGGCGGGGCGTGGGGGTCAGGAGGCGACCGTGACGGTGACCTCGTTGATGCCGCGCGCGGCGGTCACGGCGGTGTCGCCGTTGCCGTGCCGGGAGAGCGCCCGCAGGGTCCAGGAGCCCGGCGCGGCGAAGAACCGGAACTGGCCGGCCGGCGAGGTCACCACCTCGGCGGTGAACTCGCCGGTCGAGTCGAGCAGCCGGACGTACGCGCCCGGAACGGCCTCGCCCGCGTCGGACCGGACGACGCCGGTGATCACGGTCTCCTTCTCCAGGTCCAGGCTCGCGGGCAGCGGGGCGGCCTGGTCGGGAGCGGCGCAGCCGGCAGCGGTGGGTGCGGTCATGGCTCAGGCCTCCCCGGGCTCGTCGCCGAGCGCGACCGGCACGCCGACCAGCGAGCCGTACTCGGTCCAGGATCCGTCGTAGTTCTTCACGTTGCGGTGGCCGAGCAGCTCCTGGAGCACGAACCACGAGTGCGAGGAGCGCTCGCCGATCCGGCAGTACGCGATGGTCTCGCGGCTGTCGTCCAGCCCCGCGTCGGCGTAGATCTTGCGCAGCTCGTCGTCCGACTTGAAGGTGCCGTCCTCGTTGGCCGCCTTGGACCACGGCACGCTGATCGCCGTGGGGATGTGACCGGCCCGCTGGGCCTGCTCCTGCGGCAGGTGGGCGGGGGCGAGCAGCCGGCCGGCGAACTCGTCGGGGCTGCGCACGTCGACCAGGTTCTTGGTGCCGATGGCGGCCACGACCTCGTCGCGGAAGGCCCGGATCGAGGTGTCCGGCTCCTGCGCCACGTACTGCGTCGCGGGGCGGCTCACCGCGTCGCGGACCAGCGGGCGGGCGTCCAGCTCCCACTTCTTGCGACCGCCGTCGAGCAGCTTCACGTCGCGGTGGCCGTAGAGCTTGAAGTACCAGTACGCGTACGCGGCGAACCAGTTGTTGTTGCCGCCGTAGAGGATGACGGTGTCGTCGTTGCTGATGCCCCGCTCGGAGAGCAGCGCCTCGAACTGGCTCTTGTTGACGAAGTCCCGGCGCACCTGGTCCTGGAGGTCGGTCTTCCAGTCCAGCTTGATCGCGCCGGCGATGTGGCCGGTGTCGTAGGCCGAGGTGTCCTCGTCGACCTCGACGAAGACGACGCCCGGGGCGTCGAGGTTCTTCTCGGCCCATTCGGCCGAGACGAGTGCGGTGTCGCGACTCATCAGATCACTCCCTGGTGAGGATGAATGGTGACCAGCACGGGGCATCGAAAGTCGTGACGATCGCACCACGCGCAGGATCCACCGTATGGACGGATCACGGGTTCGTGCGACGGCGCCGCTGCCGGGCGTTGAGAGAGAGCACGGGAGAAGAAAGGCTCCTGCGTGCCGGTGGCCGCTAGGCGGCCGAGGACAGCCCCGCCGTCAGATGACGGGGCGACACAGGCAGGTGGCCACGCGGCACAGGTCGACCGCGCGCCGTTTGGTGAGGAGCGTCCCCATGAGCAGGGAGCCTACCAGCCGGGCGCGTGGACACCAGGGGGCCGACCAGCATCCGGGACGTACCCGGGCGGGCACCCGCCCCGCGCGCCCGGCCGCGCCGGGCCCCGGGCAGGGGCGCCGCCCGGGACCACCGTCGGGCGCGGCCGGTGATCAGCCGGTGGCGGAGTTGATCGGTACGTTCCTGGCGTCCGCGGTGACGGCCAGCCCCTCGGGCAGCGGCCGGACCTCCCGGACGGCGAGCTGGAACGGCAGCTCGGGCAGGGGCACGTCGATGGAGATGCCGCGGGCGTAGTTGTTCAGCAGCGTCCGGGCCAGCGGCAGGTTCGGCAGGCCGTCGGCGTTCAGGTCGTTGAAGCGCAGCGCCACCTGCCCCTCCTTGCCGACGGTGATGTCGGCCGTGCCGGTCACGGTGAGGCGCTGGCCGAGGATGTCGACCGGGGCGGTGACGGCCAGCCGGCCGTTCTGCTCGCCGAGGGTCAGCCCCGGCCGGTCGAGCAGCTTGGCGAGGCTGTCGTAGCTGATGGTGCCCGTCCCGTCGACCGTCTCGGCGACCACGTCGCCCTGGCCGGAACGGATGGTGTCGAGCGAGGCGCTTACGTTGCGGGCGTCCACGTCGAGCTTCGGCAGCGCGACCGCGTCGCCCCGCACCGAGCCCTGCACGTCGCGCAGCGCGATGGAGATGCGCTCGTAGCGGCCGTCGAGCACCTGGGTGAGGAACGGGACGCCGCCGACCTCCACCTCCGGCGGCGAGGACTGCGCGCCCTGCTTGGCGATCTCCTGGCGGACCTGGTCGGCGATGGCCCGCTCGGCCACCCCGACGGCGACCCGGTCGGCCACCACGATCAGGCCGCCCAGGACCAGCAGCAGCACGACGAGGGTGATGAGCACCTTGCGCCCGCGTCGCCGGGGCCGCTCCTCGTACGGGTCGTCGTGCGCCACGCCGCCTCCTGTCGTCAGTGTCGAGGGTGCCGCGAAGCGGCCCACCGGTGGTACCCGAACCGCCAAATCCTCAATCGCCGCGTCAGAGAACGAGCTTGCACATGGCGTACGCGGCCGGCGCGGCCAGGGCGAAGCCGCCGAGCGGCCCCTGCATGTGCCGGGCCACCCACATGGTCGGCGGCTCCCCGGCCATCAGCCGGCCCGCCTCGGCGTAGCCGACGGCCAGGTCTGCCAGTACGGCGGCGACCGCCGCCACCAGCCCGATGATGGCGGCCCGGGTGGGGGTGAAGGGCGTCACGAGGTAGCTGCCGAGGAGGGCGCTGACCAGCGTGCCGACCATGGCGCCGGCGACCACGCCGGCCGCGCCCCGGGGCACCTGGGGGGCCAGCCGTGGCCACGGCGCCACCGCGTCGGTCAGCCGGGCGACGGTCAGCGCGACCGCGCTGGCGGTGAGGCACACCGTGATGGCCTGGGTGCCCGCCGGGATCCGGCTGAGCACGATCAGGGTGGCGAAGGCGACGACGCCGACCACGATCAGCAGGGTGCTGCCGAGCGAGTCGGTCACCCGCACCCGGTCGACCCGCCGCACGAGCTGGCCGAGCACCCCGAGGGCGAAGCCGCCCGCCGCGACGTAGCCCAGCGGCGCCAGGCCGGCGACGTCGGTCTGTACGGCCGCGGTGTCGGCCGCGACCGCGGCGCCGACGCTGACGGCGGCCACCAGCAGCAGCGCGGGCGGCCGCATGGCCATCGTCCAGGCGAGCACGAAGAGCAACTGCACGCCGAAGATGACGAACGCGAAGGGCAGCCGGTGCCCCGGGCCGGAGGTCTGTGCCCCGAGCACCAGGCCTACCCCGAGCAGGACGGCGAAGCCGGCGACGGTCAGGGCGAGCGGGCGGCGCACCTCGACCGGCTCGATCGGCTCCTCGTCCGGTTCGTCGTCCGGCTCGTCGTCGGGCCGGCGGGCCGGCTCGCCGGGCCGCCGGGCGCGGCGCGGTCCGCCGCGCTCCCGGCGCTCACCGTCGTCGTCGGGGGCCGGCCCGGTGCGCGGCGCCGGCGGCTGGCCGCGGGAGGGGCCGGACGGCCCGGGGCGGGGCCCGTCGGGCCACTGGTCGCGGCCGGTCTCGGGCGAGCTGGAGGGAAACACGCCCCGATCGTGCCAGACCGGCCGGCCCGCGCGGGGACCACGGTTTCGGCAACGTTAAAACCTGCGGCACGATCACGGGCAAGCCGGGCAAACGGGAAATGACGCGGAGGTCCGGCCGAGGCGATCGGTTACGCTCAAGCCGCTACCCGCCCGTCAGCGACGCCGGGACCCACGCAAGTTCATCAGCGTCACACCCCGCCACGGAGTGCGCTGGTCGCGCGCGGCCGACGGCCGCCGGGACGGAGGTGATCGTGGAGATCCTGCTGCTGGTGACCGCACGCGCAGGCGAACCGTCCGCAGTGTTGCCGGCGCTCGACCTGCTGCCGCACTCGGTCCGTACCGCGCCCCGCGACGTCCGCACCCTCGTCGCCGGCCCCAGTCCGGACGCGGTGCTGGTCGACGCCCGCTCCGAGCTGAGCGAGGCCCGGGCCACCTGCCGGATGCTGCACGCCACCGGCCTCGGGGTGCCGCTGGTCGCGGTGGTCACCGAGGCCGGCCTGATCGCGCTCAACGCCGACTGGGGCGTCGACGACGTCATCCTCGCCGCCGCCGGCCCGGCCGAGGTGGAGGCCCGGCTGCGGCTCGCTGTCGGGCGGCTGAGCAACGCCACCTCCGGGGCGGGCGGCTCGATCCGCGCCGGCGAGCTGACGATCGACCCGGACACCTACGCCGCGAAGCTCAAGGGCCGCCCGCTCGACCTCACCTACAAGGAGTTCGAGCTGCTGAAGTTCCTGGCCCAGCACCCGGGCCGGGTGTTCACCCGCGACCAGCTCCTGCGCGAGGTGTGGGGCTACGACTACTTCGGCGGCACCCGCACGGTCGACGTGCACGTCCGGCGGCTGCGGGCCAAGCTCGGCTCCGAATACGAGTCGATGATCGGCACGGTGCGGCAGGTGGGTTACAAGTTCGTCGTACCGCCCTCGCGGTCGCTGCCGGAGAGCGAGCACGCGCCCCTGCCGGTCTGACTTCCCGTTCCTTCGGGGACTGTTCCGCATATGCCCCTTTTGTGCAGCTCGTCGGCTCTATTCTGACTGCCGGGTTTGCGACTTACAAGGGGGCGACGGGGTGCGCATCGACCACGGGGGCGGCGGCGGATCGGCACGGACGGGCCAACTCTTCCGGGACGCCCCGGCGGCGCGCACCATCGGTCTCGTCGCGGTGGTGGTCGCCGCGCTGCTCGGCTCCGCGTACGCCCTCGGGCGCAGCCTGGTCCCCGACCCGCCGACCCGGTCCAGCGTGACCACCAGCGCCACCGGCCCGCACTACGCCGACCAGCCCCCGGCGGACGACGCCCCCCGCCGCACGCCGCAGGGCACGCCGGACCCCAGCCCGGCGGAGGCCGGCCAGGACGGCGGCACCGGCCCCGACGCGCCGCCGCCGTCGGGCCCGACGGACGGACCGTTCGGCACGCAGACCACCAGCGGCACCGCGCTGGTCGCGCTGACCTTCGACGACGGGCCGGACCCGCAGTACACCCCGCAGGTGCTCGCCCTGCTCCGCGAGCACCAGGTGCGGGCCACCTTCTGCGTGGTCGGCGAGAACGCGCAGCGCCACCCGGACCTGATCCGGGCCATCGCGGCCGATGGCCACACCCTGTGCAACCACAGCTGGAACCACGACGTCACCCTAGGCCGACGATCGCCCGCCGCCATCCGGACGGACCTGCTGCGCACCAGCGACGCGATCCGGGCCGCCGTGCCCGACGCGCCGATCGCGTACTACCGGCAGCCGGGCGGCGCCTGGACGGGGCAGGTGGTGTCGGTGGCCCAGGAGCTCGGCATGACGCCGCTGCACTGGACGGTGGACCCCTCGGACTGGGCGGCGCCGGGCGCCGGACGGATCGCGGCGACGGTCGTCGCGGGCGTCGTACCCGGATCGGTCGTGCTGCTGCACGACGCCGGCGGCGACCGACAGGGCACCGTGGACGCGTTGCACCGCATCCTGCCGGAGCTGACCAGCAGGTTCGAGGTGGAGGCGCTGCCCGACGGGGTGACGTGAGCCGGCCAGGCGGACGTTCGTACGGCGGCGGGGCCGGGGACGCTCGCCGGAAGCACCGCGCGAACGGCCCGAGCCCGGCGGCGCCGCGGGCCGCCCCGACTACGGTGATCCCATGAGCATTTCCGAAGCGAGCAGCGGCCGGGTGACCCGGGCCGAGCGCCTCAGCCCCACGGAGATCGCCGACGTGACGGCCCTCGCCCGGGTCGCCGGCGACGCGGACGGGGCGGACCCGTTCGACGAGCACGTCCTGCTGCGCCTCCGCGACCCGGACGCGCCGGCGGTGCACCTGACCGCCCGGGCGGACGACGGCACACTGGCCGGCTACGCGCACCTGGACACCACCGACGCGGCCACCGGGGTCGGCGTCGAACTGGTGGTGCACCCGGCCCACCGGCGGCGCGGCACGGGGCGGGCGCTGGCCCGGGGCGTCCTGGCGGCGGCCGACGGCCCGCTGCGGGTCTGGGCGCACGGCGACCACCCCTCGGCCGCCGCGCTCGCCGTCGACCTGGGCCTGCGCCGGGCCCGGGTGCTCTGGCAGCTGCGCCGGCCGCTGACCGCCCCGATCCCGGAGCACCCACTGCCGGACGGGGTGACGCTGCGCGCGTTCCGGCCCGGCGCCGACGACGAGGAATGGCTGGCGCTCAACGCGCGGGCCTTCGCCGAGCACCCCGAGCAGGGTCGCTGGTCCCCCGCCGACCTGCGCGTACGCCTCGACGAGCCGTGGTTCGACCCGGAGGGCTTCCTGCTCGCCGGCGACGGGGCGACCGGCCGGCTGCTCGGCTTCCACTGGACGAAGGTCCACGAGCGACCCGGCTCGGCCCGCATCGGCGAGGTCTACGTCCTCGGGGTGGACCCGTCGGCGCACCGTGGCGGGCTGGGCCGGGCGCTGACCGCGGCCGGCCTGGCGTACCTGCGGGACCGGCGGAACCTGGACCGGGTCATGCTCTACGTCGACGAGTCCAACACCGCGGCGGTGGCGCTCTACGAGCGGCTCGGCTTCGCCCGCTGGTCGGCGCACGTGAACTACCAGTCGGCCTGACGTCCACAGGGCCCGGGCCGCGGCGGCCCGGGCCCTCGCGCGCCACCTCGGAGCGCGTCACGTACCGCTCCGCGATCTGGCGCCTGCGCCCCGCGATGGAGGCCGCGCCTGTCCCGGCGCACGCCCACCCCGAGCCCGGGCCACGGCTCGCACCGCCCGTAGGGTCACCGTCGGTGACGGCGGCGTGCCCGCGAGATGGCGTCCTACCAGGAAAATCCGCATACTTCCGACAGTGGCATCTGAGTTCACTTAACGGACAACCCGCCCTCAGCGAGCGGTCATCTGCACTGCCGCACCTGTTCACTCCCCGTTCACTTCCGACCGGCGAACCGGCTACCTGGCGCTCCTAACTTTTGGATCAGCCGGTCAGCGCCGGCACCCCGGGCCCCAATCCGGGTGCGAAGTCAGACGTGAAGGGAAACCCCTCAGGTGAAGCTCCAGCGGCACGGCACTCTCGCCTGCCTCGCTCTTACCGCGACGCTCGCTCTCAGCGCATGCGGCTCGGACAACAACGAGCCCGCGAGCAGCGCCTCCGCCTCCGGGTCGGCCGCCGCCGCCGACTGCGCCACCGGCACGCTGAACGCCCAGGGCTCGTCGGCGCAGAAGAACGCGATGGACGAGTGGATCAAGGCGTACCAGCAGAAGTGCTCCGGTGCCAAGATCAACTATGAGCCGTCCGGCTCGGGCGCCGGCATCCAGGCCTTCATCGCCGGCACCGCCGACTTCGCCGGCTCCGACTCCGCCCTCAAGGAGGAGGAGCAGCCGCAGGCCAACGCCAAGTGCGTCGGCGGCGCGGCCATCAACCTGCCGATGGTGATCGGCCCGGTCGCCATCGCGTACAACGTCAACGGCGTGGACAACCTCCAGCTCAAGCCGGCCACCCTGGCGAAGATCTTCGCCGGCAAGGTGACCAAGTGGGACGACCCGGCGATCAAGGCGGACAACCCCGACGCCAAGCTGCCGTCGACCGCCATCAACGCGGTGCACCGCTCGGACTCGTCCGGCACCACCGACAACTTCACCGACTTCCTGACCAAGACCGCCGCGGCCGACTGGACCTTCGGCAAGGCCAAGGAGTGGAAGGCCCCGGGCGGCACCGGCGCGGCGAAGTCCGACGGCGTGGCCAGCGCCATCAAGAACCAGGACGGCACCATCGGCTACGTCGAGTGGTCGTACGCCGAGAACGGCGGCCTGAAGACCGCCAAGGTCGGCAACGGCGCGGGCGAGTTCGCCGAGCTGACCGCCGAGTCCGCCGGCAAGACCATCGCCGGCGCCGAGGTGGTCGGCCAGGGCGACGACCTGAAGATGAAGATCGACTACAACACCAAGGAGGCCGGGGCCTACCCGATCGTCCTGGTGACCTACGAGATCGTCTGCTCCAAGGGCCTCGCCGCCGACAAGCTCCCGCTGGTCAAGGGCTTCCTCGGCCACGCCGCGAGCACCGCGGGCCAGGCCGACCTGACCGAGCTCGGCTACGCCCCGCTGCCCGAGTCGGTCCGCGCCAAGGTCGAGGCCGCGGTCAAGAACCTCGCCTGAGCCGGCCGCCCCGACACCGCCACCACCACCTCAACTCGAAGCGAGCGAGCAGATGGGTGAAACCCCTCACCGCTCGGCCCACGCCGGCACCGGCGGGACCAGCGTGACCGAAGGTCACGACCGGCCCGCCGGTGCCTCGGCGCGTTCGGCCGAGGCACCAGTCAGCACCCGTACGCCGGGCGGAGCCGGGTTGGGCGGCGGCGGCGCGCTGCCCCGGGCCCGCGCGTTCGGCGCCGAACGGGCCTTCCGCGCCCTCACCCTGGGCGCCGGCACCGCCGTCCTCGTCGTCATCGCGGCGATCGCGGTCTTCCTGGTCGCCAAGGCGGTACCGGCGCTGCGGGCCAACACCGAGAGCTTCTGGACCTTCGAGGGCTGGTTCCCCAACGACGCGGACCCGAAGTTCGGCATCGGGGCGCTCGCCTTCGGCACCGTGCTCAGTTCCGCGCTGGCCCTGCTCATCGCGGTCCCGGTGGCCCTGGGCATCGCGCTCTACCTGTCCCACTACGCGCCGCGCCGGCTCGGCACCACGCTGGGCTTCCTGATCGACCTGCTGGCCGCGGTGCCGAGCGTCGTCTTCGGCCTCTGGGGCCGCGACGTCTTCATCAACCCGGTGCGGGACTTCTCCGCCTGGCTGAACACGTACTTCGGCTGGATCCCGATCTTCGGCGGCGACGGCCCCTTCGGGAAGTCCATCATGCTGGGCGCGCTGGTCCTGGCGATCATGGTGCTGCCGATCATCACCTCGCTCTCCCGCGAGGTGTTCATGCAGACCCCGACCGCCAACGAGGAGGCCGCCCTCGCCCTCGGCGCCACCCGCTGGGAGATGATCCGCACCGCCGTGCTGCCGTACGGCCGGCCCGGCATCGTCGCCGCGGTGATGCTCGGCCTGGGCCGGGCGCTCGGCGAGACCATCGCCCTGGCGATGACCCTCGGCATCACCTTCAACATCTCGTTCAACCTGATCGAGAGCGGCGGCAACACCATCGCCGCCAACATCGCCAACACGTTCGGCGAGGCGAACGACACGGGTCGGGGCGCGCTGATCGCCTCGGGTCTCGTGCTCTTCGCCATCACGCTGATCGTCAACATCACGGCACGGGCGATCATCCACCGCCGCCGGGAGTTCACGGAGTCGGCCGCATGACCACTACTGTCCCGTCGCACCGGACCCGTCCGCCCGCGCAGCCGCCCACCCTCAAGGCCCGGCGGCTGCCGAAGTACGCCGCGCCGGCCATCGCGGCAGCCGCCCTGCTGGTCGCCGCCGCGTTCGTGTACGGCACCGGCACCGGCGGTCCCGTGCTGGTCGTGGTGCTCGGCGCGCTGCTCTACCTGGCCGGCCTGTTCGCCGCCGCCAACAAGGTCGAGGGGCGGCGGTCGGCCCGCAACCGCACCTGGAGCGCGCTGATCCACTCGGCGTTCGTACTGGCCGTCCTGCCGCTGGCCTCGGTGGTCTGGACCCTGGTCAGCAAGGGCGCCGAGCGGCTGGACGCCGACTTCTTTCTCACCTCCATGAACAACATCGGCGCGCGGGACCCGAACGGCGGCGCGTACCACGCGATCGTCGGCACGCTCCAGCAGGTCGGCATCGCCGCCCTGATCACCGTCCCGCTCGGCATCCTCTGCGCGATCTACATCGTCGAGTACGGCCGGGGCCGGTTCGCCTTCACCATCCGGTTCTTCGTGGACGTGATGACGGGCGTCCCGTCGATCGTCGCCGGCCTGTTCGTGCTGGCGTTCTGGGTGCTGATCGTCTCGCCGTGGTTCAACGACGGGCGGCCCAGCTTCTCCGGCTTCGCCGCGGCGCTCGCCCTGAGCGTGCTGATGCTGCCCACCGTGGTCCGCTCCACCGAGGAGATGCTGCGTCTCGTCCCGGCGCCGCTGCGCGAGGGGGCGTACGCCCTCGGCGTGCCGAAGTGGAAGACCATCCTGCGGGTCGTGCTGCCGACCGCGCTGCCGGGCATCGTCACCGGCGTCATGCTCGCCATCGCCCGCGCGGCCGGCGAGACCGCCCCGGTGCTGCTCGTCGCCGGCGGCGGCGCGGCGATCAACTTCAACCCGTTCGAGAACAACCAGTCGTCGCTGGCCCTCTTCGTCTACCAGCAGGCCGGTGACGCGTCCCGGTACGCGCCGGCGCGGGCGTGGACGGCGGCACTCACCCTGGTCGCCCTCGTGCTGATCCTGACCGTCGCGGCGAAGCTGCTGGCCCGTCGCAACCGGCTCGGCCGATGAACCCCGGAGGTACCACCACCATGGCCAAGCGCATCGAAGCCTCGAACGTCACCGCCTACTACGGCACCTTCAAGGCGATCGAGAACATCAACCTGACGGTCGAGCCGAAGACGGTGACCGCCCTGATCGGCCCGTCCGGCTGCGGCAAGTCGACCTTCCTGCGGTCGATCAACCGGATGCACGAGGTGCTCCCCGGCGCCCGGGTCGAGGGCAGCCTCACCATCGACGACCAGGACATCTACGACCGGGACGTGGACGTCACCGCCGTCCGGCGCATGATCGGCATGGTCTTCCAGCGGCCGAACCCGTTCCCCACCATGAGCATCTTCGAGAACGTGGTGGCCGGGCTGCGGCTCAACGGGGTCCGCAGGAAGTCGATCCTGGAGGAGGCGGCCGAGAAGGCGCTGCGCTCGGCCAACCTCTGGGACGAGGTGAAGGACCGGCTCGGCAAGCCCGGCGCCGGCCTCTCCGGCGGTCAGCAGCAGCGGCTCTGCATCGCCCGGACCATCGCCGTCGAGCCGCAGGTGGTGCTGATGGACGAGCCCTGCTCGGCGCTCGACCCGATCTCCACGCTGGCCATCGAGGACCTGATGTTCCAGCTCAAGGACAAGTTCACGATCATCATCGTCACGCACAACATGCAGCAGGCCGCCCGCGTCTCGGACCGGACCGCCTTCTTCTCGATCGAGAAGACCGGCGACCCGGGCCGCCTCATCGAGTACGACAACACGCAGAAGATCTTCAGCAACCCCGGTGTGAAGAAGACCGAGGACTACATCACCGGCCGCTTCGGCTGACGCACGTCGAGAGGGCCTCCCCGCCGCGCTCGCACCGGCCGCTGCGGAGACCTTGGCGGAAGACGGCCCTTCCGGGGGCCGCCTTTCGCCAAGATCCGAAACGGTGCGGGTCAGGCCAGCACGAAGCGGGGCTCGCCGTCGTCGGGCTCGTCGAGCCGGGGGGTGACCGGGGTGGCCGCGTCCCGGGTGGCCGCGGCGCGGGCGACGCCGGCCAGGTCGCCGCCGGCCGCCACCTGGGACAGGCTCACCAGGGTGGGCGGGAGCATGGTCAGCTCGCCGGCCTCCGCCCGGGACAGGGCGTCCGCCGGGCGGGCCCACAGGGTGTGGTCGGCCTCGCCGGAGACGTCCCGGGTCCGCTGCCCCTCCGGCAGCAGGGCCACGAAGAAGTACGTGTCGAAGCGGCGCGGCTCGAACTCCGGCGTGATCCACCGGCTCCACGGCAGCAGCAGGTCGGACCGGAGGGTGAGCCCGCGCCGGGCGAGCAGGTCGGCGAAGCCGCCCCGGCGCTGCTCCAGCGCCACCCGGTCGGCCTCCCAGTCGTCACCGCTCACGTCGCCGACCACGGTCCGCGCGTCGGGGCCGGCGAGCAGGACCCCCGCCTCCTCGAAGACCTCCCGGGCGGCGGCGCAGACGACCGCCTGGGCGGCCTCGGGGGTCAGCCCCAGGCGCTCGCCCCAGCCGGCCGGCGTCGGCCCGGCCCAGTCCAGGTGCGCCTGCGAGTCCGAAGGGTCGACCCCGCCGCCGGGGAAGGCGTACATCCCGCCGAACGCCATCGCGGCGACCCGCCGGATCAGGTAGACCTCGAAGCCGTCGCCGGCGGGGCGGAGCAGCAGCACGGTGGCCGCGACCCGGGGCGCCGCCGGGGTGCCGCCCTCGGCGCGGAACCGGCGGGCGTGCTCCACGAGCGCCGGGGGTGCGGGGAAGCCGTCGGCGTCGATCGTCATGCGCCGAGCCTAGTTCCCGACGGGTGGATCGCCCCCGCCGCCGTCGGGTGATCTTCGCTAGCGTGGCCGACATGACTCGTTGGGGCATCCTGGCCACCGGCCACATCGCCGCCCGTTTCGCCGAGGACCTGCGGCTGGTGCCGGGCGCCGAACTCGCGGCGGTCGGCTCGCGTACCGCCGAGAGCGCGCAACGGTTCGCGGCCCGGCACGGCGTGCCGCGGGCGTACGCCTCCTGGGCGGAACTCGCCGCGGACGACGAGCTGGACGTCGTCTACGTCGCCACCCCGCACGCCGCGCACCACGAGGCGGCCATGACCTGCCTCTCGGCCGGCCGGGCCGTGCTGCTGGAGAAGCCGTTCACCCTCGACCTGGCGACCAGCGTCGAGCTGGTCGACACCGCCCGCGCGGCCGGGGTCTTCCTCATGGAGGCCATGTGGATGCGGACCAACCCGCTCGTACGCCGGCTCTGTGACCTGGTCGCGGACGGCGCGATCGGCACGGTGACCGGCGTGCGGGCCGACTTCGGGGTGGCCGGGCCGTTCCCGCCGGAGCACCGGATGCGGGCCCGCACGCTCGGCGGCGGCGCCCTGCTCGACCTCGGCGTCTACCCGGTCAGCCTGGCCCACCTGCTGCTCGGCGTGCCCGACCACGTCCGGTCCTGGGCGAAGCTCAGCCCGGAGGGGGTGGACGAGAACACCGGCATCGTCCTGGGCTACGACTCGGGCGCCGTCGCCACGCTGAGCTGCGGCATGGTCGGGGCCACCGCGCTGGACGCCTCGATCACCGGCACCACCGGCCGGATCGACCTGCCCGAGCCGTTCTTCCGCCCCGGCTCCGCGACCCTGCACCGGGCCGGCGCCGAGCCGGAGACGATCACCGACGAGCTGGTCGGCGGCGGCTACCAGTACGAGGCCGCCGAGGTCCAGCGGTGCCTCGCCGAGGGCCTGCCGGAGAGCCCGCTGGTCCCCCACGCCACCACGCTGGAGGTGATGGCGCTGCTCGACGGGATCCGCGCCCAGATCGGCGTCGACTACTCCTGACGCGGAAGGGGCACCTCGCCGACGAGGTGCCCCTTCTCCCGCACCTCAGCTGAACAGGGGCCGGACCAGGAAGTACATCAGGGCGCCGATCGAACCGGCGGCCGGGAAGGTCAGGATCCACGCGCCGACGATGTTGCCGGCCACGCCCCACCGGACGGCGGAGAGCCGCTTGGTGGCGCCGACGCCCATGATCGCCGAGGTGATCGTGTGGGTCGTCGAGATCGGCGCGCCGAGGACCAGCGCGTTGAAGTAGAGCACGCCGCTGGCCACGGTCTCGGCGGCGAAGCCCTCCGGCGGCCGGAGGTCGATGATCTTCCGGCCCAGGGTCCGGATGATCCGCCAGCCACCGGCGTACGTGCCGGCGGCCAGCACGGCCGCCGACGTCCAGAACGCCCACTCGGGGATGAAGCTGGGGTCGTCCTGGTAGCCGCCGACGTAGAGGGCGAGTACCACGATGCCGATGGTCTTGGCGGCGTCCTGCATGCCGTGGCCGACGGACATGGCGGCGGCGGACGCGGTCTGCGCCCAGCGGAAGCCCCGGTTGAGCCGGCCCGGGTGCCCCTTCCGGAAGATCCACTGCACGGCGATCATGACGATGTAGCCGAGCAGGAAGCCGACCATCGGGGAGAGGACCATCGGGATGATCACGCTCTCCCCGATGCCGGTCCAGAGCACGGTGCCGGACGCGGCGACGGTCGAGCCGACCAGGCCGCCGATCAGCGCGTGCGACGAGGACGACGGCAGGCCGAAGTACCAGGTCACCAGGTTCCAGACGATGGCGCCGATGACGCCCGCGAAGACGATGCCGAGGCTCGCTGTGCCGGTGGGCAGCTTCACCAGGCCGCTGCCGACGGTCTTGGCCACCTCGGCGCCGAAGTGGGCGCCGATGAAGTTGCCGACCGCCGCCATGGCCAGGGCCACCCGGGGTGTGAGCGCCCGTGTGGAGATGCTGGTCGCGATCGCGTTGGCAGCGTCGTGGAAGCCGTTGGTGTAGTCGAACGCCAGGGCCACCGCGATCACCGCCAGCACGGCGATGAGTTCGGGACTCACAGGATCAGGACTCCTTGACCGCGATGGTCTCGACGGTGTTCGCCACGTGCTCGAAGGCGTCGCAGGCGGCCTCCAGCTCGTCGGCGACCTCCTTCATCTTCAGCACGGTCAGGGCGTCGTACTCGCCGGAGAAGAGGCGGACCAGCAGCATCCGGTACACCTGGTCGCCGTCGTTCTCCAGCCGGTTGCACTCGATCCAGTAGTCCTCGAGGTCCTTCATCGACTTCAGGCGCGGCATCGCGTCGGCGGTCAGCTTCGCCTGGGCGTCCAGGACGTTGACCATCTCGTGCATCTCGCGGGGCAGCGAGGGAAGCTTGGTCAGGCCGTAGAGATAGAGCAGGTTCCCCACCGCTTCGAGGTGGTCCATCACGTCGTCCAGCAGCGACCCGAGCCGGTAGATGTCCTCCCGGTCGAACGGCGTGATGAAGGTCGAGTTGATCTTCTTGTACAGCTCGTGGGTGATCTGGTCGCTGTCGTGCTCCACCTCGGTGAGCCGCTCGCTGACCGACTGCACCTCCACCCCCGGCAGGGCCAGCTCGTTGAGCAGCTCGGTGCCCTTCACCAGGTTCTGTGCGGCCCTGGTGAAGAGCTCGTAGAAGGCGCCCTCGTTCGGGCGGAAGGAAAACTTCACAGCACGGACCTCGTCGTGTCGGTGGAAGGGTGGCGGCCGCCCGGAGGGTGCCCGCCTGGGAATGCTAGGAAACGACGAAAGCGGGAATTCGGCGGCCTCCCCCTGGTCAGACCGCATTCACCAGTCGTTCACCCGCCGTTCACCTACGACGTTCTCTCCGATCCCAGCAGCCGCTCCCGTTCGCGCCGGACGTCGAAACCGGCAGGCGGATACCCGAGATCGAGGGTGTCGAACGTCTCGCGGAGCAGGTGCGCGACGGCCCAGTCGCGGTACCACTTGCGGTCCGCCGGCACCACGTACCAGGGCGCGGCGTCCGTGCCGCACCGGCTCAGGGCTTCGGCGTACGCGGCCTGGTAGTCGTCCCAGCGGGCCCGGGCGTCGACGTCCGACGGATCGTACTTCCAGTGCTTGCGCGGCTCGTCCAGCCGCTCCAGCAGCCGCCGGCCCTGCTCCGCGTACGAGATGTGCAGCAGCACCTTCACCATGGTCACCCCGGCGTCGGCCTGCTCCCGCTCGAAGGCGTTGATCTCGTCGTACCTGGCCTGCCAGATCGGCTCGGGCACCAGCGACTCGACGCGCGCCACCAGGACGTCCTCGTAGTGCGACCGGTTGAAGACACCGACGTACCCGGGCGGCGGCAGCGCCCGTCGGATCCGCCACAGGAAGTCGTGCTGCAACTCCTCGGCCGTGGGCGGACCGAACGAGCGCACGTGCAGGCCGAGCGGATTCATCGCGCCGGCCACCCGCTTGATGGTGCCGTCCTTGCCACCGCAGTCCATCGCCTGGAGCACCAGCAGCACCCGACGCCCGCCGGTCGCACCGGCCCGGTCGGCGCCGCCGGCCGCAGCCGCCCCCTCGGCGCCGCCAGCCGACCCGTCCACGCCGGCAGCCGCGCCGACGGGTCGAGCCGACTGCCGGGCCTTGGCGTCGGCGAAGAGCATCTCCTGCTGCCCGCCCAGTTCCGCGCCGATCAGCGTGACCTGGCCACGGGCCCACTCCTTGCGCTGCGGGCCGGTCACCTCCTGCCCGGGCAGCCCGGGCGTCGACCGGGGATCGACCGCCCCGAGATCGACCGCCCCGCCGGGCGCCACCCGGAGCAACTCCCGCATCGTCCCTCCGACCGGCCCCACGACAGCATCGGCCCGACCCACGGCATCGCGGCCCACGCCGCTCCCCTCAACCCCTGGCATCTCAACCCCTCGCATCCCCGGATCATCACCCACATCCGCCCCACCCGCCCGCCAACCCCGCCCGCACCCCGGCCCCGGCCCGCGATCCTGGGGCCGGCGATCACGCACCCGCGGCGGGCGAAATCCCCTAGTCAGCCCGCTACGCGGGGCACCACGACTGCGTGATCGACCGCAGTCTTGGGGTGTGGGGGCCGGGGCGGGAGAATCGCGGGCGGGCGGGGCGGTACGTGCCCCGGCAGTGGAGCGGGGGCAGCGTGCGGGAGATGGTGACGGAGTTCGAGGCCGAGCGGGGGCGGCTGCTGGGCGTGGCGCACCGGATGTTGGGCAGCCGCAGCGAGGCCGAGGACGCCGTGCAGGAGACGTGGCTGCGGTACGCCAGCGCGCTCGCCGACCCGGCGGCCCGCGCCGAGATCCGGCACCTCGGCGCCTGGCTGACCACCACCTGCGCCCGGATCTGCCTGGACGTGCTCCGCTCGGCGCGGGTACGGCGGGAGGCGTACCCCGGCCAGTGGCTGCCGGAGCCGGTGGTGACGCCGCTCGACCAGGGCCCGCGTCCCGACGGCTTCGCGCCCGACCCCGCGGAGCGGGCGGTCCGCGCCGATCAGGTCGGCACCGCCCTGCTGGTGGTGCTGGAACGCCTCGCACCGGAGCAGCGGGTGGCCTTCGTGCTGCACGACGTCTTCGCCGTGCCGTTCTCCCAGATCGCCGAGGTGCTCGGCACGACCGACGCCGCCGCCCGTCAGCTCGCCTCCCGGGCCCGCCGGGCGGTGCACGCGCCCGACGCGCCCCGGCACACCGCCGACGCGGTCGAGCAGCGTCACGTGCTCGCCGCCTTCGTGACCGCCGTCGAGTCGGGCGACCTTGCCGCGCTGGTACGGGTGCTCGCCCCGGACGTGGTCGCCATCGGTGACAGCGGCGGCCACTTCCCGGCGGCCCGGCGGCCGGTGCTCGGTGCCGACGCGGTGGCCCGCTTCCTGCTGGGCCTGTTCGGGCGTGCCGGACGCTACGGCGGGACGCTGCGCGCCCGTCGGGTGCTCGTCGACGGCGTCGAGGGCCTGCACCTGGAGACCCGGCACTCGGACGGCCGGCCGCTGCGGGTGGTGGCCGCCCTCGCGGTGGACGAGGGCCACGTGACCGGGGTCTTCCACCAGCTGAATCCGGAGAAGCTGGGCGACCTGCCGCCGCTGACGGAGGAGGACGGCTGGCCGCCGCGCTGGTGACACCCGGCGGTTCCCCGCCACGGCGGGCCGCGCGCCGCCAGATCCGGTGACACCGGCGGTTCCGCCGCCGATGTCGGTCGCGCCGGTAGGCCGGCCGCGCCGACGGTCAGAGCACCAGGGCCAGCCACTTGCGGTACGACGTGGCGAACGGCTCGGTGCCGTCGCCCAGTGCGTCGAGGAGCCACCGGGCCGCCGCCTCGGCCTGCGTCACCACGTCGTCGGGGTAGCCGAAGCGGGCCCGGTGCTCGGCGAACTCGTCCTCGTCGCGCAACTCCACCACGCCGGTGGTCCGGCGACGCACCACGTCGAGGTCGAGGTCGATGAGGTGGACGGTGTCGTCGTTCTCCCAGCGGGCCGGGCTGGCGATGTCGCAGTAGACCTCACTGGTGCGCGGCGGGGGGTTGAACATGCCGGTCCACCAGGCGTGATGCGGCACCAGGAGGACGAACGGGATCTGCTCCACCGACGGCCGGCCATGGTAGACGGACCTCGTGCCCTGGGTCACTCCGAGCCAGACGCCGAGGTCGTCCTCGGCGAGGCGGCGGGCCGGGTAGTCACGGTGGGCGCTGCCGTCGTACTTGCGGTAGATCACGCGGACCACGTCGCTCGGCATGAGTCGCACCCTAACCGATACCGCCCATCGGTCGCCGTACGGAAGTAACCGGACGCGGTCGGCGGGAGACCGTACCGTGACGACGCCACGTCCGGATCGGCGCGGCCGGTGTCGGGGACGGCGGGTACCGTCGCACGGTGACTCCGCGCCTCGCCACCGGTTCCGCCGCCCCCTCGCCCCGCACCGGAGGCCGACGGCGGGGCGCCCGGCCGAGCGGGGTGGAACTGCTCGCCGCCGCGGTCGGCGCGGTGCCCGGCGGGGCGGCGCGGCCCGGCCAGCAGCAGATGGCGACGGCCATCGAGGAGTGCGTGCAGGCGCGGGAGCACCTGCTGGTGCAGGCCGGCACGGGCACCGGCAAGTCACTGGCCTACCTGACGCCCGCGCTGACCGTGGACGGGCCGGTGGTGGTCTCCACGGCCACCCTGGCGTTGCAGTCCCAACTGGTCGATCACGACCTGCCCCGGCTCGCCGACGCCGTGGAGCCGGTGCTCGGCCGGCGGCCCACGTTCGCGGTGCTCAAGGGGCGGCACCACTACCTCTGCCTGGCCCGGCTGGACAACTCCACCGAGGACGAGCCGGAGGACACGCTCTTCGACGCCCCGGCCACGCGCCCCGGCGGCGGCACCAAGTGGCTCGGCGAGGCTGGACGGCTCGGCAAGCAGGTCCAGCGGCTGCGCGACTGGGCGGAGAAGACCGACACCGGCGACCGGGACGAGCTGGACCCGGGCGTCGACGACCAGGCCTGGCGGCTGGTCTCCATGCCGGCCCGGGAGTGCGTCGGCGCGTCCCGCTGCCCGTTTGGCGCGGAGTGCTTCGCCGAGGCGTCGCGGGCCCGCGCGCGGGAGGCCGACATCGTGGTCACCAACCACAGCCTGCTCGCGGTGGACATGCTCGCCGGCCGGCACATCGTGCCCCCGCACAAGCTGCTCATCGTCGACGAGGCACACGAGCTGGCCGACCGGGTCTCCTCGGCGGCGCAGGCCGAGCTGGTGCCGGAGCTGATCGACCGCTCAGCGAAGCGGGCCCGCCCGCTGCTGCGGCCGGACGTCGCCGAGTCGCTGACCGCAGCCGGCGACGCCCTGGCGGTCGGGCTGGCCGAGGCGCCGGCCGGGCGGATCACCTCGGGGCTGCCGTCCGTGCTGCGCGAGGCGTGCACCCTGCTGGACGCGGCCACCCGGGCGGCGCTCGACGCGATCGGCGAGGTCAAGTCCGACGACCCGGACCCGGTGCGCAAGCAGCAGGCCAAGGCGGTGCTCGACGAGCTCTCCGCCACCGCGCAGCGGCTGCTGGAGGAGGCCGACCACGACGTCGCCTGGGTGGAGAAGAACGACAACACCGGTCGCCGGGCGCTGGTGGTCGCGCCGCTCTCGGTCGCCGGCACGCTCGCCACCCACCTGTACGACGAGCGCACGGTGGTCGCCACCTCGGCGACGCTGACGCTGGGCGGCCGGTTCGACACGGTGGCCCGGGCGCTGGGCCTGGAGGCGCCCCCGGCCGACCCGCCGTCCCCGGCCGCCGCCGCCCTGGCCGCCCGTTCCGCCGGCCGCACCGGCGCCGCCGCACCGGCACGAGGCACCGGACCGTCCGAAGGCGGCACGGCGCAGGACGGCACCGCACAGGGTGGCGCGGCGGGGGCACCGGCGACCTCGGGGCCGGGCTGGCGCTCCCTCGACGTCGGCTCGCCGTTCGACTACGGCCGGCAGGGCATCCTGTACGTCGCCGCGCACCTGCCCCGACCCAGCGTCTCCGGGCTGCCCGACGCGGCCGGCGAGGAACTGCTGACGCTGGTCACCGCGCTCGGCGGGCGTACGCTCGGCCTCTTCTCCTCCCGGCGGGCCGCGCAGCAGGCGGCGGAGCTGCTGCGCGCGCGGACCGACCTGCCCGTCCTGCTCCAGGGCGAGGAGGCCCTGCCGCTGCTGGTACGCCGGTTCCGGGAGGAGAAGTCCAGCTGCCTGTTCGGGGTGATGTCGCTCTGGCAGGGGGTCGACGTGCCGGGCGACTCCTGCCAGCTGGTGGTCATCGACCGGCTGCCCTTCCCCCGGCCGGACGAGCCGCTGGCGGCGGCGCGGGCCGCCGCGGTGGACGCCGGCGGCGGGTCGGGTTTCGCGGCGGTCAGCGTGCCGATCGCCGCGATCCGGCTGGCCCAGGGTGTGGGTCGGTTGATCCGGTCGACGGGCGACAAGGGCGTGGTGGCGGTGCTCGACTCGCGCCTGGAGACCGCCCGGGGCTACGGGGCGTTCCTGCGCCGGTCGCTGCCGCCGTTCTGGTACACCACCCGGCCGGAGGTCGCCCGCGGCGCCCTCGAACGCCTCGCCAGGTCCTGACCGGCGCGACCCGTCCCGTCGGCCTCGACCCGCCCCGTCGGCCGGGGCCTGCGACGGCGAGCGGGCGGCCTCCCCGCCTCGTCGGCCCGGGCCTGCGACGGCGAGAGGGCGGCCTCCCGGCTCGGGAGACCGCCCTCTCGGCGGTTGTGCGGATCGCGCCCGGGGCGCGGGGTCAGGGCGCCTGGGAGGCGACGACGACGGCGTCGGGCGGGGTGTCCGGGACGGTACGGGCGGCGAGCCGGCGCACGGCCGTGTTGAGCACGGCGATCAGCGGCACCGACACCAGCGCGCCGGTGATCCCGGCGAGGACCACGCCGGCCGCGATGCCGATGATGACCGCGAGCGGGTGGATGGCCACCGCCCGGCCCATGATCAGCGGCTGGAGGAGGTGTCCCTCCACCTGCTGCACCCCGATCACGGCGCCGAGGATGATCAGCGCCGTCACCGGGCCGCTGTCCACCAGCGCGACCAGGACCGCGACCACGCCCGACAGGGTCGCTCCGACGATCGGGATGAACGCCCCGAGGAAGACCAGGGCGGCGAGCGGGAAGGCGAACGGGATGTCGAAGATGACGAGGAAGATGCCGATGCCGACCGCGTCGATGAAGGCGACCAGCACGGTCGCCCGGACGTAGGCGACCAGCGTCGCCCAGGACGCCCGCCCGGCGTCGTCGACCTTCCAGCGGGCGGCGACCGGCAGCAGCCGGACCAGGAAGCGCCAGATCTTGTTGCCGTCGCGCAGGAAGAAGAAGGTGGCGAAGAGCACCAGCAGCGTGCCGGTCAGCACCTCAGCCAGCGTGGCGGCCGTGGAGAGGGCGCCGCTGGTGAACCTCTCGGTGTTGTTGTTGATCCACTTCTGGCCCTCGTCGATGTAGTTGTCGAGCTGGCCGTCGGAGAGGTGCAGCGGCCCGGTCTTCAGCCAGTCCTGGATCTGCCGGACGCCCTCGGAGGACTTCTTGCTCAGCTCCGGCACGCCCTGGATGAACTCGTTCACCACCAGGGTCAGCGTGCCGATCACCCCGGCCAGGCCGCCCACCAGCACCACCGCCGTCGCCATGGACCGCGGGAAGCGGGCCCGCAGCAGCCAGCCGACCGCCGGCGCGAGCAGCGCCGAGAGCAGCAGTGCGACGGCCAGCGGGATGACCACGATCCGGACGGTGCCGACGATCTTCAACAGCGCCCAGGCGACGACGCCGATCACGATCAGCCGCCAGGACCACGCGGCGGCGATCCGCAACGCGTGCGGCACGTCCGCGTCGTCGCGGCTGGAGGTGGAGTTGTGCATGGCACCGGGCGGCGGGGCGCCGACCACGGTCGCGGACGGCGCAGCCGCCGGTCCGGGGGACGTCGGCGAGGCCACGCCGGCCGGTTCGGGGACGTCGGCCGGGTCCACGCGGCGGGCGCGCGCCGACTCCCGGCCCGACTCGTACGCGCGACGGAGCCGTCCGCGTATCTGCTCGAAGCGGCTCAAGCGCACCTCCTGGCAAGAGAACCGGCCCGCCCATGCCGATGGGCGGACAGGATACGTCCGACGACGCCACCGTAGGGCAGGTCCGCCACACATTGCCCCCGGCCCCCGGCGCGTAACCGCCCACGGCCGACCGACCGGGACACGGTAGCGTTTCCGGCGTGACCGCCGACCAGAATCTCGACTCCGGGCTGCCGATCCGCCTGCTGCACGACCGCGTGCTGGTGCGGATGGAGGGCAGCGAGGGTGAGCGACGCTCGACCGCCGGCATCGTGATCCCGGCGACCGCCGCCGTGGGCAAGCGCCTGGCCTGGGCCACCGCCGTGGGGGTGGGGCCGAACGTACGCGCCATCGTCTCGGGCGACCGGGTCCTCTTCGACCCCGACGACCGCTCCGAGGTCGAGTTGCACGGCCGCGGGTACGTACTGCTGCGCGAGCGCGACGTGCACGCCGTGGCCGCCGAGCGGGTGGAGAACGACTCCACCGGCCTCTACCTCTGATCCCGTCCCCTCCCCACCCGCCCGGATGAGGGCGTCGGTGCCGTTTGCGTCGCTCCCGGCCGGGAAGCCAGCCGCACCACCGGCCCTGGGGAGGGACGATGCCGGTACTCGTGAAGAAGATTCTGCTCTGGGGGAGCGTCGCGTTCCTGATC
The DNA here is from genome assembly GCF_059359355.1 of Micromonospora sp. ZG13. Taxonomy (NCBI): domain Bacteria; kingdom Bacillati; phylum Actinomycetota; class Actinomycetes; order Micromonosporales; family Micromonosporaceae; genus Micromonospora; species Micromonospora sp. ZG13. The sequence goes on from NZ_JCADBQ010000001.1 coordinate 668,283, forward strand.
TACTTCATGGCCTTCCGGCCGGAGGGCGCGGCGGAGATGTTCAAGGCGATCGGAGCGGGACTGATGGCGATGGCGCAGGGCCTCGGTGACTTCCTCACCAGCCTGATGACCTGACGACCGGGGCCGGCCCGAGCGGGGCGGCCCCGGTAGCGGGTCCGGGGGCCCCGGGCGTCCGCGTCAGTGGTGGCCGGGGGGCCACGGCGCCGGCGGGCGCTGGCCGTACCAGCCGGGCGGGCCGTACCAGCCGGCCGGGGGCGGCGGGGGAGACGCGACGAGCACCACCGGGATCGGCACGACGGGCTCGTCCGGCGCCTCGACCGAACGCTGCGTGCCGTCCGGGAAGCGCAGGTGGTAGCGCTGCCCGTCCCAGATCCCCACCGGCACCTGCGGGTCCCGGCCCACGAAGAACGACCGGTACGCGCCGATCGCCTCCAGCAGTTCCCGTTCCTCCCGCGCGGTCCGCTCCCGGTCGGCCGGGCGCCGGTCCAGGCCGCGTAGCGCGCCGTCGCGCAGCAGCGCCAGCCGGGTAGCCGCGAACTGGTAGCCGCGCATCGCCTTCAGCCCGCCGTCGCCGGCCACCCGCTTGGCCCACACCCGGGCCGCGTGCCGCCGTCCCAGGCTGCTCAGCGCCGCCACCTCCGGCGGGGTGAGCCAGCCCGCCCGGACGTAGTCCGGCAGGGTCCGCTCGGTGAGCCGCCCCTCCCAGGCCCGTAGCCACACGGCGAGCCCGACCATGCCGAAGAAGACCGGCACCATCACGCCGATGAAGCCGTACAGCATGATCAGCGTCTCGCCGGTGGCCTGGGTGAGCGTCGGCAGCAGGTTCCACAGCCCGTGCAGCATCATCGCCAGGAGCAGGCCGGCGAGCGGGGCGAGCACCCGCACCCACCGGTCGGCGGCGCGCGCGGCGATGCCCAGCCCCACCCCGGTCATCGAGGTGAAGAGCGGGTGGGCGAAGCCGAAGAGCAGGATCCGGACGATGAAGATGGCGATGACCTGCTGGGTGCCGGTCGCCGGCCCGTACCGCTCCACGCCGCTGGCGTAGCCGTAGCCGCCCAGGTAGAGGATGTTCTCCACCATGGCGAACCCGACCGCGGAGAGCCCGCAGTAGACCAGGGCGTCGGTGATCCCGGAGATCTCGCGACGGCGGAAGATCAGCAGCAGGATCGGCCCGAGGGCCTTGGTCAGCTCCTCGATGAACGGCGCCACCAGCACCGCGGTCAGCGCGGTGGGCAACCCCCAGTCCTCGAACAGCCCGGCGGAGAACTCGTTGACGGTCAGCGAGGCCGCAGTGGAGACGAACGCGCCCCAGGCGAAGCAGAAGATCAGGTACTTGAGGGGTTCTGGCTCGTAGCGGTCCAGCCAGAGGAAACAACCCACCAGCACCGGCACCGGGAGGATCGCGGCGACCACGCCGATCAACAGCGCCTCGACGCCGAGGTTCTCCCCCAGCGTGAAGACCATGAACAGCGCGCACGCCGCGATGAACAGGACGGTGCCGGCCAGCACCAGGGCCCGACGCCACCCCAGCCGACGCAGCGGCATCCGGGGCCCGGCCCCGCCGGGCGGCGGAACGGCGGGCGCGGTCGGCGACGGCAGGGACGCGCCGGGCGGGGTGTCGGCCATGCGGTCAGCGTAGCCATCCCGGGCCGGCTGGTCCGGTCGCATCGACCCGGCTATGCTGCCGGCAGGTCACGAGCGCCAGCGTCAAGCCCCGGCTTGCTGGCCGGCAACCCTCGTCGAGTTCGCGGTGGGGTGCCCCGGGTGATGACCGGGCCCGGCCCGATCCGCGCGCCGGGCAAGCGCGGACCCCGCCCGTGTGCGCCCACCCGGGGTCCTGGACCCCGGAGGTCGGCCGTGACCGTCACCCTCGTACCCCCGCCCGCGCCGCAGCCGCCCGCCGTCGCCGGCCCGCTCGACGTGCTCGGCGTACCCGGGCAGGTGAACCTCGACTACGCGGCCACCGCGCCGTGCGCGCGGGCCGCGGCCGACGCGGTGGCCGAACTGCTGCCCTGGTACGCCAGCGTGCACCGCGGCGCCGGGGCGCTGTCGCGGCGCTGCACCCTCGCCTACGAGCGCGCCCGGCAGACGGTCGGCGACTTCCTCGGCGCCCGCGCCGGCGACCACGTGGTCTTCACCCGCAACACCACGGACGCGCTGAACCTGCTGGCCCGGGCGCTGCCCGCCGGCACGACGGTGGTGACCTTCGGCGGGGAGCACCACGCCAACCTGCTGCCCTGGCCGCGTGGCTCGGTGCGGCTGCCGGTGCCCGCGGAGCCCGCCGGGGCGGTACGCGCGCTCGACGCCGCGCTCGGCGAGCTGCGCAGGCCGGACGCCGCCGGCCACCGGCCCGCCCGCCCCGGCGCCGAGCACGGGCCGCCCGTGCTGGTGGCGGTGACCGCCGCCAGCAACGTGACCGGCGAGCGCTGGCCGGTGGCCGAGCTGGCCCGGGTGGCGCGGCGACACGGGGCCCGGATCGCGGTGGACGCCGCGCAGCTCGCCCCGCACGCGCCGGTCGACGTCGCCGACCTCGACGTCGACTACCTCGCGCTCTCCGGCCACAAGCTGTACGCGCCCTTCGGCGCGGGGGTCCTCGTCGGGCGGGCGGACTGGCTGGACGCCGCACCGCCGTACCTGGCCGGCGGGGGCGCCACCAGCCACGTCGGGGCCGCCACCCACGACGTACGGTGGGCGACCGGCCCGGCCCGGCACGAGGCGGGCACCCCGAACCTGCTCGGCGCGGTCGCCCTGGCGGCGGTCTGCGCCGCCCTGGCCGACGCCGACCGGGTCGCCCTGCACGACGCCGAGCAGGCCCTGCTGACCCGGCTGCGCGAGGGCGTCGCGGCCCTGCCGCACGTGGTGGAGCTGCGCACGTTCGGGCCGGCGGCGCCCCGGGTGGGCATCGTGTCGTTCGTGGTGGCCGGCCGGGACTCGGCACAGGTGGCGGCGGAGCTGGCCGCGACGTACGACATCGGGGTGCGCGACGGCCTCTTCTGCGCCCACCCGCTGGCCCGGCGGCTGCTCGACGAGGCGGCCGCCCGCAGCGGCCGGCGGGACCTGCCGCCGACCGCCCTGCGGGCCAGCATCGGACTGGGCAGCACGACCGGGCACGTGGACCGGCTGCTCGCCGCCCTCGCCGCGCTGGCCTGACGGGCCCGGGAGGCGACCCTGCCGGCCCGGGAGCCCACTGTGCCCGCAGCGGCGGGCCGGCGGGCGCGCGAGGTCGGCGGGCGGGGCGGCGCGGAGCCGTCAGGCCTGCTTCGCCACGGGTGCCGGCGTGCGGCCGCGGGTGCGCTGGATCAGCACGACGCACGCCAGCACCGCCAGCGCCGCCGCGATCGAGGCGGGGGTGACGGCCTCGCCCAGCAGCAGCGCCGACCAGAGCAGGGTGAGCACCGGCTGCGCGAGCTGGATCTGGCCGACCTGCGCGACGCCGCCCCGGGCCAGGCCCGCGTACCAGGCGAAGAAGCCCAGGAACATGGAGACCGCGGTGAGGTATCCGAACGCGGACCAGGTGACGGCGTCGGCGTGCGGTGGGGCGGCCACGGCGGCGACGACCGTGACCGGCACGGTGACCGGCAGGGAGAGCAGCAACGCCCAGCAGATCGTCCGGGCGCCACCCAGTTCCCGGGCCAGCGCGCCGCCCTCGGCGTATCCCAGGCCGCACAGCACGACCGCCGCGAGCAGGAACAGGTCGGGCGGGGCGAGCGCACCGCGCACCGCACCGCTGGCGCCGAGGAAGGCGAGCACCGCCAGCAGCCCGCCGGCGCTCGCGACCCAGAACAGTGCCGGCGGTCGCTCACCGGCCCGCAGCACGGCGAACACGGCCGTCATGGCGGGCAGCACGGTGATGACGACCGCGCCGTGCGCGGAGGTCTGGGTGATGAGCGCCAGCGAGGTGAACAGCGGGAAGCCGACGACGACGCCGAGGGCGACGACGGTCAGCCGCCGCCACTGGGCGCGGGTGGGGCGCGGGGCGGCGGTGAATCGCAGGTACGCCACCGCCAGCAGCCCCGCGCCGACGGCCCGGCCGAAGGCGACGAACCACGGGTCGAGCTGCTGCACGACGACGCGGGTGGCGGGCAGCGACATGCTGAAGGCGAGTACGCCCAGCGCGCCGAGGGCGAGACCGACCGTCCGGTCCGCCGTTACCGCGTTCCGGACAGTAGCGCTACTCTTGTCGTTCATGAATGACGGTAACGCAGTCGGACGTGTCAGCCAAGATCTGCGCGGGCTCGTCGCCGTCGCCGAGCCCGGCACGCGGCTGCCCTCGGTGCGCGAGCTGACCGCCCGCCACCACGCCTCACCGGTCACCGTCGCCGAGGCCATCCGGCAGCTCGTGGCCGAGGGATTGATCGAGACCCGGTCCGGCAGGGGAACCTTCGTGGCCGCCCCGCCGCGCGAGTGGCGGGTGCCCGACCTGTCGTGGCAGACCGTGGCGCTCGGCCCCCGCCGGCCGGGCGAGGACGAGATGCAGGCGCTACTGGCGTTACCGCCCGCAGGAGCGATCCCGCTGTCGGGCGGCTACCTCGACGCGGAACTCCAACCCGCCGCCGCGCTCGGTGCCGCGCTCACCCGCGCCGCCCGGCAGCCCGCGTCCTGGCAGCGGGGGCCGGCCGAGGGACGCGAGGACCTGCGCGCCTGGTTCGCCCGCGAGGCCGGGGCCGGGCTGCGCGCCGAGGACATGGTGATCTGCCCGGGCGGGCAGGCCGCGCTGTCGTCCGCGCTGCGGGCGCTCGCCGCGCCCGGCGACACCCTGCTCGTCGAGTCGCCGACCTACCTGGGCGCGCTCGCCGCCGCCCGGGCCGCCGGCCTGCGGGTGGTGCCCGTGCCCGCCGACGCCGACGGCGTACGGCCCGACCAGCTCGCCGCCGCGTTCGCCCGTACGGGCGCCCGGCTGTTCTACTGCCAGCCGCTGCACGCCAACCCGCACGGCGCGACCCTGGCGGGGCACCGCCGGGCCCGGGTCGCCGAGGCCGTACGCGACGCCGGGGCGTTCCTGATCGAGGACGACTACGCCCGCGACCTCACCATCGACGGCCAGGCCCCGCCGCCGCTGGCCGCCGACGACCCCGACGGGCACGTCGTCTACCTGCGCTCGCTGACCAAGTCGGCCGCCCCCGGGTTGCGCGTCGCGGCGATCGGCGCCCGGGGCCCGGCCGGCGCCCGGCTGCGGGCGGCCCGGCTGCTCGACGACTTCTTCGTCGCCGGCCCGCTGCAACAGGCCACGCTCGAGTTCGTCACCGCCCCGGCCTGGACGCGGCACCGCCGCGCCCTGCGCACCGCCCTGCGGGCCCGCCGCGAGGCATTGCTGGCCGCGCTCCGCCGGCACCTGCCGGAACTCGCCCGGCAGCCGGTCCCGCGCGGCGGCATGCACCTCTGGGTCCGCCTGCCCGAGGGCACCGACGACGTGGCGCTGGCCGCCGCCGCGGCCGCCGAGGGCGTCATCGTCTTTCCCGGCCGCCCCTGGTACGCCGCCGAGCCCCCGGCGGCGCACCTGCGCCTCACCTACGCCGCCGCCGGACCCGAGCTGATGGACGAGGCCGTCCGCCGCCTCGCCCGCGCCCTGCGGGCCTGAGCGGGCCCACGGGGCGTACGGGTCAGCCGAGCGGCGGGGCGGCGGGCGGCTTCGGGGCGTCGTCGGGCTTCCCCTGACCGCGTGGCCCGTCCTGGTCGCCGAAGGACTGCCGGACGCCACGGTTGGCCTCCTCCTGCGTGAGGCCGGAGGCCACCATGATGTCGCTGGCGGTGGTGCGCACCTGCGCGACCACCACGCTGCCGGAGAAGCCGACCCCCTCGGCGTACGCCCGGCCGGCCTCGCTGACCGCGCGCAGCGCCCGCTCCCGCGCCTGCTCCGGCTCCTCGCCGACGGCGAACTCGTGCTTGAGCAGGCGTACCGACTCGGCGAGGTGGGCCACCGCGTCCGGCATCGTCTCCGGGATCGGCTCCTCGTCCTCGATCAGGGTGACCGCGCGGCGGGTCAGCGTGCCGGCGTTGCGCATCGCCCGGTCGACCGGGCCGGCCGCCTCGGCGTAGTGGGTGAGCTCGTCGCGCCGGTGCCAGCGGACCGGCGAGAGCATGGCGGTCTCCTTCGCCCCGTCGATGGCCTCGGTGAAGGCGGACAGCTCCTCCTGGTTGTCGCGGAGCCGGTCCAGGGCCCGCTGGGCCTTGGCCTGGTCCCGGTCCCGCAGGGCGTCCGCGGTGGCGTCGAGCTGGGCGGCGAGCAGGTCCAGGGCCGGCCGGGCGGCCCGGTTGATGACCCGGAGCGGGTTGAGCGGCAGCAGGATCGCGGTGACCAGCAGCGCGACCCCACCGCCGACGAACGCGTCGATGAACCGGGGGATCTCCAGGTCCTGGGTCGACGGGGTGAGCGTGACGATCAGCACCGCCGTGGCCGCCGCCTGGATGACGATGGCCACGCTGGCGCCGGCGAAGACGGTCAGCATGATGGCCAGGGTGACCACCACGCCGAGCTGCCACGGGCCGGTGCCGACGAAGTAGATGATGAGGTCGCCGACGGCGACCCCGATCGCCACCCCGACGATCAGCTCCACCGTGCGGCGGAACCGCTGGCCGACCGAGGCGGCGAGGGTGCCGACCGCGGAGATCGGCGCGAAGACCGGCTGCGGGTTGCCGAGCAGCTCGTGCGCCGCCAGCCAGGACAGCCCGGCGGCGAGGCCGGCCTGCACGGCGAGGCCCATCGCCATCCGCAGCCGGTGCAGGCGGTCGTGCAGCGTGGCCTTGCCACGGTGCCGCAGGGTCCGCAGGGCCTGGGAGACCCGGGCCGTGTCGAGATCCTTGCCCCGGTCGCCCAGGGCGGCACGTCGCGCCACTGAGGGTCGACGGTCCCGGGCCACGGCCATGGCGGGGACTACCCGTGCCGCGCCGGGTGAATCCTCGGCGCCGACGGCGGTACGGCAGACTCGACCGGGTGGCCGACCTTCTCGACCGGTGGCGGGCGGCGGCCCGGGGAGCCGGGGCCGCCGACACCGCCGAGCTGACCCAGATCGGCGCGGACCTGCTGGTTCGCTGGCGGGAGCCGCACCGGCACCACCACGACACCCGCCACCTGACGGCCGTCCTCGACGTCGTCGACGCGTACGCGCCGGCCGCCGGGCGGCCGGACCTGGTGCGTCTCGCTGCCTGGTGCCACGACGCCGTCTATGATCCGCACGCCGGGGGCGACGCCAACGAGCGCGACAGCGCGGCGCTCGCCGGCACGCTGCTCGCGCGGGCGGGCCTGCCGGCCGACGCCGTGGCGGAGGTACGCCGGCTGGTGCTGCTCACCGCCGGGCACGCCGTGGACCCGGGCGACGCCGACGGATCGCTGCTCTGCGACGCCGACCTCGCGATCCTGGCCGCGCCCCCCGAGGCGTACGACCACTACGCCGCGGCGATCCGCCGGGAGTACGCGCACGTGCCCGAGCCGGCCTTCCGGGCGGGCCGGGCCCGGGTGCTGGCCGGGCTGCTCGCCCTGCCGACGCTGTTCCGGCTGCCGCCGCTGGCGCGGCGCTGGGAGTCGCCGGCCCGCGCCAACCTGACCCGCGAGCTGGCCGCCCTGTCCCTGCCCTGATCTCTCCGTCGCCGGGGCGGTCGGACGGTCGCCGACGGGGGCGGTAGCGGCGGGTCACCACCGGCAGAGAACGGCAGCGGCGGGTCAGCGCGGGCGCAGGGCGGGAAGCGCGGCGTCGCCGGGCGAGCGGGTGGCGGGCGGTTCGGGGCGGGGACGGGTGGCGGGCGGTTCGGGGCGCGGGCGGGCCAGGTGCTTGGGGCGGCGCAGGCCGGCCTGACGCAGCAGGCGCACCAGCTCCCGGCTCGGCACCACCCGCGCGCCCAGCCAGACCGCCATGGCGAACCGTTCGGCGGGGATGTCGTAGTGGTCCCGGTCGAACCCCCGCCGGGACACGCCCAGCGTCTCGGCGAAGACGTGCAGCTCGGCGGGCGAGACGTCGCTGATCAGGTGGGACCAGAGCCGCCCCCGCCACGGCCAGGCGGGCCGGTCCAGGTAGAGCATGTCGGCCAAGCTACCCGCGCCGGGGAGCGGTTGGTGATCGCCCGGGACCGGTCGTAGCCTCGGCGGCATGGCCGGATCCCCTCTCCTCGACGACCTGCGGGCGGCGCTCGGCGACGACGCCGTGCTGACCGACCCGGACCTGCTGCGCACACACGAGCGGGACGAGGCCGACCTCTGCGCCGCCGGCACGCCCCTGGTCGTGGTCCGTCCGCGCAGCACCGCGCAGGTGGCCGCCGCGGTACGGGCCGCCGCGCGGCACGGCGTACCGGTGGTGCCGCAGGGGGCGCGCACCGGGCTGGCCGGCGCGGCCAACGCCGTCGACGGCGCGATGGTGCTGAGCACCGTCGCCATGGACGCCGTCCTGGAGATCGACCCGGTGAGCCGGATCGCCGTGGTGCAGCCCGGCGTCGTCAACGCGACGCTCGCCGCCGCCGTGGCGAAGCAGGGGCTGTGGTACCCGCCCGACCCCGGTTCCTGGGAGTCGTCGACGATCGGTGGGAACGTCGCCACCAACGCCGGCGGCATGTGCTGCGTCAAGTACGGGGTCACCACCGAGTACGTGCTGGGCCTGGAGGTGGTGCTCGCCTCCGGCGAGGTGCTGCGCACCGGCCGGCGTACCGCCAAGGGCGTGGCCGGCTACGACCTCACCCGGCTCTTCGTCGGCTCCGAGGGCACCCTCGGCGTGATCACCGAGGTGACCGTGGCGCTGCGGCCCGCCCCGGCGGAGTCGCTGACGATGGTGGCGGTCTTCCCGTCCACGGCCGCCGCCGGCGCGGCCGTTGCCGAGATCGCCGCCCGGGGACTCTCGCCCAGCCTGCTGGAGTTGCTCGACCGGACGCACCTGCGGGCGATCGAGGCGTACCGTCCGATGGGGCTGCGCACGGACGCGCAGGCGCTGCTGCTGGCCGCCGCCGACACCGGTTCCCGCGCGGCCGACGACCTGGCCGGGCTGGCCGCGGTCTGCGAGGCGGCCGGCGCCGACGAGGTCTACGCGGCCACCGACGCCGTGGAGGCGGCGGCCCTGTTGCAGGCCCGCCGGCTCGCCCACCCGGCGATGGAGAGGTTCGCGGCCCAGACGTACCCGGGTGGCAACGGCGGCCTGGTCATCGACGACGTGGCGGTGCCCCGGGGCGCCCTGGCCGCGCTGCTCGACGGGGTGGCCCGGATCGCGGTGGAGTGCGACGTGCCGATCGGCGTGGTCGGCCACGCCGGCGACGGCAACATGCACCCGAACATCGTGGTGGACCGGGCCGACCCGGCGAGCCTCGAACGCGGCCGGCGCGCGTTCGACGAGATCATGCGCCTCGGCCTGGACCTGGGCGGCACCTGCACCGGCGAGCACGGCGTGGGCCTGCTCAAGCGGGACTGGCTGGCCCGGGAGATCGGCCCGGTGGGCGTACGGGTGCACCAGGCGATCAAGGCCGCCCTGGACCCGGCCGGCCTGCTCAACCCCGGCAAGGTCCTCTGACGGCACGGACGGCCGACCCGCCGGACCGGCGGGCCCGGGCGTCAGGCGGTCGGCTCGGCCGGGGTGGCCTGGGTGAGCAGGAGCAGGATCTCGTGGGCGATCGGCGGGTGCTCCTCCCCCGGGCAGTCCTGCGACGTGACCAGGCCGACCGAGGTGACCAGGCTGGAGGTGAGCGCGTCGATGCAGGTGACCTGGTAGCGCCGGACCTGGTCGGTCTCCTTCGCCAGCCCCGGGTCGGCGAGCAGTCCCTGGAGCCGGGTGACGTGCTCCGGGCCGAGGACGCCGGTCGACGTCACGCCGTCGCCGGCGCAGTCGACGCACTCCCACCTGCCGTCCGGTGCCACGTTGAGCGTGCGCAGCGGGCCGTTCGTGCCGACCCGCTGGAGGAGGCTGACCTCGCCCTTCCCGGCGGTCGCCGCGCCGCCGGGCCCCGATCGCGACGCCCCGGTGCCGGCCGGCCCCGGCGCGGGGCCGTCGTCGGCGTTTCCGGGCAGCGAGCAGCCGGCGAGGGCGGCGACCAGCAGGGCGGCGACGGGCACGCGTACCGCACGCGACCGGGAAGCGGAGGGCACGCGCCGGAACCTATCCCACCGCAGGTGGAGGCCGTAACCGCTGACCGGGGTCCGGGCGGTGAAGGTAGGGGGTGACCGGGGCCCGGCCGGTCAGCGCGACGAGGACGGCAGTTCGGCCTGGTCGTCGTCGGCGCCCCGGTCGGCCGCGAAGCCCCGCACGTCGGGCGCACCGAGCCGGGCGGCGTCGGCGGTGGCGTCGTCGGGCATCAGCTGGGACTGGCGTTCTGCCTCCACCCGGGCCCGGTAGTGCTCCACCTCGCGGGCCCGGGTCGCCCCGTCCCAGCCGAGCACCGCGCCCATCAGCTCGGCCGCGTGGCCCGCCGACTCCAGGCCCCGGTGCGTCGTCTCGAAGGAGATCCGGGTACGCCGGGTGAGCACGTCCTCCAGGTGCAGCGCCCCCTCGGCGCGGGCCGCGTACGTCACCTCGGCGGCGAGGTATTCCGGGGCGCCGGCCAGCGGGGAGGCGAGCAGCGGGTCCGCGTCGATCAGCGCGAGCAGGTCGCGGGTGAGGGTGCCGTAGCGCTCCAGCAGGTGCTCGATGACCCCGACCGGCACCCCGTGCCGGCGGGCCAGGTCCGCCCGGTCCCGCCACATCGCCGGGAAGCCGTCGGCGCCGAGCAGCGGCAGGTCGGCGGTGCGGGTGGGGCGTACGGCACCGAGCCGGTGGGCGGCCCGGTCGACCACGTCGGAGGCCATCACCCGGTACGTCGTGTACTTCCCGCCGGCGACCAGCAGCAGACCGAGCATCGGCTCGAAGACGGCGTGCTCGCGGGACAGCTTGGAGGTGGAGTCGGCCTCGCCGGCCAGCAGCGGGCGCAGCCCGGCGTAGACCCCCTCGATGTCGGCCGTCGTGAGCGGCCGGTCGAGCACCGTGTTGACCTGCTCCAGCAGGTATTCGATGTCCCGCGCGGAGGCCGCCGGGTGGGACCGGTCCAGGCGCCAGTCGGTGTCGGTGGTGCCGATGATCCAGTGCCCGCCCCACGGGATGACGAAGAGCACGCTGGTGGCCGTACGCAGGATCAGCCCGGCCTCGCCGGTGATCGCCGAGCGGGGCACCACCAGGTGCACGCCCTTGGAGGCCCGGACGCGGATGCCGGGGCGCAGCCCCACGTCGTTCAGCATCCGCGACATGTCGTCGCTCCACACGCCGGTGGCGGCGATGACGGTGCGGGCGCGTACCTCGAACTCGGCGTCCGGGGAGCCGGCGGGCGCCTCCAGGTCGCGGACCCGGACGCCGGTGACCTCGCGGGCCTGCCGGATGAGCCCGACCGCCCGGGTGCTGTTCACCACGGTCGCGCCGAGGCTGGCCGCCGTGCGGGCCAGCGTCACCACCAGCCGCGCGTCGTCGACCTGCCCGTCGTAGTAGCGGATCGCGCCGGCCACCGCGTCGGCCCGCAGGCTCGGGAAGACGCGGCGGGCGCCCTCGCGGGTCAGGTGCCGGTGCAGCGGCATGCCGCGCCCACCGCCGAAGACCCCGGCGAAGGCGTCGTACGCCGCCACGCCGGCGCCGTAGTACGAGCGGCGCAACACCCGGGCCGGCAGGCCGCGCACGCCCCGCCCGTCGGGCAGCGGCACCAGGATGGGCACCGGCCGGACCAGGTGCGGGGCCAGCCGGGTGGCGAGCAGCCCGCGCTCGGTGAGCGCCTCGTGCACCAGGTGGAACTCCAACTGCTCCAGGTAGCGCAGGCCCCCGTGGATGAGCTTGCTGGAGCGGCTGGAGGTGCCGGCGGCGTAGTCGCGCGCCTCCACCAGAGCCACCTTCAGCCCCCGCGAGGCGGCGTCCAGGGCGGCGCCCGCCCCGGTCGCGCCACCGCCGATGACCAGCACGTCGAAGCGTTCGGCGCGCAGGCGGCGCAGGTCGGCGGCCCGGCGCTCGGGGGAGAGTTGGCCGGCCGTCGTTCGGGACACGTTGGGGTCACGCACCCGTCCACGGTAACCGTCGCCGCCACCGGGCGGCACGGCCCGTCCGCGCCGTACTGTCGCAGGATGGAGGTCGACCCCCCGTTTCCCGCCGGTCAGCCCGTCCCGCACCCGGCGGCCGCGCCGGGCCGGTCGAGCCCCTGGCCGGTGGTGGCGGCGGTGGTCACCGGCTGCTGGACCGTCGGGGTCGTCGTCGTGGGCCAGAGCGGCGGGTGGCTGGCCGACCAGGTCGTGCTGGCCTCCGGGCTGGACCGGGTGGTCTGGCTCTGGCCGGCGACGGTGCTGTTCACCGTGCTGCTGGTCGGCGCCCCCGCGCTGTCGCTCGCCCTGCTGCCGCGCTCGGCGACGGTCCGTGCCGCCGGCCGGGCCTGGCTGGCGGCGGCGCTCGTGCTCGCCGCGCTGGGGCTGCTCCGGACGATCCCGCCGGTGCACCACGAGGCGTACCTCGCCGCGCTCGCCGCCACGGCCGGCCTGGCCGCCTTCGTCCTGCGGACGCTGGGCCGCCGCGCGGCCGCCAGGCCGCCCGGGGCATCGGCACCGCCCGGGGCGTCCGCGCCGGCCGTCACCATGCCCGCGACGCCCGGGGCGTCCGCGCCGGCCGCCACGCTGCTCGGGGCGGCCGGCGGGCTGGCGCTGCTGCTGCCCTGGGTCTGGGTGGGGGCGCTCGGCGGGCTGCTGGAGACGGTGCTCGCCGGGGTCGCGGCCGCCGCGGTCGGCGTGCTGGCCGGGGAGCTTCTCGGCGGCGCCTTCTGGTCCCGCTTCGCCGTCGGCGAGCCGCCCCGGCCGGCCCCGTCGGTGCTGGTCGGTGGGCTGGTCGCCGGGGTCGCGCTGCTGCTGCTCGCCGCCGGGGTCGGGCAGTCCGGCGCCCAACTGCCCCTGCTGCTGACGCTGCCTCCGGCCGGCTTCGCGCTGGCGGCCCTGCACGTGGCGGCCCGGCCGCCGGCCGCCACCCGCTACCACCGGCCCGCCAGCCCGGTCGACCCGGCGCCGGGCGCCGCCGCCGGTGGGGCGGAGGCCGCCGTGCGGCCCGCGGTCCGCTGGCTGGTCGGGCTCGGCGTACTCGGCCCGCTGGCCCTCACCGACCCGGAGGAGATCACCCTCGTCCTGGCCGGCACCCGCGACGTGCCGTTCTGGGTGGCGGCGGCAGCCGGCGCGGGGCTCGCGGTCGCGGCCGTCCTCGCCGTGGCGTACGGCGTGCTGCTGACCCGGGGCCGGCGGCCGAGCCGGCGGGTCGCCGGGGTGACCGTCGGCGTGCTGCTCGTCGCGGTCGGGGTGGTGGCCGTCGGGGCGGGCCAGCCCGGCCTGCACGGCGAGCGGCTGTTCGTGGTGCTGCGCGAGCAGGCCGATCTCGCGGGCGTGCCGGCGACGACCGGCCGGGACGGCCGGGACGCCCGGATCGGCGAGGTCCACCGGCGGCTCGTCACGACCGCCGAGCGGACCCAGGCCGACCTGCGCCGCGACCTGCGCCGGCTGCGGCTCGACCACACCCCCTACTACCTGGTGAACGCGGTCGAGGTCGAGGGCGGGCCGGCGGTACGGGCCTGGCTGTCGCGCCGGCCGGAGGTGGCCCGGGTGCTGGTCAGCCAGCGGGTGCGACCGCTGCCCGCGCCGGCCGGCCGCAGTCGCGGCACCGCGCCCGCGCCGGCCGGACCGGAGTGGAACGTCCGGATGCTCGGCGCGGACCGGGTCTGGTCCCAGCTCGGGGTGGACGGCTCCGGGATCGTGCTGGGCAGTTCCGACTCGGGCGTGGACGGCGGGCACCCCGCGCTGGCGGGCGGCTTCCGGGGCGGCGACGACTCGTGGCACGACCCCTGGAACGGCACCCGGGCACCCACCGACCAGGGCGGGCACGGCACCCACACGGCGGGCAGCGCCGTGGGGCGGGGCGGCATCGGGGTGGCCCCGGGCGCCCGCTGGGTCGGCTGCGTGAACCTGGACCGCAACCTCGGCAACCCCGCCTACTACCTGGACTGCCTCCAGTTCATGCTGGCGCCCTTCCCGCCGGGCGGGGACCCGTTCACCGACGGGCGCCCCGCGCGCGCCCCGGACGTGCTCACCAACTCGTGGGGCTGCCCGTCGATCGAGGGCTGCGACCCGGGGGTGCTCCGGCCGGCCACCGCGGCCCTGGACGCCGCCGGCATCCTGGTCGTGGCCGCGGCCGGCAACACGGGGCCCTACTGCGGCTCGATCGACGACCCGCCCGCCCCGTACGCGGACGTGCTGACCGTGGGCGCCGTGGACCGGCAGCGCAAGGTCACCCTGTTCTCGTCGCGGGGCCCGGTGCCGGGCGCGGCCAAGCCGGACCTGGTCGCGCCGGGCGACGAGGTGCTCTCGGCGATGCCGGGCGGCGGGTACGCCACCCTGAGCGGCACGTCGATGGCGACCCCGCAGGTGGCCGGCGTGGTGGCGCTGATGTGGTCGGCCAATCCGGCGCTGGTCGGCGACCTGCCCCGCACCCGGCAGATCCTGCGGGACACCGCGACCCCGGCCGTGGCCACGTACGCGTCGTCGACGCAGACCTGCGGCGGCGACCGGAACATCACCGGCGCCGGCCTGGTCGACGCGTACGCGGCGGTGCGGGCGGCACGGGGGTGAGGGGCGGGGCGCCGGTTCACCGCAGCCGGTCGAGGAACTCCTGCGAGCGCCGCAGCACCAGTGCGGTCGCCTCCGCGTCGTACGACGGCAGCGTGCTGTCGGTGAACAGGTGCTGGTCGCCCGGGTAGACGAACAGCTCGCCGAGGTCGGGCCCGGCGATGCCGACCAGCTCGCGGGCGGCTTCGATGTCGCCCTCCAGGGCGAAGAACGGGTCGGCGTCCATGCCGTGGATCTGCACCGGAACCCCGGCGGGCCAGGGGCCGACGGCCCATTCGCCGGTGACGGGCAGGCAGGACTCGTAGAGCAGCGCGCCACGGGTGCCGGGCCGGGTCTGGGCGAGCCGCTGGGCGGTGGCGGCACCCCAGGAGAAGCCCGCGTAGACCAGACCGTCGGGCAGCTCGGCCACGGCCCGGTCGGCGCGTTCGCGGAGCACCTCGCTCCCGATGCGTTTCGTGAGCGCGAAGCCCTCGTCGAGGGTCGCCGGGCGTTCACCGTCGAACAGGTCGGGGGTGTGCACGGTGTGCCCGCCCGACCGCAACTGTTCGGCGAACCCGCGCAGCCCGTCGGTGACCCCACGCAGATGGTGGAACAGGACCACGTCGGCCATCTCTACACTCCTGTCAACAGACGACAACGATCGAATGATCCATGATTCTAGAACGGTCGAGAAATGTCGAGCAATGAGCGGATCCCGGACTACGACCTCGACGAGATGCTCGTGGTCACCGCGCCCGCGCAACTTCGCGCGCTGGCCGATCCCCTGCGCGCCACCCTCCTGGAGCTGCTCCTGGAGCGGGCCGCCACGGTGACCGAGCTGGCCCGGGCGGTCGACCGGCCGAAGAGCAGCGTCGCCTACCACGTGACCGCGCTCGTCGACGCCGGCCTGCTCAAGGTGGTGCGGACCCGGCGGGTGCGGGCGATCGACGAGCGGTACTACGGCCGGGTCGCCCGCACGCTCTACATCGGCGCACTCAGCCGCCCCGAGGACAGACAGGTCGCGACCGCCGTCAACGGGCTCGCGGAGGCCGTCGCCGAGTCCGCCGCGGCCCACGCCGCCGACGAACTGCGCTGCACCCTCGTCCACGCCCGCATCCCGATCGAGGAGGTACGCGCGTTCTGGGCCGAGGTGCAGGCGCTGACCCGCCGCTTCGCCCAGATCCCCCGGTCCGGCGACCAGGTGTACGGGTTCGTCGCCGGCCTCTACCCCACCGACGCGCCGACCCTTCCCGAGCCCGACCCGGAGCCGGAACCGAAACCCGAGCCGGCCGGTTGAGGCGACCGGACGGGGCGCGGCACGCCACGGCGGACCGCCGGCCGGGCGGCGCCAACGGGGACGCTTCCCGGGCCGTCAACAGGGGCTCTCCTTAACAGCAGCGCTCCGGTGACCTAGGGTCGGCGTCCATGGACCTGAAGATCGTCGAGCTGGGGCCCGACCGGCTGCCCGCCGTGGTGGAGCTCTGCGGGCGGGCACTTGACCTGCCGGAGGACGCGGCCGAGGCGCCGGCCGTCGTGGACACCCTCTGGGTGCGGGCCGCCGACCACCGCCCGGTGTTCGCGTGGGGCGCGCACCGGGAGGGGCGGCTCGTCGGCGTGCTCGTCGGTTCCCTCGCCGCCGGCGACGGCGACGCCCGTGGTCACGTCGACCTGGTCGCGGTGGCACCGCAGGAGCGGCGAAAGGGTGTCGGGAGGGCCCTGCTGGCGGTCGCCGAGGCGCGCTTCGCCGAACTGGGCACGGTGGAGGTGCTGCTCGCCGGCAACCCGCCGCACTACGCCTGGCCCGGCATCGACGTGCGCTACACCCCGGCGATCTGCGCCGCGCTGGCGCTCGGCTACCGGCAGGACCGCACGGCGTGGAACATGACCGCCGACCTGTCGTACGACGACTCGCCCGCGCTGCGCCCGACGGAACCGGCGGAGGAGCGGCTGGCCGGACAGGGCGTCACGGTCCGCCGCGCCGGGGCGGACGACCTGCCGGTCCTGGTGGAGTTCGCGCGCGCCACCTTCGGCGGGGCCTGGGACGCCGAGCTGGCCGGCTCGGTGGGCCGGGAGGGAGCCGGTTGCCACCTGGCCGAGCGCGACGGCGAGGTGCTCGGCTTCGCCGCGTACGGCTCGTCGCGGCCGAGCTGGTTCGGCCCGATGGGCACCGCCCCGGCGGCGGAGGGCTCGGGGATCGGCGGGGTGCTGCTGCGCCGCTGCCTGCGCGACCAACGGGCGGCGGGCGTGTCGGCGGCGCAGATCGGCTGGGTCGGGCCGGTCCCGTTCTACTCGGGCAGCGCGGGTGCCCGGATCGAGCGCGTCTTCTTCCTGTACCGCAGGTCACTGAGGGGCTGACAACCGGATGAACGGGATATAGATCCCCATAACGCCATTTGCCCGCATTGGTGATCGTCGCGCCCTACCGTTTCCGGTAGAGGAGGCAGCCATGACCACGGACGACGAACGCCCCGGCCCGTTGCCGTTCGACCGGCTCGACTACGGCGACGCCGAGCAGCAGGCGGAGATGGCCGGCGTCGGCGAGCCGGCCGACGAGCCGGTGACGCTGGTCGACGAGCCGGTGCAGATTCCGCAGCCGTACGACCGGGCGCAGAAGAGGCGCAACCAACGGCCACTGCCGACGTGACAGCGGAAGGGGCGGACCGCTGACGCGGCCCGCCCCTTCCGGCGTTGGAGCTGGACTCAGAAGTCCATGTCCCCGCCACCCGGACCAGCCGGGGCGGCCGGGGTCTTCTCCGGCTTGTCCGCCACGACGGCCTCGGTGGTGAGGAAGAGCGCCGCGATCGACGCGGCGTTCTGCAGCGCCGAGCGGGTCACCTTGGCCGGGTCGATGATGCCCGCGGCCAGCAGGTCGACGTACTCACCGTTCGCGGCGTTGAGGCCGTGACCCGGGTTGAGGTTGCGGACGTGCTCGACGACCACGCCACCCTCGAGACCGGCGTTGACGGCGATCTGCCGCAGCGGGGCGTCCAGCGCGATCTTGACGATCTGCGCGCCGGTCGCCTCGTCGCCGACCAGGTCCAGCTTGTCGAAGGCGGTCTTGCCGGCCTGCACCAGCGCGACACCACCACCCGGGACGATGCCCTCCTCGACGGCGGCCTTCGCGTTGCGGACGGCGTCCTCGATGCGGTGCTTGCGCTCCTTCAGCTCGACCTCGGTGGCCGCGCCGACCTTGATCACCGCGACGCCGCCGGCCAGCTTGGCCAGCCGCTCCTGCAGCTTCTCGCGGTCGTAGTCGGAGTCGCTCCGGTCGATCTCGGCCCGGATCTGGTTGACCCGGCCCTGGATCTGCTCGGCGTCGCCGGCACCGTCGACGATGGTGGTCTCGTCCTTGGTCACCACGACCTTGCGGGCGCGGCCCAGCATGTCGAGGCCGACGGCGTCCAGCTTGAGGCCGACCTCCTCGCTGATGACCTGGCCACCGGTGAGGATGGCGATGTCGGCCAGCATGGCCTTGCGGCGGTCACCGAAGCCCGGCGCCTTGACGGCGACCGACTTGAAGGTGCCCCGGACCTTGTTGACGACCAGGGTCGCCAGGGCCTCGCCCTCGATGTCCTCGGCGATGATCAGCAGCGGCTTACCCGACTGCATGACCTTCTCCAGGATCGGGAGCAGGTCCTTCACCGACGAGATCTTGCTGTTGACGATCAGGAGGTAGGGGTCGTCGAAGACGGCCTCCATGCGCTCCGGGTCGGTCATGAAGTAGGCCGAGATGTAGCCCTTGTCGAAGCGCATACCCTCGGTGAGCTCCAGCTCCAGCCCGAAGGTGTTGCTCTCCTCGACGGTGATGACGCCTTCCTTGCCCACCTTGTCCATCGCCTCGGCGATGATCTCGCCGACGCTGGTGTCACCGGCGGAGATGGAGGCGGTGGAGGCGATCTGCTCCTTGGTCTCGACGTCCTTGGCGAGCTTGAGCAGCTCCTCCGAGACGCTGGCCACGGCGGCCTCGATGCCCCGCTTCAGGGCGATCGGGTTGGCACCGGCGGCCACGTTGCGCAGGCCCTCGCGGACCAGGGCCTGGGCCAGGACGGTCGCCGTCGTCGTGCCGTCACCGGCGACGTCGTCGGTCTTCTTGGCGACCTCCTTGACCAGCTCGGCGCCGATCTTCTCGTAGGGGTCCTCGAGCTCGATCTCCTTGGCGATGCTCACACCATCGTTGGTGATGGTGGGGGCACCCCACTTCTTCTCGAGCACGACGTTGCGGCCCTTGGGGCCGAGCGTCACCTTCACGGCGTCGGCGAGCTGGTTCATGCCCCGCTCGAGGCCGCGGCGAGCCTCTTCGTCGAACGCGATCATCTTGGCCATACGGCGTTGTCCTCCTGGACACTCACGGGCCACCCGGAGTGTGTGTCCCGGATGGGCCGCCTGGTGTACGCACCTTGGGACGTCGCCACCTGGCGACGACGACGTCTCCTCGGCCGGGCCGGATAGCCCGCGACGACCGGCCATGTGCCGCAGCCGCGTCTGGACGCCGCTACGACCGTGGCCCTACCGCCCCGACCATTGGCACTCACGGTATGCGAGTGCCAATGACTTGTTTAGCACTCTCCCCTGCCGAGTGCAAGCACGATGGGCCCGGTCAGCCGAGTTCGCCGGCCAGCCGCGCGCTGTCCACCGGCCCCTCGTGGGCGCGTTGCTCGGCGTACGTGACGACCAGTCCGACCAGCTGGGCGAGGTGGGTCGGCAGGGCCAGCAGCGCGCCCACCACCGCAACCACGATCACGCCGACCGCCGTGCCGGGCGAGTCCATCGGGGTGGTGCCGAACGGCAGCGCGCCGATGCCCTCCACCATGCCCGCGGCGCCGCCGCCGACGATCACCGCCGCCGCCACCAGCGCCACCCGGCCGAGCAGCAGGCCGAGCCGGTCGTGGAACATCCGGAAGGACCGGCCGATCGGGTGCTGCCGCTCGAACAGGTAGACCGGGCCGGCCATGCTCAGCGCGAAGGCGAAGTAGATGCCGGGGATGAAGCAGAGGCAGAGGCCGAGGCCGATGATCACGCTCATCAGCAGGGTCCAGGCCCAGAGGCCCAGGGCCCGGCGCGCCCCGTACGACAGGGCGGCGCCCAAGCTGACCGGCTGACCGGCCGCCTGCCGGGTGACCACCCAGGTGCCGGCCGCCCAGCCCAGGCTCTGCACGAAACCGAAGACGAGGGCGCTGCCGAGCACCACGGACAGCATGACGCCCAGGTCGGTCACGAAGGTGTCGGGCAGCGCGGCGGGATCGTCGCCCATCGACTGCTCCCACTTGGCGGTCGGGTCGAGGACCAACGAGAGCACCGACACCACGAGGGCCGGCAGCACCTGGGTGAGCAGCAGGATCGGCAGCAGCAGCAGCCAGCCCCGGCGCACCGCGCCGACGCACCGGTTGAACCAGCCGTTGACGCCCGCGCCGGGCGGGGTGACGAGCAGGTCGGCCGGGTCGAGGCCGTGCCCCGGCGGGTACCACCCGTGGCCCGGCTGCCCGGGGTAGGCGACCGGAGCGCCCGGATACCACGGCTGCCCGCCGTACGGGCCCGAGCCGACCGGGTATCCGCCGGTGGGCGGGAAGACCCAGCCCTGCGGCGGTGGACCGGCCGGCGCGCCGCCGGGTGGCGGCGCGGAGGGGTCGGGGTCTCCCGGGGGCGGCGCGGCCTGGGGCGGCTGGTCGGACATGAACCCTCCTCAGCGATGGCTGGAACGGCTCACGATCCTCCCCTGCCGACGCAACCGGGCCGACGCCCGCCCCCGGGGGACGGGCCGGTCACGGGTGCCCCGCGTTGCCGGGTCGCCCCCGGCCCCCACGGCCGGGCCGAGGGGGCGACCGGCGCGGGCGCGGGAGGAGTGCCGGGGTCAGGCGATGACGCGCACGCGCTCGGCCTGCGGCCCCTTCTGGCCCTGGGCGATCTCGAACTCGACCCGCTGGCCGTCGTCCAACGCCTTGTAGCCGTCCATCTCGATCGCCGAGAAGTGGACGAAGACGTCCTGCCCGCCGTCGACGGCGATGAAGCCGTAGCCCTTTTCGGAGTTGAACCACTTGACGGTGCCCTGTGCCACGGTGCACTTCCTCACTCTGCGCGGCGTTCCACGACCCCGGAGGCCGGGCGGGCCGGCACCGGAGGACCACCGGCTCGGCGATCGACGAGGGCCGCTGAAACGGTGACCGAAATCGCACGCTACACGAAGCGTGACGACGGCGCACGACCACAAATCGGGCGAATTTCGACCGAGCGGCATCGGCGCTCATCGCTGTGGTAGGCATGCGTCATGACGAGCGCGCCCGCCGGGTCGCCGCCCGCGCGGCGGGCGGAGATCCGCCGGGTCCGGCCGCGCGACGCCGCCCGGATGCGGGCCCTGCGGCTGGAGATGCTCGCCGACGCCCCACTGGCCTTCCTGGAGACCCTCGCCGACGCGGCGGCCCGGTCGCACGCGGACTACGCGGCCCGGATCGCGTCCGTCTCCACCGGGGCGGGCACCGCGCAGTTCGTCGCGGATCCGGGCGGCCGGCTCGTCGGGCACGCCG
Organism: Micromonospora sp. ZG13; assembly: GCF_059359355.1. Lineage (NCBI taxonomy): Bacteria > Bacillati > Actinomycetota > Actinomycetes > Micromonosporales > Micromonosporaceae > Micromonospora > Micromonospora sp. ZG13. Next base: position 689,346 of record NZ_JCADBQ010000001.1, read on the forward strand.
GCGGCACGGCGGCTCCCGGGGAACCGGGGCTGACCGTGGTGTACGCCGTCTACGTCACCCCGGCCTGGCGGGGCAGCGGCCTCCTCGGCGACCTCGTCGACGCTGTCGCGGCCTGGTCGCGGGCGTGCGGGCGCCCCGAACTGATGCTGGAGGTCGTGGTCGGCAACGACCGGGCCTACCGCGCGTACCAGCGGCTGGGCTTCGTCGACACCGGCGTACGCGTCCCGCACCCCACCGTGCCGGCGCTCACCGAGCTCCAGATGCGCCGCCCGGCCTGACCCGGCCGCCCGGACCGGCCCGCGTGGGGGCCGCCCCGGGCAGCGGGCCGACTCAGGCGTGCCGGCGGGACTGCACGATGCGGAACCGGTTGGCGACGTAGGCGCCGTCGGTGAGGGCGGAGTTGGCCGCCGCGTTGGCGCCGCTGCCGTGGAAGTCGGAGAAGGCCGCCGACTGGTTCACGAAGACCCCGCCGGTGAGGTTGCAGGACAGGTGCACCCCGACCTCGACCGCCGCCGCCTCGGCCGCGTCGAGGACCGCCCCGTCGGTGGAGTAGACCGCCGCGGTGAGCGCGCCCTTCTCGCCGACCGTGGCGCGCAGGATCTCCAGGCTGTGCGCCGTGGAGTCCGTGGCGATGGCGAACGAGATCGGCCCGAACCACTCCTGCGAGTAGGTCGCGGTGTCGTCGGCCGCCAGCCGGACCACCGTCGGGGTGCGGACCACCGCGCCGGGGAAGGCCGGGTGCTCGACCGTACGCGACTCCAGCACCGCCTCGCCGACCTTGGTGACCGCGTCGAGGCGCTCCAGCACCCCGTCGTTGACGATCGCGCCGGTCATCTCCACCCCGCGCGCCGGGTCGGCGGTGATCTTGGCGACCGCCGCGGCGATCCCGCCCGCCACCTCGTCGAAGCTCTTGTGCCCCTGGTCGGTCTCGATGCCCCCGGAGGGGATGAGGATGTTCTGCGACGTGGTGCACATCTGGCCGCTGTAGAGGGTCAGGGTGAAGCCGAGGTTGCGGCACATGCCGGCGAAGTCGTCGGTGGAGTCGATCACCACCGTGTTCAGCCCGGCCTTCTCGGTGTAGACCGCCGCCTGCCGGGCGTTGGCCTCCAGCCAGTCGCCGTACTCGGTGGAGCCGGTGAAGTCGACGATCTTCACGGCCGGGTGCAGGGCCAGCGTGGAGGCGAGCTTCTCACCCGGGGCCTCGGGCGCGAGCAGCACCAGGTTGGGGTCGAAGCCGGCCTCGGCGAGCACCTCCCGGGCGTACTTCACCGTGATCGCCAGCGGCAGCACCGCGCGCGGGTGCGGCTTGACGACCACCGGGTTGCCGGTGACCAGCGAGGCGAACAGCCCCGGGTACGAGTTCCAGGTCGGGAACGTGTTGCAGCCGATCACCAGCGCCACGCCACGGGGCACCACGTGGAAGGTCTTGCTCATCCGCAGCGGGTCGCCCTTGCCGGCCGCCTTCTCCCAGCCCGCAGTCCCCGGGTGCCGGGTCATCTCCGCGTACGCGTAGGCGACCGCCTCCAGCGCGCGGTCCAGCGCGTGCGCGCCGCCGGCCTGGAACGCCATCACGAAGGCCTGGCCGCTGGTGAACTGCACCGCGTTGGCCAGCTCGAAGATGTGCTTGTGCAGCCGGTCGAGGATCTCCAGGCAGACCCCCGCCCGGGCCTGCGGGCCGGCGTCGCGCCAGGCGGGCAGGGCGGCGGAGGCGGCGGCGACCAGTTCGTCGGCGCCGGCGTGCGGGTAGCGGACGTTCAGCTCGACACCGAACGGGCTGGCCTCGGTGGCGACCCGGTCTGCCGCGCCCGGCTGGTCGAGGGGGAAGTCACCGCCGAGGTACGCCTCGAAGGCGGCCTTGCCGTCGGCGGCGGCGGTCTCGCCGTAGACCCGGGGGCTGGGCGACTCGGGGTAGGCGGACCAGTACCCGCGCTCCGTGATCGCGGTCAGCGCCCGGTTGAGGGTGTCGGCGTGCCTGTCGTACAGGGGGTGCGGGGTCTCCGTCATGCCCGCCATCATGCAACAGGAACCCCTCAGATCAGTAGGGGCGTGTCACAAACTCAGATGGTGAGCTGCCAGTCGGTCCAACCGTCGACGGGACGGAACCCGAGTTGCTCGTTGATCCGCACCATGTGGGCGTTCTCGGCCGCGTTGAAGGTGTCGATCGCGCGTACCGCCGGCTCGTGGGCCAGCAGGTGACGCAGGTTCTCGACCTTGGTGAGCAGGCCGAGGCGGTGACCGCGGTGCTCCGGGTCGACGATGGTGATCTGCTGGAACGCGTGCCAGTCGGCCGACGCGCCGACGTCGAGCAGGGTCCAGGCGACCACCCGGCCGGACGCCTCGTGGCGCGCCGCCGTGTGGTAGCGCCGCCGCCCCCGCGCCCGCAGTGCCCGCTCGATGCCGCGGACGCGTTCGACGTCGATCCGCTCCGGTTCCCACTCCACGTCGCCCAGGGGTGCGTCGGTCATCAGCCGGCCGTCCAGGTAGGCGATGTCGGCGACGTACTCCTCGGGGGTGTCCCCCCGCCAGCGCACGACGTCGTAGCCGGCGGCCCGGCCCCGGGCGTCGACCAGCGCGGCGGCCAGGCCGTCGTGGTCGAGCCGGGTGGTGTCGAGCCGGCGGCGGACCTCCGCCAGCGCCGGCCGGGCGCCGGTCGACGCGGCGAAGGCGGCGGCGGCCCCGGAGCGGGCCGGGCCGCCGGGCAGCGCGGAGACCGCCATCGCCAGCACCCGCTTGCGGCCCCGCTCCCGCAGCAGGCGTACGCCGTGCTCGTGCAGCGCACGGCCGACACCGCGACGCCGGCACTGGGGGTGCACCACCACCTCGGCCGTGGCGTTCTCGGTGTTGTCGAGCTGCGGCAGGTCCAGTGCGAGGTAGCCGGCCGGCACGCCGTCGAGCCGGGCCAGCGCCCAGAGCGGCTCGTTGCCCGGCATCGGGTGCCGGATCGCCGCCTCGAAGCGCCGCCGGCAGAAGGGCGGGAAGTCCGGCAGGTCGGCGTCGTTGGCCGCCGCGCCGATCCGGTACGCCTCGTCGACGGCGGCCTGGTCGGCGGCGTCGAGCGGCGCGATCGCGATGCTCATCGGCTCAGGGTGCGCCCCCCGACGACGATCGGGCCAGCGAATTAACGCTGGCCCGATCGGAAGTTGGTCGGGAGGGACGCTCGCACAACGCCTCCGGCGTTGGGTCGCAAGAACTCAAAGTCTCCGGCGAAACGCCCTCCCGCACGGAGCATCTTGCGCCGTCCGGTTCCTGCCGTCAAGTCCTTGTCGGCGCGTTTTCCGCACTCACAGCGAAAACCCAGTTACGCCGCGAATCCCCCGCCCGCCCCGGTAGCCGGGTCGGGTCAGCCGAGGAGGCCGGCGTCGCGGGCGGCTCGCAGCGAGGGCTTGATGCGGTGGGTGGGGCCGACCTGGCCGGCCACCGCGTCGAGGGTCTTGAGGCCCTCGCCGGTGTTGAAGACGACGGTCTCGGCGGTCGGGTCCAGGCGGCCCGACTCGACCAGCTTGCGCAGCACGGCCACGGTCACGCCGCCGGCCGTCTCGGCGAAGACGCCGGTGGTGCGGGCCAGCAGGCGGATTCCGGCGCGGATCTCGTCGTCGTCGACGTACTCCATCCAGCCCCCCGTGCGGCGCACCGCCTCCAGGGCGTAGATGCCGGCGGCCGGGTCGCCGATGTTCAGGGACTTGGCGATGCCGGTCGGCCGGACGGGGGTGATGGTGTCGGTGTCGGCGTGCAGGGCGGTGGCGATCGGGTTGCAGCCGGCCGACTGCGCGCCGAACACCTTCCAGCCGCCCGCCGGCGCCTCGACCAGGCCGATCTCGACCAGCTCGGCGAACGCCTTGTCGATCTTGGTGAGCAGTTCGCCGGACGCCATCGGGATCACCACCTGCGCGGGGATCCGCCAGCCGAGCTGCTCGGCCACCTCGTAGCCGAGCGTCTTCGAGCCCTCGGCGTAGTAGGGGCGCACGTTGACGTTGACGAACGCGGTGTCCTCGAACTCGTCCGTCTCGACCAGCTCGCCGCAGAGCCGGTTCACGTCGTCGTACGAGCCGTCGATGGCGACCAGTTCGCCGCCGTAGACGGCGGTGGTGATGACCTTGCCCTGCTCCAGGTCACCAGGGATGAAGACCACCGACGGCGCGCCGGCCCGGGCCGCGTGCGCGGCGACGGAGTTGGCCAGGTTTCCGGTGGAGGCGCAGGCGTAGCGGCTGAAGCCGAGCGCGCGGGCGGCGGTCAGGGCCACCGAGACGACCCGGTCCTTGAACGAGTGGGTCGGGTTGGCGCTGTCGTCCTTGACCCAGAGCGGGCCGGTGACGCCCAGTTCGGCGGCCAGGTGCGGGGCGGCCACCAGCGGGGTGAAGCCGGGGTCGAGGGTGACCCGGGTGGCCGGGTCCTGCCCGGCGGGCAGCAGCGCCGCGTACCGCCAGATGTTGCGCGGGCCCGCCTCGATCTGCTCCCGGGTGACCGTCGCCAGCGCGGCGGCGTCGTAGTCGACCTCCAGCGGGCCGAAACACTCGTAGCAGGCGTGCTGGGCGGCGAGCGGGTAGCGGGCCGAACAGGCGCGGCAGACCAGGGCGCGGGCGGGGCTGGCGGTGGTGTCGATGCCGGAGGGGGCGAACGTCGACGTCATGTCGAGGGTCCTCTCATCTTTCCCCCGCATCGCACCCTGCGGCGGGGACGGAATTGGCACCTGCCCCGCCGGTCGCTCTGCGGTGAGCGCGCGGGGTGGTTGCCGGGGCGTCGTCGGGCCGTATCCCTCAGCCCCTCTGGATGAGGTATGCAGTTGTGCCGTCGAGTCTAAGCACCGACAACGCCCGGATCGACGTCGGATCCCACGCTGTGAGCGATCCCGCAGCCGCCGTCGATCCGCCGGGCGGGGCCGGCGGAACCCTCCTCGACGGTACGGATTCAGACGGTCACCGAGCGGGAGTCGGCGGGGCGCCGGGCGCGCAGCAGGGTGTCGAGCGCCCACGCGCCGGGACCGAACACGGCGATCAGCAGGAACGACCAGCAGAACAGGACGGCCAGCTCACCACCGTTGCGCAGCGGCAGCAGCGCGTCGGGCTGGTGCACCACGAAGTACGCGTACGCCATCGAGCCGGACGCCAGCAGGGCCGCCGGCCGGGTCAACAGCCCGACGAGGACCAGGCCGCCGCAGACCGCCTGGATCAGCGCGGCCCACCAGCCCGGCCACTCGCCGAGCGGGACCGCCTCGCCGGTGCCCCGGCTGCCGCCGAGGATCCCGAGCAGTGAGGCCAGGCCGTGGCAGAGGAAGAGCAGGCCGACGACGGCACGGAACAGGGACAGGGCCGGGCCACCTATCCGGTCAGTGAGCATCAGGGCACCTCCGATCAGGACGGCAGGACGGCACCAGGATGCCGACAAAGATTCGACCGTGTCGATGAATTCCCTATCCGTGGGAACGCTCCCATGGATAGGGGCGTCCCTGCCGCCTTGCGGGCTGGCGCGGGCCCGTTACGGTGCCGGTCACATCGACGGAAAGGAACGCGCGAATGCGTCGCAAGCTCGTCCCGGTGGTGGCGCTGACCATGGCCTGCCTGCTGGTGGTGACCACCGCCTGCTCCACGGGCAACCGGAAGAAGCGGAACCGGTCCGCCGACCGGCCCGCCGGCACCGCCGTCGAGCGGGACGACGTCGACACCGCCCCGGCGACCGCCCGGGCCACCCCGACCCCCCGCCCCACCGACGACCGGCTCAGCTGCCTGGAGCTGCGCAACACCCGGGTCGGCAGCAGGAAGATCCGCTACCGCGGGTACGCCGCCCCGATCCGCCTCGCCGACGGCCGCTGGTCCGACCCCGACGGCACGAGGGTGGAGTTGCAGCGGCCGTGCGCCGTGGGCGACCTCGACGGCGACGGCGCGGGTGACGCGGTGGGGGTGGTCATGCTCGACGGCGGCGGCACCGGCCGCTTCTTCACCCTCGCCGCCTGGCGCAACGTCAGGGGCGAGCCGGACTACCAGGCCCAGGTCGACCTCGGCGACCGTACGCCGGTGGAGAGCGTCAGCGTGCGCGACGGCAGGGCGACGGTGGTCTACCTGACCCGCCCCGCGGACGGCCCGATGGCGGAACTGAGCATCCGGCGCACCGCCGTCTACCAACTCCGGGGCACGACGCTGGCCGAGCTGCGCCACACCGACGCCCGGGTGACCGACGCGTCCGGCGACGGGGACACCGCCGACTCCGGCACCGCGCCGGACTCCCCCGACTCCCCCACCCGCAAGCGCAGGCCCCGGTCCCGCTGACGTCCCCGCGACCGGGCCGTCCGGGACCCGTCGATCGTTGCCGGCTCCGGCCGGAACGAGCACGCGCGGCTCAGCCCGGGACCGGCCGGTGGGCCGCTGGCCTCGGGAGCTGTACGGATGCGGTCTCCGGGCAATTCTGCTGGCTCACCTCGCCGAGGCAGCCCCACCCCGGGCCCGGGGGGCGTTCGAAGTACTGGACGGGCTGCGACGGGACGGCCTCGGTGGTGAACGTTCCGGTGCCGCCCGGGATGCGTTGCTCGTGGGAACCGGTCGTGTCGGTGTAGGAGGCGACGATGTGCCACTCGCACGTGTGGGTGGACACCTCCGGCTGGATACGGAAGGCCATGTTGGACTGACCGTTGCCCAGCTCGACGACGTTGCGGCGGAAGTACAGCCGGCCCTCCTCCGGCTCGCCCTCGGCCAGGGCGTACGGACCGTGCGGCTCGTCCGTCGGTCCCCCGGTCAGGTCCCACAGCAGGCCCTGCCGGGACTCCGCACCCGCCGGGGGAAGGGTGACGACGGTCTGCGCCGTCGGTACGCGGCACGTGTCCTTGACGGCAGTCATGTTGTTGATCGTGAGCCCGGCGGCGCGGTCGCTGTTCAGGTTCAGGTCGAACGTCTGGGCATGGCCGCGATTCTCGTTGCCGTCCTCCCGCGGGGCCACGTAGGACGCGTGCTCGACCAACCGGCCGCCGAGCGGCTTCAGGAACTCCCACACCTCCGACCTGGCGCCGGTCAGGGCGGTGAGGGCGGCCTGCTCGCCCTCGGTCAGCGGCCGGTCGAGCAGCACGGTGAAGGCCTCGGGCAGGTCCCGGTCGTAGTCGAGGGGAGTGACGGTGGACACGAACGCGGGCTGCTCACGGTCGACCACCTTCTCGGCCTGCCTGTCCGATCGGGCCCGATCGGTGGCCGTCGACCGGTCCAGCAGAAGGTCGGCGTGGTAGGCGAACAGCACGCCGAGCACGACGACGACGGCGACGGCGGTCGCGTACACCGCACGCTGCCTCGGCCGAAGCCCGCGAAACCCGGGCAGGCGTTCATCGGCCAGCACGGCCAGGGCGCTCGGCCCGGGCCGCTGCCCCGGTGCCGGCGCGGGTGGCGGCGCGGCCTGCGAGACGGGTGGCGGCGCGGGCGGGGACGTGGACGGCCGAGCCGGTGGCGCGGGCGACGGCTCGGCGGGCGGCTCAGGCGGCGGCACGGCGGGCGGAGTGGACATACCCGATTCTCACTCACGGGAACCGCAGTCTCACAGACAGCAGTTCGCGCTCCCCGGGTTCCTCACCTGAGGAGAGACCGGTCCCACGCACGGGGCAGCTCGACAGCGCCCATCAGCCGCTCCCCCGGACGGGTGTCCGGGGCCGGCTGAGCACCGGCCGGTGCGATGATCGGGCGATGGCAACCCCCGCGTACCGACCCGCACCGTGTCCGCGCGGCGGAGTTTCCACACCGGCACGGCTGATCGGCGTCACGATGGCCGGCCTCGTCCTGCTCGGCGCCTGCTCCGCGGCCGCACCGCCGTCGGTCGATCCGGCACCGAGCACCATCCCGAGAGCGGGCGCGCCGACACCGGATTCCGGGACCGCCCCCGGCGGGTGCCCGGAGTCCGGCGTCCGGATCAGTTCGCCGGGCTCCAGCGCCGCGATGGGTCTGCGGGCCCTCGGGCTGGAGCTGGTCAACTGCGGCACGGAGCCCTACCCGCTGAACGGTTATCCCGTGCTGCGTCTGCACGACGGCGACGGCAACCCGATACCGGTCCGGGTGGTCGAGGGGGCCAAGGAGATCACGTCGGGCTTCGACGCGCCGCCCCGGCCACTGACCCTGCGGCCCGGCGAACGGGCCGGTGCCGCCGTGCTCTGGCGCAACCTGGTCACCGACCCGACGGTCGTCGCCACCACCGGCGAGCGCCTGGAGGTCGCGCCCGCCGCTGGCCGGCCCGCGCAGGTCGTCGGCCTGGACGGGCCGATCGACCTCGGCAACACGGGCCGGATCGGGGTCAGCGCCTGGAAGAAGGCGGCCGACCCGGCGCCTTAGCTGGTGACGTCCTTTCGGGTGAAGCGCCAGAACGCCAGCCCCCAGAACAGCGTCGCGTAGCTGATCGCGGAGATCGCGCCGCGTACCACGTCGTCGGTCTGCACCGGCGTCGACAGCAGGCCCAGCCAGGCGGTGCTGTAGTGCGTCGGCAGGAACGCGCGCAGCGCGCCCAGCGCGGTGATCTGGTCGAGGATGCTGGAGAGAATCCAGAGCAGCACCGCGCCGCCGACCGCGCCGAGCGCGGCGTCCGTGACCACCGACAGCAGGAACGCCAGGCCGGCCACCACCAGGAGTACGACCGCCAGGTAGCCGAGCACCCCCAGCAGCCGCAGCAGCCCCTCGCCCGGTTCGAGCTGGGCCGCCACGGTGCTGCGCAGCGGCTCCCAGCCGTAGCGCAGCGTGCCGATCAGCAGGGCGGTGCCGGCGAGCAGCAGCAGCGCCAGGGCCGAGTAGACGAGCGCGACCACCAGCTTCACCGTCAGCAGGCGGGCCCGGGGCACCGGCACCGCGAGCAGGTACCGCAGGCTGCCCCAGCTCGCCTCGCTGGCCACCGTGTCGCCGCAGAACAGCGCCACCACCACGACCATCAGGAACGACGCCGAGACGAAGATGGTGAAGAGGGTGAAGTTCAGCCCGCCCGACGTGGCGAACTCCACCAGGCTGCCGAACTCCCCGCGCCCGTTGTCGTCGTCGTCGCCCGTGTCGAACTGGAACGCGATCAGGATGATCAACGGCAGCAGCACCATGAAGCCGAGGGCGAGCTGCGTACGCCGCCGGGAGGCCTGCCGCCGGAACTCGGCGCCGAACGGCAGGGTCGCCGACGGTCGGTAGCCGGCCGCCGCGCCCGCCGTGGGTGACGTGCCCGCCATCATCGGTCCCCGCTTCCCCGAGAGTTCTCGCCCACCAGGGCGAGGAACGCGTCCTCCAGGCGGCGCCGCGGCACCACCCGGTCCACCCCGATGCCGGCCCGGACCAGCTCGGCGACCACCTCACTGCGGGCGGTGCCATTGGTGTCCACCACGAGCTGGCCCTCGCTGTCGGGGAGCACCCGCACCCCGTGCAGGCCGTCGAGCACCGCCCGGGCGGCCTCCGGGTCGGTCACGTCGAACAGCACGCTGGGCGACTCGCCGACGATCTCCTCGACGGGGCCCGAGGCGACGATGCGGCCCTTGTTCACCACCACCGCGTGCGTACAGGTCTGCTCCACCTCGGCCAGCAGGTGGCTGGAGACCAGCACCGCCCGGCCGTCGGTGGCGTAGCGCTGGAGCACCCGGCGCATCTCCGCGATCTGCGGCGGGTCTAGCCCGTCGGTCGGCTCGTCGAGCACGAGCAGTTCGGGCAGGCCCAGCATCGCCTGCGCGATGGCGAGGCGCTGTTTCATGCCGTGGCTGTAGTTCTTGATCCGCCGGCGCACGGAGTCGCCCAGGCCGGCGATCTCCAGGGCCTCCTCGAAGTGCGCGTCCTCGGCCGGCCGCCCGGTGGCCCGCCAGTACGCCTTGAGGTTCTCCAGACCGGACAGGTGCGGCAGGAAGCCCGGCCCCTCGACCAGCGCCCCGATCCGGGACAGCACCGGCGACCCGGGCACCAGCCGGTGCCCGAAGACGTAGACCTCGCCGGCCGTCGGCTGGGTCAGCCCCATCAGCACCCGCAGCGTGGTGGTCTTGCCCGCGCCGTTCGGGCCGAGCAGGCCGACGACCTGACCGGGGTGCACCTCGAAGTCCACGTTGGAGACGGCGACGAAGCCGTCCGCGTACTCCTTGCGGAGCTGCCGCACAGCCAGCGGGACGCCCGCGTACGCCGGGTGCACGGAGCTGTCCTGGCGGCGGTGCCGGCGGCGGACCACGGCGACGACCACGACGAGCCCGACGACGATCGCGGCGACCAACCCGGCCAGCACCCAGCGCCACACGGTCGCGGAGGTGGGGATCGGGTCGCCGGCGACGGTCGGCAGGCTGACCGCGCCGGTGGCCGCGACGGTGTGCACGGCCGGCTCGACCGGGGTGGCGTACGCCTGGTCGGAGGTCGCCACCACCACGCGCAGCCGGTGCCCGGCCTCGATCCGGCGCACGATCGCCGGCAGGGTGACGGTGACCGGGCGTGCCGCGTCGATCGTCGGCGGCAGGCCGGTGAGCCGGATCGGGGCGACCAGGCCGTTGGGCAGGGTGGCCGCGCCGTTGGGGTCGACGTCGTAGAGCTTGACGAAGAGCACGGCCTCCCCCGTCGGCGACGCCGCCCGGACGTCGACGGTCGGGGCGCCCACCACGTCGACCGCCTCGGCCAGCGGCTCCGACTCGAAGCGGGCGTGCTGGCCGGGAATGTCGCCGGCCACGCCGCCGAGCAGCGCCGACAGCTCACCGGCGAAGGGCACCGAGGAGATGGCGGCGGGGTTGCCGGCCGGTGGGTTGGCGACGGGCTGGGCGGGACCGGCCACCGGCACGCTCCGGCGGGCCGTGCCGGCGACGCCGGGATAGTCGGCGTAGCGGTAGCCGGTGGCCACCAGCCCCCGGTCGAGGGCGTCGAAGCCGGCGATACGCGACCAGGTGAAGTCGTCGCCCGGGGCCTCGCCCTCGCCCTTGACGTAGTGGTCGAGCCACTGCACGGTCAGGAACTTCACCCGGTCCGAGTCGGTCTTCGGGCCCTCGCCGCCGTCGTGGCCGCCGGTGAACCAGGCCACCCGCACGGGCGTGCCGGCGGCGGCGATGCCGCGCGCGTTGGCGTCCGCCTCGCCGAGCGGGAAGAGGGTGTCCGCCTCGCCCTGCACCAGCAGGGTCGGCGCCTCGATCCGGTCGAGCACCCCGGCCGGGCTGGAGCGGCGCAGCAGGTCCACGGCGGCCTGGTCGGCCCGACCCGTGGTGGCGATGCGCAGGTACGCGGCGCAGATGTCGGCGGCGAACCGGCCGCACGCCGGGTCGCCGGCGCCGGCCGGCGCGCGCCCCGGGCCGGTGCCCGGACCGGCGCCCGGCCCCGGGCTGGGCGGGCCGGCGGAGGCGGGCGCCCCCTCGGGCTGCGCGGCGCTGGTCCCGGAGAGCCCGGCCGGCCCGGAGCCGACGTTGCCGCCGCCGCCGAAGAACAGCCCGGCCCAGCCCGACTTGAAGACGCCCTCGGTGGGCTCCTTGCCGCTGCTCTCCGGCAGGAAGGAGCGGGACAGGTCGTTCCAGGTGATCATCGGCACGATCGCGTCGACGCGCTGGTCCTGCGCGGCGAGCAGCAGCGCCAGGGCGCCGCCGTACGAGCCGCCGACGACGCCCACCCGCGGGTCCCCGTCCCCGTCGGTACGGACGTCGGGGCGGGCGGCGAGCCAGTCCAGCAGCCGTTGCGCGTCGCGTACCTCGTAGTCCGGGTGGTCCAGGTGGATCTGCCCGCCGCTGCGGCCGAAGCCCCGCGCGGTCCAGGTGAGCACCGCGTAGCCGCGACCGGCGAACTCCTCGGCGTCGGCGCGTACGGACTCCTTTGTGCCGCCGAAGCCGTGCGCCAGCAGCACCGCCGGCACCTTGTCGGCCGGCGAGGCGCCCTCGGGCAGGTAGAGCGTGGTGTCCAGGTCGACGGGCTCGTCCCCGGTCGGCCCGGAGGCGACGTTCACGAACGCCGCCTCGGTGCGCACGGCCGGCTCCCGCGGCAGGACCGCCCAGGTCACGGCTGCGGCGAGCAGCACGACGACCACCGTCGCGGCGACGACGCGCCGGCGGGTGGGCAGGGCACGCCGGATCCACGCGGCCGACAACGGCGATCTCATTCGGCACACGGTACGGCCCGGATCCTGAGCGTTGGCTGAGATCCTCCGTACGTCCGTCCGGTCGGGCCGATCGGCGTCCGGGGCACGCGGTCCAGACCGTCCCAGGAAGATGAATTCGGATCACGTGAATTCCGATGTTCGTCGGAAATCCACTCCGATCCATCCTTGCCACTCTCCGTCCCGGCACCCACCGTGCCCGCCGAGTCACCCAGGGGTCACTTCGGGCTTCATGACGCAAAGCTGACTGTTCGACGGCCGGATCAACTCCCCGCTGGTCGGTTAGTTTTCCGGTCCGGTGCACGGGACTTCACCGTCGACCCCCGACACCCACCACCATCCCGTGCTCCCGCCGGAGGAGACAGACATGACAGTCCCCGCGCCGCCGGCCGGCCGGCGGCCCACCACGGTGGGCCGCGTACTGCCGCTGCTGCTCCTCGTCGCCCTGCTCGCGCCGATGACCCTGCTCTTCGTGCAGACCTGGCGGCTCACGGCCGACGACCGGGACCTGGCCAGCCGGGAACGGCTGGGCGTGGAGTACCTGCGCGCCCTCGGCCCGGTCACCCACGCCCTGATCGACGCCCAGTCCGCCGCCGTCGCCGCCCGACCCGCCGACAGCGCGGCGCTGACCCGCGCGGTCGAGGCCGCCGCCTCCGTCGACACGCGGATCGGCGCCGAGCTGCGGACCCAGGAACGCTGGGCCGGCCTACGGGCCAAGATCGAGGCGCTGGGCGCCCGCGGCCCCGCCGACCCGGAGGCGGCCTTCGCCGCGTACGGCGAGGCCACCGACCTGCTGCTGGCCCTGCACGACAAGGTCCGGGAGACCTCCGGACTCGTCCGCGACCCCCGGTCGGACTCCTTCTTCCTCCAGCACGCGAGCCGGGACCTGCCCGAGACGGTGGTGGCGACCGGGCGGCTGGCGGACCTGGCCGTGCTCGCCGCCCGCCGGCCCGCCGCCGACCGCAACCGCACCGCCGTCGAGATCGCCGCCCTCCGGGTCGCCGTCCTCACCCCGGCCGGCGACCTGGTCACCGACCTGCGGGCCGCCGTGGACAGCTCGGAGAGCGCCGACCTCGGCGCGAGCGTGCTGACCCCGCTCGACACGTACCAGCGGGCCGTCGAGGCGCTGGCGGCCAACTCCGCCCCGACCGGCCGCGACGCCGTTGCCAACCAGGCGCAGATCACCGACGCCCGGCGCGACGCGCAGGCCGCCGCCGAGCAGCTCCAACCCGTCATCCTGGACGAACTCGACGCGCTGCTCGCCGAACGCCTCGGCGGCCTGGACCGCAGCCGGTGGCTGACCGTCGCGGCGGGGGTGCTGGCCGTACTGCTGTGGGCGGCACTCGGCGCGGTGTGGCTCGCCGCCGCCCGCCGGGCCCGACAGCGCGCGGCACAGGCCCGCCGCGAGCGGGACGGGGCCGCCACCCCGCCGGAGGCCACGCCGTGGCCGCCCACCGCCGAACCGCGTCGACTCCAGCCCGTGGGGCCGGCCCGCGAACCCGGCGCGCAGTGGGGGCCCGCCGATGCTGCTCGCTAGGCTCCGGATCCGGGGCAAGCTCGCGCTGCTCGTGGTCATCCCGCTGCTCAGCATCGTGGGGCTGGCCGTGCCGGCGGTGCTCGACCGGGTGTCCGCCGCGCAACGCGCCGGCGACATCGCCGAGCGGGTCCGCGTCGCCAGCCGCATCGGCACCCTCGTGCAGGACCTGCAACAGGAACGCGTCCTCTCCGTCGGCCTGCTGCTCGGCCGGGTCACCCGCACCGAACTGGTGCAGCGGACGGCCAGCGTCGACGACCGGGTCGCCGACCTGCGGGCCACCCGGGGCGACAAGCTGCCGAGCCGGGTCGCCGAGGCCCTGCACGGCGTACGCGGGCTGACCGACCTGCGGGCCGCCGTGCTCGCCGGGGCCGCCACCCCGGACCAGATCATGGCCGCGTACGGGCCCGTCAACACGGCGCTGATCGAGTCGCTGCGGCTGCCGTTCGGGGTGAACACGGAGACGGCGGCGGGACGGCAGGTGCTGGCCCTCGACGGGCTGCTGCGCGCCGACGAGGGGCTGGCCGCCTGCGCCACCCTGATCGTGCTCGTCAAGGCCACCGGCGCGCCCCGGGCGAGCGCCTCGTACGTCGCCTGCATGGCCGCGCTGCGCGTGGACAACCAGCGGTTCCGCAGCCTCATCACCCCGGAGCAGTTCGCCCTGGCGAGACTCAACGACGCGGCCGTGGCCGCCCGTACCAGCGCGAACTTCCTCCACACGAGCGCGTTGGACCCGGCCGGCGCGACCAGGGACATCCCGCTGGACGCGCTCTTCCCGTCGGTCCGCTCGATGATCACTTTCGGGCAGTTCATCGAGAAGAAGCTCGTCGCCGACGTCATCGCCGAGGTGACCCGGCAGCAGCGCCGGGCGCTGACCGAGGCGTACCTGGTCGGTGGGGTCGCCACCCTGATCCTCGCCGTGGTGGTGCTGCTCAGCGCGGCCGTCGCGAGGACGGTGGCCCGGCCGCTGACCCGGCTCACCCGCTCCGCCGACCGGGTGGCCCGGGTCGCCGAGGCGGAGCTGACCCGGGTCGCCGACGACGAGACCGAGGGCGTAGCGCCGGTGCGCCTCGACCCGGTCGACGTACGGGCCCGCGACGAGATCGGCGACCTGGCCCGCGCGTTCGACCGGGTGCAGAGCACCGCCGCCCGGCTCGTCGAACGGCAGGTCGCCGGACGGCGCAACGTGGCGCAGATGTTCGGCCACGTCGGCCGCCGTACGCAGAACCTCGTCGGCCGGCAGATCGCGCTGATCGACCGGCTGGAGCGGCAGGAGACCGACCCCGACCGGCTGGAGCACCTGTACCGGCTCGACCACATCTCCAGCCGGCTGCGCCGCAACGCGGGCAGCCTGGTGGTGCTCTCCGGCTCGGCCGGCGCGGACCCCCACGTGGCGCCGGTGCCGCTCGGCGACGTGGTCCGGCTGGCGCTCGGCGAGATCGAGGACTACACGCGCGTCGACGTGCGGGTCCCGCCCGGCGTGTCGGTGGCGCCCGGCGCCGTCGGCGACCTCGTCCTGGCGCTGGCCGAACTGATGGAGAACGCCACCGTCTTCTCCCCGCCGCACACCCGGGTCACGGTGGACGGCGAGCAGACCGGCTCCGGGGCGCGGCTGACCGTGGTCGACCGGGGCATCGGCATGACGCAGGAGCGGCTGGCGGAGGAGAACGCCCGGCTCACCCGGCGGGAGCGGCTGGATCTCGCACCGACCGAGGTGCTGGGGCTCTTCGTGGTGGGCCGGCTGGCCCGCCGGCACGGCTGGACGGTGCGGCTGGCACCGACCGCTGGCGGCGGCGTGACCGCCCACCTGGAGGTCCCGGAGAGCTCGCTGGTGATCCACCGCGCCGAGCGGGCCGGCGTGGCCGTGGCCCGGGCCGCCGTACCCGCGCGCGACCGGCGCTCCCCCGCCGACGCGCCGGAGGCGGCCCGGGTCCGCGCCACGGCGGCCGAGGCACCGCCCGCCCGGATCCACGCCACAGCGGCCGAGGCACCGGCTGCCCTGCCCCGCGCGGCGGTCGGGACGGCGCCGGGGGCCCCGCCGTCCGGGTTCGACGCGGCGCTGCTGAGCCGCGCCACGCGCAGCATGGAGTCCGGCGCCCCCTGGGACGCGTTCGGCTCCGGGGGCGAGCCCGAGGCGCCGGCCGGCGCCGCCCCGCCGGGCATCCGCCAGCGGGTGCCGGGGGCCACCCTGCGCCCCGCCGACCCGCCGGTGGTGGGGCCGGTGGAGGCCGGCGGCGCCGATCCGGCCGCCGCCCGCGCCCTCGTCGAGGCGGTCGAGTCCGGCGTACGCCGGGCCGAGCGCGGCGGCCGTACCCCGGACGGCACGGTGCCGGGCCAGTTGACCCGGCGGGTGCCCGGGGCCAACCTCGCCGCCACCCCGGCCCGGCAGCCCGACAGCCCGCACCCGGGAAATCCGGACGAGGTCCGCGACCTCCTCACCGAGTTCGAGGCGGGCGTCGCCCGCGCTCTGCGTGAAGTCAGTCAAGACCACCGCTACGAAGAGGGAACATCACGGTGACCAGCCCCTTCCTGCACGACAACGTCGACCACCAGAACCCGGGCGCCGGGGACCTGAGCCCGGAGGCGCGCACCTTCAACTGGTTGCTGGACTCCTTCACCTCCAGCACGGCCGGCGTGCTGGAGGCGATCGCCGTCTCGTCGGACGGTCTGCTGATGGCCATGTCGGCGATCAAGGACCGCTCCAACGCGGAGCGGCTCGCCGCCGTGGTCTCCGGCATGACGAGCCTCGCCGGTGGCGCCGCGAGCTGGTACGCCCTCGGCGGGGTGAACCGGGTGGTCGTGGACATGGCCGAGGGCTACCTGCTGATCAGCGCGATCAGCAGTGGTTCCGTGCTCGGGGTGGTCGCCGACCGCTCGGCGAACCTCGGCACCGTGGCCTACGAGATGACGCTCTTCGCCGGCCGGGCCGGTGGCGCCCTCACCCCGAGACTGATCGCCGAGCTGAAGAACGCCGCTCAGCAATGACCCCGGAGGTCGTCGGCGAGGGACCGGACCCGGAGCCCACGATCCGGATCCGGCCCTACCTGCGCGCGTCGTCCCCCCACGACGCCCGCCCCGGCCTGCCGGCGGCCACGGCCACGCCGACGCCCGAGGACGGGCCGGCGGGCCCGCGCCCGTTCGTGCTCACCGCCGGGCGGGTAACCGGCGCCGACCCGGCGATCGGGTTGGAGACGCAGGTGACCGCCCGACCGGCGACCGACCGCGCCGCGCCGCTGAACCTGCTGGCGCCCGAGTTGCAGGCGATCGTCGCGCTCTGCGACGAGCCGATCTCGGTCGCCGAGATCTCCGCCCGCACCCGGCTGCACTTCGGTGTGGCCCGGGTGCTGGTCGGCGACCTCCGCGCGGCGGGCCACCTGGACGTGCACGACGGCGCCGACGCCCTCGACCCCGACATCATCCTCCGAGTGATTGATGGACTCCGTGCGATCTCCTGAATGGCCGGCCGCCCCGCTGGGCGGGATCGCCGCCAACAGCGCCGCCGCCCGGTACGGCTCCCCGACGGGGCCGCAACCCGCCGCGTCCGCGCCGCCGCCGCACCGGTCGCCGGCCACGGGCGTGGCCTCGGTGCCCCGGCCCGCGCCGGCCGCCGCGCCGCCGATCCCCGTCAAGATCCTCATCGCCGGCGGCTTCGGGGTCGGCAAGACCACCACGGTCGGCGCGATCTCCGAGATCGCCCCGCTGACCACCGAGGCGGAGATGACCAGCGCCGGGATCGGCATCGACGACCCGGGCGTACGCTCCGCGAAGACCACCACCACGGTGGCGATGGACTTCGGCTGCGTCACCATCGACCGCAGCCTGAAGCTGTACCTGTTCGGCACGCCGGGGCAGGCCCGCTTCGGCTTCATGTGGGACGACCTGGCCCGCGGGGCACTCGGCGCCCTCGTCGTGGTGGACAGCGCCCGGCTGGACGACTGCTACCCGGCGATCGACTTCTTCGAGCGGGCCGGCCTGCCCTTCGTGGTCGGCGTGAACGCCTTCGACGGGCGGCTGGCGCACGACCTCGACGCGATCCGGTGGGCGCTGGCCGTCGGCGACCACGTGCCCCTGGTGCAGTTCGACGCCCGGGACCGGCTCTCGGTGCGGGACGCCCTGCTGGTCGTCCTGGACCGCGCACTGGAGCGGGCCACCCGGGAGAAAAAGTCCTGAACCGCCGCGGCGGTTCGACCCGTTTCGCGAGAAGGGGTGGTCGTGATGAGAGGTGGACTGGACGAGACACTGGCCCGGATGGCCCGCCGCGAGGAGGCCCTGCGCCGGCGGGCCGCCGACGCGGGGGCGGTGGGCGGGGAGGTCGCCGAGCCGGCGGAGGCGCACGACGGCTCCGGCCCGGGCCGCGCCGGGACCCGGGCCGAGGTACGCAACGCCGGACCGGGCTGGGCCGACACGCGGCGGGGCGCGGAACCCCGCGACCCCGTGGCGGAGGTCGCCGAGGCCGTCCGCCGAGTGTTGGCCGGCCACCCCGGCACGGCGGTCAGCATCCGGGTGGAGCACGACGGGCAGGCGTACCCGCTGCGGGTCGCCTGGACCGACGCGGGCGTGACGGTCGGCACGGAGGCCACCGCGCCGCCGCCGGAGTGGCCCCTGTCGGTCAAGACCGTGCCGGCCTGGACGCCAACCCGGGAGGGGCTGACCCCCGACCCGGCGGCGCGGCTGGCCGCGCTGATCCGCCGCGACCCGTCCCTGCTCGGCGACGGTGACGGGCCCCGCGCGGCGCACGACGCCCCGGGGGCGGGCGCGGCGTGACCACGGCGGCTAGGGTCGGGCGGTGGCGGAACCCGACCTGACCCTGACCGCGAGCCTGCGGCCGGCGGCCCTGGACGCCCGGCGGGGCGTCGTCCGGCTACACCCCGAGGTGCTCACCGCGCTGGCGCTGCGCCCCGGCGACCCGGTGCGGCTGGCGGGCCGGCGGACGACCGCCGGCATCGTCGCGCCGGCCGAGCCGACCGCCAGCACGGCGCTGCTCTACGCCGACGACCTGCTGCTGGGCAACCTCGGGATCCGCGACGGCGGCCAGGTCACGGTGAGCCCCCTGCCGGTCACCCCGGCCCGCCGGGTGCTGCTCGCCGGTCCGGCGCAGATCGCCGCCGTGGTCTCCCCCGAGATGCTCCGCCTGGCCCTGCTCGGCAAGGTGGTGACGACCGGGGACGACGTGTCGCTGCTGCCGCAGGACGTGCTGCCCGACGCCTCGGTGCGCAGCCTGGTGGAGGCCGCCCGGCGCAGCCTCTCCAACAGCGTCGGGTACGCCTGGACCAGCACCCTGCTCGCCGTGGTCGCCGCCGAGCCCGACACCGGCTCGCTGGTCACCATGGACACGGTGGTCGGCTGGGAACACGGCCAGGCGACCCACGGCTCCGCCGGCACCACGCCCGGTGGGGGGCGCCTCGGGGCCGGCGGCCCGACGGCGAACGGGACCGGCCCGGGCCGACCGGGTGCCGCAGGCGTACGCGGCGGCGGCCCGGTCGTGGACGCCACGGGACGGACCGCCGGGAGCGCCGACGACGCGCCGCCCGCCGTGGACGAGTTGCCCGGGCTGCGGGCGCAGGCCGAGGAGCTCACCGAGCTGCTCGACCTCGGCTTCCACCACCGGGAGGTGCTCGGCCGGCTGGGCACGACCGTCTCGCTGGGCGTGCTGGTCGCCGGGCCGGCCGGCTCCGGCAAGGCCGCGCTCGTACGCGCCGTGGCCGCCCGGGTCGGGGCCCGGGTCAGCCCGCTCTGGGCCCCCGAGGTCGCCGCGCTGACCAACCAGGCCGCCGCCGACCGGCTGCGCACCGCCGCCGCCGAGGCGCGCGCCGACGGCCCCGGGGTGCTGCTGGTCACCGACGTGGAGGCACTCGCCCCGGCGGACGGCCCGGGCCCGGTGGCGACCGTGTTCCGGCAGGTGGTCGCCGAGACCGTACGGGCGGGGGTGGCGGTCGTCTGCACCACGGGCCGCCCCGAGGCCGTCGACCCCGCGTTGCGCGCCCCGGACCTGCTCTCGCTGCGGATCAGCGTCCCGCTGCCGGACGCGGCCCTGCGCCGGGAGCAGTTGACGGTGCTGACCCGACAGGTCCCGCTCGCCGACGACGTACGGCTCGACGAGGTCGCCGGGCGTACCCCCGGTTTCGTCGCCGCCGACCTGGCCGCGCTGGTCCGCGAGGCCGGGGTGCGCGCGGCGCTGCGGCAGAAGTCGGCGGAGACGCCGACGGTGGCCATGGCGGACTTCGCCGCCGCGCTGGAGGTCGTCCGGCCCACCACCATGGCCGCCTCCACCCTGGAGCTGGCCTCGGTGACGCTGGACGACGTGGGCGACCTGACGGAGGTCAAGGAGACGCTCACCGAGTCGGTGCTGTGGCCGCTGACCTACCCGGACACCTTCGCCCGGCTGGGCGTGCAGCCGCCGCGCGGGGTGCTCCTCTACGGCCCGCCGGGCTGCGGCAAGACCTACCTGGTGACGGCGCTGGCCGGCTCGGGGCGGGCGAACGTGCTCTCGGTGAAGGGCGCGGAGCTGCTGTCGAAGTGGGTCGGCGAGAGCGAGCGCGCGGTCCGCGAACTGTTCCGCCGGGCCCGGGAGGCCGCGCCCACCCTGATCTTCCTGGACGAGGTGGACGCGCTCGCCCCGGTACGCGGCCAGGCCAGCGACGGCGGCACCACCGACCGGGTGGTGGCCGCGCTGCTGACCGAGCTGGACGGGGTGGAGACGCTGCGCAACGTGGTGGTGGTCGGCGCGACGAACCGCCCCGACCTGGTGGACCCGGCACTGCTGCGCCCCGGACGGCTGGAACGGCTGGTCTACGTGCCGCCGCCGGACGGGCCGGCGCGGGCGGAGATCCTGCGCGCCTCGGCGCGCAACGTGCCGCTGGCACCCGAGGTGGACCTCGCGGAGCTGGGCGCGGAGCTGGACGGCTTCTCGGCCGCCGACTGCGCCGCGCTGGTGCGGGAGGCGGCGCTGGCCGCGATGCGGGAGTCGCTGACCGCGTCCACGGTCACCGCCGCGCACGTGGCCTCGGCCCGCGCCCGGGTCCGCCCGTCCCTGGACCCGACCCAGGTCGCCTGGCTCGCCGCGTACGCAGAGAAGCGGGCCGGCTGACCGCCGGCTCCCCGGTGCGACGGGCCGGCGGGGTCAGTCGGTCGGCAGGAGGGGGCCGAGCGGCCCTAGGTCGAGGTTGAGGTCCTCGGGGGCGAGGCCGAAGTACTCGCGCAGCCCCGTCATCTGCTCCTCCAGCGCCATCAGCGTGGTGCCGATCCGCTCGACCTGTTCCTCGGTGAGGTCGCCGAGGTCGACGCGGCGCAGCGCCTGCCGCTCCATGAGCTGCCGCAGCAGCTCGATCACGGTGAGCACGAGGCTGGCCAGCCCCCGCTCGACGGAGTCCCGGTCGACGGCCAGCCGACGGTCCAGCGGCGTCACCCGGGGCGGCTGCCACCGGGTGTCACCGAGCGCGGCGGCGAGTTCGGCCGCCTCGTCCCGCCGGACGCCACCACCGCCCCGTCCGCCCGTGCCCACCGCGCCGCCCCCGCCACCCGGGCCGGTCGCGCCGTGCGCGGCGGTCATGGCGACGTCCCCGGCGTCGCGGCGGCGGCGCCCGGGACGGCGTCGCGCAGTTCCGGCGGGGCCAACGCGCCGACGGAGGCGACCAGTGCGCGCAGGGAGATCCGGACCAGGTCCACGTCGGCGACGGCGATGGTGATGTCGCCGCTGATCACCACGCCGGTGGCGAGGACCCGGTCGAGCAGGTCGACCAGGGCCACCGGCCGGTAGGCCAGCGGGTCGTCGGCGCTGCTCGGCGCGAGCGACGTGGTCATGTCGCCGGCCCCCGGTCCGTCAGCACGCCGGCTCCCGTACGGTCAGCGCCGGCCCGGCGGACCGTTCGTCGGCGAAGGAGTACGGCGGCCACGGGCCGGTCAGCTCCAGTCGGATCTCGGGATGCCGCCCGGCGAGCGCGTCGACCAGCCGGCGGAACCCGGCGACCGCCCCGTGCCCGACCAGGTAGGCCCCGTTGAGCGCCATCGCGGTGGGCGCCCCGGAGAGCCGGCGGTCCTGCGGGGGGTGCCGCCGGGCGGCCGCCGCGTGCCCCGCCAGCGCCTCGTGCACGGCGCCGGCGGCCTCGGCAGCGATCCGCTGCCCCTCCTCGCGGGCGGTGAGCTGGGCCCGGCGCCGCCGCAGGTACGCCGCCCCGGCGCCACCCGACCCGGCGGGCTCCGTCGGGCGGGGCGTCGCGCCCGGCACGACGTACCCCTTGACGCCCCACTCGTCGTGGCCGGTGAGCCGGTCCAGGACGGCGGTCAGCTCCGCCCGGCGGGCGGTGAGCTGCCCCGCCACCCGGGCGTCGTCGTGGTGGACGGTGGCCAGTCGGGCGGGCACCACCGCGCCGCCCCGGGACAGGGCCGCGACGACCGCGTGGTGCGTCCGGGCCGCCCGTTCCAACCAGGCCAGGTCCTCCAGGTTGCGGCGCAGGGCCTCCTCGCCGTACTCGGACAGCGGCGCGGCGCTGACGACGGCGACCAGGCCGGCGGCCCGCACCGCGCGCGCCGCGGCACCGTCCATCCCGACGGTCGTGGCGAGCAGGGCCGGATCGACGTCGCGTGTCACGCCGTGCAGCCACACCCCGACGCCGTTGCCCGCCGGCCCGGCGGCGGGCAGGAGGTCAGCCGTCGAACTCATCCCACTCCTCTCCGCGGGCGGCCCGGCGGGCGACCCGGGGGCGGCGTTCCGCCTCCACCTGTTCCGGGTCGCGTGGGCCGGGCTCCACCGGCGGCCTCGCCCGCGAGCTGAGCCACGGGTCGTGCTCCCACCAGTCGATGCCGATCTGCCGTGCCGTGTCGACCGAGGCGATGACCAGCCGCAGCTTGAGCGTCAGCAGCTCGATGTCGAGCAGGCTGACCCGGATGTCGCCGGCGATCACGATGCCCCGGTCGAGCACGCGTTCCAGGATGTCGCCGAGGTTGGCCGGCTCGTGCCCGGCGGGCAGGACCTGACCGGAGTTCTGCACCACCGGTGGCGGCTGCGTGGTCACCTCAGCCCACCTCGCCCTTGCCGCGCTGGTAGCGCCGCACCCGCCGGTAGCCGAGCAGGCCGCCCTCCAGGTCCAGCTCCACCTCGTAGAGGCCGAGCAGGTCGGTGGAGGCCGGGAGGCGCCGGTCCTCGACCACCTCCACCCCGACCAGCCAACCGTCCCGCGACGACTTCAGCGAGGTGGTCCCCACGGGATCGCGGCCGGTCAACTCCACGACCTGCCGCAGCCCCTCGCGCGCCGCCTCGGCGGCCGAGATCGGTTCGAGGTACTCCTCCTCGTCGTACCGGTCGTCGACGGGCTCACTCCTGCGCGCCCGCCCGCCGTCGCCGCGGATCAGATCCACCATCGCGCTCACCTCCCTCGCCACCGCCGGGGGCCACCCCCCGGGCGCCGCCGGTCAGCCGTTCCAGCACCCGCTGCTGCCCCTGGTCCCGTTCCGCGGCGCTGATCTCGCCGGCGGCCTCCGCCGCGTCCAGCGCCTCCAGCTCGCGCCGGACGTCGACGGGGTTGTGCTGCCGTGACTCCGCCTCCCGGGCGACCACCTTGACCACGGCGGTCAGCCCCCGCACCGGCGCGTACGGCAGGGTCAGCAGCGCCCAGAGGATGTCCACCGCTCACCCGGTCAGCTGATGGGCGCTGACGAAGTCGTACGGGGCGAGCGGGCCGAGCAGCCGCATCCGGATCAGCTCCCGGCGCTGCTCGGCGTACTCCTCGACCGCCGCGACGAACTCGTCCTCCCGGTCCTGGTCGACCAGGAAGGCGGCGTTCGCCGCGTCCAGCTCGTTGCTCGGCGCCCGGGGTGCGCTCGCCACGGTGAGCGGGCCGAGCGCGTCGACGAGCTGCCGGTTCTCCGCCTCCCGGCTCAGCTCCACCGCCTGGCTGATGATCTCGCCGAGGCGGATCCGCTGCGGCCGGGTGGCCGCCTCCGGGTGCCCGCGCACCTGGTCCGCCAGCTCGGCGGCGGCCGGGTTCTCCGCCAGCACCGCCGCGATCACGCTCGCCTCGTCGTAGCGGCCGTGCACGGTGTACTGGATCCGGCCCTCGAATTCGTCGAGGGCTGCGGCGAACCGGTCGTGGTGCGCGTCCAGCAGGTCGGCGACCGCGTCGGGCCCGGTGACGACCGTGCCGAAGCGCACCGGAAGCACCGGCGCCACGGCCGCCGTGCCGTCCAGCATCTCCTGGTACACGGTCAGGTCGGCCGGCCGGCCGATCGGCTCGGTCAGGCTCACCTCGCTGACCAGCGCGGCCAGTTCGCCGTGCCGGATCGCCGCCACCTCGCCGGGCGGGTCGCCGACCCCGGCGGCGTCCGGGGTCGGCTCCACGTCCGAGGGCACGATGCCGTAGATGAACAGTCCGGTCTCCTCGGCCATGCTCACCGACCCCCGTCGCGGCGTCGTCGGGGCCGCTCGCGGTCCCTACCCGGGCCCCCGTCCCGGTCGCCCGCGCCGAGTCCGCCGACGGTGTCCCTGACGGTGCCGCCGAGCGCACCGACGGCTCCGCCGATCCCGGAGACGGCACCGCCCGCGCCGAGCGCGCCGGCGGCGTCCCCGACCAGGTCGGTCAGCCCCTTCTGGTCCGCGGGGGTGATGTCGAACCGGTCCACCGCCTCCGCGAAGCGCAGGTACGTCTCGATGCTGGCGATGGTGATCCGGGCGTTGATCTCCAACAGCTGGATGCCGACCACGTTGACGGAGACCTGGGCGTCGATCACCACGCCCTTGTCCAGCACGGTCTCCACGACGTCGGCCAGGCTCGAGCCGGCCCCGCCGCGTTCCAGGGCACCGCCGGCCGGGCCCTCGCTCGTCGCGATGCTCACTCCCGCTCCTCCCGTCGACGCCGGACCACGGGTCGGCGGGGCGCCTCCGGGGAGCGGCGGGCCCGGGGCTCCTCGCGGGGGCGGGGCTCCTCCCTCGGCTGGGGGCGACGGGCTCGCTCCGGGGCGCGGCGGCGCGGCGGGGCCGGCTCCTCCTCCGGCTCCTCCCCGTACTCGTCGTAGTCGCCCCCGTCGTACTCGTCCTCGTACTCCTCCTCGGCCGGACGGCGGCGCTGCGGTGGCCGGCGGCGCGCGGTGGGCCGGCGCTCCTCGCGCGGCTCCTCCTCGGCCTCCTCGTCGACCTCCTCCTCGGGCTCGCGCCGGCCGCGCGGCGCACGCTCCGGCCGCCGCCCACGGGGCTGCTCCTCCTGCCGCTCCCGCTCCTCCTGCTCCCGCTCCTCCTGCTCCTCGCGCAGCGCGGTCTCGTGGTCCCGGACGACCTGCGAGTCCTCTATCTCGCCGCGCCAGCCCTGCACCGAGTCCGGGTCGAGGACGGTCTCGGTCATCACGTGCCGGACGAAGTGCTTCAGCTCCAGCCGGACGCGGCGGCCCTGGGCCCGCCACAGGTTCCCGGTGTGCTCGAAGAGACCCTGCGGGTGGTACTCCAGCACGACCAGGATGCGGGTCAGGTCGGGCGACAGCTCGTGGAAGCTGACCGTGCCGTCCACCGAGCCCTTCTCGCCCTTGGAGCGCCAGTGGATGAGCTTGTCCGGTATCTGCCGCACGATGGTGGACTCCCAGGTGCGGTGCGACCAGAAAACCTGTGCCTTCCAGGTCAGCTTCTCGTCGGACTCGGTGTCGACGTTCTCGACCTTCTTCATGAAGCTCGGGAAGTCGCCGAACTGGGTCCACTGGTCGTACGCGACCCGGACCGGCACGCCGACCTCGATCGTCTCCACGATGTTGGTGACCTTGAGCTTCTTTCCGCCGCCCTTGCCGCCCTTGCCGCCCTTGCCGAGAGCCGCCATGACCTTCTCCTTACCGCCGGCCAACCCGGCATGGACCATCGCCTTGACCGGTGAGCCGCCCTCGGCGAGCTTCTGCGCGCCGGTGGCGGCGGCGATCAGGCCGGGGCCGCCGCCCTGCTTCGCGTAGTCGCTGAGCCGGCCGGTCGCGCCGGTGATCCGCTCGGTCACCACCTGGACCGCGCGTTCTCCGATGGCGCTGGCCAGGTTGCGCGCCTCGCCGGCGAGTTGGCCGCGGACCTTGTCCCCGAGGCCGCCGGGGCTCGTCGTACCCGTCATGGTCACCGCCCCCGCTGCTCGGTGCCGGCGTCGGACCGCCCGCCCTCGGCGTCGGCGTCCTGCTGTCCGCCCTGAGCGTCGGCGTCCTGCTGTCCGCCCTCGGCGGAAGCGTCCTGCTGCCCGCCCTCGGCGGCGGCGCCCGGCCGGTCGCCGTCGGGGGTGCCTGCGCCGCCCTTGCGGCGCAGCGCGTCGGCCGAGCCGCGCAGCTTGCCGGTGATGGCGTCGATACCGCTGCCGGCGGCGGCGGTCGCGGCCGCCTTGGAGGCGGCGGCGAGGGGGGCACCGAGGCGGCCGATGTTGCTCAACTGGGGGGACGACTGGATCAGGTTGCCGCCCGCCTTCAGCAGCCCGCCGGGCTCCCGACTGGCCCGGCCGGCCGCGACCGCGGCGGCCAGGGTGAGGGCGGTACGCAGTTTGCGCCGCCGACCGAGCAGGTAGCCGAAGCCGACCGCGAGCCCGATTCGTGCTCCGCTTCTCATCAGTTCTCCTTCGCTCCCCGGAGCGCCGGACACCTGACGGCAATGGTCGAAAGAATTGCCGCCGGGGATCAGCACGCGCCGGACCGCACATCAGGTGTCCCGTTCAATCGGACCCGGCGGGCAGTACCCGTTGCCCCATCGGCAAAACATTTCCGCGTTTTGCCGACGCCATTGACCGGGGCTCGACCCACACACCTCGCCAAGCGCGCAAAAGGGACACCGGAGCGGTGCGGAGCAGGAAGAACGTCAGATGGTGAAGAATTGCCGAATGGCCGTCACACGGCCGGCAGCGCCGAATCGAGACATATTTCGGCGTGCACCTTACCGCCGTCCTCACGCAATTTAGCGCCGCATTTTTCCAGGACCGACACGGCACCGAGATTGTCGGCCGTGGTCTCCGCGACCACGAGGCGCATTCCGGCCGCCGCCGCCTCGTTCAACAACTCGCGCAGGGCGGCCGCGCCGATCCCCTGGCCCCGGGCGGAGCGGCCCAGCCACATCCCGGTCTCGACCGTGCCGGGCTCGCCGCGTCGGCTCATCCGGATCATGCCGACCACCTCGCCGCCGGCCAGGATCGCGTACATGCGGGTGCCGGTCGGGCCGTCCAGGCCGGCGAAGCTGGCCCGGTGGAACTCGCGGAACGCCTCCCGCCGGGCGTGCGACCACCCCGCCGGCGCCTCCACCGGCGGCATCACGTCGCCGGGCTCCGCCTCCGCAGCCGCTACGGAGAGCAATGGCTCCAGGTTTCGCTCGTCGATCGGCTCCAACCGCACCGTTCCCGCCACGTGCCGCAGTCTGCCGCCCCCACCGGCCCAAGTCCACCCCATCGGGCTTCCACTGGCGGTCCGGCGGAAGGTACCGGCCGGTCGGACCGCTGGTGTTCCGCCTCACGCTCCGCTGTCGAGGCTGGCAGGGCTGCCGGCGGGCGCGGGCCCGGTCAGGGCTCGCCGGCGTCGAATTCGCAGAGCAGCACCGAGGCGTCGTCGGCGGGCTTGTGCCGACGCAACCGGTCCGGATGGTCACGCTCCGCAGCGCGTACCCGGTCGATCAGCGCCCCCGGCCCCTCTGCGGTCGCCACGTCCAGCAGGCCCGCCCAGTCGAGCAGGCCGAACTGCTCCACCATGGCCGACGCCCCGTCGCTGAGCAGCGCCGCCCGCCGTACCGCGCCCGGCCCGCGCAGCGGCAGGGTGCCCGTCACCGCGTGGAACGCCGCGTCCGGGTCGGCGGCGGCCACCCAGTAGCCGTGGGTACGGTTCATCCGCTCCCGCTGCACGCCGACGGCCCGGCGGAACCGGGTGAGCCGGTCGGCGGAACCCGCCGGCACGGCCGCCACCGTGGCCCGCACCGCCGCCATGGCGGCGTCCAGCCGGTCGTCCGTGACCACGCTGATCCGGCCGCCGGCGTCGAGCACCAGCGGGCTGTCGCAGAGCACCAGGTAGTCCAGGTGGTCGCCGCCGTCACGCAGCAGGCAGACGGTGCTCGACGGGGTGCCCGGATGGTCGAGGTCGCACTCGCCGCCGTGGTCGGCCCGCACGCCGAGGATCGCCGCCGCCAGGTTGCTCATCAGGGTCGCCGTCGGCCGGACGGCCTCCGCCAGCCCGAGCCGGGCCGCGAGGTGCCGGACGTACCAGGACGGCCCGTGCACGCAGCCCGTGTCGAAGCCCTCCGGCACGGTCGCGCCGTCCAGCACGCCGGCCAGCGGCCCGAACCGGAAGACGAAGTCCTCGTTGAGCGGCCGGCCGGGCGGCGGCGCGGACGCGGAGCGTACCCGCATCGTCCGCGCCGCCCCGACGACCCGGGTCGCCTCAGCGGCGACGGAGGTCGTCGGCGGCCTCATGCGCCTGCCCCTGCATCTGGTGGGCGGCCGACCGGCCCTGCTCCCGTACGGCGGACGCGCCGCTGACCGCGGTGGAACCGACCGCGCGGGCCGCCTCCTGCGCCGGCTCGCGCAGGTTGTGGCGCATCTCCTGGCCCACCTCGCGGCCGACCTCGCTGGCCTGCTCCCGAAGGTGCCCGGCCTGCGCACGCAGCTGGTCGGAGTGCTCGCTCACCATCTCCTTGGCCTGCCCGGCCCACTGCCGTTCGGGACGGCTGGCCGGGATCAGCGACGAGACCAGCAGCCCGGCGCCGAACGCGATGAGGGCGGCCGCGAGGGGGTTGCCCTGCGCCTGCTGGCGGGACTGCTGCCCGAGCGAGCGGGCCTCCTCCCGCACCGACCCGGCCACGTGCGACATCTGCTCCCGGGACTGCTCGCCGAAGGCCCGCGCCGAGTCTGCCGCGTGCGACATCCGCTCCCGGGACTGTTCCCCGAGCCCTCGCGCCGAATCGGCCGCGTGCGACATGCGCTGGCCTGTCGCGTGCGACATCCGCTGCGCGGCACCGTGCCCGTCCGACTGCACGCCCATCACCTTCTCCCTGGCCCGGGTGAGCGCGCCACGGGCCTGCCCGACGCGCTCACCGGCGATCCGCCGCGGATTGACCTTGTCGGCCAGCGCGTCGACGTCGCTGCTCAGTTCGTTCCGGGTGTTCTCGATCTCACGCCGGATCCGGTCCGGATCGTTGGACATGATCTGCTCCCTCCCGGCTGGTTCACCGACCGCGCATCGCGTCCGGTATCTCCCCTGCGGTCTGCCTCGTCCGGGGCAGCACCGCGCGGAGTTGCGCCTTCTCCTTGCGCGCCCTGCCGAGCAGGACACCCGTGACGGCGGCCCAGATGACGGCCACGATCAGCGCCGCCCAGCCCTGGTCCATCACGTTGGACAGCCCCCACCACAGCGCGTACGACACGAACAGCACCGTCAGGAACCCGGCCAGCGCCGCCCCGCCGAACATGCCGCCGACCTTGCCGGCCTGACCCGCCTCCTCGCGCAGCTCCGCCTTGGCCAGTTCGACCTCCTTGCGGACCAGCGTCGAGAAGTCCCGGGTCACGTCGCCCAGCAGGTCGCCGACCGACTGCGTCCGTTCCTTCTCGGGGGCGCTCACGGTGCCACCCCGCCGGGGATGTCCGGCCCCTGCCGACCGGGAGGCGAGGCGTTGCGCACCCGGGCCGTCCCGGTGTACGCCTCCTCGGCCACGTACGGCGCCTCGACCGTCCGCTCGTACGGTCGCGGGCCGGCTGGGCTCGGCGCGGCACCCGGTCCGGTCGGGGCGGCGGCCGGCGGGGTCGACGGCTGGCCCGCGCCCCGCGCCCCGTCGCCCGAGGCGGTCAGGTTCCGGGTGAGCCGCCCGACCAGCATGCCGGCCAGGGCCGCGCCGGCCAGGAAGGTGCCCGGGTGCCGGCGCGCGTACGACCGCACCTCGTCGAGCACCGCCGTGGGTTCGCGCTCGTCGAGCCAGCCGGCGGCCTGTTCGGCGGCGTCGGCCATCCGGCGGACCGCCTGACCGGCCATCCCGGAGTCCTCGCTGCGCTCCGCCATCGAGCCGAGTTCGCGCCCGATGCCGCGCAGCCCGTCGGCGGCCCGGTGCTGTTGCGCCCGGGCCTGGTCGCGCAGTTGCGTGCCGGCCTCGCCGGTCAGGTTGCGCGCCTGCCGCCGGGCCTCCGACGCCACCTGTCCGCCCTGTTCGGCGGCGGTGTGCGCGACCTGTCCGCCGGCCTGGGCCGCCTGGTGCCCGACCCGGGACGCCTCCTGCCGGGCCTGCTGTGCGGTGCCGGTCGCACCGTCCGGTGGCCGGCTCGGGTTCATCTGCGTCATCGCCCGCTCCCTCCGTCGGCCCCGGGCCGCAGGTCACGGCCCGGAACGTGAACCGGCCGCGGCACGCGGCCCGGAACGACACCCGCGTACCCGTGCGGGTCGCCGACATTCGTGCGCGGGGTCCGGGACAGCGGTGGGACGGCCGGCCGCGCGGTACACGGCGACGGCACCGGACCGCCGGTGGCCGACGGGTCGGAACCGGTCGCGGGGTGCGACAGCGGTCAGCGGCGGCGGTTGCGGGCCCGGGAGGAACGCAGCCGACGTAGCCGCCCGACCAGAACCGGTTCGGCGGCGAGGGCGGCCGGGTTGTCGAGCAGCGCGTTGAGCAGCTGGTAGTAGCGGGTGGCCGAAAGGCCGAAGGTGTCCCGGACGGCCTGTTCCTTGGCGCCGGCGTGCCGCCACCACTGCCGCTCGAAGGCGAGGATCCGCCGTTCCCGCTCGGTCAGGCCGCCCTCCGGGCGGGCGTCCGCCGGGACGCCGGTGTCGAGGTCGGCGGGCCCTGCGTCGGTGCCGAGGTCGCCGGGCGGTACGCCGGTGTCGAGGTCGGCGGCGCCGGGCGGTGCCACGGCGAGTTCCGGTTCCGCCGCCGAGCGGGGCTGCGGGACGGTCGGTGCCGCGGCGACCGGGCCGCCGCGCGGGTGGGGGACGACGCCTGCGGCGTCGGGCGCGTCGGCGACGACCGCCTCGCCCGTCGCGACCGGCTCGCCGGACCGTCCCGCCGCGGGCGGCTCGGTGGCGGCCGGGGCGGCGTCGGCGGGCTGCATGGCGCTCCTCGTGGGGCTGGTCCTGCTCCGGGCGGATCGGTCTCCCGGGGCGGCGCGCGGGCGGCACACCGCGACAGCCGACCGGTGGGGAACACCAGCCTAACCAGGGCGGACCCGGTTCGCATCGGACGATCCGGCGGTGCGACCGGGGCCGGGGAGAGCCACGGTCGCACCGCCTGACGGTCAGGAGATGTCGCGCCGGCGCATCGCCCAGAGGGCCGCGCCCAGGATCACCACGAACCCGACCGTCATCATCACCGAGGACTGCTGCCAGGTGATGTCCAGAGTGTCCGGTTTACACTCGCCGTAGTAGGTGGCCTGGCAGGTGTTCCAGTCCTCCAGGGTCACCTTCTTCTGCATCCACGCCACGGCGTAGGTCGGCAGCAGCCAGGCCTCGGCGAAGCGCACGCCGGCCATCGCCAGCAGGATGCCGAGGCCGAACTGGCCGACGACCATCAGTGCGATCACCCCGCCCAGGGCCATCGCGGTGTGCCGCCCCAGCGAGGCGAGCGCGAAGCCGATGGTCGCGGAGACCAGTGCGAGCACCAGGCCGCGCAGCCCGGTCAGGGCGAAGGACTGCCACGCCCCGGAGGTCATCTTCGCCGTGCTGCCACGGAACGTGGCGACCAGCCAGAAGCTGCCGAACCACAGCACCGCCGTGGGCACCGCCAGGGCGACCAGCCCGGTGAGCAGCGCCGCCAGCTTCGTCAGCAGTACGGTCAGCCGCTTCGGCCGCCACAGCAGCAGGTTCATCATGCCGCCGGTGTTCCACTCGGCCCCGACGAACGAGGCCCCCACGACGAACCCGACCAGCGCGAGGATCGCCGCGAGCGGCAGCAGCGTGTCGCCGAAGTTCTCCCGGAAGTCGAAGGTGGAGGGCAGGAACCACTGCGTCTCGATCGCCTCGCGGGGCGGCGGCTGGATGGACGCGCAGTCCTCCGGGAAGCCCTCGGACTGGCCCGTTCCGGCGGCCTTCGCCTTGTCGCACTCCGCGCGGTACTGCGCGTTGTGGCGGACGTCCTGCTGCCACTGCTGCTCGGCGGCGCGCTCGGCCTTCGCCACCGCGGCGGCGTCGATCTTCTCGTTGGTGAAGAAGACCCCGACCACCACCATGGCGAGCACCAGCAGGCCCAGCAGGCTCATCCAGCGGGTGAAGCGCCGCTTCGCGAGCCGGCGCAGCTCCGTACGGTAGAGGCTCACGCGCCCCACCCTCCTCCGGTGGCGCCGGGCTGCCCCGCGCCACCGACCTTCGTGGACTGGTCGACCTGCCGGTGCTGGCCGGGTACCGGCGCGGTGGCGGTCAGTTCGAGGAAGACGCTCTCCAGGTCGACGGCGACCGGGGCCAGCTCGCTGATGTAGAGACCCTGCTCGGCGAGGAGCCGGGTCACCGTGGCCGGCTTGTCGACCCCGGCGAGCATCAGGTGGTCGGGCTGACCGGTCACCCGGATGCCCGCGCGGGTCAGCGCCTCGGCGGCGACCGGCAGGTCGGTGACCGCCTCCAGCCGCACCCGGACCGCGCCCGAGGAGTGCTGCGCGAGCACCTGCTCGACCGGCCCGAAGGCGACCCGCCGGCCGAGCGAGATGATGGTGACGGAGTCGCAGATCAGCTGGATCTCGCCGAGGATGTGGCTGGACAGCACCACGGTCATCCCCGACTCGGCGAGGCTGCGCGTCAGGGTGCGCATCTCACGGATGCCGCCCGGGTCGAGGCCGTTGGCCGGCTCGTCGAGGATCAGCAGCTTCGGGTTCTTCAGCAGGGCCGAGGCGACGGCGAGCCGCTGCTTCATGCCGAGCGAGTAGGTCTTGACCCGCTCGCCGGCCCGGTCGCGCAACCCGACCAGCTCCAGCACCTCGTCGACGCGCTGCCGGGGCACGTCGCCCGCGCCGGCGAGCAGGGACAGGGTGTCGCGCGCGGTGAAGTGCGGGAAGAACTGCGGGCTCTCCACGATCGCGCCGACCTGACCGGCGACGGCGGGCAGCGCCGCGGGCACCTCGTGGCCGAGGACCGTCATCCGGCCGCCGTCGGGCCGGATGAGGCCGAGCAGCGTACGGAGCGTGGTGGTCTTGCCCGACCCGTTCGGGCCGAGGAAGCCGTGCACCTGCCCTTCTTCGACCCGCATGTCGAAACCGTCGAGCGCGTTGCGGGTGCCGCGCCGACGGCTCTTGTACGTCTTGCGGAGACCTTCGATCTCCAGGACAGCTGGCAAGCTGCACCTCCCCCGATGGGCGTATGACACGCGACACCATACGCGGTATGCAGCGCATCGCAATACCCGGTATGCATCCGACGCGCCGACGGATGAGGGAGGTGACTCTGCGTGACCTGGCTTGCCGGGAGGCGCGCGTACCTCAGGCGCAGACGACCGTGACCCCGGCGGCCCGGAACGCCTCCACCACCTCGGGGTTGGCGCCCGAGTCGGTGACCAGGGTCTCCACCCGGTCCACCGGGCAGATCCGGGCGAAGGCGTGACCGCCCAGCTTGGACGAGTCGGCGATGATCACGACCCGCTTGGCCCGCGCCACCATCAGGTTGTTCATCGCCGCCTCGCCCTCGTGGTGGGCGGCGGCGCCGAGCTGCGGGTCGATGGCGTCCACGCCGAGCAGGGCGACGTCCAGGGTGACCTCGCGCAGCAGCGCCCCGCCCAGCGGGCCGACCAGCTCGAACGACTTCGGGCGGACCACGCCGCCGGCCACCACGACCTTCATCCGGGAGCGGACCAGCAGCTCGTTGGCGATGTTCAGCGCGTTGGTGACCACGGTGAGCTGGGCGCCCTCGGCACTGGTGTTCAGGTCGGGCCGCACGGCCAGGGCCCGGGCCACCTCCGTGCTGGTCGTGCCGCCGTTGAGGCCCACCACGGTGCCCGGCGAGACCAGCGCCGCGGCGGCGGCGCCGATGCGCTGCTTCTCCGCCGAGTGCTTGGCGGTCTTGTAGCGCAGCGGCAGGTCGTACGAGACGCCGTTGGCGACCGCGCCGCCCCGGGTCCGGGTGATCATCTGCTGCTGGGCGAGCTGGTCGAAGTCACGCCGGATGGTGGCCTGGGAGACGTCCAGCCGCTCGGCGGCCTCCTCGACGCTGACCCGGCCGTTGTCGGTCAGCATCTCGAGCAGGGCGTTCCATCTGGCGTACCGGTCCACCCCGGCCCTCCCGTTACTGCGCGGTCGGTGATTGATTGCGTGCACAGTAGTGCGCGAAACTACGAGGGCGCAAAACCCTGTCTTGCGCGATGCCGGGGCTGGTTGCCACAGCCAGCCGCTTTCGCGCAGAATAACGCGCGAAAGGCGGCTCTAACGAGCCGTATTGCGCACCGCTCCCCTGCGTAGGAGTTCTCATGTCGTACGTCGACGCCGAGATCGCGAGCCAGCCCGACTGCTGGCGGGAGGCGGCGCGACTCGCCGCCACCGCGACGAGCCACCTCCCCCGCCCCGGGGAGCGGATCGCCGTCGTGGGCTGCGGCACGTCGTGGTTCATGGCGATGGCGTACGCGGCCCGCCGCGAGCACCTCGGCCAGGGTGAGACCGACGCCTTCCAGGCCTCCGAGTTCCCGACCGGCCGGCGGTACGACCGGCTCGTGGCGATCACCCGCTCCGGCACCACCACCGAGGTCACCGAGCTGATCGCCGCCCTGCGCGGGCAGGTGCCGAGCACCGTCCTGGTCGGCGACCCCGACTCCCCCGCCGTCGCGCTGGCCGACGCGGCGGTCACCATGCCCTTCGCCGACGAGCGCTCGGTGGTGCAGACGCGCTTCGCGACCACCGCGCTGGCCCTGCTCCGCGCCCACCTCGGCGACAACATCGACGCGCTCGCGGCCGACGCCGAGGTGGCCGTACGCGCCCCGCTGCCGATCGACCCGACCCGCATCGAGCAGGCCACCTTCCTCGGTCGCGGCTGGACCGTCGGGCTGGCCCAGGAGGCGGCCCTGAAGTGCCGCGAGGCGGCGACCTTCTGGGCCGAGGCGTACCCGGCGATGGACTACCGGCACGGCCCGATCTCGATCGCCGCCCCGGGCCGGCTGGTCTGGGCGTTCGGCGAGCTACCCGACGGGCTGCCGGCCGACGTGGCGGCGACGGGCGCGGCGTTCGTGCACAGCCGCACCCACGGCTGCCGCACCGTGCTCGGCAGCTGGGCCGCCGGCCGTACGCCCGTCGACCCGATGGCCGACCTGATCCTGGCGCAGCGCTTCGCCGTCGCGCTCGCCACCAGCCGGGGCCTCGACCCCGACGCGCCCCGGCACCTGACCCGCTCCGTGGTCCTCGCGTGAGGTCGGCCGACGTCGTCGTCGCGCTGGACGTCGGCGGCACCGGGATGAAGTGCGCCCTGGTCCGGGGCGACGGCACCGTGCTGCACGCCGAGCGGCACCCCACCGACGCCGGGCGCGGCCCGGACGCCGTGGTGGACACCGTCCTCGGGGTCGCCGAGGGACTCGCCGGCAAGGCCCGCGCCGACGGGCTCGACCCGGTCGCGGTCGGCATCGCGGTGCCCGGGGTGATCGACGAGGCGCGCGGGATCGCCGTCTGGTCGGCCAACGTGGGCTTCCGGGACGTACCGCTGCGGGACCTCGCCCAAGATCGGCTCGGGCTGCCCACGGCGCTCGGCCACGACGTGCGCGCCGGCGGCCTGGCCGAAGCCCGGCTCGGCGCGGGACGCGACGCCGGGCACGTCCTCTTCGTCGCGATCGGCACCGGGATCGCCGCCGCCCACGTGGTCGCCGGTACGGCCGCCACCGGCGCGCACGGCGCCGCGGGAGAGATCGGCCACATCCTGGTACGCCCCGGCGGACCGCCCTGCGGCTGCGGTCGGCCCGGCTGCCTGGAGGCGGTCGCCTCCGCGTCCGCCATCGGTCGGCGCTACTCCGCGCTGGCGGGGGTCCCGACGAGTGCCGCCGAGGTCGCCGACCGGGCGGCCGCCGGTGAGCCGCTGGCGGCGGACGTGTGGCGGGAGGCCGTGGAGGCGCTCGCCGACGGTCTCGCCACCGGCCAGGCCCTCTACGACGTGGAGACCGTGGTGCTCGGCGGCGGGCTGGCGCGCGCCGGCGCGCGGCTGTTCGACCCGCTCCGGGCCGCGCTGCACGAACGGATGACGTTCCACCGGGAGCCGCGCCTGGTCGCGGCGGCCCTCGGCGACGAGGCCGGCTGCCTCGGCGCCGCCCTGCTCGCCCTCGACAGTCTGGAGAAGTGATGGCCAACCGGGTGAACGGCAAGGTGGTGACCCCGACCGGCGTGATCCGGCAGGGCTGCGTGGAGCTGGACGAGGGCCGGATCCGGGCTGTCGCCGAGTACCCGTCCGTGCGCGACGGGCACTGGATCGTGCCCGGCTTCGTCGACATGCACACGCACGGCGGCGGCGGACACACCTTCACCACCGGCGACGCCGGGCAGGCCCGGCAGGCGGCCGACTTCCACCTGCGGCACGGC
This sequence comes from Micromonospora sp. ZG13, assembly GCF_059359355.1. Classification (NCBI taxonomy): domain Bacteria; kingdom Bacillati; phylum Actinomycetota; class Actinomycetes; order Micromonosporales; family Micromonosporaceae; genus Micromonospora; species Micromonospora sp. ZG13. Next base: position 725,316 of record NZ_JCADBQ010000001.1, read on the forward strand.
ACCACCACCCTGCTGGCCAGCCTCGTCAGTTCGCCCTTCGCGCTCATGCGCTCGGCCACCGAGGCGTTCGCCCCGCTGGTCACCGAGGGGGTGCTGGCCGGGATCCACTTCGAGGGCCCGTACCTCTCCTCGGCCCGCTGCGGCGCGCAGAACCCCGAGTACCTGCGCGACCCGTCCACGGACGAGCTGGCCGAGCTGGTCGAGCTGGGCGGCGGGGCGGTCCGGATGGTCACCCTCGCCCCGGAACGCGACGGCGCGCTGGAGGCGATCAAGCTGCTCACCGCGCACCAGGTGGTCGCCGCGGTCGGCCACACCGACGCCACGTACGACGAGACCCGCGCCGCCGTGGCGGCGGGCGCGAGCGTCGGCACCCACCTGTTCAACGGGATGCGGCCGGTGCACCACCGCGAGCCCGGCCCGGTGGTGGCCCTGCTGGACGCCCCGAACGTGGTCTGCGAGCTGGTCGCCGACGGCGTGCACCTGCACGACGGGATGCTGACCTTCGCCACGTCGACGGCGGGCCCCGAGCGGGCCGCCCTGATCACCGACGCGATGGCCGCGGCCGGCATGGCCGACGGCGAGTACGACCTGGGCGGCCAGGCGGTCACGGTGGCGGACGGCGTGGCCCGGCTGGCCCGCGACGGCGCGATCGCGGGCAGCACCCTGACCATGGACGCCGCGCTGCGGCACGCCGTGGGCGCCGGAATCCCGATCGCGGACGCCGTGCGGATGGCGTCCACCACGCCGGCCCGCGCGATCGGCCTCGGCGACCAGCTGGGCGCGCTCCAGGTCGGGCTCCGGGCCGACCTGGTGGTGCTCGACGACGACCTGAACGTGGTCCGGGTGATGCGCGGCGGCTCCTGGGTGGAGTGACCGCCGGCCCGGCTCCGGCGATCCGGCGGTCCTGCCGCCACCGGTCCTGCCGCCACCGGCCCGGACGTGCCACGCCACCGGTTCCTGCCGCTACCGGCCCGGCCGCGCCGGAGCCGGGCCGGGCCGGGCCGCCCAACGCTGTCGAGCTGAGTCGTCTACGACATCAGCCGCCCTCGTCCGCCTGAATCGTCTACGACATCAGCTCGACAGGGCCGCGACGACCCACCACCCGAGGAGGGGCGCCGGCCCGCGCCCGTCCCCGGGACGCGACGGGACGGGACGGACCTCAGGCGTCAGGCGTCAGGTGGTGGGGACCTCGACGCCGAGCACCGCCTGCTCGTCCGGGCGGTGCACCAGCACGTCGGCGAGGAACGACTGCACGGCCGGGGCCATCCCGACGTCCCGGCCGGCCCGCTCGGAGAGCAGCCACTTGTGCTCGATGATCTGGGCGAAGAGCTCCTGCGGCTCCAGCTTGCGGCGCAGGTGCGCGGGCACGGCCCGGACCACCGGCTCGAAGACCTCGGTCAGCCAGCGGTGCGCGGCCTGCTGCTCGTCGGTCAGGTAGCTCTCGGCCCGGTAGGCGTCGAGGTCGTTGAGCAGCCGACGGGCCTGGTTCTCCTCGGCGTCCAGGCCGGTCAGGCGCAGCAGCCGCCGGGTGTGGTAGCCGGCGTCGACCACCTTCGGCCGGATCAGGTACCGGCCGTTGTCGATGGTGGACATGGCCACCTCGGCGACGTCGAAGCCCAGCTCGTTGAGGCGGCGGATCCGCCCCTCGATGTCGTGCCGGGCCTCCCGCTCGACCTGCTGCTCGTAGGTGATCTCGTGCCACAGCCGCTCGTAGCGCTGCACGACCTCCTCGCAGACGACCTCCGGGTCGATCGACTCGTGCAGCAGCCCGGCGGCCTGGAGGTCGAGCGCCTCGCCGAAGATGTTGACCCGGGCGATCTCCAGGTCCTCGCCGCGCTGGCCGTTGGAGAGCGAGTGGTGCAGCGCCCCGGTCTCGGCGTCCACCAGGTAGGCGGCGAACGCCCCGGCGTCGCGGCGGAACAGGGTGTTCGACAGCGAGCAGTCGCCCCAGAAGAAGCCGGTCAGGTGCATCCGGACGATCAGCGCGGCGAGCGCGTCGAGCAGCCGGCCCATCGTCTCCGGGCGCAGGGTGTGCGAGAAGAGCGCCCGGTAGGGCAGGGAGAACTGCAGGTGCCGGGTGATCAGCACCGACTCGAGGGGTTCCCCGTCATCGGTCTGCCGGTCGGCGACGATCGCCACCGCCTCCACCGACGGGAAGTCGATCCGCTCCAGGGCGCGCAGCAGGTCGTACTCCCGCTCGGCGACCCGCTCGCGGGTCTCCTTGAACGCGTAGACGTACTCACCCAGCCGGACGAAGCGCACGATGTGCCGGGAGATGCCCTGGGGCAGCGCCACCAGGTGCTGCGCAGGCCACTCCTCCAGCGGCGTCGACCAGGGCAGGTCGAGCAGCGCCGGGTCCACGAGGGCCGAGGTGATCCGCACGGGCACAAGTCTGACGGGTTCCCCCCGCCGAGCGCCTCCCTTCGTGGCTCGGCACACAGCCGTCCCCGGCCCGTCCCGGTCCGGCGCCGACCGGGGCCGGTAGCGTGACGGGGTGCGCGAGACCACGGCGGTACGGGGAAAGGTCCAGCTCCGGCCGGTCCGGCCGGCCGGCTGGTGGTTCGACGCGCTGCTGCTCACCGCGCTGGTCGGGATGACCGTGGCCCTCGCTAACGAGAGGCTCTTCGGCATCGACCGGGCGGTCGCCGACTGGTCGCAGGCGCACCGACCGACGGCCGCGCACTGGACGGCGGTGATCCTCAACTACCTCGGTCAGGGCACCCCGTTGACGTTGATCGCCCTGGGGCTCGCGGTGCTGCTCGCGGTGCGGCTGAGATCCGTACGACCGGTGCTGCCGCCAGTGCTCGCCTTCGCCCTGACCTTCCTCACCATCGGCCCGCTCAAGGTGTGGACCGCCCGGCCCGCGCCCAGCGCGAGCATCAAGGAACCCTTCCTGCCCGCCGAGCGGACCCTCCCGCTGTTCCAGGACGAGCTGCCGCTGCGGTTCGCCCAGTCCTATCCGTCCGGCCACGTCGCGAACGCGATCGTCTGGTACGGCGTCATCGCGCTGCTGCTCGCCCCGCTGCTGCGCACGTACGGCCGCAGCGTGCCGCCCCGACTGGTCGCCGTGGTCCGGGTGGTACCGCCGCTCGTGGTGCTCTGCACCACCACCTACCTGGGCTGGCACTGGCTGACCGACTCGATCGCCGGGCTGCTGCTCGGGCTTCTGCTCGACCGGCTGCTGCACCGGGTGCCGTGGGACGACCTGCCGTTGCCGGGCATGCTGCGGGACTGGAACCGTCCGTTCATCTCCGCACCCTAGGGTCCCGCCGTGGATCAACTGGCGCGCCGGCTGGGCGCAGGGGACGCGGTGGTCATCGGTCTGGGCTCGATGCTCGGCGCGGGCGTCTTCGTGGTCTTCGCGCCCGCCGCGGCGGCGGCCGGTGGGGCGGGGCTGCTGGCGGCCCTCGTACTGGCCGGTCTCATCGCCTTCTGCAACGCCACCAGCTCGGCCCGGCTCGCCGCCCGCTACCCGGAGTCCGGCGGCACCTACGTGTACGGGCGGGAGCGGCTCGGCCCCTTCGCCGGGTTCCTGGCCGGCTGGGGCTTCGTGGTCGGCAAGACGGCGAGCTGCGCGGCGATGGCGCTGACCATCGGGGCGTACCTCTGGCCGGGGCAGGCGCGGCTCGTCGCCGTCGGCGCGGTGGCGGCGGTGACCGCCGTGAACCTGCGCGGCGTCGGCAAGACCGCGACCGCGACGAAGGTGCTGGTCGGCGTGGTGCTGGCGGTGCTGGCCCTGGTCGCGGTGGCCGGCGCGGTCCGCGGCGACGTCGCGCTGGACCGGCTCGGCGACCTCGGCGGCGGCGGGCGGGGCGTGCTCACCGCCGCCGGGCTGCTCTTCTTCGCCTTCGCCGGGTACGCCCGGATCGCCACCCTCGGCGAGGAGGTACGCGATCCGGAGCGGACCATCCCCCGGGCGGTCCCGCTGGCTCTCGGCGTGGTGCTGGCGGTCTACCTGGTGCTGGCGGTCGTGACGGTCGGTGTGCTCGGGGCCGACCGGCTGGCCGCATCCTCCGCCCCCCTGGCCGACGTGGTGACGGCCGCCGGGCTGCCCGGCCTGGCGTGGCTGGTGCGCGCCGGGGCGACCGTGGCGGTGACCGGGGTGCTGCTCTCCCTGCTCGCCGGGGTGGGGCGCACCGCGCTGGCGATGGCCCGCCGGCGCGACCTGCCGGGGGCGCTGGCCGCCGTCCACCCGGTGCACCGGGTGCCGCACCGGGCCGAGCTGGCCGTGGCCGCCGTGGTGGTGGCGATCGTGCTGCTGGGCGACGTGCGCGACGCGATCGGCTTCTCCAGCTGCACCGTGCTGGTCTACTACGCGATCACCAACGCCGCCGCGCTGACGCTGGGTCGGGACCCGGGCCGGCGGCTGCCGGTGCGGGCGCTGGCCGTGCTGGGGCTGGTCGGCTGCCTGCTGCTCGCGGTCAACCTGCCGCCGGCAAGCGTGCTCGCCGGCGCCGCCGTGCTCGCCGCCGGCGCCCTCTGGTACGCCCTGCGTCCCCGCCGGGCCTGACGCCGCCGGCCCGACCCGTCACTCCTCCGGCTGCCGGGGCGCGGGCGTGACCGGCTCCTCCGGCGGGGGTGGCGCGGCCTCGCGGAGCAGGGCGTTCAGGCCGGCCCGGCGGGCCACCACCGTCAGCCGGTCGCCCGCGACGATCACCAGGCGCGCGTCGGGCGCCCAGTCGAGGCGCTGGCCGGCCCGGGCGTGCGCCAGCAGGCGTACGCTCTCGGCCCGCCCTACGGCGGCGAGCGGCCGGCCGTCCAGCGGCGATCCGGCGGCGACGCTGACCTCGGTGACCAGCAGCGCGTGCCGGCCGACCGGGATGGTGGCGATCACCGCGCGGTCCAGCAGCGCGGCGGCGAACGACGGCGCCGCGAGGTAGGACACGCTGCGCGAGACGCCGATGCCGAACGCCTGCTGGATGCGTTCGGCGAAGTGGCCGTCGAAGAGCCGCAGCACCACCTGGAGTTCCGGGTTGACGGCCCGGCCGATGAGCGCCGCCTGGAGGTTGGTCTCGTCGTCGGTGGAGACCACCACCAGCGCCTGGCAGCCGCCCACGGACGCCGACTGGAGGGTCTCCTCCAGCGCGGCGTCGCCCACGATCAGCGGTACGCCGAGCCGCCGGGCCAGCGCCCCACCGCGCGGCTCGGCCAGCTTGTCGATCGCCACCACCTCGACGCCGAAGTCGCAGAGCTGGGCCATCACCCGGGTGCCGACGTTGCCCAGCCCGACCACCACCACGTGCCCGGAGCGCTCCGGCTGGATGCGGCCGGAGTGCAGGGCCAGCCGGGCGTTGACGATGCCGTCGACCACCACGGCGGTGATCAGCGGGATCAGCGCCAGCCCGGCCAGGTTGAGCACCACCTGCATGACCTGCTCGGCGGCCGACTTGTCGGGGTTGGGGTCCTGCCCGGTCAGCGTGGTGACCAGCGTGAGGTAGAGCGAGTCCCCCCAGTCCTTCTCGTGCGCGGCGTAGCCGTTGAGCCAGCCGAGCACGCCGATCACCGCCAGCAGCACGATCACCGCCACGCCGATCTTGCGGGTGGCGAAGCTGCGTACGGCGCGCAGCAGCACGGTCAGGGGACGGCGGCGCCGGCGGGCCCGTCTCAGCCGGCGCGCGGCCAGCTCCGTACCGGGTGGCGTCCCGGTCGCCTCGGCGATCACCAGGTCGGCCACGCCCTCGTCGGCGGGCAGCAGCCGGACCTGCTGCGGGTCGCGGGTGTCGGCCACCCCGCAGACCACGTCGGTCGGGCGTACGTCGTCGCGGCGGGCCACGTAGAGGGTGCGACCGCCGTGCCGGAAGTGGGTGGGGGCGACCTCGCCCAGGGCGGCGGCCACGAAGGCGGGGGCGGCCATGGAGGCGTCGGAGAGCACCGCCGAGTCGGGGAAGATCTGCCGCACCCCGTTGGCCAGGCCGGTGTTGAACATCCGCACCACCAGGCGCAGCCGGGGCTCGACCTCCTGCGCGCAGAGCGCGGCGTGCATGTTGCCGACGTCGTCCTGGTGCAGCAGGGCCAGCCCGTCGGCGCCGGCCAGCCCGGCCCGGCGGAAGGTGACCTCGTCCAGCCGGTCGGCGCGGACGACCTCGACGCCCTGGAGGTCGCGCCCGTCGGGCTCGTCGGAGCTGGGTCGTTCGGGCACGACCAGGGTGATCCGGACGCGGCCGGCCTGGAACTCGGTGGCGAGCAGTGCGCGCACCACCCAGTAGGCGAGGGCGTCGCGGCCACAGATCACGTAGTGCGCCCGCGCGTCCCCGTTGACCCGGAGCCGCCGACCGGCACGGCGCGCACGATCCAGCAGGGGCTCCGCCATGTGCCGCATCGTAGTCAGCCGGTCGCGGCGCGCGCAGCCCCGTGATCATGAACGCTGGTCGCGTCGGCATGTCCCATCGGGGGACGGGTAGAGCACGGGCATGCAGACGTTCCTGCCGTACCCGGACTTCCTGGCCAGCGCCCGGACGCTGGACCAGAAACGGCTGGGCAAGCAGCGGGTGGAGACCATCCAGGTGCTGCGGGGGCTGACCTGGCCCACGTACGGCTGGCGCAACCACCCGGCGGTCAAGATGTGGGCCGGGTACGAGGAGGCCCTCACCCGGTACGGGCTGGACGTCTGCGCGGTCTGGTGCGAGCCCGGGCGGGCCGACACCTGCGCGAACACGATGACCGCCGACCTCGCCGCCGCCTGCGGCCTGACCCTGGTGCGTACCCAGGCCGAGCTGGCCGAGGCCGGCGAGTTGCCGCCCTGGCTGGGCCGCGACGACCTGCACCTGAGCCACCGCTCGTCGCTGCTGCGCAAGGACCCCGGGCACTACGGCCCGATCTTCGGCGACGACGTCCCGACCGACCTGGAGTACGTCTGGCCCGCCTCGGACCGGCAGCGGCGCTGCCTGCCGCCGCCGACGTGAGTCGGGGCGCGTGAGGCGCCTGCGGTCGGGGAACGTTCCTCCTGACGGGTCAGCGGGCAGACTGGAGACCCATCCGGCGGGAAGGTGCACATGGCGCTGTCGAAGGTGGTCGGTCGGCTCATCGGCGTACGCGAACACGAGGTGGACCCGGGCGGTGGCGGCGCCCCCCGCGTGCCGGGCCGGGTCGAGGCGGTGGTGGTCGGCGGCGGGATCGCCGGCATGTCGGCGGCGGTGGTGCTGGCCGAGCGCGGGGTGGCGGTGACCGTGCTGGAGGCCGCGCCGACGCTCGGCGGCCGGCTCGGGGCCTGGCCGGAGACGCTCGCCGACGGCACCCGGCAGATGAACGAGCACGGCTTCCACGCGTTCTTCCGGCAGTACTACAACTGGCGGTCGATCCTGCGCCGCGTCGACCCGGAACTGGGCTTCCTCAAGCCGATCCCGGGCTACCCGATCCTGAGCGAGCGGTGGCCGACCGAGGAGTTCGGCAGGCTGCCGCCCGCCCCGCCGGCGAACCTGCTGGCGCTGCTGCTGCGCAGTCCCAGCCTGCGCCTGGGCGACCTGCGCGGGATGGACCGGGACGCGGCGCTGCCGCTGCTCACCTACGACCCGAAGCGCACCTACGCCGAGTTCGACGACAGCACCGCCGACGCGCTGCTCACCTCGCTGCGGCTGCCGGACCGGGCGCGGGCGATGCTCTTCGAGGTCTTCTCCCACTCGTTCTTCAACCACGAGGCGGAGATGTCGGCGGCGGAGATGATCGCCCAGTTCCACTTCTACCTGCTCGGCAACCCGGAGGGGCTGGCCTTCGACTGCCCGGACGAGGACTACGCGACGGCGATCTGGGAGCCGTTGACGCGGCACGTGGAGAAGCACGGCGGCCGGGTGGTGACGGGCGCCGCCGCCACCACCCTGACCCGCGACGGCGAGGGCTGGCGGGTGACGACCGCCGACGGCACGTCGTACCCGGCCGGGCACATGGTGCTCGCCGTCGACCCGCCCGCCCTGGCCGCGCTGGTCGCGGCCTCGCCCGGCCTGGCCGACCACGCGCCCCGACTGGCGGCGCGGATGCCCGCGTTCGGCCGGCCCGGCCCGCCGTACGCGGTGGCGCGCTACTGGTGCGACGGGGACGTCTCCGCCGACCGGGCGGTGTTCAGCGGGGTGTCCCGGCAGCCCACGCTGGACTCGGTGACCCTCTACCACCGGCTGGAGAACGAGTCCCGCCGCTGGGCGCAGCGCACCGGGGGCTCGGTCGTGGAGCTGCACGCGTACGCCTGCGACGCGGGCGTGCCCGCCGAGGAGCTGGCCGAACGGATGCGGGCCGAGCTGACCGCGCTCTGGCCGGAGGCGGCCCGGCTGCGGGTGCGCGAGCTGCGCGCCCGGGTGGAGGCGCAGGCGCCCGCCTTCACGCCCGGCAGTCACGCCTGGCGGCCGGGGGTACGCACCGACGCCGCCGGGCTCTACCTGGCCGGCGACGGCATCCGGACGGATTTCCCGAGCGCGCTGATGGAGCGCTCGGCGGCGACCGGGATCGTCGCGGCCAACCACGTCCTGCGGGCCGAGGGCGGCGCGGCCGAGCCGGTGCGCTCGATCCGGCCCCGGGGCCTGCTCGCCGGGCGGGGTTGAGCAAAACGGACAAAAGACCCGACCGGCTGGCCTAGGCTGATCGTCTGGGATGAGCCGGGAGGTCAGCGGGATGGCGCCGCGCACGGACGACGACCCGCTCGTCGCCGACGTGCCGCGGGACGACGCGTACCCGCTGATCCGGGACGAGCGGGCCTGCGTGGTGACCGCCCTGCGGCTCGGCTGGTGGATGGCCGACGCCTACCACCACGCGCAGACCGCCGAGCTGCGCGCCCCTGGGGCCGACCGGCCGGCGGGCGCACCGGCGAAGCTGTCCAACCTGACCGAGATGCCGGGGCCGCGACGCCTGCAGATGTACCTGGACGGCGTGGACGTCGCCCTCGCCCGGATCGCCGAGCTGACCCGGCGCGTCGGCCCCGCGCCCACCACCGCCGACGCGCGGGGCCGGGTCGCCGACGGCTCCGGCGACGCCCTGCTGCTCGCCCTCGACGACCTCAACGTGGAGCTGCTGCGCTGGACGATGGCCACCGACCAGCGGGTGGGGCTGGCGTACCGGCTGGGGCGCTCGCTGGCCGACACCGTCCGCTACGGCGAGGCCGTCCGGCACGGCGACGCGGAACAGGTGGCGCACCGCTTCGGCGGCCGGCAGTTCGAGATCGGCCGGTGGCTGGGCGAGCTGGCCAGCGTGCTACCCCCGTACTCGGCCGCGGTGGTCCGCCGGTCCCTGTCGGCGTGGGCGTCGGCCGTCACCAGGGCGGGCGTGGGCGACCCGACCGAGGCGGGGCTGCCCGAGCTGGCCCGCGAGCTGCGCAACCAGGGCGAGTTGTGGCAGAGCGTGCTCACCGGCGGGCTGCACCCGAGGGACCTGCTGGACGAGGAGGACTACGCGATCGTCGCCCGGAACCTCATCGTCCGGGACCGGAAGCTGGTGGCGCAGGCCGTCCGGGGGATCTTCTGGCCGGTGCTCGTACCGCTGCTCGCGGTGCTGTTCGCCGTCGTGGGGGTGAGCGCGCTCGCCGCCGCCGGGTCGCCGGTGACCCGGGCCGCCGTGGCCCTGCTCGGGCTCGGCGCCGGGCTGGCCGCGATCTGGCGTACGGTCTCCGGGCCGGCGCTCGCGGTCGCCGCAGAGGTCAACCGACCGCTGCTGGAAAGCGAGCTGACCGCCCGGATGGCCGTACGCGTCGACCGGCCCCTGGCCGCCGCGCGGGCCGCTGGCCGGGCCCGCCGCCAGCGCCGCCCCGACCAGCCGGGGCCTCGATCGAAATCCGTTGCCCCTCTCTCCCCCGCCGACCTACCGTGATCGCGCAAGGTCAACCACCGCCGCGGGAGCTGATCATGTCGATGTCGCACGTCACCTGTGTGCCGTCGTCGCTGCCCACGCGTCCGGCGTCGCCGGCGAGCGGCGGCGGCCACCGCGCCGAACACCCCGGGGGCGGCCGGCCCGACTGACGCGTGCCCGCACGACGTCGAGCCGCCCGTCCGCATCCGGACCGGGCGGCTCTTTCGTCCTCCGGTCCGCCCAGCTCGTCACCGCCACGAAGGGAGACACCGGTGGACGCCGTCCTCGTCGTCAACGCCGACCTCGGCCCGCTGCACCGGGTCACCGTCCAGCACGCGATCCGGATGCTCTGCCGGCGGGTCGCCGAGATCCACGAGGCCGAGCCCGACCGGGTGATCGGGGTGTTCCCGGTCCCCCGGGTCGTGCGCCTGGTCCGCTACGTGGTGACCCGGTGGCGGTTCAGCACCGGCCCGGCCTGGTCGCGCGCCGGCGTGCTGCGCCGCGACGGGCGCTGCTGCGCGTACTGCGGGGGGCCGGCCGGCACCATCGACCACGTCCTGCCCCGCTCGCGCGGCGGCCGGAACACCTGGCGGAACACGACCGCCGCCTGCTACGGCTGCAACCAGCGCAAGGGCGACCGGACGCCGGCCGAGGCGGGCATGCCGCTGCGGCGCGAGCCGGCGGTACCGAGCTGGGCGGCACTGGCGGGGCGGTGACGGACCGGCCGGCGGGAACGGGGGGCCGCGTCGGGGGTACGGCCCTCGGTGCGGCGCCCGCCGGCCCCGCACCCGAGGCGGGGCGTGGGAGGGTTCCCGCGCCCCGCCGTCGGGTCACCGGACGGTGGTCGAGAACGACCGCCAGCCAGACGAGGTGCCGTCGGCGTACTTCACGGAGAACCAGAAGTAGGTCCAGCCTGAGGCTGTCGGCGTCCACGTGATCCGGGCCTTGCCGTCGGCGCCCAGCGGAACCACCGTGTGGTTGCTGTCGGCAGTGGTGAACCAGCTGACCGAGGTGGCTCCCTGCGTTACGGCCGGAGCCACCGTGAACACTCCGGGGACACCGACCCCGCCGCCCGAACCCTCGATGGGGTACACGCCGTCCGAGGTCACCGTCGGCGCGTCGTCGACGTAGAAGGTGGTCTCCTGCTCGTACAGCACTTCGCCGGCGGCGTTGCGGCCCGCGTAGCCGAGCGTGTGCTGGCCGCCCTTGAGTGGCCCGATCACCGGCTCGGCCACCCCCTCGTCACCCACCGCGACGGACTGCTGCGCCGCGCCGTCGACGCGGTAGGTGACGGTGGTGACGCCGTTGCCGGGCTGGGTGCCGAACCGCATCGTCACCGCGATGCCGGCCCCGGACGGGTCCGGCTCCTGCTTCGTCGACCAGGCGGTGACCGTCAGGTCCCGGACGTTGAACGTGTACGCCCGTACCGGTGAGGCGTTGCCGGCCCGGTCGACGCTGGTCACGTAGAGCGTCTGCTTCCCGGCGTCGCGGGGCCGCCACTGGATGGTCGCCGCGCCGCCGAGCTGGTCGGCCGGAACCTGGTTGTAGAGGCTCCACTGGCTGTCGCCGTACTGGAATCGCACCACGTCCCCGACGCCGTGCGCGGTGAACAGGAAGGTGCCGGTGACGGAGGTGCCGCCGGTGGGGTTGGCCGGGTTCTCCGGATACTCCGGGGACGCGACGGTCGGCGCGACACCGGGAGCCGTCCGGTCCACCGTGAACCGGCACGGATCGCTCCACGGCGACCAGGCGCGCTGGTCGTACGTCCGGGCGTGCCACGCGTACTCGCCGTCGGGCAGAGAGGTCACCGGCACCGTACCGACGCCGCTCAGGCCGTCCCCGCCGCTCGAGATGGATGCCTGCATCGCGGTCACGGTGGACGGGTCGGCGACCGGCCAGAACTCGAACTCGGGGGTCAGCGAGTCGCCTGGGTCGCGGTCCCGGTCGGTCATGTCGGCGTACGCGCTGAACTCGGACCGGGCGAAGTGCGCTGCGCCGCACGGCGTGTCGGTGTTGCCGTTGTAGAGCCTGGTCGGCTTCAGCGGGGCGGCGTTGGTCAGCTCCACCTCGAAGCGAAACTCGTTGGTCTCCAGCCAGCGGCCGTAGGAGACGTTTGCCTCGTACCGCCTGGGGATGCGCAGCTCGGTGGTGAGCTTGTGGTCGCCCCGGGTCAGTGCGTCGCGCAGGGCGGCGGCCAGGTCCCAGGTCGTCCGCCAGGAAGTGCAGTCGCTTCCCTCCGCGGTCGCGTCGACCGCCCTGCCGATCGTCCTCGGCGGGCTCGACCAGCTGTTCTCACCGGTGAAGGCCGCGGTGGGTTGGGCGATGGTCGTACGTGGACGGGCGCAGTCGTTGGCCCTGCTCTCCCGCGCGACGAGGGTGGCCTTGCTCACCCGCCCCGCGTAGATCCCGCCGATGTCGAAGGTGACGTAGACCCGGGAGGTGTGGACGGCCTGGACATCGTCGCGCCATGAGCCGGCCGGGATCTCGCCCCCGCTGGGGTGGAAGACCGCGGTGTCGGGTGTGGTGGAGTCGGTGTAGGCGAGGAACGAGGGGGTGAGCACGTGGTGTGGCTCAGCGGCGGCCGCCGGCCCGGCCGGGAGGCCGACGGCTCCCAGCACCAGTGCGGCGGCGGCCACCCCTGCCGATGTGCGCCCGCGCCCCCGAAGACCGCGGGTGATGTATTTCAACTGGAGTTCCTCCTTCATGGCGCACCGTCGAGCGGCGGCCCACTCGGATCGTAGTGACCGTCGTCGACGGCGACGGCCCCCACGACAGCCCTCGGCGCGATGCCGGCCGGGAACCACCTGATCGGCGGAGTTCGATCACCCGGCTGGCGGTGGGCCGCCGGGCCGTCCGGCCGGTTCCTGCGGCGAGGTCAGCGCGGGCGAGGGCTGGCGGAGTAGCGTGCGGGCAACCGGAACACCGTGTGGGAACAGCGTGACCGCCGCCCGTGTCAGCCCGTCCGGGTCGCCGGTCCGCCGCCCGCGTCCGCCTCCTCCGCCCGAACGGGGAACAGATGAACCATCCTGCCCGCAGGTACGCCGCCTTCGCCGCGGCTGCGGTGCTGAGCCTCACCACCGGTCTGGCCGCCACACCCGCGTACGCTGAGGAGCCCGCCCCGGGCACGATCACCGGCCACGTGGTGACGGAACGGCCCGGCAGCGTGACCGTCAACCTCTTCACCACCGACGGCGCCGCCGGCGGACAGGTCCTCTCCGACGCCGAGGGCAGCTTCAGGTTCCCCTCGGTGCCGGCCGGGACCTACAAGATCCAGTATGGCTTCCTGGGCCGTTTCCAGTGGTCGCACCAGAAGCTCGGCTACTCCACGGCCGACGTGGTCACGGTCGCGTCCGGCGCGACCACCACGGTCCCCGAGGAGACCATGCTGCTACCCGGCGTCGTGGAGGTGGTGGCCACCGACGCGGTCAGCGGCGCTCCGGTCGACACGATCTGCGGCGGCGTCCAGGAACACTTCCTCCAGTGCGGAGCCACGAACGGTCACCTGCGGCTGGAGAACCTGGCGTCCGGGACGTACACCCTTCACGTGCGCTCGTCGGACGGCCTGCACGCCCGGCAGGAGGTCAAGAACGTCGCGGTCACCCTCGGCCGGACCACCCGGGTCGAGGTCGCCCTCCGTCCCACCACCGCCATCACCACCACCGTGGTGGACCGGGCCACCGGTGAGCCGGTGCCGTACACCTGCGTGGCCGCCCTGCCGCTGGTGTTCGGCGCACTCGACGACGACACCTGCCGGTGGGACGTGAACTACACCGACGACCAGGGCCGGGTCACCCTGCGGGAGTTGGAGCCGGGCGAGTACACCCTGCTGGTCCTCCCCGGCGACGACGTGCACGGCGCCCAGTGGGTGGGCCGCAGCGGCGGCGTCGGCCGGCAGCACGACGCCCTGCGCGTCGACGGGCAGGGCGGCCGGCTGAGCACCGTCTCCACGATCAAGCTGGATCCGGCCGCCCGGATCACCGGAACCATCCGGGACGCCGCGACCGGCGAGCCCCTGGCCAACGGCTGTGCGTCCATACTGCCGCTGCGGCAGGGCAGCGGCGGAGCACCGGGGATCGGCAGATTCTGCACCGACGCAGAGGGTGCCTACACGGTGCCCAACCTCGGCCCGTACGCCTGGCCGTTGCAGTTTTCCCACTACTACGACCACATCGAGCCCTACGCGGCCGTCTGGTCGGGTGACGCGCCGAACCGCAGGGCGGCGGAGGCGATCAGGGCGGGAATCGACGAGCCGGGCATCGCCGACATCTCGCTGCGCAGGACCGGTCCCCGGATCAACATCGCCGCGACCTCCGCGGACGGTCAGCCGTACCACGGATGGCTCGCCGGCGAGGTCTACAACGCGACCACGGGCGACCTGGTGAAGGAGTACTCCTTCTATCACGGGCCACGGGTGATCGAGGGGCTCGCGGACCAGCCGGTCAAGCTCCGCTACGTCCCGAACCCGCCATGGACCGCCGGATGGTACGGCGGCGCCGACCGGTCCTCGGCAAAGACGATCCGGTTGCGCAACGGCGCGGCCCGGTCGATCACGATCGTCCTGGCCGACCCGGCCTGACCCGGCTGGGGGTGGGGGCGGTCGCCCCGGCTCCCGCCCCCGGCCAGGTGCCGCCCGGCGCGGGCCGGATGCCGTCCGCCCTACCGGCCGGGGAACGTCCTCGCGGTCAGTGCCGGGCGGGCGGGGTCCAGCCGAAGCGGGGCGGGCGGCGCTCGTGGAAGGCCGCGACGCCCTCGCGGGCCTCGCCGCTGGCCCGGACCTGCCCGTGCCACCAGGCGATCCGGTCCTCGTCCGCCCGCCCGTCGACGATCTCCTTGGCGGCGGCGACGCTGAGCTGCGACCGGGCGACCACGGCGGCGGTCAGCTCGTCCACCCGGGTGGCGAGCCGGTCGCCCGGCAGCACCTCGTCGACCAGGCCCACCCGCAGCGCCCGCTCGGCGTCGATCAGCTCGGCCGTGAAGAGCAGGTGCTTGGCCGCGGCCGGGCCGACCAGCCGGGCCAGCCGGCGGGTGGTCGGCGCGGGATACACCAGACCCAGCCGTGCCGGCGGTACGCCGAACCGCGCGTCGTCGGTGGCGATCCGCAGGTCGCAGGCGACGGCGAGCTGGCAGCCCCCGCCCACGCACGCGCCCCGCACGGCGGCGACGGTCGGCTTGGCGAAGGCGGCGAGCCGCTCCTCGGCGGCCACGGCGATGCTGGCGTCGCCGGCGTCCAGCAGCTCGTCCAGGTCGCCCAGGTCCGCGCCGGCGCAGAAGGTGTCCCCGGCCCCGGTGAGCACCAACGCCCGCACGGCCGGGTCGGCCTCCAGCCCGTCGAGCAGCGCCGGCAGGCGCCGCCACATCACGGTGGTCATCGCGTTGCGCCGGGCCGGATTACGGATCACCACCGTCGCCACCGGCCCGGTCACCTCGACGAGGAGTTCCGCGTCCGCCACCGTCACCACCCCTTCGACGTCCGCCCGGCCGCCGGGAGCGGCGACGCGTCGGTGCGGCGACCATAACGGCGCGGGCCCGACGACCACCCTGGCGGGGTGGTCGCCGGGCCCGGCGGCGGCGCGGCTACGTCAGGAGACGTTGAGCGCGGTGTCGTCCACGACGAAGGACGTCTGGAGCGACGCGTCCTCGACGCCGGTGAACTTCAGGGTCACGGTCTGGCCCTTGTACGCGGCCAGCGAGAACGACTTCTGGCTGTACCCGGCGGCCTTGTTCAGATTCGAGTACGTGGCGAGGGTCGCCAGCACCGTCCCGGAGGAGTTGAGCACCTGCACCCGCAGCGTGTCGTACGCGGTGCCGGTGGTGGTCTCCGCCGAGTCGACGTGCAGCCAGAAGCTGAAGTTGTACGACGTGCACCCGGCCGGCAGGCTCACCGACTGGGCGAGCGTGTCGGTGCGGCTGCGGCCGTACCCGTTCAGCCACGCGCTCCACGTGCCGGTGCGGGCCGGCTGCTCGGCGCCGTGCTGGCCGATGACGCCCGAGGTCTGCGTCCAGGTGGTGGCCCCGGACTCGAAGCCCGCGTTGCCGAGCTTCTGACCCGGGCTGGTGCAGCCGCCGCCGGTGCCGTTGACGGTGAGCGTGTAGGTGGCGCTGCGGGTGACCGAGCCGGCACCGTTCACGGTCACCGTGTAGGTGCCCGGCGCCGTGGCGGCCGTGGTGGCGATGGTGAGGGTCGAGGAGCCGCCCGAGGTCACCGAGGCCGGGCTGAACGAGGCGGTCGCCCCGCTCGGCAGGCCGGCGGCCGACAGCGTCACGGTCTGCGCCGAGCCGCTGGTGGTGGCGGTCGCCACGGTGGTGGAGACCGAGCCGCCCGGGTTCACCGCGCCGGAGGTCGGCGAGAGCGAGACCGAGAAGTCGTTGCCGGTCGAGCACGGCGCGTCGTTGCCGGCCACGTTCACCGCGGTCCAGGCCGCCTGGACGGTCCGGTACTCGGTGGAGCAGCTGCCGTACAGGTCGGTGGCGGCGCGCAGGGTGTACGCCCGGGCGGTGTTCGCCGGGTTGCTGGTGTTGACGTACGAGGTGTTGGAGGTGAAGTACGCGTCCAGCGCCCGCCACCAGATCTTCTCGGCCTTGACGCGGCCGATGCCGGTCACCGCCGGGGCGGAGCCGCAGATCGGCGAGGTGCCGTACGGGGTGGCCCCGGTGCCCTCGGCGAGGTTGAAGAAGAAGTGGTTGGCCACGCCGGACGAGTAGTGCACGTCCTTGTTCTTGGTGGAGGTGGACCAGCAACTGTCGCCGGAGCCGTCCAGGGCCGGGTTGTACATGTAGCGCAGCGGCGTACCGTCGCCGTTGATGTTGATCTTTTCGCCGACCTGGTAGTCGCCCGGGTCGGCGGGGCTGTTGGCGTAGAACTCGACCATGTTGCCGAAGATGTCGCTGGTGGCCTCGTTGAGGCCGCCGGACTCGCCGGAGTAGGTCAGGCCGCCGGGCACCACGTTCTCGGTGACGCCGTGGCTCATCTCGTGGGCGGCCACGTCGATGGAGACCAGCGGCCGGGAGTTGCCGCTGCCGTCGCCGTACGTCATCCGGGAGCCGTCCCAGAAGGCGTTCACGTAGTTGTTGCCGTAGTGCACCCGGCTGGGCACGCCCCGGCCGTCGCCGAAGATGCCGTTGCGCCCGTGCACGTTCTTGAAGTAGTCGTACGTCTTGGCGGCGCCGTAGTGCGCGTCCACGGCGGCGGACTGCCGGTTGGAGGTGGCGCCGGTGCCCCAGGTGTTGTCGGCGTCGGTGATCGTGGTGCAGGTCGACGTGCCGTTGTTCATGTCGCACGTGGAGCCGTTGCCGCGCAGCGGGTCGATCATCTGGTACGTGCTGCCGGAGAGCGTGGTGTCCACCGTGACGGTGCCCGAGTAGACGCTGTTGCCCGTGCCGGCGACGGCCTCGATCTCGTCGTACGAGCCGATGACCTTGCCGGTGGTGGCGTCGGTGACGACGTGGAACCGCGACGGGGTCTGCCCGTCCGGGTGCCAGCCGGTGACGACGGTCTCCCAGGCCAGCCGGCCCTTGCCGGAGCTGGCGTCGACGAAGAGCTCCGGGGTGCCCACGGCGGTGAGCGTGCCGGAGAACTCGGCGCGGGCGGCCTTCTTCGCCGCCGCGGCGGGGACCCTGGCCGTGGTGGGCAGGGTCAGCGGGGCGTCCAGACCGACCGAGGAGCCGGCGTAGCCGCCGTTCGGGGTCGTGTGGATGACGAAGTCACCGCCGTACACGCGCAGGCCCTGGTAGGTCCGGGTGTAGCGGGTGTGCGCGGCGCCGTTGGCGTCCACCTTGGTGCTGTGCACCTGGTAGGCCTCGGCGGCGGTGCCCTGGACGGCACCGGGGTTGGTGCGCAGGACGCTCGCCGCGGCGGCGGCGGGCCCGCCCGGGGCGGGGGCGGTGGGGGGTGCCGCGAGCGCCGGGGTGGCGACGCCGGTCAGCAGGCCGCTGGTGAGCAGGGCCGTACCGACGGCGGCAAGGGGTCTTTTCACGTGCCCTCCTGAACGGGGGTATGCGTGACGGGGATAGTCACGCATGTAGATATAACGATGTGACGACCCAAAAGAGAAGGGGTGATCCGAATTCCGTCCGGGACATTGACCGTTCGGTGGAACCGGAGCCGGTGGGAACCGCGCCGCCGCGCCGCGCGTCCGAGCGGCATGAGATCAGCTTCGATGGCCGGCGTCAAGGTCGCGCTGGTGGCGGCGGTCCTGTCCGGCTGCACGACGACCGCGCCGACGGACCGGACCACGCCGCCCACGACCGACCGCCCGGCGGCCGGCACGACGGCCCCACCCGCCTCCGAGCCGACGCCGGCGCGCGTCGTGCTGACCCGTTCGGGCGGGATCGCCGGGCGCGGCGACACGGTGACCGTGGAGCCCGACGGGCGGTGGAGCGTTGTCGACCGCGCCGGGTCGCGGCGTACCGGCCGGCTCTCCGGCGCTGACCTGGACCGGCTGCGCCGGCTCGTCGCCGACCCCGCGCTCGCCGCCGAGGCGGGCCGCCCGTCTGCTCCGACGGCCTGCCGGGACGCCTTCAGCTACCGGCTCACCGTCGGGACGGTGGAGACCGGGTACGTGGACTGCCCGACCGACGGCGGCGCGCCGGCGACCGCCCGCGCGGTGGTGGAACTGCTGGTCGGGGCCACCGGCTGAGCGCCGCACCGCCGGGGCGATCCCGCGCGCAAATTGCAACGCAACGTCGCGTTGCGTTAACGTCGACGCATGACCACCACCGCGCTCACCCCGCACGCCGACCCGGCGGGCCCGGTCACCGGCAACCCCGCCGCCCCCGGTCGCCCACCGGCGCTGCCCGCCGGCGCCGCCGCGCTCGTCGGGCAGGTGCGCGGCACCGGGCCCGCGTTCAGCGCCACGTCGCCGCTGACCGGCGCCCGGACGGTGGACGTGGCGTCGAGCACCCCCGCCGACGTCGACGGCGCCTTCGCCGACGCGCGGGCCGCCCAGCGCCCCTGGGCCGGCCTGCCCGTGGCCCGTCGGGCCGCCGTCCTGCTCCGGCTGCACGACCTGGTGCTCGACCAGCAGGCCGAGGGGCTCGACCTGGTCCAGTTGGAGGCCGGCAAGGCCCGCCGGCACGCGGTCGAGGAGGTCCTCGACGTCGCCATCAACGCCCGCTACCACGCGCGCGCCGCCGCCCGGCTGCTGCGCCCCCGCCGCCGGGCCGGGGCGCTGCCGGTGCTCACCCGCACCCGGGAGCTGCGCTTCCCGGTGGGCGTGGTCGGCGTCGTCTCGCCCTGGAACTACCCGCTCTCGCTGGCCGCCTCCGAGGTGCTGCCCGCCCTGGCGGCCGGCAACGCGGTGGTGCACCGGCCCGACCCGGCGAGCATGCTCAGCGCGCTGTGGCTGCGGGCCCTCGCCGTCGAGGCGGGGCTGCCCCCGGCGCTCTGGCAGATCGTCGCCGGCGAGGGCGCCGACGTCGGGCCGCTGGTCACCGAGCGGGCCGACCTGGTCTGCTTCACCGGCTCCACCCGGGTCGGCCGCGAGGTCGCCGCCCAGGCCGCGCGCCGGCTGGTCCCGACCTCGCTGGAGCTGGGCGGCAAGAACCCGCTGCTCGTGCTCGACGACGCCGACCTGGACCGGGCGGTCGAGGGCGCGATCCGGGCCTGCTTCGCCAGCGCCGGCCAGCTCTGCGTCTCCGCCGAACGCGTCTACGTGGCCGACCAACTGCACGACGAGTTCCTGCGCCGCTTCGTCGCGCGCACCGGGACGCTGCGGCTGGGCGTGGGCGGCGACTTCGCGGCCGACCTCGGCTCGCTGGCCTCCGCGCGGCAGCTCGACACCGTCACCGCGCACGTCACCGACGCCGTCGGGCGGGGCGCCACCCTGCACACCGGCGGCCGGCACCGCCCCGACATCGGCCCGTACGTCTTCGAACCGGCCGTGCTCACCGGCGTCGCCCCCGGCATGCGGATGTACGCCGAGGAGACCTTCGGGCCGGTCGTCGCCGTGTACCGCTTCCGCACTGACGACGAGGCGGTGGCCCTGGCCAACGACACGGCGTACGGGCTGAACGCCAGTGTGTTCAGCGGCTCCGGGGCACGCGGCGAGGCGGTCGCGGCGCGGATCGACGCGGGCGCCGTCAACGTCAACGACGGCTACAGCGCCGTCTGGGGCAGCGTCGACGCCCCGATGGGCGGCTGGAAGGACTCCGGGCTGGGCGGCCGGCACGGCGCCGACGGGCTGCTCCGGTTCACCCGGGTCAAGACCGTCGCCCGGCAGCGCGGGCTGGACCTGGCCCCCGCGTACCACCGGCCGGGGGCGCACAGCGCGGCCTGGACCCGACGGATGACCGCGGCGCTGCGCCTGCTGCGCCGCACCGGGCTGTGACCGTGACCGGCGGGCCGGCGGCCGTCCGGGGGCCGCGCGGCGCGGGGGCGATCCACGCGGCCGTGCTGGACCTGCTGGAGACCGAGGGGTACGCCGGCCTGACCGTCGAGGGGGTGGCCCGCCGCTCCGGGGTCAACAAGACCACCCTCTACCGGTGGTGGCCGTCGAAGCCCTCGCTCGTCGCGGCGACGTTCCGGCACGCCATCGCCCGGGACCTGCCGGTGCCGGACACCGGCACGCTGCGCGGCGACCTGACCGCCCTGCTCAGGTCGAAGGCCGCGTTCTTCGCCGACGGGCCGGGGCGGCTCGCCGCCGACGTGCTCGCCCACACCGGCGCCGACGCGGAGCTGGGGCGGCTCGCCGACGAGCTGCTCGGCCAGCACTGCGCGCACGTCACCGAGCTGACCGGGCGGGCCCGTGCGCGGGGCGAGCTGACCGGGCCGGTGGACGACGCGCTCCTGGCCGACCTGCTGCTCGGGCCGGTCTGGCTGCGGGCCGTGGTCACCCACCGTCCGCTCACCCCGGCCGACGCCGACGCCTTGGTCGACACCCTGCTCGCCGGCCTGCCGACCGGCCGGGGTCAGCAACGGTAGTCCTTCGGCGGGGCCGGTGTCGCGCAGCCCGGGCGGCAGGTGCGCGCCACGTCGTCGACGGCCACCAGTGCCGGCGTCCCACCATAGGGAGATGGCCGCCGACAGGTGAGACCTTGGGAAGATCCGGCCGACACGGAGGTCACCCGCACCGTCTGGAGTCTGATGCTGTCGGGGCCATCTCATGGTGATCCATGAGATGGCCCCGACAGTTCTCATCGGTCGTTCTCCTGCGGTGCGGCGTCTGACTCGCCTCTGGTGCTGAGTGCTCGTTCCTCAGACCGTCCCGCGTCGCCGGACGTCAGGCTCGGGTGATCCAGTAGAGCAGGTAGGGACCGCAGGTCACCGGGTCCGTCTGCGATCGAGTGACCACCCAACCTGCGGGCACCTGGGTGGCGGAGCAGATGTGCATCCCGTTGTAGAGATTGCTCGTGACCCAGTAGCTCAGGTGGGGTCCGCAGTTGACCGGGTTCGTCTGCGCCTGAGTTGCCACCCAGCCGGCGGGCACGTGGGTGGCGGAACAGATGTGCATCCCGTTGTAGAGATTGCTCGTGACCCAGTAGCTCAGGTGAGGTCCGCAGTTGACCGGGTTCGTCTGCGCCTGAGTTGCCACCCAGCCGGCGGGCACACGAGTGGCGGAACAGATGTGCATCCCGTTGTAGAGATCGTTGGTGATCCAGTAGAGCAGGTGGGAGCCGCAGCTGGCCGAGTCTCTCTGCGCCTGGGTGACAACCCAGCCGGCGGGGACCGGCGTGGCCGAGCACATGGTGGTGGTGGCTGCCTGCGCGGGGCTGGAAACCGCGAGAGAGAGGCCGAGGCTGGCCGCGGCGAGCGCCACCGCCATCAGAATTCGGTGCACAAGCCTCAGGTGACCTTTCGGATGCTGGCCCGTCTTCATCCGTTCTCCTTCATTTCCGGTTGGATATCGCCCACCGCGCAACGGCTAAGACTGCGGCGAATGGGCTGGGCAACGCCGGACCGCATGACCGGCCGGCCGACAGGCCTCGCCGCCCCGCCGGAGGCAGCGGAACCGTCACTGAATTGGATCAGCAGCAGGCTTGGCCTGGGGACTACCAACTGGTTTCGTCGCCCATACCAAACCCGACGCTCGTGCGATCTCCTGACGCCGCCCCGGCGCCCACGCGTACACCCGGGCGGTGCGCACGGCCGACGGGTGGGCAGGACGGCGGCCGGACGCGCTCTTTCGGCTGCCCACACTCGACTGACGCGGCGGCGAGAAGGCTGCTGGCAGCCGCCGGTGGACCCGCCTCGGCCCGTAAGGCCGGAGCCGTGTGCTCGGCGACTCCCGGCCGGGACGGTCCGGGCAGGCGGCCCCCTCCGCCCATACCGCAGGGGGCGCGGACGTGACCGCGCCTGACGACGCCCTCCACGAGAGACCTATCCGTCAATACGTGGCATATCATTGTTCCTTCTCCTACCGCCCGTCACCGATCGGCGGCAATGGATCGGGAAATGCCGAGCGCCGCGCCGCCGAACTCCATTTCGTGCCCATTCGGTCGCTGTCCGTGCCGACCGTCCTTAGCCCGTCCGATCCACCAGTGGGTCGTGCGAGTTGGCATTACCGATCACGCGCGCCGGCCATACCATCTGAACTCGTGGAGACGGTAGATCTTCGACTTCTGCTGGGTGTCGCTGACGGTGACGACTGTCCCGCCCTCGCCGCCTCGCTCGGCCTCAGCGAATCCGCGGTGCGAAAGCGCCTCCGCCGATTGACCGGTCCCGAGGAGACGGCCTGGCTGCGACAGACGGGACGAAGTCACCACCTGACCGAGCGGGGGAGGGCCGTGTTGGGCCCGGCCAGCCAGGCGGTGGCCGCATCGCAGGAGATCGCGCGGCTCCTCGGCGTCGAGTCCCTTTCGACGCGCCACGTCCGGGTGGTCACCACGATCGCCGCGACCGGCTCGATCGGCAGCGCTGCCGGCCAGCTACGGATTCCGCAGCCTTCGCTCAGTGCGCAGCTGGCGCGGATCGAACGGCGCTGGCAGGTCACCCTGTTCGAGCGCACCCGAAGCGGTGTCGAGCCCGCCCCGAGACTCGTCGAACTGCTGCCACACCTGCGCCTGCTGGAACGGACGCTGTCCTGCCTCGCCGCGCCGGCCACAGCCGAGGAAGCTTCGGTGACCTCAGGAAACCTGCAGTTGGCCAGCGAATTCGGTTTCCACGGGCTCATCGACGCGCTCCGCGACGATGCTCAGGTCGACGTGCGGCAACACATCATCGACATCCCCGGTCCGGGCTGGGCGCCGACCATGCTCGCCGCCGACATCTGCCTGTACGCCGATCTTCCGTTCGTCAGTCTGGCCGTACCGCCTGGGCGGGACAGGGCCGTCGCGTTCGAGGATCCTGCCCATGTCCTGATGCCACTCGGTGCCGATGGCGGCCGGACGACGGTGGGCCTGCGCGAGTTGGCCGACTACGACTGGATCACTGGTCCGCCAGGCAGCCGCAACCACCAGTCCGTACTCCTGCTCTGCCGGTCGATGGGATTCGACCCGCGGATCCGGTTCACCGCCCTCAACGGGCCCAGCGGTCGCCGCATCATCGAAGATGGTGGAGCGGTGGCCCTCACCGGCGCGACCCTGGTCCCCAGTGGCGCGCTGCGCGCCGTCCGACTCGCAGAGGACGTCCGGGTGCGGATGACCGTCGGATGGCGGCGAGGCAGCACCGCTACCGCGACGGCTCAGTGGATCGTTCGCTGGCTGCGCGACGGTCAGATCCGGCGACTGGCGGAGCTACGCCCGGACCTGCTCGCCGAGATGCGTGCCGACCCGGTCGGCTGGCCCGCCTTCGCCGAAGCGCGAGCCGACCGTCAGTGACAGCCGGAGGAACCTGCCGCCCGTTCTCCTGGAGACCAACGTGGACACGATCGACCTGCGGCTGCTGCTGGGCGTCGCCGACGGGCTCGACTGCCCGGTCCTCGCCGCCCGACTCGGTCTGAGTGAGACCGCCGTCCGCAAGCGGCTACGCCGGCTGGCCGGTTCCGCCGGAGTGTCGTGCCTACAGCGGACCGGGACGGAGTACCACCTGACCGGCCAGGGGCAGGCAGCGTTGGGATCGGTCAGTCAGGCGACGGCCGCTGCCGAGACGATCGCCGCCCTGATCGGCGTCGACGTCGTGGCCAGGCGGCACGTACGGCTGGTGACCTCGGTCGCCGCAGCCGGATCGATCAGCGGAGCGGCCCGTCACCTCGGGCTGCCCCAGCCGGCGGTGAGTGCCCAGCTGACACGGATCGAGCGACGCTGGGGCACCCTGTTCGACCGGACTCCGAGGGGAGTGTCCGCCAGCCCGCTACTCGTCCAGTTGCTGCCACACCTGCAGAGGCTGGAGAAGGAAATGTCCCGGCTGGCCGGGACGACCATGGCCGACGACACAACATCGGTCCCGGGTGGCCTGACGGTGGCCAGTGAGTTCGGTTTCACCGGGCTGGTCGACGCGCTGCGCGACGGAGGCTTGGCCAACGTACGGCAGCACGTCGTCACCATTCCCGGCCCGAACTGGGCACCGGCGATGCTCGCCGCCGACATCTGCGTGTACGCGGACCTGCCCCTCGCCGGCCTTGCCACGCCCGCCGGGTGGGACACGACCGTCGCCTTCGAGGACCCGGCGTACGTCCTGCTCCCCAGGGATGCTGGTGCCGGCCGGACGACCATCGCACTGCGCGAGTTGGCGGAGCACGACTGGCTCACCGGCCCCGCCGGCACCCGCAACCAGCGGTCGGTCCTCGCCGTCTGTCGAGCCGCGGGCTTCGTACCCCGGATCCGCTTCACCGCCCTCAACGGGCCCAGTGGTCGCCACATCCTGAAGGATGGCGCAGCGGTCGCCCTCACCAGCGCCACCCTCGTGCCTCCCGGCGAGCTGCACACCGTGCGGCTGGCAGAGGACCTCCGGGTCGCATTGACCGTCGCGTGGCGGCGCGGTGGCCCGGCCGCGCCGACCGCCGCGTGGTTGGCGCGGTGGCTGCGTGACCGACACATCGGGCAGTTGGCCGAACGTCGCCCGGACCTGCTCGCCGTGTTGCGCGCCGACCCCTCCCGCTGGCCCGGCTACGCCCCGACGTGAGTCGGGGCGCCCCTTCCGGTAGGCACCCACCGGCGGCACGCTCCCGATCAGGGTCCCCGCCGCGAGGGTCAGCCCCTGGGGAACATCTGGCCGATGCGGATCTTGTTGCCGAACGGGTCGCGGATGCCGAAGTCGATCCCGTACGGGCGCTCCATCGGCTCGTCGGTGATCTCGACGCCCTTGGCGACGAGGTCCTCGTACGTCTTGTGCGCGTCGTCGGTCGTCATGAAGAGGTAACCGCCCAGCGCGCCCTTGGTGAGCAGCTCCCGGACCTGCTCGGCGGTGGCCGGGTCCAGCGCCGGCGGGCCCGGCTTCTCCAGCAGGATCTCGCGCTCCGGGTCGCCGGGCAGGTTCACCGTCAGCCAGCGCATGAACCCGAGGTCCTGGTCGGTGTTGACCTCCAGGCCGAGCTTGCCGACATAGAAGTCCAGGGCCTCGTCCTGGTCGAGCACATAGATCTGGGAGCGGCTGATCGCGTTCATCGTCATGCCGGAAACGCTACGGGGCGGGCCTGACCTGCTGCTTATCCAAAACTGACGTCTGCTGCCCGAAGCTGCTGGGCCGGGTCCACGCCTTGGTGAAGCACACCGGCACGGCGGCGGCCGGCGCCTTGCGGCGGCGGTACTCCGACGGCGGCTCCCCGACGATCTGCCGGAACGTGCGGCTGAATGTGCCCAGGCTGGAGAAGCCGACCGCGTAGCAGACGTCGGTGACGTCCCGGTCGGTGTGCAGCAGCAGGTACATGGCCCGCTCCACCCGCCGCCGCTGGAGATAGCGGTGCGGGGTCTCGCCGAAGGTGGCCCGGAAGGTGCGGATGAAGTGCGCCTCCGAGACGTACGCGATCCTGGCCAGGGCGGGGATGTCCAACGGCTGGTCGTACGCGCGGTCCATGGCGTCCCGGGCGCGCAGCATGGCCCGGTTCGACTCCTCCGTCGCCCTGCTCACGCCGTCCAGCATAGGGTGCGCACCACGCCGGGCCCGCTACCCCGGCGCGGACGCCAGGATGGCGTCGAGGCCCAGGTCGAACAGCTCGTCGTCGCTCCATCGCGCCTCGTCGAGGTGGCCGGAGGCGCCGAGGGTCGGATAGGCGGTGGGGTTCGCCGTGATGTGCCGCCGGGCCTCGGCCCGCGCGTGCGGATCAGCGGTCTGGCGCCAGGTGGCCTCGGTGAGCGCAGCGCCGATGACGTAGTTGGCGAGCAGTCGGGTGGCCACCGCCAGTCGACGGTCCGAGAAGCCGCCGCGGACCAGGGCCGACTGGAGGAACTCGGTGCGCGCGAGCACGTTGGGGCCCAGCATGGGACGCCCGATCAGGCTCGCCGCCCAGGGGTGGCGGAGGATGGCCGCCCGCCAGTTCCGGGCGAGCGTACGGACGTCGTCGCGCCAGTCGCCCACGTCGCGCGGGAGTCGCACCTCGCCGAAGATCTCGTCGACGGCCAGGTCGAGCACGTCGTCCTTCGTCCTCACGTGCCAGTACAGCGCGGTGGGGGTGACGTCGAGCTGCTGGGCGAGGCGACGCATGGTCAGTCCGTCGATGCCGTGCCCGTCGAGCAGTGCCACGGCGGCGTCGACGATGCGCTGGCGGTTCAGCGGCGGCGTACGGCGCTCGCGGGCGGGGTCCGCACGGAGCCACACCGAGCGGGGAGCACCGGCACGACCGGCCGGCTCTTCGCGCGGCGCCCCGTCGGATCCGTTGATGGCCACCCGACCACCCTAGTACGGTGCTGAAGTAACTTAACGGCGGTAAGTTGCCCCCACGACGTTAGGTTCGCCGGCCACGACACCGATCGAGGGAGGTCCGGACATGCCCCTGATGCGGATCCAGCTCGACACCGACCCGACGACGGCCCGCCGGGTCCTGGCACTGCACCGCGCCGGGAGACACCACCACGAGTCCCGGGAAGCCGCCCGCAGCGAGGTCTGGCGCCACGGCCGCACCCCGGCCGCCGACCCGGTCTTCGTCGGCGTCACCAACGGCAGACCCGTCCGCCTCATCTACGACGTGGAGGTCCATCTCGACACCACCGCGTAAGCCGGGCAGCTTCAGCAGGGAAAACGCCGTGCCGCTGACTGCACGGGTGGCCCTCTCGTGGTGATTGACGGAGCCCTCGTCGGGGTCTCATCGGCGTGCGCGCTGTCGACGCCACGGTCGACGTCAAGCAGCGCCTGCGAGAACTGCTCCGCGAGGCCGGCGTCGACCCCGACCTCGTTCAGGCGCCCGGGCGCGACCGGTGACGACCTCACAGGTCAGCAGGGCGGAGCGCCCGAAGGCCCGTCGGAGTCCACGGACACCCAGCCACGCCCGCCCGGCGCGAAGTGCTGATGAAATTTGGAGCCCCCGGCCGGGATCGAACCGGCGACATCTCGCTTACAAGGCGAGTGCTCTGGCCAGCTGAGCTACAGGGGCGTGTGGTGCCGACGTCAGCATAGCGACTGACGTCCGGATTTCCGCCTCGGCAGGCCCCCCGACCACGGGAAACGTCACCGACGCGCTGCGGCGTACCGGCATTGGCGGTCGATTGATGTCCGCCCGTGCCCGAGTGACCGGAATGTCTATGCGGCCCGTCCCATCCCGTGCGCCCCGCCTTGGCAGGTGACGAAAAGCCGTTTACCGTGCAGTGACACGGACGACATCTCGATCATCGAGAGGCTGCCCGTGGGCCGGCGCGTCCCGTGCCGACCGCTCCTTCACTCGGATCGTCCGGCACGTTCCTGCCGGTGAGAGGAAGCACCCCACCATGGCTACGGTCACCTACGCCAAGGCGTCCCGGATCTACCCGGGCACCGAGCGTCCCGCCGTCAACCAGCTCGACCTGGAGATCGGCGACGGCGAGTTCCTCGTGCTGGTCGGCCCCTCCGGTTGCGGCAAGTCCACCAGCCTGCGCATGCTCGCCGGCCTGGAGGACGTCGACCAGGGCTCGATCCACATCGACGACCGGGACGTCACCCACCTGCCGCCGAAGGCCCGCGACATCGCGATGGTCTTCCAGAACTACGCCCTCTACCCGCACATGACGGTGTACGAGAACATGGCGTTCGCGCTCAAGCTGCGCAAGACCTCCAAGGCCGAGATCGACCGGCGGGTGAAGGAGGCGGCGGCGCTGCTCCAGCTGGAGGAGTTCCTCGGCCGCAAGCCGAAGGCCCTCTCCGGCGGTCAGCGCCAGCGGGTGGCCATGGGCCGGGCGATCGTCCGCGAGCCGCAGGTCTTCCTCATGGACGAGCCGCTGTCGAACCTCGACGCGAAGCTGCGGGTGCAGACCCGTACCCAGATCGCGTCGTTGCAGGCCAAGCTGGGCGTCACCACCGTCTACGTCACCCACGACCAGGTCGAGGCCATGACCATGGGCCACCGGGTGGCGGTCATGCTCGACGGTGTGCTCCAGCAGGTGGACACCCCGCGCGCGCTCTACGACACCCCGGCCAACGTCTTCGTCGCCGGTTTCATGGGCTCCCCCGCCATGAACATCAAGACCGTGCCGCTGAGCGAGCGGGGCGCCGCCTTCGCCGACCTGCACATCCCGCTCACCCGGGAGCAGGTCGAGGCGGCCCGCGCCGACGGCGGCGCCGACAAGGTGACCGTCGGCTTCCGCCCCGAGGACTGCGACCTCGTCAGCCCGACCGAGGGCGGCATGCCCGTCGTCGTCGAGCTGGTCGAGGACCTCGGCTCGGACGCCAACATCTACGGCCACGCCGCGCTCGAGGGCAACAACGAGCGCTTCGTGGTCCGTACCGACCGGCGCAGCATGCCGAACATGGGCGACACCGTGTTCGTCAAGCCGCGCGAGGGCCGCAGCCACGTCTTCAACGCGAGCACCGGCAACCGCATCTGACGTACGACGGAAGAGGGGCGGCCCGCCATCGGCGGACCGCCCCTCTTCGTGTCTGCGGGATCAGCCCTCGGCGGCCCGGCGGCGCGCCACCTCGGCGAGGGTGACGGCGGCCGCGACGCTGGCGTTGAGCGACTCGACGTCGGAGACCATCGGGATGCTGACCGTGAGGTCGCAGGTCTCGCCGACCAGCCGGGAGAGCCCCCGGCCCTCGGAGCCGACCACCACGACCAGCGGGCCGACGGCGGCCTCCAGGTCGTAGAGGTCGGTCTCGCCGTCGGCGTCCAGGCCCACCACCATGAAGCCGGCGTCCTGGCAGGCCTTCAGCGACCGCGTCAGGTTGGTGACCTGGGCGACCGGCACCCGCGCCGCCGCACCGGCGCTGGTCCGCCAGGCGGTCGCGGTGATCCCGGCGGCCCGCCGCTCCGGTACG
Source organism: Micromonospora sp. ZG13 (assembly GCF_059359355.1). Taxonomy (NCBI): domain Bacteria; kingdom Bacillati; phylum Actinomycetota; class Actinomycetes; order Micromonosporales; family Micromonosporaceae; genus Micromonospora; species Micromonospora sp. ZG13. Next base: position 754,330 of record NZ_JCADBQ010000001.1, read on the forward strand.
AAGACGCCCTGCGCGCCGAAGGCGGCGGCGGAGCGGATCACGGCGCCGAGGTTGCGCGGGTCGGTCACCCCGTCCAGCGCCACCAGCAGCGGGGCGGCCTGCTCCAGCGCCGCCGCGACGAGGTCCTCGAAGGGCTCGTACGCGAACGGCGGCACCTGGAGACCGACGCCCTGGTGCAGCACGCCGCCCGTCATCCGGTCCAGCTCGGCCCGGCTGATCTCCAGGTTGGCGATGCCCCGGTCGGCGGCCCTCCGGATGATCTCGTTGACCCGGTCGTCGACGTCGATGCCCTGGGCGGTGTAGAGCGCGGTCGCCGGCACCAGGGCGCGCAGCGCCTCCAGCACCGGGTTGCGTCCGACCAGCAGCTCCGGGGTGTCCTTCGACGGGTTGGACTTGCGGCCCGGGGCGACCCGGGGACCGCCGCGACCCGTGGGCCTGGCACCCCGACCACCCGTACCGCGCCCGCCCGTGGTCGGTACGCCCCGGCCACCGCCCTTGCCCCAGGTGGTGTCCTTGCTGCCGGGCTGGCCGATCTTGGGAGCGCGGCCCTCCTCGGCCGCCGCCCGGCGCTCCTTGTCCTGCTTCCAGGCGGTGCGCTGGGGCAGCTTCTCGGTGCCCGAGTATGCCTTGTGCCAGGGCCGCTCGTCGGCGGGCAGGGTCCTTCCCCGCCCGGCGAGGGAGTCCTTGTTCTTGCCACCGGAGCCCTTCGGGGCTCCCGCCTTCGGCGTCAGACGCCGGCCACGGCGCTGCGAGTTGCCGGCCATCAGTCCTGCTCTCCAATAGTCCAACGGGGGCCCTGGGGGGTGTCCTCGACCACCACGCCGGCCTGCTTGAGCTGGTCGCGTACGGCGTCGGCCGCGGCCCAGTCCTTGCGACCGCGGGCCTGTGCGCGCTGTTCCAGGGCCAGCGCGACCAGCGAGTCCACCACGCCGCGCAGGTCGTCCGCGCGGCCGCCACCGGTCCACGCCGGGTCGAGGGGGTCGATCCCGAGGATATCCAGCATGGCGCGGGCCGCGGCCAGCGCCGTGCGGACGGTCACATCGTCGCCGCCGGTCAGCGCGGTGTTGCCGTCGCGGACCACCTCGTGCAGGACGGCGAACGCGGCCGAGGTGTTCAGGTCGTCGTCCATCGCCGCCGCGAACGCGCCCGGCAGCTCACCGAGCTGGCCGGGGCCGACGCGCTCGACGGCCCGCTGCACGAACCCCTCGATCCGGCGGTACGCGACGGCGGCCTCGCGCAGCGCGTCCTCGGAGTAGTCGATGCGGGACCGGTAGTGCGCGGCGGCGTAGTAGTAACGCAGCTCCACCGGGCGCACGCCGAGCGAGTCGACGTACGTCAGGTCGAGGGCGTTGCCGAGCGACTTGCCCATCTTGGCGCCGCCGATGCTGAGCAGCCCGTGGTGCACCCAGTAGCGGGCGAACGGCAGCCCGGCGGCCTGCGACTGGGCGATCTCGTTCTCGTGGTGCGGGAAGGTGAGGTCCAGCCCTCCGCCGTGGATGTCGAACTCGGCGCCGAGGTAGCGCCAGCACATCGCCGAGCACTCGATGTGCCAGCCCGGCCGGCCCCGCCCCCACGGCGACGGCCAGTAGGCGTCCGCCGGCTCGTCGGGCTTGGCGCCCTTCCACAGCGCGAAGTCGCGCGGGTCGCGCTTGCCCCGGTCGGGCGCGTCCCCCGCCGACTGCATCGCGTCCGGCGACTGCCCCGACAGGGAGCCGTACGCCGGCCACGAGCGGACGTCGAAGTAGACGTCGCCGGAGTCGTCGGTGGCCGGGTAGGCGTGCCCGTCGGCGATGAGCTTGGCGATCAGCTCGTGCATCTCCGGGATGTGCCCGGTGGCCCGCGGCTCGTACGTCGGCGGCAGCACGTTGAGCGCCCGGTAGGAATCGGCCAGGATCAGCTCGTTGGCGTACGCGATCGACCAGAACGGCCTGCCCCGCTCCATCGCCTTGACCAGGATCTTGTCGTCGATGTCGGTCACGTTGCGGATGAAGGTGACCTCGTAGCCGGCGGCGAGCAGCCAGCGGCGCAGCACGTCGTAGTTGACGCCGGAGCGAAGGTGACCGATGTGCGGCGGGGCCTGGAGGGTGAGACCACACAGGTAGACCCCCACCTTGCCGGCTTCCCGCGGGACGAAGTCCCGCACCGATCGGGTGGCGGTGTCATACAGGCGTAGCGTCACCGTACAAGGGTAGCCGTCCCACGCGTTCCGGGGTTGTCCGGAGCCGGGTCGTACGCTGCTGGTCGTGGAGACGACGGCGCGGGGCGGGGAGACGGCGCAGACCCTGGACCGGGGGCTGCGGCTGCTGCACCTGGTCGCCGACGCACCGGGCGGGCTCACCGTCACCGAGGCGGCGAACCGGCTGGGCGTCGGCCGGGCGGCGGTGTACCGGCTGGTCGGCGCGCTCGCCGCGCACGGCATGCTGCGCCGCGACGGCGAGGGCCGGCTGCGCCTCGGCGCCGGGGTGCTGCACCTGGCGCGACGGGCCCAGCCGCTGCTCGCCGAGGGGGCGCTGCCCGCGTTGCGCCGCCTCGCGGAGCAGGCCGGCGCGACCGCCCACCTGACCGTGGTCGAGGGCGGCGAGGGGGTCGCGCTGGCCGTGGTCGAGCCGAGCTGGACGTCTTTCCACGTCGCGTACCGGACGGGGGCGCGGCACCCGCTGGAGCGCGGGGCGGCGGGACGGGCCATCCTCGCCGGCCGGGCGGGCGCCGCCGGCCCGGTGAGCACCGCCGGGGAGCTCCAACCCGGGGCGTACGGCGTGGCCGCCCCGGTGCTCGGCGTGCCGGGCCTGGAGGCGAGCGTCGGGGTGGTGGCGCTGGCCCAGCTCGACGCCGAGGTGGTCGGCGCGCAGGTCCTCGCCGCGGCCACCGCCATCGCCGCCGCCCTCTCCTGAGCCGGCCGGCCCTCTACCTCCCTCGACTGGGGGGACGTCCTGCGCCTCCCGAGGGGCGGTCCTCTAGCACATCCGGCGGCCGTCGTTCCGGTTGTCCACAGGCGACGGTCCCCGGTGCGACCCCGGTTGTCCACAGGGGTGTCGGGCGGCCCCGGGCGGCGGGCACGCTGGCCGCATGCCACCTCCACCGCACCGACCAGGCGTCCTGGCCTGGCAGGTCTTCCGCGGCTCGGACGCGATCCGACAGGGCCTGGTCACCGAGCACCAACTGCGCAGCTCCGCCTGGCTGCGCCTGCGCCACGACGTCTACGCCGACGCCCGGCTGGACCGGGACCACGCCCTGGCCTGCCGGGCCGCCGCCCTGCGGTTGCCGCGCGAGGCGGTCGTCGCCGGCCCCTCGGCGGCCTACCTGCACGGTGTCGAGCACGCCGCCTCGTTCGTCGACGACGTGCACGTCCTCGTCCCGAGGGCGATGCGGCTCGGCCCGCAACGGGGCCTGCGCGTGCACTCCACGGGCCCGCACCGGCAGCCCGGAAAGGCGGGTGGCGGTCCGCACCCGACGCTCCGCACGCCGGCCGAGGGCGGGGGCACGGCGGCACCCGCAACCGCCGGCCGGGACATGGCGGTCTGCGCAACCGCCGGCGGCCGGGACACGGCGGCACCCGCGACCGCCGGTGGCGGGGAGGTCGTGGTCGTACCGCCGGGCGGCGGCCTGCGCACGGCGCTGCGCGCGCCGGCCGACGGCCCGGGCACCGCGGTCCGGCCGGTTCCGGCCGGCCTGAGGGTGGCGGATCTGCGCACCGCCGGTGTGCCGGTCAGCACCGATCCGACGTCTGCGGCGTGGGAGACGGCGGTCTGGTTGGAGCCGCTTCGTGCGGTCGGCATCGTCGACTCGCTGCTGCGGCAGGGGCTGACCAGCCGCACGGCCCTCGCCGACGTCGCCACCCGCAACGCCGACCGGCCCGGCGGTCGCCGGGCCCGCTGGGTGTTCGGCCTGGCGGATCCGGGCGCCCGGTCGCCGGCCGAGTCTGAGCTGCGGGTCCGGCTGGTGCTGGCCGGGCTGCCGCGCCCCGCCGTCCGGCACCCGGTCCGGGTCGCCGCCGGGCTGGTCGTGCACGCCGACCTGGCGTGGTCGGCGTACCGCGTCGCCGTCGCCCAGGACGGGCGGCACGCCGAGGCCGATGGCGGGCGCCTCGACCGGATCGCCCGGCTGGTCGGCGCCGGCTGGCTCGTGCTGCCGGTCACCGGCAGGCGGCTGCGCCACGACTTCCCGGGTGTCCTGCGCGAGGCTCGCGCCGCGCTCGGCGCCCGGGGCTGGCGCCCGTGACCGGGGCGCCCGCGTCGGGCAACCAAATCGACCGCCCGCCGCCGGACGTGCGAGGGGCCCGGCCGAAGTCGGCCGGGCCCCTCGGGTGGTGCGTCGTTACGGGCGGGCGTTGGGCTTGAGCGGGGTCTTCACCGCCGCGTACGCGTCGACGATGCCGTAACCGTAGAAGCCGTTGAAGTTCAGCCCTCCGGCGCAGTAGGCGTCGAACTCGGCGTCCCGGCCCTCGTTGGCGTACGACTGCAGGCGCGGCTCCGGGCAGGCGCGCTCGGTCGCCGTCCGGTAGAGGTGCTGCTCCACCAGCTTCGGTGCCATCCCGAAGCCGCCGTGACGCTCCTTCTTGCCGTGCTTGCTGACGATCAGCGCGGCGACGCCGGAGGCGTGCGGGGCCGCCATCGAGGTGCCCTGCAGGTAGGTGTAGTACCCGCACTCACCGTTGGCCTTGCACTGCTTGAAGACCGTCTCCTCGAAGCCGGCGACGATGTTGCCGTCGGCGTCGACCGAGCCCTCCTCCTGGAGCACCTTCTTCGGGTACGTCGAGAGGATCATGTTGGCGTCGGTGCGGTAGGTGTCCGTGCCGAAGCCGTCGCGGAACCAGCCGCCGGGCGCCGCCACGGCGGTCCGCTCGGTGCCGTAGTTCGAGAAGTCCGACTTCTTGCCCGACGGCCCGACCGCCGACACGCTGATCACGTTGGGGCCCTCGGCGGGCAGATCCCAGCAGGTGTCGTTGTCGATCTCGCGCGGGTAGGGCGCGGTGTCACCGTAGTCCGGGCTCGACACGTCGGTCCGCGGGTCGCCCAGGTCCTCGTGGTTGTTGCCCAGCGCGCCGACCAGGGTGACGCCCCGGTTGTGGGCGAAGTTCAGGGCCCGCTTCATGGCCTTGATGATGGCCCGCTGCTCGGCCTGGTGCTCCGGGGAGTCGGCCGGGTTGGCGGTGCAGTTGTAGAGCCACGGGTCGACGTAGAAGGACATGTTGACCACGTCCAGGCCGACCTTCCCGGCGTGCAGCAGGGAGTTGACCACCGGCTCCAGGAAGAAGTAGCCGGAGTCCTGGCCGCCCTTGAGCTCGACCAGGGAGACGTTCGGGGCGACGCCGGAGAGACCGAAGCCGTTGGCCGCGGCGCCGATGGTGCCGGCCACGTGGGTGCCGTGCCCGCCGTCGTCGGTGCCGACCGGGTCGAGGCAGCTCGCCACCTCGCACTCGCCGTCGACGTCGACGATGTCCGGAGCGAAGTTGCGGGACAGCGCCCAGTTGAAGTTCGGCGCGATGTCCGGGTTGCTGGCGTCGACGCCGGTGTCCAGGACGCCGACGGTGACCCGGCGGTCGCCCGGCTCAATCTTGCGCGCCTGGTCTGCCCGGATCATCTCCAGGCCCCAGAGCTTGTCGTCCAGCGGGTCCATCTTCTTGCCGCGCTTGGCGCCGGCGCCCTTGGCAGCGGCGGCGGCCAGCAGGTGCTCCTGCTCGACCCGGTCGAGCTTGGGTTTACGGCCGATCGCCTTCTGCTCGGTGGCGCCGATCAGCGCCGACGCGGCAGTGGCCTTCGCGGCGAAGTCCGTCCGGTCGCTGGTGACCCGGAACATGCCGACCTCGTCGGACCGGGAGACCACCGTGCCGCCGGCCGAACGGATGGCGGCGATGGCCGCGTCCGCGGAGACACCGTCCTCGGCGACGACGGTGAAGGTACGGGCACTGGCCGGCACGGCACTGGCCGGCACGCTCATACCTGTCACCGCAAGTGCCAGCGCGGTCGCGGACGCGACAGCACCGGCGGTGAAGCGCTTGCTCACCACATCGGATCCTCTCGTTGAGGGACGTGGCAGCCATCAGACATCACCGGTGCGCATTCCGCCAGGGCAGCGTCGGCTATGGCGGGAATCTCGTTTTCATCCGCACTGCGGGCAGCAGGCCGGACCGTTCAGGTCGTCACGGCAGGGCGGGCTCGGTGGCGCGCGGCTCCGGGCGGTCGTCGGCACGGGGAGCGCGCAGCTCGTCGACGCGCACCAGGGCGACGCCGGCGACGATCAGTGCGCCGCCGAGCAGTTGCACCACGGCGGGCAGTTCGCCCAGCACCAGCCAGGCGATCAGGACTGCGAACATCACCTCGGTCAGCCCGACGAACGACGACAGCCGCGCGCCGAGGATCCGGGTGCCGGCGATCCCGGCGAGGTACGCGACGACGGCGGCGATCAGCGACAGCCCGACCACCGGCACCAACCAGCTGGTGCGCTGCCCGGCGAAGGTGACCTCGCCGAAGGCCACCCGCAGCGGCAGCGCACCGACCGCCCCGAGCAGCAGCAGGACGGCGGCCCCGACGGCCATGCCGCCGCTGGCCATGGCCACGGAGGGCAGATCCTCGTCGACCCGTCCCGCGAGCACGAAGTAGCCGGCGAGGCCGACCGCCGCCCCGAGCCCCCAGAGCACGCCCACCGCGTCGAGCCGGCCGGCGCCGGTCAGGTCCAGGACGAAGAACAGGCCGGCGAGGGCGGCCACCGAGCCGGCGACGGTCAGCCGGCGGGGACGCTGCCCGTGGACCAGCCACATCCAGCCCACCACCAGGACGATGCCGAGATACTCCAGCAGCAGCGCGACACCGACCGGCAGGTAGCGCACCGCGTTGAAGAAGCAGACCTGGGCCGTCGCGACCCCGAGCAGCCCGAACACGCCGATCGCGGCGAGGTTGCGGCGCAGCACGCCCCACCTGCCGCGCAGCGACAGCGCGGCCGGGACAGCCACGATCAGCGCGGCGACGCCGACGCGGGCGATCACGGCCGCCTCGGCCGACCAGCCGGCGTCGATGAGGGACCGGGCGAAGGTGCCCGACGTGGCGAAGGTGACGGCGGAGAGCAGGGCGAGGCCGAGGCCGAGCCCGGCGGCGGGTGGCTGACGCATCGATCCACTCCCACTGTCATGAGTAAAATGCAACTTCACTCGTGACGCTAGGTCGGCCCCCCGACAGGAGTCAAGTTGCTTTTCACCCATGACACGGAATGTTCCCTGACCGCCGTGGCAGCGCTGGTGAACACCGCCGGCCGCGACGGTGAGGGCCTGCCCGACGTCGCCGCCCTGGACGCGTACTTCGTCGCCCACGCCTACAGCGGGCGGCACGAGCACACCGAGGAGGAACTGCGGGCCGTACGCGACCTCCGGCCCCGGCTGCGCCGCGTCTGGTACGCCGACACCGAGGGCATCGTCACGATCGTCAACGAACTGCTCCGCGAGTACGACGCGTTGCCCCAGCTCATCACCCACGACGACGAGCCGTACCACTTCCACGCCGTGCCGCGCGACGCGCCGCTGGCAACCCGGATGGCCGTCGAGGCCGCGATGGCGCTGGCGGACCTCGTACGCGCCGGTGAGCTGCGCCGGCTGCGGATCTGCGACCACCCGGACTGCGAGAACGTGCTCGTCGACCTGTCGAAGAACCGCTCCCGCCGGTTCTGTGACGCCGGCTGCGGTAACCGTGCCGCCGTCACCGCCTACCGCGCCCGCAGGTCCGCCTCGCGCGGTTGACGGCGACGATTCAGCGGGCCCGGCCGCGCGTCCGCTCCCCCGTGCCGATCCACCAGTCCCCCGGCGCGGTACAGGAACCACACCGGCGACAGGTGCGGCGAAACGTCCGGGCGTAGGGTGCACAGCCACACCACGCGCTCGCGGCCGAGGCGGTCCAGGACCTCCACGCCGGGCACTACCGTCACCGCCGTCGACGCCGCCGATGGAAGCGTGTCAACCGTCCCGCCCGTCGGCACGCCTGCCCCTGCCCTGTCGAGCTGCCCCGCCCATGGGACCACTCCGCGCACACGGCCCTCGCCCGGTGCTCTACGTCGGATGGTCCGCTTTCGGGTCAGCGCTGGGACACCTGGCTGTCGGCAGGGCCGTCGGCGCCCCGGTCTCACCGGCGGGGCAGGTCGACAGCGCACACACCGCCCTCCGCGAGCGGGGACCGGACACCACCCGGCACGGACCCCCGGGCGAGGCGAGGCGGGACGACTCAGGGGTGGGTCATCCGGAGCAGGTCGAGCGCCTCGTCGAGCTGGGTCTCGGTCAGCTTGCCCGAGTCGACGTGCCCCCGGGCGATGACCACCTCGCGGATCGAGATCTGCTTGGCCAGCGCCTCCTTGGCGATGGAGGCGGCCTCGTCGTACCCGAGGTGGCGGTTGAGCGGGGTGACGATCGACGGCGAGCCCTCGGCGTACGCCAGGCAGACCTCGGCGTCCGCGACCAGGCCGACCACCAGGCGGTCGGCGAAGAGCCGGCTCGACGCGGCGAGCAGGCGGACCGACTCCAGCAGGTTGCGGCCCATCACGGGGAGCATGACGTTCAGCTCGAAGTCGCCCTGGGAGCCGGCGAACCCGACGGCGGCGTCGTTGCCGATGACCTGGGCGCAGACCTGCCGCATCGCCTCGGCGACGACCGGGTTGACCTTGCCCGGCATGATCGACGAGCCGGGCTGGAGGTCGGGGATGCGCAGCTCGCGCAGCCCGGCGCGGGGGCCCGAGCCCATCCAGCGGATGTCGTTGGCGATCTTGTAGAGGCCGACGGCGATCGTGCGCAGCTGCCCGGAGGTCTCCACCAGCGCGTCCCGGGCGCCCTGCGCCTCGAAGTGGTTGCGCGCCTCGGTCAGCGGCAGCCCGGTCGAGCCGCGCAGCTTCTCGATGACCTTCGCGGCGAAGCCGAGCGGGGTGTTGATGCCGGTGCCCACCGCCGTGCCGCCCAGCGGCAGCTCGGCCAGCCGGGGCAGTGCCCCCTCCAGCCGCTCGATGCCGTAGCGGACCTGGGCGGCGTACCCGCCGAACTCCTGCCCGAGGGTCACCGGGGTGGCGTCCATCAGGTGGGTACGCCCGGCCTTGACCACGGTCTCGAACTCCGCCGCCTTGCCCTCCAGGGCCTCCGCCAGGTGGGCCAGCGCCGGCAGCAGGTCCCGCGCCACGGCCTCGGTGGCCGCCAGGTGGATCGAGGACGGGAAGACGTCGTTGCTGGACTGCGAGGCGTTCACGTCGTCGTTCGGGTGTACGTCGCGGCCCAGCTCCCGGCCGGCCAGGGTGGCGATGACCTCGTTGGTGTTCATGTTCGACGACGTGCCGGACCCGGTCTGGAACACGTCGATCGGGAACTGGTCGTCGTAGCCGCCGTCGGCCACGTGCGCGGCGGCGGCGGCGATCGCCGCCGCCACGTCCGCGTCGATCACGCCCAGTTCGCCGTTGACCTCGGCCGCCGCGCCCTTGATCTGGGCCAGCGCCCGGATCTGGGCCGGTTCGATGCCCCGGCCGGAGATCGGGAAGTTCTGCACCGCGCGCTGGGTCTGCGCCCGCCACAGCGCCTCGGTGGGCACCTCCACCTCGCCCATCGAGTCGCGTTCGATCCGGTAGCCCGTCGCCTCTGGAGTCGTCACGCGTACCATCCTGCCGCCTCGACGAGGGACTCGCAGATGATCGCCCAGTCCAGCCCGGCCCCCGCGTACGCGGCAGGGACCGGCCGGCGCACGGGATCGGTCGAAAGTCGGGCGCCGGCACCGGGACCAGGCACTTAGGATCGTGGAAGTATTCGCACTCCATCGGAGGGTCTTCCACCTTGCACGAACAACGGGGTTCCACCGGCGTGCCCGCCGTACGCCGACGGCGCGCTCCGCGCCGGTTCCTCACCACGGGGCTCACCGCACTGCTGACCGCCACCGGGGCGGTCGTCGTCACCACCCAGCCCGCCGTCGCCGCACCGGCCCACTGGGTCCCACCGACGAGCGTGAGCTACACGGACGCGCGGCAGCAGGGCACGACCTTCACCACCACCACCGAAGCGGACGTCCCGGTCGGCACCCTGGAGACCGCCGGGGTCAAGCACACGACCAGGGCCTACCTCACATTCGACCTGACGCCCTACCAGGGCAAGGAGATCATCGACGCCACGCTACGCACCGGGGAGTCGGCGGTCGCGGACTGCGACCGGCCGCGCGAGCTGGAGCTGTGGCGCACGGACTCGCCGGCGACCGCGCCGACCTGGGACGACGCGCCGACCGTACGGGAGAAGGTCGGCGACCTCGGTCCCACCGCTGGATGCCCGGCGGCCCACCTCGAACTGCCGCTCACGCGGACCGTGCAGCAGGCGGTCGACGCCGGGCGGGGCTCGCTCACGCTGATGATCCGGGTCCCCGGGGACCACGAGGAGAACAAGCACCACGGTCGGCGGCTGCGGACGCCGGGCATCTCGCTGACCGCGAACGCCGCGCCCGACGTACCGGGCGCCCTCACCGTCGCCGGGCGGGACTGCGCCGGCGACCAGGTGGTCGACACCGCCACGCCGACCCTCGCCGCCGAGGTCACCGACCCGGACGCGAACGGGACCGGCCTCGTCGAACAGGTGACGGCGACCTTCGCGTGGTGGCCGGTCGACCGGCCCGACGAACGGACGGAGTGGACCTCGGGGACGTTCTCCGCGCCGCGCCGCTTCCAGTACACGGTGCCCGCCGACGCGATGGTCGAGGGCGGCAGCTACGCCTTCGCGGTCCGCGCGGCCGACCAGCACGCCACCTCCGCCTGGTCGCCGGAGTGCCGGTTCGCGGTCGACACCACCAGCCCCGCCGCGCCGACGGTCAGCTCCACGGACTACCCGGCCGACGACGGCTGGTACGGCGGTCCCGGCATCCCGGGCCAGTTCACCTTCTCCGCCGGCGGCGACACCGACACGGTGCGATTCCGCTACACCGTGTCCGGGCAGCCGGCGACCGACGTGGCGGCCGACGTCCCGGGCGGCTCGGCGACCGTCACCCTCACCCCCGACCGGGACGGGCCGAGGACGCTCACCGTCGAGGCGGTGGACCTCGCGGGCAACCGCTCCACGCCCACGAGCTACGTGTTCCGGGTGCGCACCACCAGCCCGACCATCACCGACGCCAACCCGACGGCCGGCTTCGGCCAGCCGCGCACCCTGACGTTCGCGCCCCGGATGGAGGACGTCGTCGAGTACACCTACCGGCTCGACGACGGACCGGAGCAGACCGTGCCGGCGACCGCCGACGGCACGGTCACGGTCACGATCACGCCGACGAAGCCGGGCTACAACACCGTGTACGTCCGCAGCCGGACGGCCGGTGACCTGCCGTCCGGCGAGGGCAGCTACCGGTTCCACCTCGCGACCAAGCCCACGGTCAGCTCGGTCGAGTACCCGATCAACAAGTTCCAGGGTGCGGTCGCCGGCACGCCGGGGACGTTCGTCCTCCAGCCCGGCATGCCCGGGGTGACGGAGTTCGTCTACTCCTTCGACGGCCGTCCGGCGCAGACGGTCGCGGCGGGCGCCGACGGGTCGGCGTCGGTGGGTTACACCCCGACGACGGTCGGGATCCACCGGGTCACCGTCTACACGCGGACCGGCGACGGGACCGTCTCGGAGACCTTCAGCGGCACCTTCTACGCCAGCCGGGCGAGCTGACGTAGGGCAACGACGAGGGGCGCCGGGCCACTGCCCGGCGCCCCTTCGCGTACGCGGGTCAGCGGCGGCCGACCGTCAGCACCGGCTTGGTGACCTCGGCGAAGAAGTCGTTGCCCTTGTCGTCGACCACGATGAAGGCCGGGAAGTCCTCCACCTGGATCTTCCAGACCGCCTCCATGCCCAGCTCCGCGTATTCCAGGACCTCCACGTGCTTGATGCAGTCCTGGGCGAGCCGGGCGGCCGGGCCGCCGATCGAGCCGAGGTAGAAGCCGCCGTGCTGCTGGCAGGAGCGGGTGACCTGGGCGGACCGGTTGCCCTTGGCGAGCATGACCTGCGAGCCGCCCGCGGCCTGGAACTTCTCCACGTACGCGTCCATCCGCCCGGCGGTGGTCGGGCCGAACGAGCCGGACGCGTAGCCCTCGGGGGTCTTGGCCGGGCCGGCGTAGTAGACGGCGTGGTCGCGCAGGTACTGCGGCATCGGCTCGCCGGCGTCCAGCCGCTCCGCGATCTTGGCGTGCGCGATGTCGCGGGCCACCACGAGCGGACCGGTCAGCGACAGCCGGGTCTTCACCGGGTACTTCGACAGCTCGGCGCGGATCTCGTCCATCGGTCGGTTGAGGTCGACACGCACCACCTCGGACGCGTCGAGCGTCTCGTCGGTGACGTCGGGCAGGTAGCGCGCCGGGTCGGTCTCGAGCCGCTCCAGCCACACGCCCGACGGGGTGATCTTGGCGACCGCCTGCCGGTCGGCCGAGCAGGAGACGGCGATCGCCACCGGGCAGGAGGCGCCGTGCCGGGGCAGCCGGACCACCCGTACGTCGTGGCAGAAGTAGCGCCCGCCGAACTGCGCGCCGATGCCGAAGTTGCGGGTCAGCTCCAGCACCTCCGCCTCCAACTCCAGGTCCCGGAAGCCGTGCGCGCTCATCGAGCCGGAGGTGGGCAGCGCGTCCAGGTACTTGGCGCTGGCGTACTTGGCGGTCTTCAGGGCGTACTCGGCGGAGGTGCCGCCGATGACGACGGCGAGGTGGTACGGCGGGCAGGCGGCGGTGCCGATGAGCCGCAGCTTCTCCTCCAGGAACTGCATCATCCGCGTGGGGTTCAGCAGCGCCTTGGTCTCCTGGTAGAGGTAGGACTTGTTGGCCGAGCCGCCGCCCTTGGCCATGAAGAGGAACTTGTAGGCGTCGGGCTGCCCGTCGGGGTCCTCCGCGTAGAGCTCGACCTGGGCCGGCAGGTTGCTGCCCGTGTTGCGCTCCTCCCACATGGTCAGCGGGGCGAGCTGCGAGTAGCGCAGGTTGAGCCGGGTGTAGGCCTGGTAGACGCCGCGAGACAGGGCCTCGGCGTCGCTGCCGTCGGTGAGCACGTGCCGGCCGCGCTTGCCCATCACGATGGCGGTGCCGGTGTCCTGGCACATCGGCAGCACGCCGCCGGCCGCGATGTTGGCGTTGCGCAGCAGGTCGAGCGCGACGAACCGGTCGTTCGGCGAGGCCGCCGGATCGTCGATGATCGCGCGCAGCTGGGCCAGGTGCGCGGGGCGCAGGAAGTGCGCGATGTCGTGCATGGCCTCGGCCGTCAGCGCGGTGAGCGCGGTCGGCTCCACGGTGAGGAACCGGCGGCCCCCCGGCCCGTTGACGACGTCGACGCCCTCGTCGGTGACCAGGCGGTATTCCGTCTGGTCCGGACCGGTCGGCAGCAAGGGAGCGTACGAGAACGCGGCGGCACTGCTCATGAGCGGAAAGCCTAGGGCAGAAGGGTCGATCAGTCCCACCCGCCGGGTCGGTCCTGGGACGACGCTCTCACCCGGGGCAGAGCTCCCGCTTCGGGCCGCAGCTGTCCGCCGGCCCCGGCACGCTCCCCGTGCCGCCGGGGCCCGGTACGCCGCCGTCGCGCGGCGGGACGGGGGCGCCCCGCGCGCCGCCGAAGCGGACGTAGCCGATCTCCCGCCCCTCGCCGATGACCATGCCACCCGGGCCGACCGCGAGGGCGTTCGCGGAGGTGCGCAGGCTCGCCAGTTCCCGCCCGGTACGCGGTTCCAGCGCCACCAGCCGGGACGGCTTCTCGTCGGCGATCACGGCCGCGTACGGGGTGAGCGCGGCGCCGGCCTTCGCCCCGGTGGGGCGGGTCCACCGGACCCGGCCGGCGCCCAGCTCCCGGCCGACCACCGCCCGCTTGTCGGCCGTCCGGACCAGGGCGTGCCGGTCGTCGACCGCGAGCAGCCGCTCCCCGGCGTCGGTGACCAGCAGCAGCCGCCCGTCGTAGCCGTCGAGGACCGCCTCACGGGCGTCCGGGGCCACCCCGATCAGCACGTTGCGCGCCCCGTACGGGTCCTCGCGCTGCGCGCAGCCGGCGTTGTCGGCGGTCCGCAGGTTGATCCCGGCCCGCTGCCACGCCTCCTGGCCGGTCGCCGGGTCCCGCCCGGAGATGGCGAAGTAGCAGGTGCCGTCCTGGGAGCGGGCGGTGATCCGCAGCAACCGGCCGCCGACCACCGACAGCCGCTCGTCCCGGCCGGGCTCGACGTCCTGGAGCATCCGCCCGGTGGCGGTGTCGAGGACGTGCACCCGCCCGTCGATGGGGAAACCGAGCAGCGGCGGTACGGGCTCCGGGCCGGCCACCTCGTCGTCGATCCGGACGGCGTCGAGGCGGCGGGTGTCGAGCAGCCCGGGGTTGTCGCCGAGCAGGCCGCTGCGCACCCCCGGCACGAAGGCCGTCCAGAGGGGGGCGGTGCCGCGCGGGTCCCAGGCGCTCACCGTGCAGTCGGTGGCGTCGACGCAGCGGGCGTCGAGCAGCATGTTGCGGTACGTCCAGACGGCCACCGCGTCGCCGTCGCGCCGCCGCGTGGCGCCGGTCGTCGGGTCGAGCACCTCGTACCCCTTGACCAGCAGCTTGCCCACGACGACGACCGGGTCCCGGTCGCCGCCGGCCACCGCGGACCAGTCGGCCTTGCGCTCCCACAGCTGGGCGCCCGTGGCCAGGCTGCGGGCCTCCACGCGGGTGCGCTGCTCGACCACGACGGTCTCGCCGGCGATGGTCACGCTGCGCGGGGTGCCGCCGACGCGTTGCTGCCAGACCACGTCGGGCTTGGAGATCGGCTCGCTGCGGTCGACCCAGTCCCACACCGCGGGGAACGGGTTCCACACCCCGGTCGCGGCGAGCGCGACGACCGCGGCGAGCGCGAGCAGCAGCCCACCACGCCACCCACCGAGGCCGCCCGCCTTCGCCACACGCACACCGTAGCGACGACCGCCGCGCGCCCGCCCTCCCGCGCCGCCGTGTCGCCGCCCTTTCTCGCGTGCCCGAGGGCGTACGGGAGGGCCTTCGGCCCGCTGCTCACCGCTGGACGGCGGAGCGCACCAGGGGAAGGGTGCGGTAGGGGATCTGCTCGGCCAGGGCGATGATCGTCGAGGCGCGGCGGATGCCCTCGTACGAGACGATCTGGTCGATCACCCGCTGGAGGTCGGTGTTCGAGCGGGCAACGATCCGGCAGAGCAGGTCGCTGGAGCCGGTGATGGTGTGCGCCTCCAGCACCTCCGGGATCGCGCCCAGGTGCGCGGCGACCCGGTCGTGCCCGTGCCGCTGGCTGATCTCCAGCGTGACGAAGCTGGTCACCCCGAACCCGATCGCCGCCGGGGTGATCTCCGGCCCGAACCCGGAGATGACGCCGCGCTCGGCGAGCTTGTCCAGCCGGGCCTGCACGGTGCCCCGGGCGACCCCGAGGCGCCGGGACGACTCCAGCACCCCGATCCGCGGCTCCTCCGCGAGCAGTTCGATCAACCGCGCATCGAGGGCATCGAGCTGCACAACCTGACCAGCACTCATACGGTTGCACCCTACTTAATGCGCAACCTGACCAGGCACAGGCACGACAGTTGCCCAGTGCGGCCCTTCACCGCGATCCTCGCCACAGAGCCACGGCACACGACCGACGGCGGCGGCCACGAGGCCGACCGGAACTTGAGGGAGACCGCGATGACCCAGGCGATCGACCGACCCCAGGCAACCGAAGACGTCGACGTCGACGTGCTCGTCGGCGCCGTCGACCACGACATCAGCCGCGACCCGTTCCCCGTCAAGGGCCTCGACCACGTGCACTTCCTCGTGGGCAACGCCAAGCAGGCCGCGCACTACTACTCCACCGCGTTCGGCATGACCTGCGTGGCGTACCGGGGCCCGGAGCAGGGCTACCGCGACCACGCCCAGTACGTGCTGACCAGCGGCTCGGCCCGGTTCGTACTCACCGGCGCGGTCCGCCCGGACGCCGACGGCGCCGAGCACGTGACGAAGCACAGCGACGGCGTCTCCGACATCGCGCTGGAGGTGCCGGACGTCGACGCCGCGTACGCGCACGCCACCGCGCAGGGCGCCACCGGCCTGGTCGAGCCGCACGACGTCAGCGACGAACACGGCACCGTCCGGCTGGCCGCCATCGCGGCGTACGGCGACACCCGGCACACCCTGGTCGACCGGTCCCGCTACACCGGCCCGTTCCTGCCCGGGTTCGTGGCCCGCAAGCCGATCGTGGACCGGCAGCCGATGATCGACGCCGGCGTGCAGCCGAAGCGCTTCTTCCAGGCCGTGGACCACGTGGTCGGCAACGTCGAGCTGGGCCGCATGGACGAGTGGGTCGAGTTCTACAAGCGCGTCATGGGCTTCTCGAACATGGCCGAGTTCATCGGCGACGACATCGCCACCGACTACTCGGCGCTGATGAGCAAGGTCGTCGCCAACGGCACCCGCAAGGTGAAGTTCCCGCTCAACGAGCCGGCGATCGCCCGCAAGAAGTCGCAGATCGACGAGTACCTGGAGTTCTACCAGGGCCCGGGCGCCCAGCACATCGCCGTGGCCACCAACGACATCCTGGCCAGCGTCGACGCGATGCGCGCCGCCGGCGTCGAGTTCCTGGACACCCCGGACTCGTACTACGACGACCCGGAGCTGCGCGCCCGGATCGGCCAGGTACGGGTGCCGATCGAGGAGTTGAAGGCCCGCAAGATCCTGGTGGACCGGGACGAGGACGGCTACCTGCTCCAGATCTTCACCAAGCCGGTGCAGGACCGCCCGACGGTCTTCTTCGAGCTGATCGAGCGGCACGGCTCGCTCGGCTTCGGCAAGGGCAACTTCAAGGCGCTCTTCGAGGCCATCGAGCGGGAGCAGGAAGCGCGCGGCAACCTGTAACACTGACGGCGTGACGCAGCCTCCGACGTACCCGACGCCGCCGGCCGGTGGGCACCCGCCCGCCGCCGGCGGCTTCGCGCCGCCCGCCGGTCCCGCCCACCAGGGGTACGCGGTGCCGCCGCAGCACGTCCCGCCCGGTCAGTTCCCGCCGCCCGGCTGGACCCCGCCGCCCCCGGGCTGGGCCGGCCCGCCCCGCCCGGCCCCGGCGCTCGGCCCGGGCGGGCAGCCGCTCGCCAGCTTCGGTGACCGGCTGCTCGCCGCGCTGATCGACGGCGCGCTGAGCGGGGCCGTGGTGATGGTCCTCCTCATGCCGCCGATGCTGATCCTGTTCCTGAACATGACGAGCGACCTGTCCCGGACCAACCCGGACGGCACCCTCGGGCCGACGCCCGACGCGTTCCTCACGGAGTTCCTGCTGCCGCTGTTCCTGCTTCAACTGGGCCTGATGGTGGTGATGTTCGGCCTCTACTGGCTCTACCACGTCGAATACATGAAGCGCACCGGGCAGACCTTCGGCAAGAAGGTGATGAAGCTGCGCATCGTGCCGCTCGACCCGGCCGCCACCCTCGACCGGCGGATGGCCGGCAAGCGGTACGCCGTGCAGTACCTGGCCGCCGGCTTCCTGCCCGGCCTCAGCTACCTCGACGGGCTGTGGCAGTTGTGGGACAAGCCCTGGCAGCAGTGCCTCCACGACAAGTTCGCCGGCACCGTCGTCGTTAAGGTGTCTGCGTGAGCGAGCGCAGCGAGGCCAGGCCATGAGCGTCGAACCGGGCTGGTACGTCGACCCGGCAGACCCGGACACCCGGCGCTACTGGGACGGCGGGGGCTGGATCGGCGCGCCGATCCCCGTCGACGCCACCCCGCCCGAGGGCCCGCCGCCGGCCGAACCGCCCCCCGCGCCCGCTCCGACGCCGCCCGTGGCCCCGGTCTCCGCGCCGGGCACCCCCACGGGCGGGCCGCCCCTGCCGGGGCAGCCGCATCCGGGCCAGCCCTACCCCTGGCAGCCGCCGCAGGGGCACGGCCACCCGCAGGCCCCGCCGCCCGGCTGGCCGCCCGGTGGCGGACCTCCGCCCGGTTGGCCGCCCGGCGGCTGGCCCGGACGGCCGCCCGAGCCCCGCCCGCACGGGCTGCCCCTGGCCGGGTTCGGCGCCCGGCTGGTCGCCCGGCTGATCGACTTCGCGATCGTCTTCGCGCTGAACGCCGTCGTGAACGGCTGGTTCGTCTGGCGGCTGGTCGAGGAGGTCACGCCGTACTGGCGGGAGGTGTTCCGGCGGGCGATGGCCGGCGACAGCTCCACCGACGGCCTGCCGCAGCCCAGCGAACAGGCCGGCGGCCTCCAGGTCGTGATCCTGCTGATCGCCACCGCGCTCTGGCTCGCGTACGAGGTGCCGACGATGTCCTCAGGCGGGCAGACGTTCGGCAAACGGCTGGTGGGCGTCAAGGTGGTGCCGATGAGCGCGAACGAGCCGCTCGGCTTCGGCCGGGCGCTGCGCCGCTGGAACACCCTCGGCCTGCCCACCCTGCTCTGGTACTGCTGCGGCCTCGGCCTGCTGCTCCAGCTCGTCGACGCGCTCTCCCCGCTCTTCGACCACCCGATGCGTCAGGCGTTGCACGACAAGCGGGCGCAGACCGTGGTGGTCCAGCTCCCCCGCCGCGACCGCACCACCGGGGGCGGGCGCACCGCCACCGACGAGCGCGCCGCCACCGGCGAGGACACCGCCCCGGACGACCGCACCCCCGACGACCGCACCCACCCCTCGGGAGACACCCCATGACCGACCCCGGACGACACCAGCCGGCGCTGCGGCTGACCCGCGCCGACCTGGACGCGCTGCCCAACTACGTACCCGGCCGCAGCGCTGCCGACCTGGCCCGCGAGCTCGGCCTCCCCGAGGCGATCAAGCTGGCCAGCAACGAGGTGCCGTACGGGCCGCTGCCCGGCGTCGTGGAGGCCGTCGCCGAGGCCGTCACCGGGGTGCACCGCTACCCGGACATGGGCGTGCTCGCGCTGCGC
This sequence comes from Micromonospora sp. ZG13, assembly GCF_059359355.1. NCBI lineage: Bacteria > Bacillati > Actinomycetota > Actinomycetes > Micromonosporales > Micromonosporaceae > Micromonospora > Micromonospora sp. ZG13. The sequence goes on from NZ_JCADBQ010000001.1 coordinate 773,148, forward strand.
CAGGCGCTGTCCGAGCGGTACGGCGTGGACATCGACCGGATCGCCACCGGCTGCGGGTCGGTGGCGCTGGCCGAGCACCTCGTCCGGGCCACCTGCCTGCCCGGTGACGAGTTCCTCTACGCGTGGCGCTCCTTCGAGGCGTACCCGATCATCGCGGCGACCAGCGGCGCGACCAGCGTGCGGGTGCCCAACGACGCCGGGCACGGGCACGACCTGGCGGCGATGGCGGCGGCGGTGACCGACCGGACCCGGCTGATCGTGGTCTGCAACCCGAACAACCCCACCGGCACCTCGGTACGCCGGGCGGAGCTGGACCGGTTCCTCGACGCGGTCGGCGAGGACGTGCTCGTCGTGATCGACGAGGCGTACCGCGAGTTCGTCACCGACCCGGAGGTGCCGGACGGCCTCACCTACCTCGACCGGCCGAACGTGGTCGTGCTGCGGACGCTCTCCAAGGCCTGGGGCCTGGCCGGCCTGCGGATCGGCTTCCTGGTCGCCCAGCCGGCGGTGGCAGCGGCCGTGCGCAAGGTCGTGACGCCGTTCTCCAGCAGCATGGCCGCGCAGGCGGGCGCGCTCGCCGCGCTGGCCCAGGAGGACGAGGTACGGCGGCGCTGCGCCCTCGTGGTGGCCGAGCGCGACCGCGTGACGGAGGCCCTGCGCAAGCTGGTCGGCGACGTGCCGGACAGCCAGGCCAACTTCGTCTGGCTGCCGCTGGGCGACCGGGCGGTGGACTTCGCCAAGGCGTGCGAGGCGCGGGGCGTGATCGTCCGGCCGTTCGCGGGCGACGGGGTCCGGGTGACCATCGGTACGCCGGCCGAGAACGACGCCTTCCTGGCCGCGGCGGAGGCCGCGCTGGCCTGAGGCGGGTGCCGGTCCGGTCCGCCATCCCCTCGCGGACCGGACCGGCTGCTCAGGCGGCCGCCACCGGCTGCCGGACCCGGATCCGGCGCCGGTACGCGTACACCGCGAACAACACCAGGACCAGCCCCGAGGTGGCCAGCCCGCCGGTGAGCACCTGGCCGGAGCGGTCGACGGCGGTGGTGGCCGCCACCGGTACGGGCCCGAAGCTGACCCGGCCGGTGGCGGAGCGCTTCGTCCAGCCGCTGGCCAGGTCGAGCTTCGCCGCCCACGGCCCGTCCGGCAGCCGGCGGTCCAGGGCGACGCGTACGGTGGTCGTGCCGTCCAGCGCGAGCGTGCCCGCCTCCACCTTCACCGGCCCGGCCGACAGCCCGCCCGGCCCCTCGGTGAGCCGCAGGTCGCCGGCCAGGTCGAGCGCCCGCCTGCCGGTGTTGCGCACCTCGGCGGTGAGCACGGGGGTGCCGTCCTTCTCCCGCTTGCCGGTGAGCGGGCCGATCTCGAAGCCGGAGGGCGGCTCGCCACCGGGCCCGACGGAGAGGTAGACCCGGACGCCGGCCCGGCCGACGTTGCGTACGGTCTGCCCGTCGTCGGCACCGGCGACCTCGGCCCATACGACGGCGTACCGCTCGCCGGCCTCGGCGGCGCGTGGCACCTCGATGGTCACCAGAACCTCGGTCTCCTCGCCCGGTTCCAGGTCCAGTTCCGGGCGGCTGACCGTGATCCAGCTGCTCAGCTCGTTCTCGGTGCGGCCGGGCGCGAAGACGAAGCCCTCGCCGGTGACGTCGGCAGCGGCGGCGTAGACCGCGACGGGGCGACGATCCTCGGACTGGTTCTTGACCATGATCCGCCGCTCGATGGTCGTGCCCGGGCGCAGGTGGTCGACGACGTACCTGTGCGCCCGGGTGTCGTCGCGGCGGTTCACCGGGGCGTCGAGCAGCCTGATCCCGACAGCGGACGCCGGCCCGACCGGACTCGGGCTGGGCGACGGTTCGCGTGGGCCGTCCCGGCCGGGCGGCTTGACGGCCGGTTGGTCCGTGTCGGGCAGGTCCGGCGCCTGCGCCATCGGGTCGGAGCGGACGGACGGCCCCGACCCGTACGGGGCGGCCAGCGCCGGCGCCCCGACCGTGACGAGGAGGGTCAGGGCCAGGGCGACGACGCGGGCCGGGTCACGCCACCGAATGGGTCACCGTCGCACTGTAGGTGCCGCTCACCGCCGTTGCCGGGACGTTGATGCGGATGGTCGGGTTCCAGGTGGCGGAGTTGTTGCCGCTGCCGGAGGTCTTCGAGAAGGCCACCCGGGGCGAGGAGAGGGTGACGGCGTCCGCCTCGGTCGGCTGTCCGGGGACGAAGACGCCGGTGCCGGTGGTGGCGGTCGCGGGGCCGGACCAGTACTCGACCAGGCTGGGGGTGATGGTCTCCTCGGGGCTGCCGGCGCCGCTGACGAACTCCGTCACGCTCACCGTGGCGACCCAGGTGGCGTTGAGCGCCGCGCGCTGGTCGACGACCTGCACCGGGCCGATCTGGCCCTGGATGGTGGTGTCGGCGAAGGTGGAGCCGAGGTTCACCCCGGGCGGAGCGAAGACGTCCAGGTTCGCGGCCCCCACCGTGAAGGTGACGATGGTGTCGTCGGTGGGCGAGGCCGCTGCGGGCGAGCCCAGGGCCACCACGGCGGCCGCGGCGGCGGTCAGGGCAAGAAGTGGCTTTCTCATACGGCCCACGCTAGATACCCGACCTCGACCATAACGCCCCCTTTCGGACAAATCACCCATCAGGCAACGGAATGGATGATGGCGCCCCGATACGTGCCCGCCACGATGTCCGCCGGGATGGCGATCCGGATCGTCGGCACCCAGACCACCGCGTTGTTGCCGTTGCCGGCGGTCTTGCGGAACGCCTCGCGCGCGGTCCCCAGGGACACCGCCTGCGCCGAGGTGGACTGCCCGGGCACCAGGGTGCCGCCGCCCGTGCTGCGCACCGCCTGCCCGGACCAGTACGAGACCCGGCCGCTGGCGATCGTCCGCTGCGGGCCGCCCGCCCCGGCGACGAAGGCGGTCGCGGAGACGGTGGCGACCCAGGTGTTGGGGTTGACCGACCCCCGCGCGTCGCGCACCTCGACCGCACCCAGCTGCGCGGTCAGGGAGCCGCCGACGAAACCGGCACCGAGGTTCGCCGTGGCGGGCACGGCGATGTCCACCCCCACGGTCCGGGCGAGCCGGACCGTCCGGCCGGACGGCGCGGCGTCGGCCGGCGAGGCGGTGACGAGGATCAGGATCGCGCCCAACAGGGCTGCCAGTAGACGCACAGTGGGACTATAAATAACTTATGTCCGTTTTGCGAGTAGCCTGGCCACCCCCGCGTTTCATGTCGCGGCGAGGATGATCGGCTCCGAGGTCAGGTAGTAGCGCTGGTCGTCACCGGTCGGGTCGACGGGCTTGCGAAGCCGCTCCACGGCCACGAACCCGTCGGCCGCGTACGCCGCGCCGGGCGCCCAGCCGATGCCGTCCGAGCCCGCGTTGAGCGCGAAGAAGGACCGCTGCGCCCCCGTCGCCGGGTCCAGCGTCACCAGGTCGTTCGTCTCCGTCAGCAGGTGCACGCGGTCGGGCTGCACGGCGAGCAGCCGCACCGGCGGCAGGCCGACCCGGCGCCACAGTTCCGCGCCCGTACGCGCCGACCGGCCGACCGGCACCCCGTCGACGACGGCCACGGCCGTGCCGCCGACGAGTTCGGCGTCCGGCCGGTCCAGGGCCGGGGCCGCGACCGGCGCACCGGCACCGAGCAGCCAGCCCCGCCCCGGCTCGTCGCCCGGCCCGGCCGTCCGCAGCCCGGCGCACCCCGTCCGGCCGGTGCCGCAGCCCACCGGGGTCGCCACCAGCGCGTCGCCGGCGTCCGGCGGGTGCCAGCGCAGGCCCACCGCCCCGGTCACGGCGTCGCGGAACTCCACCACCGCCGGGCCCGCGCAGGAGTCGACGATCATCACCTGTCCCGACCCGGTCGTGCCGAGCGCGTCCCGGCACCCGGCGAACGCGTCGGCGTCCCCCGGCGGCACCGTGACCGTGCGGTGGGACTGCCACAGTTCGCGGCCGTCGGCCAGATCCACGGCACGCATCCGCTCCGCCCCGGCCGCCACCACCGCCTGCCGGCCGTCGGCCCCCCGGGCCACGAGGAGCCCCCGGGGATCCCAGACCGTCACCGCGCCGGTGCGCCGGACCGTACGCTCCCCGGCCGGCGCGGGCCCGTCCGCCCGCCAGGCGACCCGGCCCGTCCGCGCGTCGAGCGCCACCAGCCGCCCGTCGGACCAGCGGGTGACCACCGTCGTCCCGCTCGCCACGACCCCGTCGAGCGTCGCCGGCCAGCGGCGGTACGACCAGTACGGGGTCGTCCGGTACCGCCAGTCGGCCGGCCGGTCGGCGTAGACCTGGCGGTGGGCCGCGTAGACCCGTAGCCGTCCGTCCACGAGGAGCGGGGCGACGGGGAGCCGGCCGACCACGCCCACGGTGGGAGACGCGGCCGGCGGATACCCGGCCCGGGCGGGCGTGACGACCTCGGCGGGGGCGAGCACCCGGTAGACCGTCGCCGCGACGGCGACGGTGGCGAGCAGCGCCGCGACCGCCACCGCGATCCGCCGCCGGCCGTTCGGGAACCCCATGCCGCACCTCCGTCCGGCACCCTACCCAGCGGGGCCGGTCAGGGCCCGGTCAGGTCGCTGGCGGGCGGGTGCTCCGGCGGTGACCGTCGGCGTACGCGCGGCGCGGCCGGCGCCCGCCGCCGCGCACCGGTGCCCCGACGTGCGACTCAGGCCGCCTCGGTCGCGCCGGTGGCCGCCGCGGCGGCCAGGTCGGCGACGTCCTGCCGCAGCGCGCGTTCGACCGCCCGGGCCGCCAGCCCGCCGAGCAGCAGGGCCACCACCCGACCGTACGGGGCGGTCGGCACCGCCTCCTGCTCGACGGTGACGGCGGTGCAGCCCCGGCGCCGCCGCTCGACCGGGCGCAGCGTCCAGGTGATCCGGTAGTCAACGCCGGCGCCCCGCGAGCCGAGCACCAGCCGTCGGGGCGGCTCGGCCTCGATGACGACGAACTCCTCGAGCAGCGCGGTGCCGTCGGGCTGGGAACGGGTCTCCCGCCACGCGGTGCCCGGGCCGAACGGGCCGGGGGTGAGCACCTCCACCGGGCCGGTGAAGCGCCGGGTGCGGGCGGTCAGGTCGGTCAGCAGCCGCCAGAGGTCGACGTCGTGCGCCTCCACGAACTCCGTGACCGCGACCGTCGACATGCCACCTCCCGTGGCCTCGACGGTACGCCGGGTGAGCGGGGATCGGGGCCCCGGAGCGGAATTTTCACACCGCCGGGAGCCCCGATCGTGGGCGACGCGTCAGCGATCGAACCGGCCGGCCCGGATCGCGCCGACGAACGCCGTCCACCCCGGCGGGCTGACGGCCAGCGTGGGGCCCGCCTGGTCCTTGGAGTCACGTACGCCCACCACGCCGAGGGCGTCGACCAGGTTGTCCGCCACCTCCACGCAGAGACCCTGGTCGTTGGAGCGGCTGCTGGTGCGCCAGACCGCGCCCGGGAGATCGTTCATCGTCGTCACCTTCCTGTCGTCGGTGCGCCAACCGGCGGCCGGGACCGGGACCGGAAGGGGGCGTCCGGGCCGGCCCCGGCGCGGCATGGCGACGGAATCCGCGACGATCAACGCGGAAGACGCGGTCCCCGGTCGCACACTTGGTGCGACCGGGGACCGGCGATGATCGGAAGGCGGGTCAGCGGGCGGCGACGACCTTCCCGGTCACCTCGCCCAGGGCGATGGTGGTGCCGTCCGGGCCGGGCGCGGTGGCGGTGATCGTGACGGTGTCGCCGTCCTCCAGGAAGGTGCGCGTCCCGCCGTCGGCGAACTTCACCGGCTCGGTCCCGCCCCAGGTGAGTTCCAGGAACGAGCCGACCTGGCCCCGTTCGGGCCCGGAGACGGTGCCCGAGGCGTAGAGGTCGCCGGTGCGCAGCGAGGCGCCGTTCACGGTGAGGTGGGCCAGCTGCTGGGCCGGCGTCCAGTACATGGTGGCGAACGGCGGCTCGCTGACCTGCTCCCCGTTCCACTGCACCGACAGGCGCAGGTCCAGCCCGAGGTGCGGCACGTCGCGCAGGTAGTCGGCGACCGGCGGGTCCTGCTCGGGGGCGGGGACGAAGGCGTCGCCCAGCGCGTCCAGCGGGGTCACCCAGGCCGAGACCGAGGTGGCGAAGGACTTGCCCAGGAACGGGCCGAGGGGCTGGTACTCCCAGGCCTGGATGTCGCGGGCCGACCAGTCGTTGACCAGCACGACGCCGAAGACGTGGTCGGCGAAGTCGTCGGCCGGGACCCGGTCGCCCAGCGGGCTGGGCACGCCGACCACGAAGCCGACCTCGGCCTCGATGTCGAGGCGTACGGACGGGCCGGTGACCGGCCCCTGCGGGGTGGCCCGCTGCCCGCTCGGCCGCACCACGGGGGTGCCGGAGACGACGACCGTGCCGGCCCGGCCGTGGTAGCCGATCGGCAGGTGCTTCCAGTTGGGCAGCAGGGGCGGCTGGCCGGGGCGGAAGATCTGGCCCACGTTGGACGCGTGGTGCTCGGAGGAGTAGAAGTCGACGTAGTCGGCGACCTCGAACGGCAGCTGCATCCGCGCCTCGGCCAGCGGCACGAGCAGCGGTTCCACCTCGGCCCGGTGCGCGGCGTCGGTGAGCAGCTCGGTCACCCGCTGCCGGACGGCCGTCCACTGTGGGCGTCCGAGCGCCATGAAGTCGTTGAGGGTGGGCCGCCCCAGCGCCCCGGCGGCCAGCACCAGACCGGCCTCCTCCGCGCCGGCCAGGTCGAGCACGAAGTCGCCGATGCGTACGCCGACGCGCGGCGCGCCCTCCGCCCGGCGGAACACCCCGTACGGCAGGTTGGCCACCCCGTACGGCGAACCGTCGGCACCCGTCACCCACGTCATGCGTCGAAGCCCCCGTTCACCAGCCCCAGCCGGATCAGATCGGTCAGTGGTTCCAGGATGCTGCACGAGCCGAAGCCGATCCACAGCGGGCGCGGTTCGGCGAGTCCCGCCTCGGCGTACTGCACCAGCGGGCGCGGGTCGGCCGCGGTGAGCAGCTCGGCGACCCGGGCCACCGGGGCGCCCCCGGCGGCGGCCAGCGTCGCCGCCAGCACGTTGACGAAGCCGTGGTGGGTGAACCCGGTCTCCGGATCGAGGTGCCGCACCGCCTGGTGCAGCCCGGCGGTCAGCTTGAACGGCAGGTCCCGGTCCCGGCAGGCGCAGATCACGGCGGCCAGCTCCGCCGGGGTGGGGAACAGCTCGGCGGCCAGCCCGCCGGTGCGGAACTTCGCGGCGACCGGCACGCCGTCGGCGCGGGCGGCGGCGAGCGCGTCCAGCGCCCCCATCAGCCCGAACGTGAGCGGCAGCTCGGCGTAGACGGCGTCGAGGGAGGCCGGGCCGGCGCCCGAGCGGCGGGCCAGCGCCACCAGCTCGGTCAGGCCGGGCAGCGGGTCCTCGCCGCGCCTGGCGACCGCCGCCTCCACCTGGCGTACACGGACGCGCGGGTCGGCCGTGGCGCGCACCTCGTCGAGTTGGTCGAGCGGCACGTCGCCGATCACCCCGACGGCGATCCGCTCGTCGGCGCCGAGCAGGCCCGTCAGCTCGGGCAGCCTGGTGGCCGGCACCAGGAGCGGGCCGACCAGGTCCGCGTACCAGGCGCTGCGGTGCCGCCGGTGCGCGGCGACGGCGTCGGGCAGCGGCGCGCTGCCGGGCGGGAAGACGGCGGCGTCGTCGACGAGGCCGTCGAGAAGCGCGGGCACCTGCGTTGACACGAGACAAGAATGTACGGGACGCTACAAGGAACGGACAACAGCGTCCGATTATCGGACGCCGTTGGATCGGTGAACGGGACGAACCGGGAGGCGAGATGCCGTACTACCGCAGCGTCGGCGAGGTGCCGCGCAAGCGCCACACCCAGTTCCGCCAGCCCGACGGCAGCCTCTACGCCGAGGAGCTGATGAGCCAGGAGGGCTTCTCCTCCGACTCGTCCCTGCTCTACCACCGGCACGCGCCGACCGCGATCGTGGCGGCCGAGGAGTTCACCCCGCCGGCGTTCACCCGGGTGCCGAACCTGCCGCTCAAGCCCCGGCACCTGCGCACCCACAAGCTCGACGGCACCGGCGCCGACCCCGTGCTCGGCCGGCAGTACCTACTCGCCAACGACGACGTGCGGATCGCGTACGTGCTGGCGGACCGGCCGTCCCCGCTGTTCCGCGACGCCACCGGTGACCACTGCCTGTACGTGGAGTCGGGCACCCTGCGCGTCGAGTCCACGTTCGGCGTGCTCGACGCGGTGCCCGGCGACTACGTCGTCATCCCCACCTCGACCATCCACCGGCTGGTGCCCACCGGCGACGCGCCGACCCGGCTGCTCGCCGTCGAGGCGGCGGGGCACATCGGTCCGCCCAAGCGCTACCTCTCGGTGCGGGGTCAGTTCCTGGAGCACTCGCCCTACTGCGAGCGCGACGTCCGGGGGCCGGACGCGCCGCTGCTGGTCGACGGCGAGGACGTGGAGGTGCTGGTCCGGCACCGACGCGGCTGGACCCGCTACGTCTACGCCAACCACCCGTTCGACGTCGTCGGCTGGGACGGCCACATGTACCCGTGGGCGTTCTCCATCCACGACTTCGAGCCGATCACGGGCCGGATCCACCAGCCGCCGCCGGTGCACCAGACCTTCCAGGGCCCCAACTTCGTGATCTGCTCGTTCGTGCCCCGCAAGGTCGACTACCACCCGGACGCGATCCCGGTGCCGTACAACCACCACAACGTCGACTCCGACGAGATGCTCTTCTACACGGGCGGCAACTACGAGGCCCGGCGCGGCTCCGGCATCGAGCAGGGCTCGATCTCGCTGCACCCGTCCGGCTTCACCCACGGCCCGCAGCCGGGCGCCGCCGAGCGCTCGATCGGCGCCGACTTCTTCGACGAGTTGGCCGTCATGGTCGACACCTTCCGGCCGCTGGACCTCTGCGACGCCGCCACCGCGTGCGAGGACGACGGCTACGCCTGGACCTGGGCCCGCCGCCCCTAGCGCGTCGACCGGTCGAGCTTGCCGAGGGCTGGCGTGGCAGCTCCGTTCGCGGCGGGAAAGGGCTGCCCGTGCCGATGACGGCGCACGGCCGGAACGATCGACGCCCGGCCGCGCCCGTCGAGGTCTACAGGGTCGACACGGCCCCGTGGGCAAGCATCAGCATCACCGCCAACTTCACCGCGACCTTGTGGGCGTCAGCGCGCTTCTTCTCGCTGCGGGAAGCCACGGCGAAGCCGACAGCCACGACGAACGGCATCCCTACGAGCAGCAGGTAGGCCGCCCCTACGCCTGCCGCAATCCGGTCCTGCACGAGTGCTCCTCTCCACGGTGAGGCGTCCGCCCCATGTGCGGACGATGAACGCGGGACGCGGTATCTCCGTTCGGACGATGTGTGCGAGCGGTGCGGGCGGGCGTTCGGTCCAGGACTTCGGGTAGGCCACCTGTACCCGACCCGGACAGCGCCCCGTCCGGCGCTCGACCTGGTGCCTGTGGTGGAACGTCGATCGGGTGACAGTCGCCTAGGCCGTCGTACGGGACAGCACGGCGAGTTCGGCGGCGGTCGCGGCGAGGATGGCGAGCACCAGCGGCCACGGGGTGCCGACCAGGGCGTAGAGCAGGATCAGCGCCGGGGCGGTCGCCGCCGCGTAGACGGCCAGCGCCAGGACGCGGTCGGAGCGCAGCAGGCTCGGCAGGATGGTGCGGGCCAGGCCGGGCAGCCGGGCGGCGAAGCGCCAGACCACCAGGGCCCCGCCGAGCGCCGCGAACGCCGCCGCGACCCGGGACAGCCCGGCGCTGCCCGGCGCCATGCAGGCGATCAGCACGGCGGTGATCATCGTCCAGCCCGCGCCGTAGACCACGAGCTGGCGCAGGCCGACCGAGATGGTCCGGCCGGAGTCGACCCGGCCGGGGCTCATCGCGGCGGCCTCGGCCAGGTGTTCCAGCGCCTCGCTCCAGCGCCGCTGCTCCAGCCGCAGCACCCCGATGTCGTGGCGGGCCTCGGCGAGCTGCGGGTCCAGCCGCAGCGCCTCGCGGTAGGCCCGCTCGGCCAGGTCGTACAGCTGCATGTTGGCGGCGACCAACCCCAGGACCAGGTGCGCCTCGGGCTCCTCGGGGGTCAGCTCGACCCCGCGCCAGGCCGCGTTCAGCGCCGGCTGCCCGTTGCGGGAGCCGGCCAGGATCGCCGCGGCGCTGCGCTGGGCGTACGCGTCGTCGGGTCCGAGCGCCAGGATCCGGTCGGCGGTGCGGGCCGCCTCGGCGTACTGCTCCAGGTCGCCGAGTGCGAGGGCGCGGGCGACCAGCGCCGGCACGGCGTCCGGAGCGGCGGCGACCGCGGCGTCGGCGGCGGTGAGCGCCTCCGTCGGCCGGCCGGCCGCCAGGTGCACCCGGGACAGCATGGTCAGCGCCCCGGCGCTGGCCGGGTCCAGCGCGACGGCGTACGCCAGCTCGCCCGCGGCCTCGTCGTAGCGCCCGAGTTCGGCGAGGAGCTTGGCGCGCTGGACGTAGCCGTCGAAGGCGGAGCGGTCGGAGGTGGCGTCGCTGGACATCGCGGCGAGCCTAGGCGGCCGGAGCCTCGTACACCAGGGCCACCGCGATGCCGGTGAGGCCCTCGCCGCGCCCGGGGAAGCCGAGGCCGTCGGTGGTCGCCGCGGAGACGGTCACCGGCGCGCCGACCGCCTCGGAGAGCACCCGCTGGGCCTCCTCACGGCGCGGGCCGATCTTGGGCCGGTTGCCGATCACCTGCACGGAGACGTTGCCGATCGCGAAGCCGGCGGCCCGCACCCGGCGAGCGCTCTCGGTGAGCAGGGCGACGCCCGACGCGCCGGCCCACTCGGGCTGGCCCACGCCGAAGTTGGCGCCGAGGTCCCCGAGGCCCGCCGCCGAGAGCAGCGCGTTGCAGGCGGCGTGCGCGGCCACGTCGGCGTCCGAGTGCCCGGCCAGGCCGTCCTGGTCGGGCCAGTGCAGGCCGGCCACCCAGCACGGCCGGCCCGCCTCGAAGGCGTGCACGTCGGTGCCGATGGCCACCCGGGGAACGATCATGCGAAGAGGGTACGCGTCACGCGCCGGTGGCGAGCAGGTGCTCGGCCAACGCCAGGTCGAACGGGCGGGTGACCTTCAGCGCGTACTCCGAGCCGGGGACGCAGGACACCGGGACGCCCTGCTTCTCGACCAGGCCCGCGTCGTCGGTGAGCGGGTCGCCGGCGGCGGCGTGCGCGGCCGTCAGCACGGCCCGGCGGAAGCCCTGCGGGGTCTGCACCGCCCGCAGGGCGGAACGGTCGACGGTGCCGAGGACGACCTCGTCGGCGCCGACCTCCTTGATCGTGTCGACCACGGGCAGCACCGGGATCACCGCGTCGTGACCGGCCCGGACGGCCGCCGCGACGGACTCCACCAGGTCGGGCGGGGTCAGCGCCCGGGCGGCGTCGTGGACGAGGACGATCTGCGGGCCGGCGGGCACCGCCGCGAGGGCGGCGGCCACCGACGCCTGCCGCTCGGCGCCGCCGGGCACCACGGTCACCGGGGCGACCGGGGCGAGCAGGTCCCGCACCGCCTCGACCTCGGCGGCCGGGGCCGCCACGACGATGGTGTGCACCGACGGCGCGGCGGCGAGCCGGCGGACGGCGTGCACCAGCAGGGGCTCCCCGCCGAGCAGGCGCAGGGCCTTGGGGCGGCCGGGGCCGAGCCGTACGCCGGCACCGGCCGCAGGCACGAGGACCGCGACGTCACCGCACGGATTGAGCTGCGCGGTCACGTCGCGGTCCTCGGTGGTTTGTTCGCTACGAATCGGGTACGACGATGCTGTGGGGACTAGGCCTCGGTGAGGACCTTGTCGAGCAGCGTCTCCGCCTCGTCCTTGGTGCTCTTCTCAGCCAGCGCGACCTCACCGACCAGAATGTCGCGGGCCTTCGCCAGCATGCGCTTCTCACCCGCGGAGAGACCCCGCTCCCGCTCCCGGCGCCACAGGTCGCGCACGACCTCGGCGACCTTCAGCGGGTTACCGGAGGCCAGCTTCTCCAGATTCGCCTTGTAACGCCGCGACCAGTTGGTCGGCTCCTCGGTGTGCGGTGCACGGAGCACGTCGAAGACCTTGCCGAGGCCCTCTTCGCCGACCACCTCGCGCACACCCACGATCTCGGCGTTCTCGGCGGGCACCCGGACCGTCAGGTCACCCTGTGCGACCCTCAGGACGAGGTATTGCTTAGGCTCGCCCTTGATGACCCGAGTCTCGATTGCCTCGATGAGTGCGGCCCCGTGGTGGGGGTAAACAACGGTCTCGCCGACACTGAAAACCATAGGTTCGAAACCCCTTTCGCTGTGTCTAGGGTAACACGCTCAGGCACCGATGTCTCACCGCTGTCCTGACCGTTGGCGCAGCTCAGGGGCCCTGTGAGAGGTATTTCTTCAGCTTGACAGGCCGCCAAACCGGTGGTTTGACCACGCTCCGTAACGCTTGGATGACGTCCCGGTACGAGTGACGCGAACGTCGAGATCAAGGGCTATGCGCTCCTCCCATGGTAGCCCGCCGGCCCGGTACGCGCCCAGGTGTAGCGGCAGCCGGCCCCGTGCGGGACGCTGGAGGCCGAGCCGCTGTCCGCTCGCCGAGACGTCCCTGGGGGTGCGATGGGCAAGCCCGACGCAGACGGCCCCGGACTGCCCGACCTGCCACCCGAGTGGGGCCGGGTGGTCGTACCCGACGACGCCTCCGCCCTGGCCACCGAGGCCGAGCAGATCCGCCACGAGCTGCGCCGTACGCCCCGTCGCACCGTCACGGCCCGGTCCCCGTACGCCCTGCCCCTGCTGGTGCTGATCGTGGCGGTGCTGACCACCCTCGCGGGCCTCGCGGCGGTCACCTGGCCCCGCACCGGCCGCTCCACCCCGCAGCCCACCCCCGCCCCGCACGCGCCGCCCGCCGGGCTGGCCGGCCGGCCGCTGCCCGCGCTGGACCTGGTCGACGCGGGGCAGTCACCGGTGCCCCTGCGCGCGCTGGTACCGGCGATGATCATCCTGGTCGACGGCTGCCCCTGCCCGCAGGAGGTGGCCACCGCCGCCGCCCTGGCACCGCCCGGCGTGACGGTGGTCACCGTCGCCGGCGCCCGGCCCGTACGCGCCGGAGCGACCGTACGACCGCTCGCCGACCCGGCCGGCGGGCTGCGCGCGTTCCTGCACCTGCCCGCCCGCCCCGGCGCCGCCACCGCGCTGCTGGTGGACCGCTCCGGCGTCCTCGTCAGCGTGGTGCCGGAGATCCGCTCCGCCGAGGACTACCGCGCCGACCTGACCCGCCTCGCCGCCTGAGCCACACCGTGGACCGCGCGGCGGACCCGCGCCCTGGACCGCGTGGTGGAGGCGGCGGACCCCGGCAGGAGCGGATCAGGGCAGGGCGACCAGTTGCGCCTCGACGCGGAGCGGCTCGGCATTGGCGCTCGACAGTGAGACCTGGAACGGCCCGCCCCTGCCGGTGACCTCCGTCGACGTCATCGAACCGTCGCAGGCGCTGGTGATCGGGTCCGCCGCCCAGGCCCCCTCGACCACGATCAGCAGCTCGCCGGGGCCCACGCAGCGGTACTGGAGCAGGTGCCGGGCCCCGCCCTCGGCGGAGGCCTGCTTGACGAGGCCCTCCCCCGGGCTGAGCAGGGCCCGGGCGGTCCAGAGCGTGCCGGGGAAGCTGTCCAGCCCGCCGCGCCGCCCGCCGCCCTCCTGGCGCCAGCCGTCCCCGGCGCGGCGCGGCTCCGGGTCGGCGACGTCCACCCGCACCCTCGCCCCGCTGCGCGGGTCGGTCCGGAACGCGGCACCGTTGCGCGGATCCACCCAGACGCTGACCGGCCCGTCGGATCCCCGCGGCACCGTGAACCGGACCGAGGCGTCCGGGGGCACGCCGAGCAGGGCCCGGTCCGCCGGCGCGAGGACGCTCGACGCGGCCGGTACGGGGTCGGTGCGGGGCGCCTCGGCCTGCCACCACCAGCCGCCACCGACCAGCGCGGCCAGCCCCGCCACGGCCAGTACGGCGCCGCGCAGCCGGTCGTCGGTGGCAGCCGGAGTCGCCCGCTCACCGGGATCCGGTCCGGATTCCGGCCGGTCTGCCACGTCGGCGTCCATTACCAGAGGGTAACCGCAGCGGGCGACCGGTTCACTCCTGTCGTTCGAGCAGCGCGGCGTAGAGCGTCAGGCCGGGGCCGAACGCCAGCATCACCACCCGTCGTGGCGGCGACGCGGCCCGGCGCAGCCGGTCGAGGATCAGCAGCACCGTCGGCGACGAGCAGTTGCCGTGCTCGTCCAGCGTCGCCCTGGAGGCCGCCAGCCCCTCCGGCGGCAGAGCCAGTTCCCGCTCGACCACGTTCAGGATGCGCGGACCGCCCGGGTGCGCCGCCCAGCCGTCCACCTCGGACAGCGTCGTGCCGTGCCGGGCCAGCAGCCCGTCGACCAGGCCGCGTACGTGCGTGGAGAGCACCTGCGGCACCTTCGGCGACAGCCCCATCCGGAAACCGGTGTCGGTGACGTCCCAGGTCATGTGGTCGGCCGTCGAGGTGTCCGTGACGGAGGTGACCTCGCGCAGCGCGTACCCCCGGCCGCCGGGGACGACCACGGCGGCGACGGCGGCGTCCGAGAAGAGCGCGTGGGAGACGATCTGCTGGGTGTCGACCCGGGCGCTGGAGGGCTGGATGTGCAGGCTGGTCAGCTCCGCGCAGAGCAGCAGCGCCGGCCGGCCCCGGGCGGTGACGAAGTCGCTTGCCGCGCCCAGCCCCGGCAGGGCCGCGTAGCAGCCCATGTGCCCGACGAACATGCGCTGCGTGTCCGGGGCCATGCCCAGGTCCCGGGCGAGCAGGATGTCCAGCCCCGGGGTGGCGTACCCGGTGCACGAGCAGACGACGAAGAGCCCGACGTCGCCGGCGGACAGACCGGCGGCGGTCAGCGCCCGACCCACCGCCTCCTTGCCCAGCGGCAGCGCCTCGACCAGGTAGCGGCGCATCCGCCGCTCCGTCGGCCAGTCGGAGACGTCCTCCAGCAACGGGTTCACGGCCGCCTGGCGGCGGGTGACCCCCGAGTGCGCGAAGATCCGCTGTGCCAGCGCCCGCGTGCTGCCGGAGAAGTGCTTCGAGAAGAAGCCCTCCCACAGGTCGTCCTGCGCGGCCGACGGCGGGTGTGCCGTCCCCAGCCCCGCGATCACCGGTACGGCCACCATGCCCACCTCTCGTCCGGCCTTGCGCACCGGGCGGCCGAGCCCGCCCCTGGACGGGCCCCCCGTACCGTGCGCCCGCGCGTCCGCCACCCCGGCGGACCCCCCACGCTCACCAACGAGGAACCGTCGTGTCGCGGTCCGGGTCGCCGCCCAGCGCGGCGATGCCGAGCCAGTCCGCGCAGACGTCCGACGTCGCCGGGTGCAGCGATCCGCAGCGGGCGTCCCGGTACAGCCGCTCCAGCGGATGCCCCCGCCGGGTGGCCGACGTGCCGGCCGCCTCCAGCATGGACGCCGCCACGTCGGCGGCGGTGGTGCCGGCGAGCAGCTTCGCCCGCCAGACCCAGCGGTTCGTCTCCGCGTCGCCCGGGGCCTGGTCGACCCGGCGGGCCGCCTCGGCGACCACCAGCTGGGCCGCCGCCACGGCCGCGTCGGCCCGGCCGAGGCGGGACCGGACCGCCGGCAGTCCGGCGAGGTTGCGGGCGTTCAGATGCTCGGCCGCCGCGTCGACCGCCGCCCGGGCGACCCCGACGTAGACGGCGGCGTAGCTGGCCACCAGCCAGTGCGGCATGAGCTGGGCGACCACCAGGGCCAGCCCCTCCACGCCGCCGAGCAGCCGGTCGGCCGGCACCGTCACGTCCAGGTGCAGGTCGTGCGAGGAGGTCGCGCGCATGCCGAGCGAGTCCCAGGTCGGCTCGACGGTCAGCCCGTCGCCCGCCGGCACCAGAAACTGCGACACCACCGACGGGTCGGCGGCGCTGCGGGCGGCCACCAGGTAGCCGTCCGCGTGCCCCGCCCCGGAACAGAACGTCTTGCTGCCCTTGAGGTGCCAACCACCGTCGGCCGGCTCGTAGACGGTGCTGAGCTGGGACAGCCGGGCGCCGGCGCCGCGCTCGCTCATCGCCACCGCGTACCAGGCGCCCTGGGCGGCGGCGGCGAGCAGCCGGTCCCGGGCGGCCAGCGCCTCGTCCGGCACCCCGAGCGCCTCAGCCAGTTCCTCGGTGACCGCGCCGAGCGCGCCGGTGACCGAGGCGTGCATGTTGAAGACCAGGGCCGTCGCGCCGTTGCCCCGGGCCAGCTCGGTGGCGACGGCGGCGTACTCGGCGAAGGTGGCGCCCATCCCGCCGAGCGCGGTGGGGACCATCAGGCCGAAGAGCCCGGCCTCGCGCAGATCCCGGAAGTCCTCGGACGGGAACGAGCCGTCCCGGTCGTGCTCCGCCGCCCGGGCGGCAAGCCTCGGTGCCAGGCGGCGAGCCGCCTGGAGCGCGTGCTGCGTCATACAGCCCCCTTCTCGGCCCTCTCCCTACCCAGGGACGGGCTCCGCTATCCGCTCCGCGTGCCACGCCCCTGGTAGAGCACGGCCGTCGACCAGGTCGGCACGATCCGCGGTGTGGGGCCGGCGGCCGTCGCGTCCGGACGGTCGCCCGGCGTCGCGTCCGGACGGCCGGCGGCGCGCATCCGGCGGGCCAACCAGCCGAGCAGGCCGGGCAGCCCCGGCCGGATGCCCCGCAGCCGCAGGTCGACCCCGTGCCGGGCACACTCGGCCACCAGCGCCCGGGCGTCCACGAACAACCGTGGATCGTGGATGCCCCTCGGCACCGTCGGCAGCCGCTCGGCGATCCGCACGGCGAGCAGGCGGCTCAGCGCCGTGTCGTTCAACGTGTCCAGGACCAGCAGGCCACCGGGCCGCAACAGCCGGCACGCCTCGGCCACCGCGCGCCGCCAGTCCGGCACATGCTCCAGCAACTCGCCCGCCGCGACCACGTCGGCGCAGCCGTCCACCAGCGGTACGGCGGTGACGTCGCCGTTGACGGCGGTCACCCCGTGCGCGGCAGCCTGTTCCAGGGCGGAGCGGGTGAGGTCGACGCCCACGTGCCGGTAGCCCTTGCCCGCCAGGTGCGGGGCGAGCAGCCCGGCGCCGCAGCCGAGGTCGACCAGGAGTGCGCCGGGGCGGGACGCCGGCGGCACGAGCGCCGCGCGGGCCTCGGCCAGCCAGTGCAGCATCGCAAACGCGCCGTCGGGCCGCCACCACTCGCCGGCCAGGTCGTCGTACTGGCGCGGATCGTTGCGTGGCAGGGTACGGCCCGCGTCTGGCATGGACCGAGCGTGGCACGACTGCCCGGTAACGACCAGACTTTCCTCATGTCGCCAACGGTGCTAGGGCTGGTCAGGGCGAGTCACCCGGAGCCGGCCGCCGCGGTCACCACGGTGGCCGGGCTGCTGGCGTGGGGCGTCGGGCACCGGCCCGTCGGGATCCTCGCCGTGGTGCTCACCGTGGCGGCCAGCCAGCTCGCCGTCGGCTGGGCCAACGACGCGCTCGACGCCGACCGGGACGCCACGGTGGGGCGTACCGACAAGCCGGTGGCCGCCGGCGCGGTCGGCCGGCGCGCGACGGCCCTGGCCGCCGCGGTGGCCGCGCTCGCCACCCCGGCGCTGGCCCTGGCCACGGGGCCGACCGCCGCCCTCTGCGCCACCCTCGGGCTGGTCTCCGCGCTGCTCTACGACTGGCCGCTGAAGTCGACCCCCGTCTCGGTGCTGCCCTACGCGGTGTCCTTCGGCTCGCTGCCGGCCTTCGTCGTGCTGGCACTGCCCGGGGCGGTCCTCCCCCCGGTCTGGCTCGTCGCCGCCGCGGCCTGCCTGGGCGCCGGGGCGCACTTCGCCAACGTGCTGCCCGACCTGGCCGACGACGCCCGGACGGGGGTGCGCGGGCTGCCGCACCGGCTGGGTCCGGCCGGCAGCCGGGCGGCCGCCGCGCTGCTGCTGCTCGCGGCGACCGCCACGCTGGTCCTCGGCCCGCCCGGGCCGCCGTCGGGGGTCGGCGTCGCGGCGGTCGCGGCCGCCGTCGTGGTGCCGCCGCTGAGCTGGTACGGCGGGCTCGCGACCGCCCGTTCCGGGGGCCGGCAGGTGGCCGCCTTCCGGGCCGTGATGCTGGTCGCCCTCATCGACGTCGTCCTGCTGGTCACGAGCGGCCGACTGGTGTGAGGCGCACCCCCTCGGGTGGCATCTCCGGGTCGGCGTGCGGCGGTCGATCAGGCCCAACTACCCTGGAGCGCGGTCTGCGCGGGCATGGCCACCATGCCCGGCGTGAGCACCGGGTGGGATCGTGACGAGGAGGACCGACGTGACGCGCTCGATCAGGGGTTCCCGGCGGGCGGCCCTGCTGCTGTCCGGGATGGCGGCGGCGACCGGGCTGCTGCTGTCCGGCTGCGGCGCCGGCCAGGTCTCCGAGACCGCCAACAAGGAGCCGTCGGTCCAGGGCGTCAACCTGTCGGCCGGCAACGGCGAGTACGCGGTCCGTGGCCTGCTGGTCGACTTCCCCGGCACCGAGGGCTACCAGGCGGGCGCCAACGCCGTCCTGAACGCCGTCATCTACAACGACTCGCGCAACCCGGTCACCGTGACCGTGACCACCGACAGCGCCCGCGAGGTGGTGATCACCGGCACCGGTGCGGCCGCCAGCCCGTCGGCGTCCCCGAGCGGGTCGCCGTCGCCGAGCGCCCCCGAGAGCCCCGGCGCCTCCGAGAGCCCCTCGGGCTCGCCCGCCCCGGGCACCTCGGAGAGCCCCTCGGGCTCCGCCAGCCCCGGCGCCCCGGAGAGCCCGTCGGCCCCGGAGAGCCCCGCCGCGCCGGCCGGCGAGCCGGCCCGGATCGAGATCCCGCCGCTGAGCTACGTGCAGCTCAACACCGAGGCCGACCGGGTGCTCCGGCTCATCGGCCTGAACGAGTCGCTGCGCTCCGGCCAGAACGTCTTCGTGACCTTCGACTTCGGCAACGGCGTCACCGTCACCAGCCCGGCGCCCGTCGCCGTACCGCTCACCCCGGCCGCGCCCCCGTCGCCGATCATCGAGCGCGAGGGCGGCTACGAGGGCCAGGAGGACGGCGGGCACTGACCCCGCCCCCGACGACCGACGACACCGTCGGCGTGGTGACCGCCACGCCGACGGTGTCTTCGTCGTACCCGGGGACTAACGTCCCAATGTGACCACCTCCCGATCGACCTCCCCCCGCGCCGGCGGGGCCGGCGGGCGCGGCCGCGCCGCCGCGCGCGAGCCCCGGCCGGCCTACGAGTGCGACGCCTGCGGCCACCAGCCGCCGAAGTGGGTCGGGCGCTGCCCGGAGTGCGGCGAGTGGGGCTCGGTGGTCGAGTGCACGGTCACCGGCCCCACGGTCTCCGGAAAGGTGGTCAGCTCCCGGATGCCGGCCGAGCCGGCCCGGCCGATCGCCACCATCAGCGCCGCGCCGGCCCGGGCCCGCCCCACCGGCGTCAGCGAGCTCGACCGGGTCCTCGGTGGCGGCCTGGTCCCCGGCGCGGTGGTGCTGCTCGCCGGCGAGCCGGGCGTCGGCAAGTCCACCCTGCTGCTCGACGTGGCCCAGCAGTGGGCCGCCGGCGCGGGCAGCCCCTCCCTGGTGGTCAGCGGCGAGGAGTCGGTCAGCCAGGTCCGGCTGCGCGCCGAACGGATGGGCGCCCTGCACGACCAGCTCTACCTCGCCGCCGAGAGCGACCTCGCCGCCGTGCTCGGCCACCTCGACGCGGTCAAGCCGGGCCTGCTGGTGCTCGACTCGGTGCAGACCATCTCCACCAGCAACGCCGAGGGGGTCTCGGGCGGGGTGACCCAGGTGCGGGCGGTCACCGCCGCCCTGGTGTCCGTGGCCAAGGAACGCGGCATCGCCACGGTGCTGGTCGGCCATGTCACCAAGGACGGCCAGGTGGCCGGCCCCCGGGTGCTGGAGCACCTGGTCGACGTGGTGCTGCACTTCGAGGGCGACAAGCACTCCTCGCTGCGCATGGTGCGCGGGGTGAAGAACCGGTTCGGCGCCGCCGACGAGGTGGGTTGCTTCGAAATGCACGAGGGCGGCATCAGCAGCCTGGCCGACCCGTCCGGGCTCTTCCTGACCCGCTACTCGGAGCCGGTGCCCGGCACCTGCGTCACGGTGGCCATGGAGGGCCGCCGGGCGCTCGTCACCGAGGTGCAGGCGCTGATCGGCGCGACCGTGGCCGGCTCGCCCCGGCGGACGGTCTCGGGGCTCGACTCGGCCCGCCTGGCGATGGTGCTGGCGGTGCTCCAGCGCCGCACGGAGCGGCTGACCCTGCACGACCGGGAGGTCTTCGCGGCCACCGTCGGCGGCATCCGGGTGGTGGAGCCGGCGGCCGACCTCGCCGTCGCCCTCGCCGTCGCCTCGGGCGGGCTCAACCTGGCCATCGCGCCGCACCTGGTGGCGATCGGCGAGGTCGGCCTGACCGGCGAGGTACGCCGCGTCGGGGCGGTGCCGCGCCGGCTGGCCGAGGCGGCCCGGCTCGGGTTCCGGCTCGCCCTGGTGCCGACCGGCTGCGGCCCCGACAGCACCGGCGTCACCCCCGAGCACATGCGGGTGATCGAGGTGACCGACGTGCGCGCGGCACTCCAGGCCGTCGCCCGGGTGTCCGCCGAGTGACCGCCGGTGGCGCTCGACGGAACGTATGCCGCGATACCGGGCAGCCCGGACGCCGCCCCACCGTCCGGGCGAGGTGGGGCATCGTGACACATCACAGTAACCACGACAGCACCCACCGCAGGGCAGTCCGTAGACTGTGCCCGTGCCGATCGACCGCGACACCGCCAAGCCTGCTGGCGCGACACCCCACGCCCGCACCGGCGCCGTGTCCCCCGCCCGCGCGATCAGCGTGACCGTGACCGGCGGCGCCGGGGGCGCCGGGGGCGCTGGCGACCCGCTGCGGGCGAACCTGGCCCTGATGGCCCCGGGCACCGCGCTGCGCGACGGCCTCGAGCGCATCCTGCGCGGCCGGACGGGCGCGCTGATCGTCCTCGGCTACGACAAGGTGGTCGAGGGCCTCTGCACCGGCGGGTTCCCGCTCGACGTCGAGTTCTCCGCCACCCGGGTCCGGGAGCTGTGCAAGATGGACGGCGCGGTCGTGCTCTCCAGCGACGGCACGCGCATCGTACGGGCCGCCGTGCACCTGATGCCCGACCCGACCATCCCCACCGAGGAGTCCGGCACCCGGCACCGCACGGCCGAGCGGGTCGCCCGGCAGACGGGCTATCCCGTGATCTCGGTCAGCCAGTCGATGCGGATCATCAGCCTCTACGTCAACGGCCAGCGGCACGTGCTGGACGACTCGGCGGCGATCCTGTCCCGCGCCAACCAGGCGCTCGCCACGCTGGAGCGCTACAAGCTCCGGCTGGACGAGGTCTCCGGCACCCTCTCGGCCCTGGAGATCGAGGACCTGGTCACCGTACGGGACGCGGTCGCCGTCGTGCAGCGGCTGGAGATGGTCCGCCGGATCGCCGACGAGATCGCCGGCTACGTGGTCGAACTGGGCACCGACGGCCGACTGCTCGCCCTCCAACTCGACGAGCTGATGGCCGGCGTCGACGCCGACCGCACCCTGGTGATCCGGGACTACCTGCCGGCCGGCCGGAAGTCCCGCACCCTCGACGAGGCGCTGGTGGAGCTCGACCTGCTGGGCGCCACCGAGCTGATCGACCTGGTCGCGGTCGCCAAGGCGATCGGCTACCCGGCCGCGTCCGACGCCCTCGACGCGGCGGTCAGCCCGCGCGGCTTCCGGCTGCTGGCCAAGGTGCCCCGGCTGCCGGTGACCGTGGTCGACCGCCTCGTCGTGCACTTCGGCAGTCTCCAGCGCCTGCTGGGGGCCACGGTCGAGGATCTCCAGGCCGTCGAGGGGGTCGGCGACGCCCGCGCCCGGGGCGTCCGCGAGGGGCTGTCCCGGCTCGCCGAGGCGTCGATCCTCGAACGCTACGTCTGACCCCGGCCGGGCCTGGGCACCTCGACCCACCCCGACGGCGACCGGTGCACGTACCGGAGCGGCCCTTGTCCCGGCGGGCCGCAGGCCGTGGTGCACGCCGTCCGAGGCCCGGCCCCGGCTGCGTCGAGCAGTGGGCGGCGCTGGGCGGACCAGCCGGCCGAGGCGGGCCGTTCCTGATCGCCCGGCACCCGCTGGCGGCCGGGCCGGGGGCACCCACGGGGCGTGCGGGCGGTCAGTTGGTGACGGTGAGCTTGACCGGCTCGCTGAGCTTGGTGCCGACCCGGGCGAAGACCTGGTAGGTGCCGGCCGGCGGGTTGGGGCCCGCCGCCACCCCGTTGGCGCACTTGGTGGTGTCGCGGCCGTTCCAGCCCACCTGGTAGGAGCGTTCGAAGCCCGGGGTGAAGGACTGCACGTCGGCGCCCTGGGCGGTGCCGCACGTGTCGGACGACCAGATCTTCTCCGCCCCCGACTTGATGAACAACTCCTGCACGGAGGCGCCGACGTCGCGGCTGCACGTCCGCTCCGACCGGTTCTTGATCTTGAGTTGCAGGTCCACGACGGCCCCGCGCACCACCGAGGCGGGCTGGGCCACCGGGGTCACCGTGATCTCGGCATCCGTGCAGGTGCCGTCGTCGACGGCCGGCACCACGGGCGCCACCGGCGGCGAATCGGTGGTGACCGAACCACCCGGCGGGTCACCGGCGGAACCACCCGACGGCTCACCGGCGTCGGGGCCACCCGGCGCGCCCGGCGAGGGCGCCCCGGTCTGCGGGGTGAGCACCGAGCCGGTGGGTTCCGGCGAGGCACCGGACGACGTCGCACCCGCGGAGGGCTGCGCGTCGCCGCCCTTGTTCGCGTTCCGGCTCGAACCGGTGCACGAATAGAGCAGGACAATCAGGAAGAGAAGCCCCGCTCCGAGTACGACGGCGCGACGCCGCCAGTAAACGGCGGGGGGCAGGGGGCCGACCGTCAGACGCATGATGCCCCCACCGTAGCGGCGCGGGGCACGCCAGCACCGCGCGACGCGCCGAGTCCGCCACGGCTCACCGCGCCAACCCTCCACTTGCGACGGTTCCGCGTGCCGACCGTGTCCCGTCGGCGACGCTCGGTCGACGTGCCGGCGCCACTCAGAGGTACACCTTGCGCTGGTAGATGGCGTGGGCGCCGGCGACCCGGTCCAGGAAGAGCAGACCGGCGCAGTGGTCGATCTCGTGCTGGAGGGCCCGCGCCTCGAACCCGTCCGTCACCAGCCGTACCGGCCGGCCGGTGCCCGGCAGCACGCCCTCCACCACCAGCCGGCTCGCCCGCTTGACGTCCCCCGTCAGGTCGGGCACCGACATGCAGCCCTCCCGGGCGACCTTCCACCGGCTCGCCTCGACGACCCGCGCGTTGCAGAGCGCGAAGGTGCCGTGCACGGTGAGCGCCTTCGGGTGGCCGACCACGTCCACCGCGAAGACCCGCGCGGCCACACCGATCTGCGGGGCGGCCAGCCCGACGCAGCCCGGCGACACCCGCATGGTGGCGATCAGGTCGGCGGCCAGCCGTACGGTCTCCTCGGCGGTCGGGTCCACCTCACCGCCGACGTAGGTGAGCACCGGCTCCGGGGCGGACACCACGGGCCGCACCTCCCCCGGCACGCCCAGCGAATCCGGGGTCCAGTCGCCGAGGCCCGCGTACGCCTCGCTGTCCGGGCCGCGCTCGCCGCCGGTCACAGCACGTCCGGATCTGCCGGGCGCAGGGTCACCCCGACGCCCAGTTCCGCAGCCGCCGCGGTCAACCGTCCGGCCAGCTCGTCCGCCGTTCCGGGCGGCAGCTCCACCTCGGCCACCACGACGTAGAGCGCACCGGCCAGCCGGGTGCTCAGGTCGGTGACGTTGCCGCCGGCCTCGGCGAGCACCCGGGTCATCGCCGCCACGATGCCCATCCGGTCCGCGCCGTGCACCGCCATCACGTACGGCTCGCCGGCGGGAGCCGTCTCACCGTCGGGGGTGACCGCGCGTACGGTCGCCAGCAGCTGACCGTCGGCGGAGAGCGGCGCCAGCGCGGCCTCGACGTCGGCGGCGGCCGGGCCCACACAGATCAGGGTCATCGCGAAGTGCCCCCGCAGCCGGGTCATCGTGCTGTCGGTGAGGTTCGCGCCGAGCCGGGCCAGCACCTCGGCGACGTCGGCCACGATGCCCGGCCGGTCCCGGCCGATGACGGTGATCGCGAGCTCGTTCATCCGGGCATTCTGCCCGATCCGTCCGCCGCCGCCGCAGCACCCCGCCCGCACCGCCCAGCCAGCGGGACGCTATGCGGCCGACGGTGGGCGGCGGGGTACGCCCGGCTTCGATCGGGACGCGGCGGGCGGCCGGGTCGCCGCAGGCCAGGGCGAGGCGGGCGGCGCGTCGTCGCCCGCGCCGCTCCGGTCGTGGGCCGCGTGACATCATCGGCGGCGCGATGACTGAGCCCACTTTCGCCACCATGGTCAGCCGGTGGTACGAGCAGAACGCCCGCGACCTGCCCTGGCGCGGGCCCGACGTGAGCCCGTGGGCCATCCTGGTCAGCGAGGTCATGCTCCAGCAGACGCCGGTCGTGCGTGTGCTCCCCGCCTGGGAGGCCTGGCTGGCGCGCTGGCCGGAGCCGGCCGCCCTGGCGGCGGACAGCCCCGCCGAGGCGATCCGGATGTGGGGACGGCTCGGCTACCCCCGCCGGGCGGTACGGCTGCGGGACTGCGCCGTGGCGATCGTCGAGCGCCACGGGGGCCACGTCCCGGACCGGCTCGACCAGCTGCTGGCCCTGCCGGGCGTCGGCACGTACACGGCCCGGGCGGTCGCCGCGTTCGCGTACGGTCAGCGGCACCCGGTGGTCGACACCAACGTACGACGGGTCGTCTGCCGGGCGATCGCCGGCGAACCGGACGCCGGCCCGGTCACCCGCCCGGCCGACCTGGTCGCCACCGAGGAACTGCTCCCCACCGAACCGGCCGCTGCCGCCCTGGCCAGCGCGGCTTTCATGGAGCTGGGCGCGGTGGTCTGCGTCGCCCGGTCGCCCCGCTGCGGGGCCTGCCCCGTCGAGTCGGTCTGCGCCTGGCGCGCGTCCGGCCGCGAGGCGCCCGCGGGTCCGACCCGCCGCCCCCAGCGGTACGCCGGCACCGACCGGCAGGTACGCGGGCTGCTGCTCGGCGTACTGCGCGAGGCCACCGGGCCGGTGCCGCACCAGCGGCTCGACCAGGTGTGGGCCGACGACGTCCAGCGGTCCCGGGCCCTCGCCGGGCTGGTACGGGACGGCCTCGTCGAGCCGGTCGGCGAATCCTCGTTCCGCCTCGTCGGCGACGGCCCGCCGGTCCCGGTGAACTGACGCGCCTCGACGCGCCCGGGCTCGACGCCGCGCTCGGGCCGGTCCGGTGCGCCGAGGCCCCTCGGCTCCTTCCGGGCTCGGCGCAACGTTCCGGCTCGGCGGCGTGGCGCCTCCGGCTAGCTCGACGCCCGACAACGGTATGACGAAAGGGCCGGTCCCCGGGTGGGGGTCGGCCCTTGTCGTCGTTGGGTGGTGCGGGGCTGCTGGTCAGGCGGTGTAGCCGCGGGTGGCGATCCAGTCGGCGAGGTTGTCGACGCTCATGCGGT